>JAHZHC010000001.1 GCA_019420505.1 Ruminococcus sp.
AAATAAAAAACTTCCTATCAGGTGAAAATCATCTGATGGGAAGTTTTTTGTTGTTGCAATGATAGTTCAGAAATACGATAAACAATTTTACTATAAAAACAAAAAAGTCCGTTAACTCCTGAAACAAGGGGATTAACGGATTTTTTTATGCTATATCTGCATAAAATAGATGTTATTTGTAAGCGGGTATAAAAAATATCCGTCATCACAAAACTGATAAGCATGCTTAAATTATTGTGTGAATTTCTTGAATTAAATTTAAGTGCTTGACGGTCAGATAAGATAAGTTAAAGATGATTTTTCAGCAAATGGAAAATCTGCCGCAGCTCCGGGCAAGTTTGGTGATCCTGCTGAGGATTCTAATTGTCGCTGTGCTGTTTTACAGCATGCAAGGTGGGCGTTAGATGAAAGGCGAGCTTAAAACCTTGAAGGAAAGGGCTGAATACTTCGGGCTTGATAAAACAAAGGATTTTGAGGATTTCAGAGAGAAGTATTTACAGGCTGTTGACAAAATAGCAGAAAGTGGTATAATAAATTCGGGAAGTGATCATGTGGCTGAAGTTATTAAGCTGGGTAAAATAAATACTCAGCCTCTTGAAAGTGAATTTGGAAAGTTACATACAGATGAAATAGTAATAACTAATGAACGTATTGAACATATTAAAATCAGACACCTTGAAGATTTTGAATTATTTAAAAAATACGGTTCGGAAACAGTTAAATTGCCTGATATGATAATAAAAGATTGTAAAAATAAAGGCACTGTATTTATGGTGAAAAACTGGAATCAACTAATTTGAATGTGGTCGCAAGATTGGCTCTTGACGAAGATAATCAAAAACTTAAGAATTCTATAATGACTTTCTATCGAATTAGGAACAAAAATCTGATAAAACTTGCAAACAAGAACAAAACACTTTACAAAAGAGAATAATTATGTTATAATATAAGTACAATAAGAATGGGTATTTTGAAGTAGAGATTGTGCTGCTACGCACCCTTTGGGTCAAAAGAAATGTGGGAAAGGGCACACCCACCAAAATACCAATGCTTTGAAAGCCGTTTTGAGAAATCAAGGCGGCTTTCTTCTATAGTTTATTTACCACTCCGCTTTTGCAGGGTGGTATTTTTATACTTAAAATTAGAAAGGAGAGGAGCTATGAAAATAGGTAATAAAGATATAAAAGAAATAATAGTTACAACAAAAGACGGCTCCTTTGTAGCAACTATCACTGATGAAAATATTATATATGAGAATGATTATATGGTGATATTAAGGGACGAAGGAAATTAACCTAAATTGTTGTTTTTTACCCAACTGTACACGGGAGGAAGTGGATAGGCGCATCCAATAAGTTACTAAATGCAATGGCGATTGGGGAAAGGGAAGGGTGCAGAGAATTAGGGTGTCCTTGCGGTATGTATGAGATATTTGACAACAAGCTTAAGACTGATAATGTTACGGTTATGGCAAAAGATGTAATAAAAAGTGAAAAAAGACGGGAGGAAAGGAGGAAGCAATAGACATAATGAAATATATACATAATCACTTTCTTGGAAATATTGTATTGATATTTAGTTAAAAAGCATAAATATTTATCTGATAATTTAGGTAATCATACAAAGTTATGTCAGATATTGCACGAAATAGTATGCAACTCTATCATATTATATAAGATTTTTAATTTATTGATTAAATTAGTATGGAGGGATAATAATGAAGCCTTCAATTTTCATTGCTTCTTCAAAAGAAGGAAAAAGATTTGCAGACATAGTAAAAACGGAACTTATTGGGTGTGCAAATATCACTGTTTGGTGTGAAAACTTTTTTAAATTAAATGTCTCTACTTTTGATAGCTTATGTAGAAATGCTATTATGTATGATTTTGCTATAGTTTTATATACAAAAGACGATATTTCTTTAAGCAGAAGAAGGTTCTTTTCTACACCACGTGATAACATAATATTTGAACATGGACTTTTTACAGGAATTATAGGTAGATATAAGACATATGCTTTAATACAGAACGGTGTTAAAATTCCTTCTGATTTATTTGGTATTACTTATAGTTATTTTTCTGACTGTAAAGATATTGGGGAATGTTGTAAAGTGATTATGTCTGCTATAAAACGAGAATCAGCTGTTTCGAGATTATCGTTATTACCTTCTATTTCTATTGCTCTTTCATATTTTCAAAATTTTTTAAAGCCTATATGTGAAGTTATTTATACAAAAAGGAAAGTGCAATATGATGGGCAAAACATACCTTTTAATATCTCAAAAAACCGAATTAAAGTTGTAATTCCTAAAAAACTTGAAGAAAACTTAAGTCCCGTAGTACAATGCTTAAAAAATGACCTTTCTTTAAGGGATGTGTCTATTCAAGGCACAAATAGAAAATATTCAACATTTATGCAGCGGCTGTCTGAGGAAGATTATAATATAATTGACCTTCCCGTTTGCTTAAGTATAGCTTATCAATCTATAAAATTATATTTAGCAGTTGATTATATAGGTGACTCACAAGATGTGCAATTTTGTATTCAAAAAGAAATAAGTAATTTTAGTATGACACTAAGATACCTATTGGATTCTAATAATTTGACACAAAAATTAGTTGATGTTATTGAAATTGAAAAATTACCCGTAAGTGTATAAAGTGATTCTTGAATAAATAAAATTTTTAATAACTTATTTAAAAGCATATCAATTGTTTTGTGTTGATATTTTTAGCCGACTGTATTCTCCCGCCAAAAATCCACCAAGAAATTTTTAAGTTTTTGAATATTGGATTACAATATCACTACAAGATAATTCAAGTTTTTTTATATATTATAAAGTATAAACAACGAAAGAATACCTAAAAGTATACGCTCAATATTACGCTCAATAGACAGATTTTACAGGCAATAATGAGGTATAAAAACAATTTTACTATAAAAACAAAAAAGTCCGTTAACTCCCGAAACAAAGGGATTAACGGATTTTTTTATGCTATATCTGCATAAAATAGATGTTATTTGTAAGCGGGTATAAAAAATATCCGTCATCACAAAACTGATAACGGATGTTGCGCCGTCTGCGCTAAGACTGGAGCTGCTAACCGGGATCGAACCGGTGACCTCGTCCTTACCAAGGACGTGCTCTGCCTACTGAGCCATAGCAGCACGATATTAATTATTATACAACATAAAAATAGTTTTGTCAAGAGGCATGTTTGAATATAACCCGAATTGATTGTTTGTATTATTTTTAACTTAATCTCCAATATTACCTGCTTTGCAATGATTAAATGATGTATAGATGTAATAGGTATTCAAACAGAAATTTAAGAAATAGAGAATGTTTTATCCAATAAATTATCTTCATTTATTGCGGTTTCAGAGAAATTTTCTTTATGCAGTAGAATGGCTGTGAGAAATAGTAATTATGTTTTTTAGTAAAATTTATAACAACTGCGAATCAGCATAAATCACTATTGTTATAAAAATACTGCTGGTGTGAAATCCCTAAAAATTAATAATCGTATTATATGACTTTTTATTTGTTTTTTTAATCTTGTCGATAAAACAGATAATTTTTCATATTCTTTAATATAGTTCCTGTTCAAGTTCAAAAAAATAAGTAGTATTAAAAAATTCAGGAATTGTTATGGATAAACCGTCGCATAGCTTTTTAATCGTAATAATACCGACATTTTTGGTTCTTCGATTTACTATATCGTTTACTGTGGATGGAGTAACACCCGACAAAGTGCATAGTTTATTCACTGTTATTCCATAATTATTGCATAGATCAAGAATACGTTTAGCTGCAGCGTCTGAGACATTCATGTTTAAAATAATGCTTCATGACAAAGCATTTCCTCCTTTTCATTATATATTTAAATTGATAATTTGTAATAATGCACTTTTTAGTCTGTTTTTTATACATAATCCGAGTAAATAATGCATTTTTATTTTCTATATACTTTAATAAAATAGTAACATGATTTATAAAAAAATATTATCGGTAAACCGTTGACATTTTTCTGTAAAATATGTTATAATAATCAATGCATCTTGTAATTAATGGGTTTAAATCTATGTTCCACCGTAAATTCCTAAGCCTGTTATTCGGAGCACTTGAATTGACTATCTTGACTTTTAGTGAAAAATATCGTATAATAACAATATATATAGTTAATAATTATATGATTATCAAGATTTCGTATGTCGGATTTTACAGGTATGTAAATTGTAGTTGAAGGAGACTGATTTTAGTTGAAAAAAGCATTAATCACGGGTGTTACAGGACAAGACGGTTCTTATCTTTCTGAATTGCTTTTAGAAAAAGGCTATGAGGTTCACGGAATGATTCGAAGATCATCAACAGAATATCGTGAAAGAATAGCGCATATTGAAAATAATGATAATTTTTATCTGCATTACGGCGATTTATCAGATTCAATGAGCCTTATGTCTATCATCGGTTCTGTACGTCCGGATGAAATATATAACCTTGCTGCACAAAGCCATGTTCAGGTAAGCTTTGAAGTACCTGAATATACTGCTGATGTAGTTGCTACAGGTGTGCTGCGTGTACTGGAAGCAGTAAGATTGTGCGGACTTGCTGATACATGCCGAATCTATCAGGCATCAACGTCTGAACTTTATGGAAAAGTTGAAGAAGTGCCTCAGAAAGAAACAACGCCTTTTCATCCTTACAGCCCTTATGCTGTTGCAAAACAGTATGGCTTCTGGATTGTTAAGGAGTATCGTGAGGCATATAATATGTTCTGTTGTTCCGGCATCTTATTTAATCATGAATCGGAACGCAGAGGAGAAACTTTTGTAACGAGAAAAATAAGCCTTGCTGCTGCAAGAATTGCGCAGGGACTTCAGGAAAAGCTTTATTTGGGGAATCTTTCCTCGCTTCGTGACTGGGGTTATGCAAAGGATTATGTTGAATGTATGTGGCTTATTCTTCAGCAGGACAAGCCTGAAGATTTTGTTATTGCCACCGGTGAACAGCACAGCGTCCGTGAATTCTGTCAGCTTGCATTCCATTTTGCGGGAATCGAACTTGAATTTAAAGGCGAGGGAATGAACGAAATCGGCGTTGATAAGGCTACAGGAAAGACGCTTATTGAGGTTTCTCCGGATTTTTACCGCCCTACTGACGTTGTAAATCTTTGGGGCGATCCTACAAAAGCTAAGACTATGCTTGGCTGGAATCCTACTAAAACAACCTTTGATCAGCTTGTAAAATTAATGGTTGAAAATGATATGAAAATTGCTGTATCAGAAAAGGCAAAGAGTTAATTGGAATAGAGGTTGTTGTAATGGAGAAAAACGCTAAGATTTATGTTGCAGGTCACCGTGGAATGGTTGGTTCTGCTATAGTTCGAGCCTTGGAGAAACAGGGATATACAAATATTATCATGCGTACGCATAAAGAACTTGATTTGACAAGACAGGATCAGGTCGAAAGCTTTTTTAATGAAGAAAAACCCGATTATGTTTTTCTTGCCGCCGCTAAAGTCGGCGGAATCATAGCGAACAGTGAAGCTCTTGCAGATTTCATGTATGATAATATGATTCTTGAAATGAATGTCATTCATTCAGCATGGAAAAATGGCTGTAAAAAGCTTATGTTTTTAGGCTCAAGCTGTATTTATCCGAGAATGGCTCCTCAGCCTATGCCTGAAAGCTGTCTGTTAACAAGTGAACTGGAGAAAACAAATGAGGCATATGCGTTGGCTAAAATCAGCGGGCTTAAATACTGCGAATTCCTGAACAGACAGTATGGCACGGATTATATTTCAGTTATGCCTACAAATTTATATGGGCCCAACGATAATTATCATCCTACTCACAGCCACGTTTTGCCTGCGCTTATAAGACGTTTTCATGAAGCAAAAATATCAGGAGCTGAAAGCGTTACATGCTGGGGAGACGGAACTCCTCTTCGTGAGTTTTTATATGTCGATGATCTTGCAGATGCATGTGTTTATCTGATGAATACATACAGCGGTAATGAAACTGTAAATCTGGGAACAGGTAAAGAGCTTACAATTAAGGAACTGACAGAACTTGTTGCAGAAGTTATTGGATATGAAGGAGAAATTTTATGGGATGCAAGTAAGCCCAACGGAACTCCGAGAAAACTTTTGGATGTAAGCAAACTTGAATCTTTGGGGTGGAAGTATAAAACCGAATTGCCGGAAGGTATAAGGCTTGCTTATGAGGACTTTTTGAATAATCCTATGAGAGCTGAAAGGTGATTTAATTTAATGAATATAATTTTACTGTCTGGCGGCAGTGGAAAGCGTTTGTGGCCACTGTCTAATGATATCCGATCCAAGCAGTTTATAAAAATGTTCAAGAATAAAGACGGCGAGTATGAATCAATGGTGCAAAGGGTCTTTCGTCAAATTAAAGAGGTTGACCCTGAGGCAAATATCATTATTGCTACAAGTAAGAAACAGGTGAGTTCAATTCATAACCAGCTGGGTGACAGCGTTTCGGTTTGTGTTGAGCCTACAAGACGTGATACCTTTCCCGCAATCGTTTTAGCTTCAGTATTTTTAAACAGTGAAAAAAATGTGAGCAGGGACGAGGGCGTTATAGTATGTCCTGTTGATCCTTATGTGAGTTCAGATTATTTTGAGTCATTTCTTGAGCTTTATGATATGGCAGTGAACGGTGAACATAATCTTACGCTTATGGGAATTGAGCCGACATATCCTTCTGAAAAGTATGGATATATTTTACCTGAAACTAAAGAAAAAAAGTCCGATGTTTCATGCTTTATAGAAAAGCCGAAAGAACAGGAAGCAAGAAAGTATATTGAACAGGGCGCACTCTGGAATGGCGGAATATTTGCGTTTAAATTGGGATATATGCTTGATATAGCCAAAAATCATATTGAATTTAAAAGCTATAAAGACGTTTTTGAAAAGTATGAAAGTCTTAACAAAATTTCTTTTGATTATGAAGTGGCGGAGAAGGAAAAATCCATTAAAGTAATGCGCTTTTCAGGACATTGGAAAGACATTGGTTCATGGAATACTTTTGCTGAGGAAATGCATGACAGTGTGATCGGTAAAGCAGTTCTTAATGAAAATTGCGAAAATACAAATGTAGTTAATGAACTTGATATTCCTGTGCTTTGCATGGGCTGTAAGAACATGATAGTTGCTGCAAGCAGCGATGGCATACTTGTTTCTGATAAAGAACAGTCAAGCTATATGAAGCCATATGTAAATGAGTTTAACCAACAGGTAATGTATGCGGAAAAGTCCTGGGGAAGCTTTACGGTGCTTGATATTCAAGAAACGAGTATGACTATAAGGATTTCGCTGATGCCGGGACACGGACTTCATTATCATAGCCATAAATATCGTGATGAGATATGGAATGTGGTTCAGGGAAGCGGAAGAGTTATTATTGACGAAGTAGAAAGCCAAGTAAAATCCGGAGATATTATAACTCTTAAGGCCGGATGTAAGCACACGGTAAAAGCAGAAACCGAGCTTAAGATAATTGAGGTTCAGCTTGGTTCTGATATTGATGTTAAGGATAAGAAAAAATATAGATTAAATTATCAGAAAGAATAATTGAATACTATAAAACAAATTGTAATTGGAGGATAGTTGATGAATTATATTATTTTCGGCGGTTCCGGTTTTATAGGTACCCATCTGATTCATTTGCTTAAAAATGAGGTCGTTACGGATAAAGATAAAATTTATGTTCTTGATATAGTAATGCCGGGAGAAGAGGGAGTTGTTCCCGGTATAGTTGAAAAAAACGAAGGTGTTGAATACGTTCGTCTTGATGTCAGAAATCAAATTGATTTTGAATTTAAACCGACAAATGACGATATTATATTTAATCTTGCTGCTGTACATAGAACTCCGGGTCATGAAGATTATGAATATTTTGAAACAAACATAAGAGGCGCTGAAAATGTAACAGCATTTGCTGAAAAATATGGCATTTCAAAAATCCTTTTTACAAGTTCTATTGCTCCTTATGGTGCAGCTGAGGAAAATAAAAAAGAAACCACATTGCCTACTCCTAATACTCCATATGGTATCAGTAAGCTTGTTGCTGAAAAAATTCATGAAAAATGGCAGGCAGCTGATTCAAAAAGAGAATTAACTATAGTTCGCCCCGGAGTTGTTTACGGAAAAGGCGAGCACGGAAACTTTACAAGACTTTATTGGGGAATAAGAAAGCGTTATTTCTTTTATACAGGCCGCCGTGATACAATTAAAGCTTGTATATATGTAAAAGAACTTGTACGCTTTTTTAAATACAGAATGATTGATAACAGTTTTTCAGGAATTGATATATTCAACTGTACGTTTGAACCTGCTTACAGAATTGATCAGATTTGTGAAACTATGATGAAAGCTACCGGGATGAAGCGGCATATTATGTTAATACCCGGCAAGCTTCTGATGGCTGCTGCAAGAATTTTAGGTCCTATCGGAGGAAAGAAGATAGGTATTCACCCTGCGAGAGTAAAAAAACTTATGATTTCAACTAATATTTGCGGAGAGAAGCTTGCATCAACTGACTACAAATTTTATTATACCTTTGAAGAGTCCATTGAGGATTGGTATAATGATTGTGACAGAAATGGTCTTGAATAATTATTTCTTTGTAAAGGATGTTGTTAATGAATAAGCAAAAGAAAAATTTAGTTTTATATACTAATTATTATTACCCAGAATTGGCGTCATTGGCACAGCTTTGTACAGATTTATGTCAGGGACTTAAGGAAGATTATAATATTACAGTTATCTGTTCTATACCATGCTATACTGGTGTAATAGAGGACAAGTACCTGACTCAGAAATATTATTTTGAGGAATATGATGGCGTAAAGGTTATTAGGGTTAGGGTACCTCGTTTTGACAAGCATAATAAAATAAGCCGTGTGAAAAACATACTGGCATATTTCTTTCGTTCTATTTTTGCAACATTTAAAGCACCTAAGGCAGATTATATTCTTACTGAATCTCAGCCGCCTATTCTCGGAGGGTTGTTAGGTGTTGCCGGTAAATTTCTTAATCGTCTCAGAGGTAAGAAATCAAAAATGATTTATATAATTCAGGATTATAATCCTGAACAGACTATGGTTGTTGGCTTCAGCAAGAATAAGTTTATTCTTAAGGCAATGATGTTTTTTGACAAATTCAGCTGCAAAAGGGCAAACAAAGTTATTGTTGTGGGAAGCGATATGGTTCCTACAATGAAAAATCGTTTTACAAAAAAGGACGGAACAGTTAGCAAAAGTATACCTGATACAGTTTTTATTAATAACTGGATGGATGAAAATGACGTTTATCCGTTAGAAAAGGACAATCCTAAAGTTATGGATTTTAAGAGAAAACATGGTCTTGAAGGAAAGTTCGTGATAATGTATTCCGGCAATATTGGTTTATTTTATGATCTGGATAACCTGTTTAAAGTTGTTGAACGTTTTAAAGACCGTGATGATGTAGTATTTCCGTTTGTAGGCGAGGGTACAAAAAAAGATGAACTAATGAAATATGCAGAAGAGCATGGAATGAAAAATGTTGTATTTATTCCTTATCAGTCAAAAGAGGAACTGGTTTATAGCTTAAATGCAGCAGATGTTCACTGGATCGTGAATGCTCAAGGAGTAAAGGGTGTGTCTTGTCCGTCTAAACTGTATGGAATATTAGCTGTAGGAAAGCCTTCGCTTGGTGTTTTGGAAGAGGGCACAGAGGCAAGAAATATTATTGAAACAAGGAAAACAGGTCATGTTGTTTCACCAATGGATTATAATGGTGTATACAGGCTTATTGAAGCTTTTATTAACACCAGTGAAACAGAACTTAAGGAAATGGGTGTAAGGGGAAGAGAATATATGCTCGGACACTTGACAAAGGAAATTTCCATTCAGAAATATAAAGAGGAAATAGAATCGTGCTGAATCATTAAGTTATTAATGTAGGAGGATTTTTGTATATGAAAAAGGTTGCATATATTGGCGGTTATTGGGCGCCTAATATAGGAAACGCTTTTTTTAATTTAGGTGCGGATTATGTATTGAAAAAGGTATTTGGTGATGAAAATGTTACTATGGTTTTTGATCAGCCTGCATACATAACTCAATGGAAAACCGAAAAGGGTAATCCGCCATGGGCAATTGATTATTTTTCACATCTTAATGTGGATTATGTTGTTCTTCTTGGACCTGTAATTACAAAATCATTTCTCGCAATATGGAAACCCACTCTTGACAGGTTAAAAGAGAGAAATATCAGATATATGATTTTAAGTGCAGGAATGATGAAATATGATGAACAGGTAATTAAAGAGGTAAAAGAGTATTTTCTTGAAAACCCACCATATGTTATTACCACTCGTGATAGAGATACGTATGAGATGTTCAAGGATACAATTGAAAATATTTATGACGGAATCTGTTTTGCATTTTTTATGCCTGATTGTTATAAGCCTGTTTCGACAGATCTTAAACCGGTTATTGCAGTAAATTTTGATAAAATTGATGAACCTTATATTTACATGGATGATGACAACAAAAAAACAGATATCACTTTTGATTATGAGGATCATAAAATTGGAATGAAATTTGGATTTCTTTCAAGGATAGGTTTGAAAACAGATAGATTCACTGATGCAGTGGTATACATGAAAAGTCCTTTGCCGAGAGGCAAAAGACCTGTAAAAATCGGTAATTACAATGTTATAAGAACAGATCACCGTTTTTCTCCAATGTTTATGCGAAAGGTCTATCGTTATAACAATTCATTTTGTGCGGATATTCCCCATACTTATGCTAACATTTATGCAGAGGCCGAACTTACATTGTCTGACCGTGTTCATGCTTGTGCTGTTACGCTGGCATATGGAAATTCTGCATATTTGTTTGCAAAAACCGGACGAAGCGCATTGCTTAAACGTGTTGGAGCTGAGGGTATTGAAGATCATCCTGTTAAAATAGATTTACAATATCTTAAAAATGAAAAGGAAAAAATGATCCAATGGTTAAAATCCATTGAGTATTAATATAGATAAGGAGTAGGATAAATGAAACTTATTCCTAAACTTATGATGAAATTACAGGGAATTGAATATGGAGAAAGATGTTCATTTCACGGAATTCCCATAATAGCAAAAAATAAGACGGCGAAAATTAATCTGGGTAATGGCTGTCGCATCAGAAGTTCTGTGATCAGTAATTTGATAGGTCTATATCAGAGGACAATAATTACAGCCAAGGGAAATGGTATAATAGATTTTGGTGATGATATAGGAATGTCCGGAGTTACAATATATGCCCGTGAATCAATTAAAATAGGAGCAAAGTGTCTTATTGGTGCTAATACCAAAATACTTGATAATGATTTTCATCCAGTTGACGCACAGATAAGAAAAGAAACTCCGGGGCAGCATATACCAAGTGCTCCTGTGGTTATCGGTGAAAATGTATTTATCGGATGTAATTGTTTGATACTTAAAGGTACAGAAATTGGCGACAATACTACAATCGGTGCGGGAAGTGTGGTAACAGGCAAGATTCCTGCAAATTGTATCGCAGCCGGTAATCCTGCAAGAGTAATAAAAGTTTTGGATGGAGTTAATGATGGTTAAATATTATTTCAGCAAATTATTTAGAAAAATAGCAGGAATGCCATCAATAAACAGCTGTGATATTCATAAAACTGCAAAGATTGGGTCTTATAGTTCAATGACTGAAAGTTCTATGGGAAAATACAGTTACATAGGTGATAATACTATAGTATCTTGTACTTCCATAGGATGCTTTACTTCCATATCTTCAAACTGTGCAATCGGCGGAGGTGCACATCCTATGGATTGGGTTTCAACTTCGCCGGTATTCACGTCTCACAGAAGTATTTTACGTTTTAACTTTGCAAAGCATGAATTTAATCCTTACAAGCCTGTAACCATAGGAAACGATGTATGGATCGGTGCCCATTGTATGATAAAATCTGGTGTAAAGATTGCTGATGGTGCGGTTATCGGTATGGGTTCAGTTGTTACTAAGGATGTTGGAGCTTATGAAATTTGGGCTGGTAATCCTGCACATCTGATTAGAAAAAGATTTGATGATGAAACAATATCAAAGCTTCTTGAAAGCCGATGGTGGAACTGGAGTGATGATAAAATAAGATTAAATGCGGACAAATACAATGATGTTAATGCATTTTTAAACAAGTGAAAGGACGGCGTTTATGAAAAGATATAAAGTATTAGTGATTGCTTCTTATCCTGCACCATATCGTGTTGGTGTATTTAAAGAACTGTCACATTATTTTAATCTTGAAACTTATTTTGATACCTGTGCCAATGAGAACAGAAGTTCAGAATGGTTCTGTAAAAGCGGTGATTTTTCTTTTAGTATTTTAGATAACGATGAGGCAAGACAAAGATTTAAACAAGCTTTAAAAAATATAAATAAATTTGATTTTGTATTGGCTTATGATCCGGTCAGAAAACCTGCAATTAAGGCAATTTTTAAATGCCGTCTCCATAATATTCCTTATTACGTTAATAATGACGGGGCGATTATAAATAAAAATTTTTTGAAGGACAGTCTTAAAAAGTTTTTATACAGAGGAGCGAAGGCCTGTTTTTCCAGCGGGCACTCAGCGACCGAATATTTTAAATATTATGGAATCCCGGAAGAAAGAATTCCGGTTCATAATTTTTCCTCATTGACAAAAGAGGATATTTTATTGAAACCTGTTTCTGAAGAAGAAAAATCAAATCTGAGAAGACAGCTGAATATAGAGGATAAAAAAACAGTTATAACTGTAGGACAATTCATACATAGAAAAGGTTTTGATGTGCTTCTGAGAGCATGGAAACAAGCTGATGACAAAGCACAGTTGCTGATAATAGGCGGCGGCGACGAACAGATTTCTTATGAGAAGTTTGTAAAAGAAAACGGACTTCAGAATGTCAGAATAATTGGATTTATGCAAAAGGAAGACCTGTTTCGGTATTACTGTGCATCTGATATATTTGTACTTCCAACAAGAGAAGATGTATGGGGCTTAGTAGTTAATGAAGCAATGGCTGTAGGCTTGCCGGTTATTACTACGGATAATTGTAATGCCGGACTTGAGCTTATAGAAAATGGAATAAACGGTTATATAGTGCCTGTTGAAAACGATAATGAATTGGCAGAAAAGATTTTATATTTATTGTCTGATTCTTCATTGTGTAAAAGTATGTCAATAAATAATCTTGAAAAAATAGAGAATTTTACTATTGAAAAAATTGCACAAAGTCATATAGAGGTAATTAACAAAACTATGTAATTAATATAAGAAATTCGGAGCGAAGCATGTTAAAGAAAACAAAAAAAGATATAGAAAAATATTTATTGGGTTTTGCAATACTTACCTCTATATTATCTTTTTCGCCTGACAGCAGTATTTCTGGAATTTGCGGAAAACTAATGTATTTACTTTGGGGATTTGCATTATTACACCAGTTTGTTAAATCACGTATGCATATAAATCAAACAGTAAAATATATGGTGTTTACATATGTATTGTTTTTTATATTGTGTTATCTTTTTTACTTTATGGGGTTTTATCCGTCCTCGGGATCGGGAAATGCAGGAAATTTAGGGTTTTGTGCTGTTTTCTATCTTATCGGATATAATTATTCATGGAAAGATGACAATGCAATAAATTTTTTAATGTATTCAGCTATGATAGCTTATTTAATTATAACTTTTAATGCGTTGATAATGATTAATCAATTGGACGAAAATGCAATAATATGGAATAAAAATCAATTGGGGCAAATGCTTGGCAGTGCAATTATATTTGAGGTTCTGATCTTACCTCCTTTGTTAAAAAATTTATTTTTAAAGAGTTTATTGTATATCAGTGGTATTTTATCTTTGATCGGATTAATGCGGCTTCATTCCCGAACACCTATAATTGCAGTAACAGTAATTGCAATAGTTTTATTTTTTACAAAGAAAAATAAAACAAAAAAGGATTATTGGATTGCTGTTTCAGTGATTTTAATAGTTTGTTTGATAATAGTTTATATGGGCGGAACAGAATTTTTGAGAGATTTATTTGATATTGACAGCGAAAGTGAGATGACCTCGGCTGAGGGGTTAAATAGCATGACTTCCGGTCGTCTTGATGGATATAAATTGGCGATCAAAGACTTTATTAGAAGCCCTGTTATTGGAATTGGCGCTTATGCCTATATAGATAATTTTATTATATGTACTTTGCGTACTGGAGGAATACTTTCAGCAATATTTATATTGCCTTTTGTTTATGGGAAACTGTTTAATGAATTTAAGAAAGTAAATGTGATAATTGATCAAAAATCTGACTATGATGATCGTGTTGTTAATATTATGTTTTTACTGAAATGTTTTATTATTTATTTCTTTGTGATATCATTAATGGAAGGATACCCCCCGTTAGGTCCGGGGACCTCCGTGTTTTTGTTGTGGATTTTGTTTGGGATAGCTGATAACATGAAGGAAAAGGAATAGAAAGCAAGAGTTTAATCAATAATGATAATTTGTTTATATAAATGAATGATGAAAAGAGTGAAAATATGAATACAATTCCGATAAGCGTTGTTATTCCTACAATGAATCGTGTAAATACTTTGAAAGAAACACTAAATCATATTGAGAATTCTTCTCATTATCCTGAAGAAATTATTATAGTAGATCAAAGTACAGATTCGAAAATCTGTGATGAGATTAAGAATGTAACAGATATGTTTCCGTTGAATATTCATTATTATCACAGAGAGCCTTCATTGACAATGGCAAGAAATTTTGGTATTGAAAAGGTTAAAAATGATATAGTCGTATTTATGGATGACGATGTAAACATTCCGGAAGATACTATAGCTGAAATTTATAATATAATGACCGATACTTCAATAAGTATGATTGCCGGTTTAGATTTAAATGCAGGAATAGAAAAATCTAAAATGGGTTATTTGTTTGGGAAAAAATCATATAAGCGCAGACACTCAGGTCATATTGCTTTTGGTTTATACGGCAGATTACCTCAGAATGTTCAGACAAGAGCTGAAACAGAGTGGGCAATGGGATTTTTCTTTGTGGTAAGAAAGAGTTTGGTGTATAAATGGAATTTAGATTGGGAATCTCAGTTTATTAGCTATGGTTATCCTGAAGATCTGGATTTCAGTCACAGATATTATATGGCATCAAAAAAGGAAAACCTAAAATGTATTGTTGATCCTAAGATCAAAGTTTATCATATGGTTTCAAAAGAGTGGCGTGAAACTTCTTGGAAAGTAACTTATATGCAGATAATTAACAGGGAGTTTTTAACATACAAATGGGGCTTAGGATTTAAATCAAGGATAATGACAAGATGGTCTAACTTCGGATTGTTTATTCAGCGTTTAATAAAGCGTGACAATTGTTTGGATGTTTTAAAAGCACAGTGGTTTTGTGACAGACACAGAAAAGACATTCGAAGCGGAAATCTTCATACTGAAATTTATTTAAAATAAGATGAGGTGATATTTGCATGAGTGAACCGGTAATAAGTATAATCTGCAATACATATAACCAGAAAAAATATATTGCAGACGCTTTGGACAGCTTTTTAATGCAAAAAGTCAGTGTTCCATTTGAAATATTGGTTCATGACGATGCCTCAGCTGACGGGACAGCAGATATAATTCGTGAGTATGAAAAAACATATCCGAATATTGTAAAACCAATATATCAAACAGAAAACCAGTTTTCAAAAAATATAAGTATAACTTCTCAGATTCAAATTCCAAGAGCAAAAGGTAAGTATATTGCATTTTGCGAGGGTGATGATTATTGGTCTGACTCTGATAAATTGCAGATTCAGTATGATTATATGGAAGCTCATAGAGAGTGTTCAGCCTGCTGTCACGCTTACAGTATGGTAAATAAAAATAAGAATTTAATTGAAGAAAGATATGATTTTTCAGAAGATTGTTCTGTACCTATGAAAAGACTTATTGGTAATCAGTTGACTTTACCTCAATTTGCTACGCTTTTTGTGCGAAGGGAATGCTTTGATAAATTTGATACAAATGGAAAGTTTCTGGAATTGAGCTGCAATGATATGTTGATACGTATTGTTTGTGCTGTTCAAGGCGACGTACATTATATTAACAGAAATATGTCTTGCTACAGACGTTTCACTGAAGGCTCATGGACTGAAAGAGTTGGAAAGAAAAATGATCAATTTACTGCCAGTCTTAAAAAATACATTCCTTTTTTAAAGGCCTTAGATGATTACACTAACGGAAAATATAAAAACGATATTTTAAAATGCATTGACAGACGAGAATTTGAAATTGATTTGTTAGAAAACCGTTATAAAGATGCTATTAAAAGAAGAGCTTTTAAGAAAGCTTCTATTAAGCGAAAGTCCTATATTCTTTTAGGATGTTTATTTCCTGAAATGGTGAATAAGATTAAACAATAGGGGATAAAAACATGAACAATATAAAAGTAAAAGGTTTATATAAACAATACAGTGGAATTATTACGATATGTCTTTGGATTATATTTATTATTTGGAAAATACCATTTTTGAATAAAGGAATTGATTATACCGATACCGGATTTAATATGGAGAACTATAAAAATGTTTTTTTCGGTGAAGGCATAACTGATATAGGCTTAGTACTTACTAATCTTATCGGAGGAATAATATATAAACTGTTACCTGCATATCAGCTGTTGGTTTACAGAATATTACATTGGATCATAGGTATTTTAACTGCGTTTTTTGCATATCAGATTTTCAAAAGATATCTTGATAAAAATTTAATACTCGTGCTTCTGATAGGTCTGTCATTAGCAACAAAAGGCGGGGAGTCAATTTATAGCTATTATCCTATGACATCGCTTGTGTTAATATTAGCATTGATGTTTCTGCATACCGGTTTAGTTGATAAAAAGAACAGCAAACTTGTTATTGCAGGTATCATATCAGGAATCAATATTTTATTCAGATTAACAAATCTGATATATTTAGCTATGGTTTTGCTGATAATATTCTATGGCTGGATAAACGGATACAGTAAAAAAGAAACTATAAAAACAGCATTTTTGTATGTTGCAGGCGCAGCAGGTGCATTCATTTGCATAATACCATTATTGTTCTTTATTTTAGGACCTGAAAATTTAATTAATTCATTTATGTCTTATGTAAGAGAATTTTTAGGGATTGTTGATAAAAATGTAGTAAATCATTTGGCTATTGAAGAAAAAAGCGGACATTCTTTAAGCGCAGAAATTAAAACACTGGGACAGCAAGGTATTTCTTCAATTACAGTAATGATTTGCTGTTTTGTTCCTGTAGTGATTTTGTGGGAATTAATAAGAACTTTTATAAAACGTGTTGTAGATTTCAAAAACAATTTCTTAATGGAAATAGTTTTTGCAGTATACAGTATAGTTGTTTTGTTTGTGCTGAAAAATAAGATTTCTGGAACGGTTTTTCTGATTTTGGCAATTGGATCTTTATGTTTTTCTTTTGCATTTTTATTAAAATCAAAGAAAATAAAATCTGAATATGCACTTTTGTTTGCTTCAACGTTCTTAATGGGCTGTTGTTCTGTGATCGGGTCTGATTTGGGATTCCGAAGAATCAGTATAATCCAATCTTATGCTGTACTTTCAATTGCTTTAGGCGTACAATTAATAATGACTTGTACAAGCTTAAATAACAAGTATTTTAAAATAGCTAAAAACTTTGTTAAGTCATTTAGTATTATTTTTATAACAAGCCTTTATGCTGTTGGTATATTTTGCATGATGCCTCAAAGTTATCTTGATGCAGATTATGGAGAATTAAAATATTCTGTTAATCCGGAATTAACAGTGCTAAAGGGAATGAAAACCTCCAAAATCCGATCAGAACAGCTTAACGAGTATTATGAAATTATGCGTAAGCCTGAATTACAGAATACTGAAGTTGCCGTTTTCGGATATTTTCCATTAGGATTTAATATATCTGAGCAGAAAGATTATTTTGAAAGTGTAATGCCTTGTGTTGATTATCCAAGAGTCAGTGTAGAAAGATTGCTTGGGGTGATTCAAGAAAAACAAGATCAAGGCATTAAGCCTGTAATCGTGATATCATATGTCAATCAGATTCAGCGTGGTGACGATCATTTTACATCTGAGGCAAAAATGGCTGTGCTTGACTATATGCTTAGTCTAAATGAATATGAAGTATACCATGAAAGCAATAATTTCAAAATATATGCTCCTATAGATTAATATTGTATAATTTATTTATGGAGGTTGTTGGATGAAGCATGCATATCTGATAATTGCGCATAATCAGTTTGAACTTTTAAAGACGCTTGTTAGAATGTTAGATAATAAAAATAATGATATATATATTCATGTTGATAAAAGAGCAGTTGATTTTAATGAACAGAATATAAAAAGTTGTGTTGAAAATTCGTCAGTCGAATTTATCAAAAGAATAGCTGTTAGATGGGCAGGCGCAGAGATGATGGAGGCAGAGTTAATGCTTCTTGAAAAAGCAACAGAGAAATATCATGATTATTATCATTTGCTTTCAGGTGCAGATTTGCCAATTAAATCAAATAAAGAAATAGACGAATATTTTGAGCGGAATTCAGGAAAGGAATATGTTTCTTTTGATAAATATGCTTGTGAAAATAAGGATTTTTATGACAGATTAATGTTTTATCATTTTAAAGGACTGGGGAATAAACTTGTTAGGAAATTAGATAGAGTTTCTTGTAAATTTCAGAAATTAATTGGTATAAACCGAATGAAAAATCTTAAAGCAGAAATAAAAAAAGGAAGTCAGTGGTTTGATATAACCCATGATTTTGCGGTATATATATCAGACCAAATGAGAAATAATTCAATGTGGAAAAAAGTATTCAAGTATTCAAGCTATTGTGACGAGATGTTTATTCATTCCATATTGTATAACTCTGAATTTTATAAAAATCAAAGCAGCGAGGATATCCGATTTATAGATTGGAGTAATCATGGAAAAAGTCCTGAAACCCTGACGGAAAAGGATTTTGACAAGCTTTTGCTGTCTGATTGTCTTTATGCAAGAAAATTCAGTTCATTATCAGATGATAAAATAGTTGAAAGAGTTTTTAATGAATTCAGTAATTAATATTAAACTTTATGTATTAAAATATAGATTAAGGTGAAAAAATGAATATAAAAAAGAAACTTTTGATTTTAGGCGCAAATCCTGAAACAGTCAGTCTTATAGAAAAAGCAAATTCCTTAGGTTATTATACTATAGTGACAGATTATGATCCCAATGCTTTTGCAAAGAAATTTGCGTCAAAGTCTTATAATATTGATGCATCTGATGTTGAGGCGCTTGTTGATTTAGCAAAAAAAGAAAATGTCGACGGAGTGCTGGTAGGTGTGGCGGAAGCTCTTCTTCCTGCGTATTGTGAGGTATGCAAGAGATTGGACAAGCCTTGTTTTGCAACTCAGGAACAGTTTTCTGTAATGGTGCGAAAAGATTATTTCAAGAATAAATGCAGAGAATATGGTGTTCCAACTATTGATGAGTATGGACCTGAGGATCTGGATAATATTGAGTATCCCGTAATAGTAAAACCTATAGACAGCTGCAGTTCAAAAGGCATTACCGTATGCCATAACAGAAATGAACTTGATAGGGCGATTGAATATGCACTTTCTTTCTCTAAGAACGGCAAATATCTGATCGAACGCTATATGACAGGTGATGAGGTAATTTCATATTACGTTATTCAGGACGGCAACCCAATATTCGCAGGAATGTGTGACAGATATACTTATAAGGCAAGAGAAGAATTGGTGCAGCTGCCGACATCCTATATCTTCCCGTCAAGACATATTGATTCTTATATGAAGTCTACAGATCCTATGGTTAAAAAAATGATAAAGGGATTAGGTTTGAAAAACGGTTCGATTTTCTTCCAGGCATTTGAGGATAAAGGCTTGGTAAGAATATATGAACCGGGATATAGACTAAACGGAGCACAGGAGCATTTGATTGTTTCTCAGATTTCCGGTATTGACGCAAAAGAATTATATATAAATGTTGCACTTACAGGAAAAGCGTCAGAGAAAGATTTATCATTGCTAAGCAACCCAAAGCATAAGCAAATTGCCTGTAAGTTGTCCCCGCTTGTCAGCTTGGGTAAAATAAAAAAACTCGGCGGCCTTGAACAAATAAAAAATCTGCCTGATGTAGTATCTGTTAATCCAAGCTATAATGAGGGAGATACCGTTACTGGTGAGGGAACGTTAAAACAAATTGTCTGCCGTTTCTTCCTTGTTTCTGAAAATAAACAGAAGCTTATCGATACTATAAATAAAATATATGACTTGCTTGTTGTCGGTGATGAAAACGGCAATAATATGTTAATTGGAAAATTTGATACTCAGATAGTAGATGAACTGTATTAATATTCTCAAAACTTTTGGGTTCAGGAGGAAATAAATTTGCGAAATACTGTTGCGCTTATAGGATTGGGAGCAATCGGAACTCCTATTGCTCATAAATTGAATAATGCTTATGGTGATAACTTTTCTTTGATTGCCGGAGGTGCGTTCAGAAAAGAATTGGAGAATTCACAACTAACTGTAAACGGTCAAAGCTTTTCACCAAAAATTATTTCAAACTTGTCCGAAATAGAAAATCAAGTAGAATTGCTGATTGTATGTGTTAAGAATTATGACTTGAAATTTGCTGTTGATGATATAAGAAAAGTCGTTACGGAAAATACCGTTATACTGCCTTTGCAGAATGGTATATATTCATATAAATTCTTTTGCAGGAACTTTCCTGACAATCAGATATTGCAGGGATATGTTCAGGGTCCAAATACACGAAGAAAAGATGATGCTATTGAATATGACAATCCCGGAGCAATGCATATAGGAAAATCCGACAGGTCTTCTGACGACTGTGTATATCGTATTTATGAGATATTGGATTATGCAGGGGTAGACGTAACCATTGAGCAGGATATCAGAAAAATGGTGTGGAAGAAATGGATGTTAAATGTGGCAGGAAATTCAGTTACTGCTTTAACAGGTGCTGATTACAGTATGTTTAAAGACGTTGAAGAGCTTCAGCAGCTTTGCAGACAAAGTATGGCTGAGTTTCTTGAGGTTGCAGCAGCTGAGAATATAGGTTTGGCTAATGAGGATATTGAAGATATAATTAATTATTATGTAACATACAGCGGAAATAAGAAAACCTCTATGCTTGAGGATGTTTTGAATCACAGAAAAACAGAAAATGAGTATCTTGCAGGCGAGCTTTTGAATATGGCTGATAATTTTAATCTTGATTTGCCGATTACGAAAACTTTATATTCGCTTGTAAGTATAAAAGAAAAACTTTATAGCGAAATGAAATAAACAGAGGTTTTGTATGAATGAAGTAATTAAAGATTACAAAGTATATGACGGAGCAAAAGTGATTAACAGCAGTATGGGCAGCAGCGTCATTATTGGTGAGGATTCGTTTGTTAAAGACTGTTGTTTTGAAAATAAAGTACAGATAAACCGGCGTAATTTTATTGTTGATACTAAAATTGGCCGTTGTACGTATACCGGTATGAATACCGTAATAAAGCATGCGGATATCGGAAGATTTTGTTCTATCTCTTGGAATGTTGCCTGCGGCGGTGCTTCTCACGATTATGAGCATATTTCCACATCTCCATTTTATCAGCTTAAGCAATTTGGTTTTGTTGATGAAAATGAAGACGTAATATCGGAAACTGTGAAAATAGGAAATGATGTCTGGATCGGCATGAACTCCTGCATAATTCCAGGGGGGGTAAAAATAGGGAATGGTGCTGTTATCGGATCGGGTACAGTAGTAACCAAAGATGTCCCTGATTATGCCGTTGTAGTAGGAAATCCGAGCAGAATTTTAAAATATCGATTTGAAGATAAAGTAATAGAATGTCTTAATTATATCAAATGGTGGAATTGGCCTGAAAAAATAATCAAAGAAAATATAAGCTTATTCAAAGGTAAATTGTGCTTAGATGATTGTAACAGACTTTATGAAATTTATAATAGATTAAAAGAGGAAAATAAACAATGAAATCAATTCTTGTAACCCGTTCATCAATGCCTGATATGGATGAATACATAGATGAAATAAGGGATATTTGGGAAACCCATTGGCTTACAAATATGGGTTCAAAGCATAAACGGCTCCAGTCTGAGCTTAAACAGTACCTTGATGTTGATAACATTGACCTGTTGACAAATGGACACATGGCGCTTGAACTTTCTATGCAGGCATTAGGTCTTGAAGGAGAGGTAATAACTACTCCGTTTACTTTTGCTTCAACTACTCATGCAATTGTCAGAAACGGACTTACTCCTGTTTTTTGTGATATTGATTCTGACGATTTTACTATAGATACAGATCAGATTGAAGCTTTGATTACAGAAAAAACTTCTGCAATTGTACCTGTGCATGTGTATGGAAATATTTGCAACGTCGAAGAAATTGATAGAATTGCAAGAAAATATAAGCTTAAAGTCATTTATGATGCTGCACATACCTTTGGTGAAACATATAAAGGTAAGGGCGTCGGTTCATTCGGAGATGTTTCCTGCTTTAGTTTTCATGCCACAAAAGTATTCAATACAATTGAGGGCGGGGCAGTCAGCTTTAAGGATGCTGATTTTGGAAAAAAGCTATATTGGTTGAAAAATTTTGGTATAAGCGGACCGGAAAGTGTTGAAGGAGTCGGAGCAAATGCAAAGATGAACGAATTTTGCGCAGCTATGGGTCTTTGCAATCTGAAGCATGTTGATGAGGAAATCATAAAGAGGAAAGCTGTTGTTGAAAGATATTGCAGTAACTTAGATGGTGTATCAGGTTTGAAGATTAATCAGGTACAAAACGATGTTACATCTAATTATGCTTATTTTCCTGTTTTATTTAATGAAAAACAATTTGGTGCAAACAGGGATGATGTGTTTAAAAAGCTTTCGGAAAACGGAATAGGTGCGAGAAAATATTTTTATCCGTTAACCAATACATTTGAATGCTTCAAAGGAAAATATGATGTAAGTCGTACACCTGTTGCATCGGATATAAGTAAAAGGATTCTTACTCTTCCGTTGTATGCGGATTTAAGTCTTGATGATGTGGATAGGATTTGTAGAATAATTTTGAACTATAAAAATATTTAAGAATTTTGGAGGACAAGATGAGTAACATTGAGAATAAATTACCTGTTTTATATATAGTAATTCCGTGTTATAATGAAGAAAAAGTGCTGCCAATAACAGCGCCTATGTTTTTGGAAAAAATAAATAGCTTGGTTTCTAAGAAAAAAATAAGCAGTGAAAGCAGAATAATGTTTATTAATGACGGTTCAAAGGATAAAACATGGGAAATCATATCCGACTTGTCAAAACAGGATGAACATTACATAGGGATTTCCCAAAGCAGAAATCGAGGACATCAAAATGCAGTTTTAGCAGGTCTTATGGAATCTAAGGATATGTGTGATATAACTATATCCATAGATTGTGATGGTCAGGACGATATTAATGCCATGGATGAAATGGTTGATGCATATTTTGACGGTTGTGAAGTCGTTTACGGTGTGCGAAGCAAACGTGATACGGATACATTTTTCAAAAGATTTACCGCTGAAGGCTTTTATAAATTCATGAATTGGATGGGTGCAGAAGTTGTATTCAACCATGCGGATTACCGTTTAGTGAGCAGCAGAGTTTTACAGGAATTTGCTGACTATAAGGAAGTTAATATATTTTTAAGAGGCATGATTCCGTTGGTTGGCTTTAAGAGTACAAGTGTTTATTATGAAAGACATGAAAGAATTGCCGGAGAAAGTCATTATCCTTTGAAGAAAATGTTATCGCTGGCGTTTGACGGAATTACAAGCTTATCTGTTAAACCAATCAGACTGATTATTGGATTAGGCGTGTTTTTTGCGATAGCCAGTTTTATAGGAGTAATATGGGCAATTATCATGAGCATGACAGGATCAACAGTAAGCGGATGGGCATCAACTTTTTGTATTGTCTGCTTTATGGGAGGAATTCAATTGCTTTGTCTTGGAGTTATTGGAGAATATATTGGAAAAATATATCTTGAAACAAAGAAAAGACCACGTTATATTATAAGTGAACGAACTTATAAAAGTAATGATAATTAAAGAATTAAGTGTAATATGTTTGACATATTGTTTGTGAAAGGATAAAAAATGAAAGGTATAATTTTAGCAGGCGGAAAGGGAACCCGTCTTTATCCCAATACTATTGCGGTAAGTAAGCAGCTGCTTCCAATCTATGATAAACCGTTGATTTATTATCCGCTGTCAGTTCTTCTGCTTGCAAGTATAAAGGATATATTGATAATATCAACACCTGAAGATACTCCAAATTATAAAAAGCTTTTAGGTGACGGTTCAAGATTGGGTGTACATATTGAATATAAGGTTCAGGATAAACCAAGAGGATTAGCAGATGCATTTATCCTCGGTTCAGATTTTATAGGAAATGACAGCGTGTGCCTTGTCCTCGGAGATAACGTTTTCTATGGAAAGGACTTTACCCGTATTTTAAAAAATGCAATGAATCAGGCTGAACAGTCAGGTGCCGCCATTTTCGGTTTTCCTGTGAAAAATCCTAAAGCTTTCGGCGTCGTCGAGTTTGATGAGAATAATAAGGTTATTTCAATTGAAGAAAAACCCCTGCATCCAAAATCAAATTATGCAGTTCCCGGTCTTTATTTCTATAATAATGAGGTAGTGAACATTGCAAAAAACGTTAAACCCTCTGCAAGAGGTGAAATTGAAATAACGTCCATAAACAATCATTATCTTGAAAAAGGACAGCTTCAGGTTACTTTAATGGGAAGGGGAATTTCATGGCTTGATACCGGTACTCCCGAAGGAATGCTTAAGGCTGGCGAATTTGTTCAAACAGTTCAGGAAATGCAGGGCTTCTATATTTCATGTATAGAAGAAATTGCATGGCGCAGAGGATTTATTACAACTGAACAATTGAATAAACTGGGCGAAGAATTAAAAATGACCGAGTATGGTCAGTATATTTTATCAATATCGGAGGAATAAATCATGACAATAATCATAACCGGAGGAGCAGGATTTATAGGCAGTAATTTTGTATTCCATATGCTTAATCAATACCCCGATTATAGAATAATTTGCCTTGATAAGCTTACATATGCAGGCAATTTGTCTACACTTGCTCCTGTAATGGAAAATCCCAATTTTAGATTTGTAAGAGCGGATATATGTGACAGAGAAGCAGTTTATAGGCTGTTTGAAGAGGAAAAACCTGATATTGTTGTAAACTTTGCAGCAGAAAGTCATGTTGACCGTTCAATTGAAGACCCGGGAATTTTCCTTCATACAAATATTATGGGTACAGCTACCTTAATGGACGCTTGCAGAAAGTACGGCATAGAAAGATACCATCAGGTATCTACTGACGAAGTTTACGGAGATCTTCCTCTTGACAGACCGGATTTGTTTTTTACGGAAGAAACACCTATTCATACAAGCTCTCCTTATAGCAGTTCCAAAGCTGCTGCTGATTTGTTGGTGCTGGCTTATCACAGAACCTATGGGCTTCCTGTTACAATATCAAGATGTTCAAATAACTATGGTCCCTATCATTTCCCTGAAAAGCTTATCCCTCTGATGATAGCTAATGCTCTTAACGATAAGCCTTTGCCCGTATATGGCGAGGGGCTTAATGTCCGTGACTGGCTTTATGTTGAAGATCACTGCAAGGCTATAGATTTGATCATACATAATGGAAAAGTCGGAGAAGTTTATAATATCGGCGGGCATAACGAAATGAAGAATATAGATATTGTAAAAATAATATGTAAAGCTCTTGATAAACCCGAAAGCCTTATTACATATGTGACAGACAGAAAAGGTCACGATATGAGATATGCTATCGATCCGACTAAAATTCATAATGAGCTTGGCTGGCTTCCTGAAACAATGTTCAAAGACGGAATCCAAAAAACCATTCAGTGGTATCTCGATAATAAAGAATGGTGGGAAACTATTATTTCAGGTGAATATCAGAATTATTATGATAAAATGTACGGCGACAGATAAAAATAACACACCCTTGATTTTACGGGTGTGTTTGAAATTTATTACTATTCGGTAATATGAAAAGACTTTTTTAAGAAATCATAAGATTTCTTGCGTTCTGTTTCTAAAAGTTCATATGCTTTTGAATAATCACATTTAAAGATATCTTCATCGGATACATTTCCGGGAAGTCTGTCTTCCAAGCAAAGCTTTTTTAATAGTGTGTCAATTCTGGAATTCATAGCGGCTTCTCCGTCTATGTGGCGATAGAATTCCAAGAATGGTTTTTTAAACAGAATTGAAAAAACAGTTGCATGGAAGCTGTCGGTACATACTAATTCAGCATGATCAATAAGATAAAGAAATTCCTGCGGTCCGCAATGAGCATAAATTGAATTGCTTTTGTCTAAAACGTCTATTATTTCCAAGCCGTTTTTGTCAGCAATAGTTTTTATATAATTATTTTGAGTCTGATTACCTAAAAAACATTTAACGATATATGGTTTTTCTATATTTAGTTTAGGTTTCTTCTCAATTTTTCTCCATTCAGACGAGTCAAGCATTAATGTCGGATCTATAACAACTTCTGCATCTCGTCCGGTCAGTTCTTTTATTATTTTTGCACCGTCTTCCTCACGAACTGAAAGCATAGGAAAAGTGTTCAAACATTCTTTAAAATAAACTTTCCATTCTTCAGGCAGTTCTGAGATTCCGAAGCTGGGAGCCATGCATATTTTTTGTTCAGGTCTTGCAAAGGTCAAAAGAAAGGCATTTTTTCTTATAGGATCATACTTATACCAGGTAGGATTCCATACCTGATCGCTTCCGATTATAAAATAATCAAAATTATCTGATTTAAGCTTTCCTTTGACTAATAATTGAGACTGATTCAAATATTTTTTATCAAATCGCCTGAATCTGATAAATCTTTTCCAGCTGTATTGATTTTTAGATAATCTATATCCTGTTAACATATTTATTAACATTTTTATTTTGGTTTTTATTATATTATTCTGTTTATGTATAATTAAAGTATATGGATTTAATCCGAAGCTTTCTATAATTTTAACAGCTGCAAAGTTTTGAAGTTTATTACCATAATTATTTGAATCAAATATTGTAATTAAACCGATATCCATAAGTACTCATTCCTTAAAAAATTTTTTTATCTTTAATATTTTATTAGAAAATTTTGATTTAAATTTTTCTATTTTAATAACAGATACTAAGCCAAGCATTTCATTGTTAAGTAGTTTCTCTTTTTCTTTTTGAGTAAAAATCTTTGTATCATTTAGCAAATCGTCTTCTGCAAAAAATTCTTTAAACTTCGTATATGCTTGTTGGAGTTTTATTTTAAGTAAAGCATTTTTCTTAATGTGACTACAGTAATGTTTTGTAGTCTTTTTGAAAAGAACAATTGAAAAATTGCTAAGAAAATGGTTTGTGTCATTTTTCATTATCTTTTTCATTTCACTGCATATACCAATCATATAATCATCAAAAGCCGGATGATACTTTTTAGTTGCATTAGTACTAATTGAAATATTATAATTATATATAACATCGGAAAGTGTCAAAACACTGTTGGTTTTTTCTATATACCTAAGACAAAATACGGTATCTTCCCCTACTTTTGTATTGTTTGGAAACTTTAAATTATATTTATCTATAATATCCTTATCAAAAAGTTTGCCCCAAGGTGTATTTATAATTTCATACCACTTTGGTAATTCTTTAATAATGCTATTTGTTAATGTAAGTTTATCTTCAAATTTATTTGCTATTGTTTTGTTTTTAGCAATATAATTGTATGAAGCGATAACTAAATCGGCATTTTGCTTTTGCTGTGCTGTGTAAATAATACTTATTGCTTGTGTTTCAAGCCAGTCATCACTGTCAACAAACATTACAAATTTTCCGTTTGCTATTTTAAGAGCATTGTTTCTTGATGAACTAACACCTTGATTAGGTTGATGGATGACCGTAATTCTATTATCTTCTTTAGCAAATCTATCGCATATTTTAGCACTGTTATCAGATGAGCCATCATTTACAAGTATTATTTCTAGATTACAGTATGTCTGTGAGACAACACTATTTAAACATTTATCTAAATATTTTTCTGCATTAAAAACAGGTATGATTATGCTGATCAAATCGTTACAAATAGTACATTCAGAATTTACGTTTTTATTCTGTTTCAAATTTATCACTTCCAGTTTGTTGTAAAATTAACGTCCTTTTTATATTATATCATAAAATAATAGTATAAGTCAATGATTATCAAATATAAATAGTCACTTATGTGGATTATTGCCGTTGACAAATTTGATGAAAATGGTATAATTAAAAGAATGGTGAGAAGATATGTCATTGTATTGAAATCTATTTTATTAAATTCTATTTATCGGAGGAAAAATGAGAGTTGAAAGAACAAAAAATGCCTCACGTAATATAGTTTGGGGGATTATAGAAAAAATTGCATCACTGCTTTTGCCGTTTATAACAAGAACGGTTATGATCAAGGCTCTTGGTGCAGAATACCTTGGATTAAGCAGCTTATTTACATCTATACTTTCTGTTTTAAGTATCTCTGAGCTTGGATTTGGTACTGCAATTGTGTTCAGTATGTATAAACCTATTGCTGAAGACGATAATAAAACTTTATGTGCATTGCTTAATGTATATAAAAAAATATATCATTTAATAGGTACAGTAATACTTGTAGGCGGAATAGCTGTATCACCGTTTTTAAATTATCTGATTAAAGGAACTCATCCGTCTGATATTAATATATATATATTGTATTTCATTTATTTAGGAAATACAGTTATAAGCTATTTTTTATTTGCATATAAAGCAGCATTGTTTTCTGCACATCAGAGAAACGACCTTACCAGCAAAAGAGTTACTATTATCTCTTTAATTAGTAATGTGTTAAAAATAGCAGTTCTGTTAACTTTGCATAACTATTATGCTTATGTAATAATAATTCCTTTGGCAACTATTTTAACAAATCTGGCAAATGCATTTCTGGCAAATAAAATGTTCCCTGATATTAAATGTATAGGAACAATTTCAGATGAAATGAAATCTGCATTAAAGAAAAGAATTGTAGGATTGATTTCATTTAAAATATATAATGTTGTTTTTGCTTCTGTTGATACAATTGTAATATCTTCCTTCTTAGGGCTTACACCTCTTGCAATTTATAATAATTATTATTACATACAAACTTCAATAGTCGGTTTCCTTACTATATTGACTACATCAATTACAGCCGGTGTAGGAAATAAAATGGTTACTAACACACGTGAAGAAAATTATAAGGATTTTAAAAACTTTACTTTTGCAAATGGCTGGTTATGCAGTTGGTGTGCTGTTTGTTTATTTTGTTTGTATCAGGATTTTATGAGGCTTTGGGTTGGTGAGAAATTATTAATGCCAATGGAAACGATGGCATTAATGGTGTTGTACTTTTTGCTTCCGAGGATTACCACAATGACATATACATATCGTGAGGCAGCCGGACTATGGTGGGAAGACAGATTCAGACCATTGGTCGCTACAGCTGTTAATTTGCTGACAAATTTAATTTTAGTTAAATTTATCGGTATGAACGGTGTAATTATTTCTACGTTGATTTGCACAATTCTGATTAATGTACCATGGGGTTCTTATATATTATTCAAGAATTATTTTAAAAGTAAGCCTTATGAATATTGGCTGCAATTGTTATTCTATTTGATCATCACTGTAATTGCAGGAATAATAACAATATTTATATGTAATTTTGTATCAGCAGATAGTTGGTTGGGATTAATAATTAAAGCGTTGATTTGTGCTTTAATTCCTAATGTGGTTTTTTGGATTTGTTATCATAAAATGTCTGAATATAAATACACTAAACAGTTAGCTTTCCGTATGGTTGGTTCTTTAAAAACTAAGATATTAAAGAAGAGAGGGTAATTATGTATTCAAGCTTAAAAAATGTTCTGATTTTGGTAACCCTTCTGAAGAAATATAATGTTAAAAACATTGTTATTTCTGCGGGAACAAGACATACTCCGTTGGTATATTCATTGGAGCATGACGATTTTTTCAAAACATATTCTATTGTTGATGAAAGAAGTGCATCATTTTTTGCGCTTGGTCTTATTGAGGAACTGAGAGAGCCTGTTGCCGTATGCTGTACATCGGGAACAGCTGCTGCAAATTATGTTTCTGCTGCTAATGAGGCTTTTTATCAACAGTTGCCTTTGCTTTTACTGACAGCTGACCGTAACCATTACTATATGTTCCAGCAGGAGGAGCAAATGATTCCTCAGGAGCATTTGTATTCAGATGTATGCAAAAAAGTTGTTACACTTCCTCATGTGAGAGATGAAAAAGACTTTTGGTATTGCTCACGAATTGCAAATGAAGCATTGATGGAATTAAATCATAAGGAATACGGTCCCGTACATATTAATTTCATTGTTGAAAACGACTATCCAATCTATCAGGGCATTGTTAAATTTGAAGAGCAAACTTTACCTGATATTCGTAAAATTGAGCGTTTAACATTGGAAGATCCATGCGAAAAATGGACAAACAAAGCTTTAAAACTTAAAAATTCAAAGATACTAATAGTTTATGGCCAGTATGCTCCTCTTACAGAAGCTGAGCAAAGAATATTAAATGATTTTTGCGATAAGTATAATTGTGTTGTATCTGTAGATTTATTGTCAAATATGAAGTGTAAAAACAGTATACCGACTTTTGCAATGTGCAGGACATTAAACGGAAGTGAAATGTCAGAACTTTGTCCTGATATTATAATTACAATGAACGCAAATACTATTTCAGAAATTAAACCAAGAATGGCTCCTTTTAAAACAAACTTTGAACATTGGCACATTTCCTCTAAAGGCGAGGTTTCTGATCCTTTTAAAATCCTGTCTGATATTATAGAATGCAGTCCAATGACATTTTTCAAGAAATTTTCGGAGCTTTCAGATAGTAATTCTGACCATTCCTATTATGAAAAATGGTTAGAATGGTATAATAAAATCGGTGTGAACGGAAGTCTTAATAATGAGCCGATTCCATATTCTTCAATGTATGCAACACAGCAATATTTAAATAATATACCATCAGGCGCTTTGCTCCATATTGCCAACAGCAATAGCATAAGATTAGCAAACTATTTTGACATATCCGATAATATTAATGTTTATTGCAATCGTGGTGCTCACGGTATTGACGGATCAATGTCTGCATTTATCGGACAGGCTCATGTCAGCGGAAAATTAAGTTTTCTGCTTATCGGAGACCTCAGCTTCTTTTACGATATGAATGCACTGTGGAATCAGTATGTTGGAAATAATATAAGGATAATGGTTTGCAATAATTCAGGCGGAGCTATTTTTCATTCATATCCAAACACTAAAAATGTTCCTACATTGGACGAGCATATTGCAGCAGCACACGAAACCAGTGTAAAGGATTGGGTAATCTCCAGAGGTTTCAAATATTTATCAGCATGTAATAAACAGGAGCTGGACAGCAAATTACCGGAATTAATGGATCAGGAATCCGATCATCCGATTTTGTTGGAGGTGTTTACAGATAAAGATATAGATGCTAAATGCATTAATAGCATTGTTGCAAATTACCGTACTCCTAACAAAAGCTTAAAACATAAAATGGGTCGGATTTTGCCTGATAATATGAAAAAAACTATAAAAGGTTTGATCAGATAATCAGTGAGTGCATTATAATATTATTTGATTGGATTTATGTTTAGGAGGTTATTTTATTATGGGCAGTATTACTAAGTTGTTGCCAAAAAAACTTAAACAAAAAATCAAAAGAAAGTTTACGGTATATTCAGCAACCAAATCGTATGAGATTAGAGTTAACAAGAGCCCCAGTCTGGCAGGTAAAAATGCAGTTGTAACCGGGGGATCGGGTGCGATTGGAAGAGCAATTTGCTGCCGTCTTGCTGCCGAAGGAGCAACTGTTTATGTATCAGGCAGAACTGAATCATCTGTAAAAAAAGTAGTTAATGAAATTTGTGAGTTAGGATTAAACGCAAAGCCATTAATTATGGATGTATCAGATTCAAATTCAATTGAATATGCTTTTGACAGTACTTTTAATGATGACAATCGCCTGGATATATTAGTAAATTGCGCAGGCGGTGGAGCAAGAGATAAAATGAGTGATTTATCCCGACAATCAGTTAATGTAATTGATTCAGTTTTAAATACAAATCTTAGGGGCACTATTTTATGTACACGAAAAGCGGCACAAAAAATGATTAATAATACTGGAAAAATAGTTATTATTTCAAGCGCAGTAGGTGTGCAGGGGAAAGCAAATTATTCTGAATATGCAGCATCAAAATCAGGAATGTTTGGTTTTATGAAGTCAATGGCACTTGAATTGGGTCGGTATGGAATAACTGTAAATTGCGTTACTCCCGGATTTATACAAAGAGGAGAATTTAATGAAAATACATCTGATTACTTAAAAAATACAAATTGTCTGCATACAATAGGAACATTGGAAGACGTGGCAAATGCAGTTTATTTTATGGTTAGTAATCAGTCTGACTTTATTACAGGTCAAAATCTTTGCGTTGACGGCGGCAGATGTTTGGGGTTATATGGTGATTAACATTTTATGAAAAGGTGACATTAAAATGAACAACACAAATAAAACAATGCTGAAACTGTTGGAGCAATCACTTTTTAAAAAAGAATGCAGAATTTCTGAAACTGTTGATTGGGAAGCACTGATAAACGAGCTTAAATTTCAGTCAGTTCTCGCAATCCCATATAATTTAATATCCGAAAATGTTCAGTTAGATGAAAAATTGAAGTATTCTTGGTCTAAACTGGTGTTCAATCAGGCGTTTCGCTGTATGAATCTTTTGGAAGAACAGAAAAAGCTTATTGATTTGTTGAATTCATATGAAATTGATTTTGCTGTTCTTAAGGGATCATCAGCAGCAGTGTATTATCCGGAACCTGAGTTCAGAGCTATGGGAGATATTGATTTTATCGTGCGTCCTGAGGATTTTGATAAATGTCATGATGTTATGCTGAAAAACGGGTTTGTGTATACTACCGAAGAAAAGTTGTTGAGCTATCATATATCTTTTGTTAAAAACGATGTTCATTTTGAGCTTCATAAATATCCCGCAGGAATTACAGAATCCGAAAACGGAAAATATCTGAAAGACTTAATATTTCTTGGTATGGATGATATAATTATTAAGCAAATAAATGAATTTCAGTTTCCGTCTTTTCCGAGACTGCAAAACGGGTTAGTATTGCTTCTTCATATCCAAAAGCATCTGAAGGAAGGTCTGGGATTAAGACAGATAATCGACTGGATGATGTTTGTCAGTGAAGAATTAACCGACGATGTCTGGAAATCTGAGTTTAAGGAAGTTCTTGAAAAAAGCGGTCTGAATGTACTTGCTATTACAGTTACAAGACTGTGTCAGATTTTTCTTGGGTTAAGAGAAGATAATATTTCATGGTGTAAAAATGCAGATGAAAGGCTTTGTAACGAATTGCTTGACTATATTTTTGAGCAAGGTAATTTCGGCGCTAAAAAGGGAGAAGAACAGCATGGTGTAAACGTCATGTCACGTACGGGAAGCGTTGGCTCGTTTTTAAAAAGCCTTCAGGTAAACGGTACTCATAATTGGAGCTTGCTGAAAAAATATCCTAAGCTAAAATGCTTCGCATGGATATATCAGATCTTTAGATATGTTAATCTGTCGTTAAAGCGAAAAAATCCTTTCAAAACATTATTTACTGATTTTAAAGAAACAAAAAATCGTAAAAAAATGCTTAAAGAACTCGGATGCTATAATATAGAATAAACTAAAACACGCATCGGCAATTTGCCAATGCGTGTTATTTTTGTGCTTATGTTATGCTGTCAGCAGTGATCTTATCAAAAATTTCGTCATAAACAACTTTCATTTTTTCTGTGCGTTCGTTGTATAATTCACTGATTTTCGGGGTGTCATACTCTTTAATCATATTCTCAATGTTTTTTTCAACGTAATCCATATCAACCGGTAAACGTTTGATAATAAACCAGCCATAGCTGTTGTTTTCAACAAGTCCGCTTATCTCATTTTCTTTAAGTTTAAATGCAGCGTCCTTAAATTCCTGTACAAAGCTGGTGTTTTTGTTTACATAATAACCGTCAGGAGATGATTCCATTCCCGGATCCCAGCCGTATTTTTCAATAAGCTTTTTGAAATCTTCTCCGTCCTTAGCCTTTTTCAGAACATCTTCTGCAAGTTTTTTAGCCTTTTCTTTTGCTTTTGCCTGTTCATCTTCTGAAAGTGCTTTAAATGCCGATTGCTTAGCGGAAAGCTTTGCAGATAAGGCAGCCTTGTCATAAGATTCCTTTGCCGCAGAATCAGTAATTTCAACCTGACATTCATAAGGGATAAGAATGTGTATTACCCGAGAGTATTCATCTGTGTCCTGAACAATTTTCTTAAAATCTTTTTCAGAGGTTGCATATTTTCCGCCGGCAGAGAAAAGCTGTTTGTCAACCTTCTGATAGATTGTGGAGAATTCATACATCTTTCTCAATAAATCTTCAGTCAGATAGCTTGATTTAAGAGCATTAAGATATTCTTCTTCAGATTCATAGTTGGATTGGGTTGATTTTATGTTAGAATCAATAGTCTTTTTATCATCATCAGTAAGCTTAATACCGTTTTCTTTTGCCAACTGCTGTGCAACATATTCCTGCTTTATGTTGTTAACAACATCCTTCATAAAAATATTGAAGCCGTCATCAATTTGTTTGATCGTGTCTAAATTTACGCCGTAGTTATTTGTATAGTTTGTAAGGGTGTAAAAATAATAATATCTGAATGTGTCAAAGTCAATATCATGACCGTCAACTGTGCATATAATTAAGTCTTTTGTGTCAACCTTTTTTCCGTCAATAGTAAGAGAAGCCTCAGGAATTTTGGTTTCAGCAGTTGAGTCAGCAGATGACGAAGCTGCAGAAGATGACTCTCCGGAAGCTTTAGATGAACTATCTTCATCCTTTGTGGAACATGATGCAAAGCAGCCAATTGTTATTGTAATAGCAATTAAAAATGCCGATAATTTTTTTATCATAATAAATTATCCTTTCTTGTTAAACGTTCTTTTAATTATATAACGATTATGTGATGATTTTATGATAATAATATAAATTTTCTCAATGTTCATCATAATATTGCTGTTTTATTAAGTTGACAAATGTCTGACAGGGGAGTATAATTCTAAGTAAATCTATAGTGAAAGGCAGGAGTATAATTTGAACTTCGGAAAATATATTGCTCACAGAGGCTTGCATGATATTAGTGAAGGAGTGCCAGAGAATTCTTTGCCGGCATTTAAAGCAGCCTGTGATAAAGGACTTGCTATAGAACTTGATGTAAGACTTACAAAAGACGGCAGAGTAGTGGTGATCCACGATATGTCATTGTATAGACCATGCGGAGTGGACGCAAACGTGTCCGATTTTACATATGATCAGCTTTGTGCTTTTAACCTTGAAAATACGAATCAGAAAATTCCACTTCTTTCTCAGGTGTTAAGACTTGTCAACGGCAAAGTACCGCTGCTTATTGAAATAAAAGATGGATATGGATTTGGGATATTGGAAAAGCGTACATATAAACTGCTTGAAAAATATGAGGGAGAATTTGCTGTTCAAAGCTTTAATCCATTATCCTTGCTGTGGTTCAGATTATTTGCTCCGGATGTGAAAAGAGGCCAGCTTATATCTGAGTTTAAAAGAAAAATTACGCTTCAGTATTTTCTGAGGCTTATAAGTGCCACATCAATAGTGTGGAGATTGATTTCAAAACCACACCTTATTGCCTGTGATTTAAGAACGGTGTCTTTGGAAACAGCTTTTAAAGCATATGATATCAATGCCGATTTTATAACATGGACTGCCGATTCAAAGGAGCTTATTGAAACCGCAGCACAGTTTTCCAAATCAGTTATCTGTGAAAACTTTCCGAAGGATTTTGATTTTTCTCAAAATTGGGAGGATAATTAAATGGATACGCCGTACTCCTTAGAAAGCCATAATCTTAATGTTGTATTTGATATAAGCCAAAATATAAAAAAATGCCGACAATACGATGAAGAAATATCCGGAATCTGTATCAGGAATGTTGAAATTGAAAATGAGGACTTGTCCTATCTTAGTTTTAAAACAGTTGTCTTTGATAATTGTAAGCTTTTAAGCTGTGATTTTAATAAAACATCTTTTTCAGACGTAGTATTCAAAAACTGTAATATGTCAAATTCGGTATTTTCCGAAGCTTTTTTCGGAAAGGTAACTATAAAATCATCTAAGCTTATAGGTTCAGCGTTTTCTGATTCAATATTAAAATTCACTTCTTTTTGTAATTGTTTGTGTTCATATTCCGTTTTTAATAAATCGGTGTTAGATTCAGTGAATATGATAGATTCTGAATTTATTGATGCAGAATTGACGAATTGCAAATTTAAAGATATCAATCTGTCAAACTCCCGCTTCTCAGGAACATCATTTTTCAGAACTCCTTTGAGCGGTGTGGATTTCACAGACTGCGTCCTGGAAGCAATAAGAGTCTCAGATGATTTTTCAGAATTAAAAGGTGTAAAGGTCAATGAATTGCAGGCACTGGAGTTGTCAGCTTTGCTGAAAATTATAATTGAATAGCTTGTAATTTAAAAAGTAGCTTTTGCTGAAAAATAACTAAAAAGAACAAGCTGTGTCGAAAAGTAATTATATAAAAATTACAAAATTAAAAAAATCCGCAAAAATTGCTTGACAAAATTCAAAGTGTGGTATATACTATGTAATGTAAACAGCAAAGGCGCTGTGAACTTAATAGGTTCACAGTGCCCTTTTTTATAATTTATAAGGAGGATTTGAGTATGAATGTTCCAGAAATCTTTGGAAGCGACGTGTTCAATGAAGCAGTAATGAAGGAAAGACTTCCTAAAGAAACTTATAAGGCTTTGAAAAAAACTATTGCAGAAGGTAAGCACCTTGATATTGAGCTTGCAAATATTGTAGCAAACGCTATGAAGGACTGGGCTTGTGAAAAAGGCTGTACACACTATACACATTGGTTCCAGCCAATGACAGGACTTACAGCTGAAAAGCTTGACAGCTTTATCTCACCAACAGACGACGGCCATGTAATTATGGAGTTTTCAGGTAAAGAGCTTGTTAAGGGCGAACCTGATGCGTCATCATTCCCATCCGGCGGTTTGAGAGCAACCTTTGAGGCAAGAGGCTATACGGCTTGGGATCCCACATCATATGCTTTTATTAAAGCCGATACACTCTGTATCCCTACAGCTTTCTGCTCATACGGCGGTGAAGCCCTTGATAAAAAAACACCTTTGCTTCGTTCTATGGAAGCAATAAATAAATCAGCATTGAGAATTCTGAAAATGTTCGGTTCAAATGCTAAAAGAGTAACGGCAAATGTTGGTCCTGAACAGGAATATTTCCTCATTGACAGAGAAATGTATTCAAAGAGAAAAGACCTTATCTTTACGGGACGTACTCTTTTCGGAGCACCGGCGCCTAAAGGACAGGAGCTTGAGGATCACTATTTCGGTACAATTAAAACAAGAGTTGCCGCTTATATGAAAGATCTTGATGAACAGCTCTGGAGACTTGGTATCTATGCAAAAACAAAGCATAACGAAGTTGCTCCTTCACAGCATGAGCTTGCTCCGATTTACGGAACAACAAATATTGCTACCGACCATAACCAGCTTACAATGGAAATTATGAAGAGAACTGCGAGAAAGCATGGCTTTAAGTGTCTGCTTCATGAAAAACCGTTTGCAGGGGTAAATGGTTCAGGAAAGCATAATAACTGGTCAATTTCAACAAATACAGGCGTAAACCTTCTTGATCCGGGAAAAACGCCGGCTGAAAACGCTCAGTTCCTTACATTCCTCGCAGCAGTAATAAAAGCAGTTAATGATTATCAGGATCTTCTCAGAGTTTCTGTTGCATCTGCCGGAAACGACCATAGACTTGGCGCTAACGAAGCACCTCCGGCAATTATTTCGATTTTCCTCGGTGATGAGCTTACAGAAATCCTTAAAGCAATCGTTGAAGGCGAAACATATAAGGGAAGCAAAAAGGTGGATATGGAAATCGGTGTAGACGTTCTTCCAAACTTCCCTAAGGATACAACCGACAGAAACAGAACCTCACCGTTTGCGTTTACAGGCAATAAATTTGAGTTCAGAATGCCGGGTTCAAAGCTTTCAGTTGCAGGACCTAATACAGTTCTTAATACAATAGTTGCAGAGGTTCTTGATGAATTTGCAGATGAACTTGAAAAAGCTGATAACTTCCAGGATGCACTTGACGATTTGATCAAAAGAACTATTGCAGAGAATCAGAATATTATTTTCAACGGAAACGGATATTCTGCCGAGTGGCCGATCGAAGCCGAAAAGAGAGGATTACTCAATCTTAAGTCAACTCCTGAAGCAATTCCTCACTTTGCAGATAAAAAGAATATTGATCTCTTCGTTAAGCATGGCGTATATACAGAAGCTGAAATCCATTCACGTGTTGAGATTTTGCTTGACGAATATTGCAAAACTATAAATATTGAAGCGCTTACAATGATTGATATGGCTAAAAAGGATATCCTTCCGGCAGCGTCTTCGTATATTAAGGAACTTGCAAAAACTGCTGAGCTTGCTAAAGCCTGCGGAGCAGAAACAGACTTTGAAACAGACTTGGTTAAGAGATTGTCCCTGTTGTCGTCACAAACATATAAAAAGCTTTCAGAACTTGAGGACGTTATGATCAAGGCTCATGAAATTGAGGATATTCAGGAACTTTCAGTTTACTATCATGATGTCGTATTTGCAGCAATGGGCGAGTTAAGAGCGTCAGCAGATGAAATTGAAACTTTGGTCGGCGAAAAATATTGGCCATATCCAACATACGGCAAACTGCTGTTTTATGTATAACTGACAATTTTATTATTATAATTTAATATTTATTTCAGCATATAATTACTATATATTTATTATTATGTTTCATTAATATTTTACTACATATTTAAGTGCACAATGAGGTGTATGATTTTTACGGATAACCATATCCGTAATAAATCATGCACCTTAATTGTTTTTAATCATTTTTATATTAGAGGAGGAAATAAAATGACTGAAGAAATCAAAACCGCTGTAGCGGAATTAGTCAGCGGTAACACATTCGGAGTGTGGTTTTTGATCGGAGCAGCCCTTGTTTTCTTTATGCAGGCAGGCTTCGCAATGGTAGAAACCGGATTCACGAGGGCTAAAAATGCCGGAAATATTATAATGAAAAACCTGATGGACTTCTGTATCGGTACAGTGGTTTTCATCCTTCTGGGTTATTCATTATTAATGGGTAACGATATCGGCGGTTTTATTGGAAAACCATCACTGTCTATTTTCACAGACTATGCTAATTTTAATTGGTCTGCATTCGTGTTTAATATGGTGTTCTGTGCAACGACCGCAACAATTGTTTCGGGAGCAATGGCTGAAAGAACAAAGTTCATTTCCTATTGCGTTTATTCCGGAATAATTTCATTGGTAGTTTATCCGATTGAAGCCCATTGGGGATGGGGCGGCGGATGGCTTTCTCAGTTGGGATTCCACGATTTCGCAGGCTCATGTCATATCCATATGGTCGGCGGTATCGCAGCCCTCGTCGGAGCAGCAATTCTCGGACCTCGTATCGGTAAATTCGATAAGAACGGAAAGCCTAAAGCTATTCCCGGACATTCTCTTACATTAGGTGCACTTGGCTGCTTTATTCTTTGGTTCGGTTGGTATGGATTCAACGGTGCAGCAGCAACAACGATCCCTCAGTTAGGTTCAATATTTGTAACTACAACAATTGCTCCGGCAGTTGCAACAGTAGTTTGCATGATTTTCACATGGATTAAATATGGCAAGCCTGACGTTTCAATGTGTCTTAACGCTTCTTTGGCAGGTCTTGTAGGTATCACAGCAGGATGTGACGTAATGGATGCCGCAGGTTCAGCGGCAGTCGGCGTTGTTTCAGGACTTCTTGTCTGCTTCGGTGTTTGGCTGCTTGATTATAAGCTTAAAGTAGATGACCCTGTCGGTGCTGTAGCAGTTCATATGATGAACGGTATCTGGGGTACATTGGCAGTAGGTTTATTTGCAACAGATACTGCTCCTGAAAGCGGATTTGTAGGTCTGTTCTACGGCGGAGGATTTACACTTCTCGGAAAGCAGGCTTTAGGTGTAATCACCGTTGGCGCATGGGCAGCAATTTGTATGGCTGTCGTATTCTTTGGAATCAAGAAAACAATTGGTCTCAGAGCCTCCGAACAAGAAGAAATTATCGGCCTGGACGCTACAGAGCATGGCCTTGTATCTTCTTACGCAGACTTTGCACCGGCAATGTCACAGGCAGCTCTCTCATATACTAAGGATGATGCAAAGAGCGTAATTAAAGTTGAACCACCTGTAGTACCTGTTGAAAAGGCAGTTCCTGTGGAAACATATGCAGCTCCGAACCTTGACGGTTCTCCTAAGATGACAAAGATCGTGGCTGTATTTAAGCAGACAAAGCTGGGAGATTTCATTGCAGCTATGGAGGCAATTGACGTTACGGGAGTTACAGTAACAAATGTACTCGGCTGTGGAATGCAGAAGGGACGTCCTGAATATTATCGTGGAGCGGAAATACAAACAAATCTTCTTCCAAAAGTAAAAGCAGAAATTGTAGTCTGCAAAGTGCCTGTTGAAAGTGTTGTAAAAGCAGCTAAGGCTGCCCTTTATACCGGACATATCGGTGACGGTAAGCTATTTATCTATGATATAGAAAATGTTGTTAAGATTCGTACAGGTGAAGAGGGTTATGAGGCTCTTCAGGATGACTAAAATTATCTGTTGAAGTGATAAGCAAATTTAAATTAATATTGCCTAACACACTTATAACTAAGGCAAGATGTTCCCTACCTCTAAGGAGGCGGGGAACATTTTGTAATCAGCAGGGAATACAATCCCTCACTGATTACAGGTTGACAAAAGTCAACCCTTGCCACGTTTAATGACGGGCAAGCCCTTATTGAAATTATATTAAAAAGCCCACAGAAATTTGATTTCTGTGGGCTTTCTGCAATATAAATGTTTTGTGTAAAATGCACAAGTATATGAGTGTTATTTTGTTTAATGCTACAAACTTTGTTCATATTTCATTCAAAGTTGCACGTTTGCGTGCAAAAA
>JAHZHC010000010.1 GCA_019420505.1 Ruminococcus sp.
AAAAGTTCTTCTTTATTTCTGTTATTTCTTTTTTGTTCATGGTTTTTCCTCCAATTTTTCTATGTCTTATACTTAATATTCATAAAATCAAATAAAGTAGGTGCTTCGATTTTATCTTCTTCAACCTTGCAGTAACCGACACCGTCACGGAAGTAATCAGGATTAAGTTCAATTCCTATTCCGTATCGCCCCATTTTCATGGCAGTTAAGGGAACTGTACCGATACCGCTAAAAGGATCAAGCACCCTATCCCCCTTATTACTATATCTATTGATACAGCGTTCTACAATATCAATCTGCAAAGGACAAACGTGCATTTGTAAATCTCTTCTACGTTGTTCAGCGTTTAATGTTCTCATACGTACAATATCGTCCCATACCGTGTCGTTCCATGAAGCTGGAGCTATTACCATAAATGTGGCAGGAAGTTTGTTATCCTTATCAAGATCATTTGCCAACTTAACGTGATCGGCATAATTATATATGTGTGTCCTTGAATATTGACTGTAAACTTTTTGAAGTGTGGTTACAGGAATGCTTGTTAATTCTTCTTTGGTAATAAGCCTGTCCCCTGAACTCCTCCAGTAAGCATGAGCGTCTAACTGCCACTGTCCTCTTGAATATTCCTCTTTTGATTTCTTTACGGGTATGTCTGCATATGCTTTGCTTGTGTCTGTTGGGAGTTTTCTAAAAAGCAAAATATATTCAGGACAGCCAACTCCCATTTTAGAGCCGTCTTTACATTGCTCGGTCCAACCCAACCGATAAGTCTGGTTATTCTCTCTTACAACATCTGTTGTTATAGGTATTCTCCCCATATACCTGAAACCATGTTTTGTAAAGTGCATTACTGTTAGGTCACTGAAAGGATCTACCGTTGGCATTCCATCCCCGGTTGCACTCCCGAACAATATACGATCTTTAACATGTATGCAAGCAACACGTCCAGGTTTAAGAATCCTCAGAAGGTTAGGAGTAAGATAATCCATTTGTTCAAAAAATCTGTTGTTGTCTTCATTGTGTCCTAAATCATTATAACTTGGTGTATATTCATAATGATTACCGAAAGGTATTGAAGTAATTATTTCATCAATACTGTTGTCTTCCATCTGCTCACATTCCAAAATACAGTCGTTATTTATATACCTGTAGTTATTTCCTTCAACAACCACTTTTTTCACTCCTATGCTTCTGTTCATTTTTTTCGAAATATTATCAATGCTTGAAAGTCCGTTTTTACGTATGATCTCTGACATTTTTTCGGCTTGAAAGTCAAAACGTTTCCATTTGTCAAGCAATTGCTTTAATATTTCGTCTTCTTCGTCCATATATATGATATCAATTATTACGTCTTCTGTTTGTAAAAACCTATATATGCGATGCACCGCCTGAATAAAATCATTAAATTTATAATCTATCCCAATAAATATTGCCCTGTGACAATGCTTTTGAAAGTTACAACCGCTTCCCGACAATACTTTTTTAGTTGAAAACAGTTTAATTTTGCCTTCTGCAAAGTCAATAACACGCTGCTCACGTTTGTCAATATCCATAGATCCATAGATGTCAACTACATCTGAAATCTGCCTTTGTATTTCGTGTCGTTCCTCCTCAAGATCATGCCATAGGAGATAATGTTCATTTGGATTTTCTGCGATTATTTCAGCCGCTTTTGCAACTCTTTGAATTATGCTATTACGTTTAATTTTAGCTTCGTCTTGCAAACTGGCTGTAGCTTCATCAAACAGTTTTAAGTTTCCAAACTTATCAACTGACAGTTCTTCTTTTTTTGTTTCTAATCTGTGATAATTAATTTTTAAGGGTGGGAGATCGTACCCGTTGTCTGAATAATTTTTATTTACGTCTGAAGGTTTACCTACAAACACAGCCCACGAGCTGACCCATAGCCAGAATTCCTCTTCCTTATGAGGATACAAAGTCAGATTATTTGCCTTTGTACTATCACGTTGAAAAAATCTTGTCAATGCTTGTCCTGTATCCATTATCTCAAGGTATCCAGCGTAATGGATAAGCTCTTTATACCTATTCGGATCGGGCGTTGCTGTAGCAACTAATTTATATGGTATACCTTTAAACTTTTTCAAAAACTCTTGATAAGTTTTACTTCCAAAACTTCTGAGTACAGCTGCTTCATCAAGTGAGGTAGCGGTAAAATACTTAACATCAATGTTTCCGTCTCTGACACGCTCGTAGTTGGTAATCATAATATCAGTTTTGCTATCAAATATTTCACTCATGTTACGAACATATTCGGGTTTCTCGTAACCTAATACTTCAACGGCGTCATGCACAAATTCCTGTTTTACGCCAAGAGGCAAAACTATCAACGCTTTACCGCCGCTATACTTTATTGCTTGATGACAAAATTCCAATTCCATTACAGTTTTGCCGAGACCAAACTTTGCAAATATGGCACGTCGACCACCTTTCAACGCCCATGCGACAATATCTTTTTGATGTGGTTTTAGGGCATTATTAAGATTTTGAGGTAATATATAGAATCCACTATCTTTTGCTATCGCCATTTTACTTTTCAGAAAATCTAAATATTTCATGTGCCAAACACCTCTTCAAAGGTCTTGCCCATATCCGCCAGCAATCTTTGAAATTGGTTGACCGACAGTCGTACCTCTCTGTCACCGTACATAAAATGAGCAGCTTTCTGTTCTGAACATCCAATAATCTTAGCCAACCTTATGGGAGAATGGTTATTCGCCAAACAATATTTTTTAAGTTCTTTATTTTTAATATCAACGGCCGTTCGTCTCCCATGCGATATGCTATATTTCGGCAAGCATAACCTTATGTAACTTATACTGTAATTCATTTCTTTTGCTATTTTCTCTGCATTCATACCACTGTCATATAACTGTTTTAATTTTTTTACGTCCATTTATCCTTTCCTTTCGTTAATACTAACTGCTTAGGTTTTCTGGGATTATTTTTGTCATATGGTTCAAACACCGGGCAATTTTGATCTAAACGATTAGTTTTTTTTCCTGTAAATATGTAATATCCACAAGCATATTCAGGATTTTTTCCACTTCTAATCGGCGTTCTCCATTTGCAGTTAGCTTTTTTATTGCAAAATTCCATTAAAAAACATTCCTCATAGCTATATCACGTACAGAGTCAACAAATTCAATTAATTCACCTTTTGACTTTGCTCTGTAATTTTGATTTAACAATCTCCTTATTTCATTAATTTCATCAGCATCTTGATATGCAGTTATTTCCGCTAAAGCAAAACTTTGATATTCGTTAATTATATCTTGTTTTTCTTTTTTAGCCGATTGCGTATCAACAGCATTATTTCTATACAAAAAATATAAACATCGAAAGCGGTTAAACGCTACTCTTTCGGCAATAGACAATCCTTCTGGAATAGGTTTACCGTCCTTAGCTTGTATTTCAATCTGGGTTAATTTTTCTTGATTAAACATTCAAAATCTCTCCATTTATAATAGCTTTAGCATCCTCCACGCTTCGTGCAATCCCTGCTTTATGACCTAATTCAGTCATGCGTTTTATAAAATTATCTTGAGCTTTTCTTGCTTTGCCTGTAGAGTTTTTCGTTTCAATAAACGCAACATTATTTTTTCCAATATAAATTAAGTCAGAAAAGCCTTCCGGAAGCCCTGCAACAGGTCTTAAGTTAATTAAAACCCATTGATTAAACTCTTTTGAATATACACGTTTTCCTTGATAAAATGTTCCTGCATTTGTTCTAAAGACAACGCTATCAGCCGAGGATAAAGCTACTCGAATTTCATTTTGAATCAAATGTTCACTTTTCATCGTTATCACCATTTTCATAAATTAGAATTTGGTGCATTGGAGCACTTTTAAAAGGTGCAATTTTAATTGCATAGCCTAAATTTAACCATGATTGAATAATCTCACGATATTTAGGTGTATTTATATTTATAATTAAACTACCGACTATGTTCATTTTAACCACCCTCTTCTTTTAGCTTCAAGATACGCCCAACTTGGCTTATATCCTTTTATTTTAGCAAATGAATATAACTGCTGAACATTCTTACATTCTTGAGCTGATTTATAATCCTTAACTGCTTCATCCGCCTTTTTACGTTTGTTTTGTTTGATTTCTTCAAGTCGTATTTCCTCAATGTTTTTTATTTCTTGTTTTGTCAACTGTTCTTTAGTACCGCAATATGAGCAAATGCCAGAATTATTAGTTTTATATGTACCAAAACATATAGGACATTGTTTAATTACCAATTTACCATCTTCGGCATATTCGCTTTTAACTTTAGGCACACTGTCTAAACTCCATTCTCGCTTATCGTCAGGCAATCCAAATCTTTTGTAATTATTTACATGATCTAATATAATAGCAATTTTCCCTTGCTTTGGTCGCATACATCTCATTGACTGTTGTATATATAATGCAAGGCTCATTGTCGGTCTAAGTAATATACAGCACTCACAATCAGGGCAATCAAAACCAACAGAAATTAAATCAACATTACAAAGAATTTGAATTTCTTTATTTCTAAATCTTTTAATTATATTGTCACGTTGTTTCTTCGGGGTGTTTCCATCAAAATGAATTGCATTAATGCCCGCTAACCTAAACGATTCTGCTACAAACTCAGAATGCTGTATTGATGAACAATAACAAATAGCTTGTTTACCGGCAGCATATTTAAAATAATGCTCTATAACATTCCCAAAAACGGCTTTAGTAGACAATAATTCGGTTGCTTGCTGTTTATCAAAATCCTTTCCCTTACGTTTTAAAGATGATAAGTCAGCAACGCTAGGAGCATAATATTTATATGGTGCTAAATAACCTGTATCAATAAGTTCTTTTTCCGTGATTCCGGTTATCATAGTTTGATAGATGTCTTTTAAAGGTTTTCCGTCAAGTCTGCAAGGTGTGGCAGTAAGACCTATATAATAGACATTAGGATAAGTATTAACAATTTTAAGCCATGTTTTAGCCGTTGAGAAATGACATTCATCAAATATAATCATATCCGGTTTGGGATAATTATTTATATGATTTGCAACTGTGGCAACCATACCAATATGAATGGTTTTCAATGGAATATTAAATCTTTCAAATGTATTTATTGTTTGATCTAACAACTCTTTTCGATGTACCAAAAACCAAACTGTGTTTCCTTGTTTTTGTGTAGCTTCAGCTAAAGCGGCAAACAAAGCTGTTTTACCGCTTCCGCATGGAGCTACTATACAAACCTTTTTGATACCATAATTATAAACTGCTCCTAATTTGCGAACATAGTCCTTTTGATATGGTCTTAATTCAATGCTCATAACAGATCGTTTGTATTAAGAGGAGGCTGTTCATTTTGCATAGGAGGTGTTCCATAATACCCTTGGGGTGGTGTATTTTGTGAAGCTTGATGTTCAGATATATTTTGAGGTGGATCAACCCAAGGTGGAAGTTTATCAACTTGATTTTGCCTAAGAAAGTAGTGTATAACTGATTTTGCTCCATATGTAGGATCATTATCAATTTTGACTCTTGCACCGCCTGTTTTTCCCAACCAATCAGCCGCATTTAAATTTCCCTTCGGTATTCCAAATGCATTATATATTTCTCCCAACATTTGATTTGTCTGTTTGCTGTTCGTAGGGTCAAACACGATGTACTTCCACAGTAAGTTTGTTTTGCCCGACACTTCAAATGTGATTTTTAGCATTGGGTTACCAGTATTTTTTGATGTCATTTCTTCAACATCTTTTATTCTTACACGGTAATCACCGGGTTTAAGATTTTCAAAGCTTTTTTCTTCATATTCATTAGCGTTAAAATTCCAATTAATCATTTATTATTCTCCTTTTTTACTTTTCCACCATCAAATAAGCTTTCAGGCTTACATGCTGTACGATTAAACAACTGATCTTTAGCATAAATCTCTTTAGTTGGCTTTAAATTATAAAACCAAATTGAATTTCCTTTATCATCAATTGTTTGCTGTACCATGCCCACTATATTACACAGACCGCAAATATTGTCCAATATTTTATCAGGTATTTTAGGTGAGTATTGATAATACGGCTTGCCGCTAGGATCAGATAATTGTGTTATATTGAGCCATGCAGTAAAAATGACATTACAATTATACATTGTTGCCTTACGGACAATACGTTTGAGATTTTGATATACCAGCTGATAATCTTGACGCTTGTCCTTTGAATTGCCGATTTCATCAAGTTCCAAAATCCACATATCAAATAAATCTGAAATATTATCAACAATCAAATTATCATACTTCCCTGTTTCAACAAGGTTTTCTATTTGTGCTGTTAAATACGTATCATCTGACGGATCTGTTCTTGATTTAACACAATGCGTAATCTTCTCGATATCAAGATTTGGCCTGTCAAAATTGTTAAGTACAACCTCAGAATTATCAGAACACATTAAAAGATTTCTTCCTTTAATAGGCGCTCTTACAAGTGTTGAATTAACGGTTTTTCCGCCACCTGATTTACAATAAATAAGCCCTACCATGTTATACATCCTCCTCATCGTTTTTTAACTTATATACACTTATAATATCGTTTAAAATAATATGACATTTTTTAAATCCATATCGTTTGCCTTCCTTATGTTTGCACTCGGTGTAATCCTCGCCACAAATACTACATTGTCTAAAACCTGCCAAAAAATCGATATTACATTTGTGTTTACTTATTAAGTACCGCTTAGCAAAGCCAAGAACATTGTTTTTTAATATAAACGCTTTTGCTTTTAGTTTTTGGTCTTGTGTTATTTCACATTCAAAAATTTTTAAACAGGTATTAACCAATGGAGATTCTATAAAATCTGTTACTATATAGCTCTTACCAATACAAAAATCAGCTAATTGATATAATGATTTTAGAGAAAAACGGGTATTATCCTTATTAATAGATGTATCAGCAACGACAAATTCAAAACAAAATATTTCATCTTTATCAACTGGTTTCTTTGTTTTTAAGCTAATTTGTTTTGCGATTTCTTCTGTTACTTTAATAAACTTCATATTAAATAACCTCATTCTTAAACCCTATCTGCTCAAAATCAGTAGGATCATCAGTTAACACTTTGTTTTCTTTGCAATAATCACATAAGCCACAACTGTAAGCAGGATATTCGTTGTTTTTAACTGCTAAAATATGAGGCATTTGAGTTTTAATATCTTCAAGGCATTCATCAAGTCTCCATTGAGGGATTTTAGACCAATCAAGATTAGTTACAGACTCTTTTGTGCAAACTGCAATAGCCGTTTCAAGCCGTTTCCCGCTACAACGATAGTAAATCTCCTGATATACGGCAAGTTGATAATCATATTTCCAATGCCTTATAAAACTCACACCCATTATCGGTTCAAGTTGTCGCATACATTTAAGATCAACTATCATATCCGTCAACAAACTATCTATTTTAATTTTCCATTCACAACCGAACATCTCAGCTGTATAAATTTTTTGCTTTTCTCCGCTCATAAGATACATAAACTTTTTATCACGTTTTATACGTTCAATTATTTTATCCGCTTGAACATAATCAGCTTTTAAAGTTCCATCACGTTTTAATATCTCGGGGTGATGTTTTTTAAACTCATTAAGAGTACCCTCAAAATATGCATCAACATAAGAACCTACCAGTAAAGCTGTAGTCATTGGTATTTGATAATCACCATTAAGCTTAGCCATTGCACAGGATTCACAAACGAGAAAATCTTTATACTGTGAAACAGACATAAATTTTTTATTTGCTTCAGCGGAATAATAATTGTCATTATTAAGAACCATCATTTTCTCTCCTTCCTATTCGTAATTTTTTATATCACACTGTCGCCTCCACCAAAGGGAATCTTGCACATAGACAAGCCGTGCAAAGCTGCTCCCCATCTAATTCCCTGAGTTCGTCCGCTTCGTCTCCGCATTCGTCGCAATAAGTATGGGGTACTTTTCTGTTAGGACAAGAATCCCCCAAACAAGGTTTTCCACAATCAACGCACTCATCTTCATATTTAATCATCAAAATCAACTCCGTAAATCTTTTTGTAGCACGCAGGACAATACACAAATCCATATCCTTTCTTTTGCGCCTTACGTCCGCATTTTTTACATTTGCACACTTATGTCACCCCCATTGATCAGCCATAGCGGACGCTATGCCGGGAAATGTTTTGCTTCTAGTTTTGGGGTCACGATTTTTTGTACCGCTTTGCCGGCGGGGATTTCCGCGTGAATCCTTGCTGCCTCCGCTTACCCACGACACGATATTTTCGGTTACAATGTTGGTAGGTTTTAATTTAGGCAATCCAATCAGCCACAAACAAGTTTTTTTGCTGTATGGATGTCCATGTTCATATGGTTGGATTATTTGAGTGTATTTAGGCAAATCAAATATTTTGGTTGGTATCGGATTTTCAACTGCAATACGAGGACAATTGGTGCTTAAAATAAACTGCATAAAAAACTTTTTTGCTTCCAGCCCTTTTTTATACCGCTCCACACTCATTAATCCTTTTGCCGGAAACAGACGCACAGCTCCCGCATTTGAAAGATATGTACACGGCGGATGAGCGATAAGCATATCCCATTTGCACTCTATTTCATGTACTGTACCATCACAGGTTGTAAATTCCGTATTGCCGTTAATCAGAGGCAATACATCACCTTTAATATGCCATTCAGGATGACCGCCTGAACAATCTTGTATATCACAGCTATATGCTTCATGCCCTTTTGCCCGAAAAGCTTTGCATACTGCCTGACTTTCTTCACAGGCTACAAGGATTTTCATTGCACTCACCTGCTTTCGGATCAATGACAAACACTCCGTCATTGTATGTAATCTGGGCACCCAATTCAGCCGCCAGCTTTGCAAATTTCAGTGCTTGACAAATTATCGGTTCGGTGTTATCATATTCATAGATAGATTTACTTTTTGAGCTTGTCACTGTTCCTGCAGTGTCAGGCTCTTTTTCTATTATGTTATTCATCAGCTGCCTCCTCAAATTTACCGTTTTTGAGCATATAAAACGTATCTTCTTTGATAATTTTTCCGTCAACTTTTACAGTTTTAAAATCTAAAATCTCATGATTATTATTACGCTCCACACAAGCTAACCAACAGCCTTTTTTGCCTTTTGCTTTGCCTTGATAGCCGGTTGTAATAGCCACACTATCCCTGCCCTCAACTATACTTGCTGAGTAGTTACCTGTGTTTGTACTTGCTGAGTAGTTACCTGTGTTTGTACTTGCTGAGCAGTAGCCTGTGTTTGTACTTGCTGAGCAGTAGCCTGTGTTTGTACTTGCTGAGCGGTGACCTGTGTTTGTACTTGCTGAGTAGTCACCTGTGTTTGTACTTGCTGAGTAGTTAC
>JAHZHC010000011.1 GCA_019420505.1 Ruminococcus sp.
TTTTGTAAACTCACCACAGCGGGGTCAAAGCCATAGATATCACAAACTGATAACGTGAGTTGACCCGTGCGGCCGAGCACCATAGAAATTTATCATTTTTGTAAACTCACCACAGCGGGGTCAAAGCCATAGATATCACAAACTGATAACGTGAGTTGACCCGTGCGGCCGAGCACCATAGAAATTTATCATTTTTGTAAACTCACCACAGCGGGGTCAAAGCCATAGATATCACAAACTGATAACGTGAGTTGGCCCGTGCGGCCGAGCACCTCTACTAATAGGCTTATTTCGGCATTTTTTGCACGCAAACGTGCAACTTTGAACGAAATATGTCTAAGTTAAAATAAAAACCGTATACCTGCACAAAACAGGATACGGTTTTTTTAGCATATTGACGAAATAAATAGTTACTTTAATAAGAACTAAATATCTATTTTTTATCCTCTCCACTGATTGTGCTGACAATTCCGCAGAGGATTCCTCCGACTGCAAAGAAAAGCCAGTTATAGCGCCAGATGTTCCATATGATTCCGGTTATAAGAAAGCCTATAGTGGCGATCATCATAATTATGCTGTTGATTTTTTGACTTACAGAGCTTTCTTTCCGATGCTCCTTTTCTACTCGTTTATTGTATTTTTCAATGTCGAATTTATCTTTCTGCATACCGTAATAAACAAGTATCGGAACTCCGACGGAGGCTGATAAGAATAAAACAGAGTTTTCAAATGCTTCTGTAAAACGGGTTCCTTTTATTCCGTCCAGACCGATGGTTAATATCAGACCTAAGATGATGATTCCTATTCCCAAGGCAATTCCTATGGGGAATTTCTTTTCAAATTTTTTTATTTGTTCTTCTTTATAAAACGGGGCTATAAAAGGATTATTTTTTTCAAAATTAGAATTGTGGATTCCGCTTATGACAAAAATCATAACAGCTAATAAAATGAACAGGAAAAAGCCCATTCCGATCAGTGTTTCTCGGATTTTCAAGCCATCGCAGAAGCCGGCAAAGGAAACTCCGAACAAACATAATCCTACACCGACTGATATTGCTCTTGAAAATCCGTTCATGTGTTTATCATATCCTGTTTTATCCTCGGCATTTTCCTTTTCGATATTACCTTTTATCAGGCTGTCCATCGAACAGCAAAACATATCGCATATTTGAATTATTTTATCCATTTCGGGAAAGCTGGAGTCAGATTCCCACTTGGAAACTGATTGCCTTGAAACATTAAGAGCCTCGGCAAGGTCTTCCTGAGTCATGTTTTTGGTTTTTCTCAAAAACTGTAGGTTTTCTCCTAAACTCATAATATGATCCTTTCTCCGCCTATGTAATTATGACTATGCCGGTTTAGGCGGAGGGGCTTAGTCACAGGACAGCTGTTCCAATGATAGAATTTTATCATTGTTCTGAGAAAACTTCAACCAAATTTGTGTTGCTTTTAAATATTTTTATGTAAACTTGCAGTTGCATTGGCGTAAATGCGTGGTTTTTGACTTAATCGTAATTTGTGCGGCTGGCTAAAGATCTGAGCTGCTGACTAAGAGATCATGGATAATAGTCAGCAGGCTGCAAAAAATTATCCGCATTATTGCGGATAATTGAGCTTGTCGAAAAAGACCTAATTTGATAAAAAGGGGCAGCCCTCTCGTGCAGGGCATGCCCCTCTTGAAAAACAATCCACTGGATTGTTTTGTCAATTCACCCTATGCGGAGCGTCGATGGAAAAGGGATTTCGCTGTCTGCGGACAGCGACAAGGAACTCTGTCCCCTTGACCTCTGCAAGCCTTTAAAGAAGGCAAGATTCTTGCAAGCAAGAATCAACCAAAACTTATAATATTACGCTTTTATAGTTTTTCTACAGACTGAATTATCCGCATTATTGCGGATAATTCTTGTACTTAAATAAGATTCTTGCGGCTTTAGCTGAATAAAAAAACTGTGTACTCTGTCTTTGAGTAATATCTTATATGAGTTACAATTCTTCAAGCTCTTTAAGCCAGTTTTTTGCAACTGCATCAGAAGGCATTCTCCAGTCCCCTCTGGGTGAAAGTGTTACTGAACCGATCTTTGCTCCGTCAGGCAGGCACGAACGTTTAAATTGCTGTGAGAAAAATCTTCGGTAAAATGTTTTTAGCCATTTTAAAATCGTTTCATCGTTATATTCATTTTTAAAAGCAATTCTGGCTAAGCGGTAAACCTTTTGAGGATTGTAACCCCAACGTATTCCGTTATATAGGAAAAAGTCGTGAAGCTCATAGGGTCCGACAAGATCTTCCGTTTTCTGAGTCATTGCCGTAGCTGTTTCATCTGTGGGAAGAAGCTCCGGAGAAACGGGGGTGTCAAGAATATCATATAAAACTTCTCTGAGCTTATCACTTTTACAGGTATCGCCGTAGTATCTGACAATATGTCTGACCAAGGTTTTCGGGATCGAAGAATTTACTCCGTACATTGACATATGATCTCCGTTATATGTTGCCCAGCCAAGTGCCAGTTCGGACAAATCGCCTGTGCCGACAACAAAACCGTTGGTTTGGTTTGCAATGTTCATAAGCACCTTTGTACGCTCTCTCGCTTGTCCGTTTTCAAAAACCACATTATGATTATTAATATCATGGCCGATATCTTCAAAATGCTGAAGCACAGATTTTGTGATATCTACTTCCCTGAATGTTACATCTAAGGCTTCACACATAAGTTCTGCATTAGAGCGTGTTCTTTTTGTTGTGCCGAAGCATGGCATAGTAACGGCAGTAATATCAGAATGGGGGCGTTTCAGTAAATCCATAGCTTCAACGCATACAAGCAAAGCCAGGCAAGAGTCCAGTCCTCCTGATATACCGATAACAACACTTTTGGCATTAGTGTGTTCAATTCGTTTTTTAAGTCCCTGTGACTGCATTTGCAGAATAAGGTGACAGCGATAGTTTCTTTCCTGATTATTTGAAGGTATAAAAGGTGTTTTGTCAACGGATCTTGTCAGTTCTGTTTCACAGATAGAATCATAAGAAAAATTGATTTTAGCAATATTAGGCTGAGGAGTTATTGCATTATAGGTCGACATTTTTCTTCGTTCAAAAGAAAGTTTTTTCACGTCAATTTCGGAAATAGTAATTTCGTTTTTAAATAAGATACTTTCGTTGAGTATAACGCCGTTTTCGGAAATAAGATTGTGTCCTGAAAAAACCATGTCCTGAGTTGATTCACCATCTCCGGCGGAGCAGTAAACATATCCTGAAACAAGTCTTGCAGATTGGTTTGATACCAGCTGACGGCGGTAAGAATCCTTTCCTATAACTTCATCGCTGGCAGAGAGATTACAGATTATTGTTGCCCCGGCCTGTGCCAGATGATTGGAAACAGGATCGGCGGTCCAGAGATCCTCACATATTTCAAATGCCACTATAAGCTCAGGTATATTGGTACATTTGAAAACACTTTGTCCGAAGGGTACTGCACTGTTATTATTGTTTTTGTAGTCATATTTATCAAGGCTTATTTCAGAAATTATGCCGTTATAAGCTGCAAAGTGTCTTGCTTCATAAAATTCATTATAATTAGGCAGATGAGTTTTCGGGACAAATCCGAGAATCTTTCCGTTTTGCATAACAGCTGCACAATTATAGATTTTTCCGAAAGCAAAAACAGGAATACCGACAGCCACAAGTGCGTCATATTTTTCTGTAGCTTTTACAATTTCAAGAAGTCCGTTCATTGCTCCGTCAAGCAAAACGCTTTGGAAAAACAGATCCTGACAGGTGTATCCTGTTATGCAAAGCTCAGGGAAAACGGCAACCTTTACTTCCTTTTTCCTGCATTCATTAATCTGTTCAATAATATTTTGCACATTAAAGTCAATATCCGCAGCCTTTATTTTCGGAGTGCAGGCGGCAACCTTAATAAAACCGTCTTTCATAAGAAAAATGTCCTTTCAAGTGAATTTTCTGAAGTTTTTATATCATTAAAGTTTGTTCAAATTGCAATGCTTTACCGCCATTATACCACTTTTTTCACCTGAAATCAAGTAATCTGAAATTATGTCTCAAAGGCTCAAAGAATAATTTAAAAGCATCTTCCGTTTTCATTTTTTATACAGTTTTCGTATTTATTAGCCTGACAGTGATAACATACTTCGTTTTCCAATGGTTTTCCTTCAAAGAAAGCGTCGAGATTTGACAGAGTAACTGTTGCAATAGCGTCAAGCGCCTCCTGTGTTAAGAAGGCTTGATGAGAAGTAAGAAGAACGTTAGGTTTTGAAACAAGAAGAGATAAGACATCATCTTTTATAAGCGTATTTGAGTTATCCTCAAAAAATAAGTCGCTTTCCTCTTCATACACATCAAGTCCTGCTGCCTTTACAGTACCGTTATTCAATGCTTCAAGCAATGATTCGCTGTCTATTAATGCACCTCTTGAGGTATTAAGGAGATATACTCCTTTTTTCATTTTGGAAAAAGCATCACTGTCTATAATTTTGTTGGTTTCTTCGGTCAGCGGACAGTGAAGTGAAATTACATCACTGTTTTTAAGCAGATAATCCAGTTTTACATATTCGAAATCAGCGTTTTGCGAAGGGTATAGATCATATGCAAGCACTTTCATTCCAAAGCCTTTGCAGATGCTGATAAATGCTTTTCCGATTTTTCCTGTTCCGATAACACCGACGGTTTTTCCGTATAAATCTATTCCGGTCAGTCCTGCAATATTAAAATTAAACTCCTTGGTACGGTTATAGGCCTTGTGAATTTTTCGGTTTATTCCTAAAAGCAAAGCCATTGTGTGTTCAGCCACGGCATGAGGTGAATAAGCCGGAACTCTGACCACATTTATTTTCTGATAAGCGGCTTTGAAGTCAATATTACTGTATCCGGCACAGCGCATTGCGATAACTCTTACTCCGCCGTTATACAGAATGTCGATAGCCTCCTTGTCAATTTCATCATTGACAAAAGCGCAGACTCCGTCAAAGCCTTTGGCAAGAACAGCGGTTTTGGCAGAAAGCTTTGATTCAATATATTCAATCTGATATTTTGTATTGTGGGCGTCAAAAAACTCCTTATCATAAGGCTTTACGTCATAAAATAATATCTTTTTCATAAACAAATTCCTTTCTTATTCAGCGATGATGTTGTTCATTATTTTATTTTCACCTATATATTTTAAATTATGCCGAAATAAAAAAATTCAGAAACCTATAGGAAAAGTTCAGGTTACTATTTATATTTTACACAACACTCAACCGGTTATGATTTTTTGTGAATTTTTATGCAAATTTTATTAATTTAGAAAAAATCCGATGACAGATTTCTGACATCGGATTTAAACTCATTTGTTTTTATTTATATATTTTATTTCACGAATGATTTTTTTACTTCTGAAAAGTGCACGATAAATCAATCTTACCGGCCACATTAACGGGAACAGAAACGGAACCTTTTCCAAAAACGGAAAAACCATCTGCATTATATATAAAGGAGGGAAAAGTCTGTGTATGACAAATCTGAAGGTTCCCATTTTCTTATGCTTATTCAGATTGGAATTAAGCCTTGTTCCATATGTACCGCTGCTTAAAATAAAACGTTCAAATTCTTTATATTTCTCAGACGGCGGAAAGTCACCGAACCAGATTTTTGAAACTGCAATTACATCACGGCAGGTCTGTGCTTTGCCCACTTTAGATAACTGAGAATAAATAAGCTCCCAGTCAAGAGTTTTTTCTTTCTGTTTCAGATAAACATATATATCCATTATTGAACGGATTCCGGTTCCGCCATTGTTCAAGTGCTTATCCAGATGGGCAAATAAATATATGAAAAACCAATTGTCATTAAGATTTAAATTGTTATCGGAGTCCATAACGGAATTTTTCCATACATTTGAAAATAACGTTGAATATTCTTTGTTTTCTTCACCGAACAGCCGACGGTGGATCTCTATATTCATCATTGGCTGTTTAAAATAAGCGTCATGATCCTTGTCGGGAGTTATTTCGGGTTCATAGCCTAAGGATATCATGATTTTATTTGCTTTGCTAACATTATCGCTGTCTATCAGCAGATCAATATCCGCCATAAGCCTCATATCCCTTTGAGGATACATATCTTTAAGAAAAATGCCTTTTAACGCAAGAAATCTGATATTCTCATTTTTTAATTTCTGTGAAACAGCGTCAAATTCCAAGGTTTGCGTTAAATCCTTTACAATGGCTCTGTCACGATATTCTGCCCATTTTTTTGAAAGCTGTGCATCAGGTTTTTCTGCAAGCTTTTCAATAGCATAGTAGGACATATTGGCAACACCGTGATGCTTAGAAATATTAAATATCTTTTCAAAGCTGAGGTTTTCGGGTTTTTCCTCCGGCTGAGTTTCGTTTAGTATGCTTTTAAGAAGGTGGATCAAATAGTCGTATTCGTTTTTAAACTTCTCCATAATACATTTTTCCTTCATTTATTATAAGATGTTTGCTGCAAATCTTCAATGCGGCAGGTCTGTGTGTAACAATAAGACAGGTTCTGTTTTTTAATGCCGCTATATTTTCTAAAAGCTGTGCTTCGGTTGCTTCATCAAGCGCACTTGTCGCTTCATCAAGAAGCATTATCGGTGCATTCCCTAAAATCGCTCTTGCTATGGCTATACGCTGAGCCTGACCTTCGGAAATTCCTGAGCCTTTTTCCCCTATTTTTGTATTGAATTTATCCGGCAGTGCTTCAATAAAATCAAGTGCACAAGCTGTTTTTGCCGCTTCTATAACACTTTCCGAAGAAGCGTTTTTGTTAAGCATACGTATGTTTTCTTCAATTGTGCCGGAAAAAAGAAAATTACCCTGGGGTACATATGAAAATAAACCTCTTGTTTCTTTTCCGCTCAGAAAATCTCCTTTATCTGATTTAAAAATCAGATTTCCTTCTCTTGGCTGATATGCACCGAGAAGAAGTAAAAACAGGGTGGATTTACCGCCGCCGGAAAGACCCGTAAGAGATATGAAATCTCCCTTATTTATTTCGATATTTACGTTAGAAAGCACATGATTTTCGCCATATGAAAAGGACAGGTTATTTGTGGTGATTTTATTAAAGCTTTCGTAATCCAGAGTTTTTTCAGCAGGTGTTTCATCAGGTAGCTTTTCAATATCAATAATGCGTTCGGCAGAGGCCAGAACCCCGTAAATTTTCGGTAAAAGTCCTGAAAGATTAGCAAACGGCTGTTGAATCTGGTTTACAAGCTGGAGAATAGCTGTAAGAGTGCCGTAGGTCATAATATTGAGATAAATACCTCTTGCGCCCCAAATCATTGCAAATAAATAGCCCATATGAAACACAAAACCAAATCCTGCATTAGCACAAATACTTAATGTACGCCTTTTCATCTGTGCTTTAAAGTGTTTATCCTGATTTATATCATTTGTTTCCTCCATTTGTTTTTCACAGCCGAAAACTTTAACGATGAGCACATTTTCAACCGCTTCCTGAAGAAAAGATCTTACCTTGCCTTCCTTTTCCTGCACATCCTTATGCAGAAACTTCATTTTCTTTCTGAAAAACCTTGTTACGAAAAAAAGCATTAGTCCCGAAAAAATAAAAACAAGAGTAAAGCTTTTGTCAAGAGCAATAAGGACTGCTACTGCGCAAATAAGTCTGGTTATCAGATTAACAAGGTTAGGAACAATGGAGGTTACCCCCTCAGTAACGATCTGGACGTCTGAGAACATTCTGTTAAGCAATTCTCCGCTGTGAAATCCGGATATGTTTGAATATTCTTTTTTGAAAAGAGTATCAAGCATTTTACTGCGCATTTTTATTGATATTTTACAGCGTATGTATTCTCCTATGCTGTTGCAATACAGCAGAAGAACAAGCTGAGCAACTATAACGGCAAAAAGTCCGATTCCATAATTAATAAACTCGGATTTGTTATGACTGACAGCGCCGTCCACAATGCCCTTGCACATAAGAGAAAACACAATTGCGCTGGCTGCAAACAAACCGTTGCCTATAATGAGAGTAAGAATTTTAAAATGCTGAAATTTTGAGTTTGTCCAAAGCCATTTATATGTTAATTTATCTTTTGAATTTGGTTTTAACGACATTTTTCATCCTCCGAAATTTGAAAAAGACTCGTCTGATAAAAAAAGACTGCCATAAAAAAACGTACAATTTATATAAAGGCGCATTAACAGAAATGTCTTTGCCTTTACGATTAAAAGAGCAGACAACGCCGATTATATGTTTTTCTTCTATGCCATATTCCAATTGAAGCTGGTTATCGCCGCACATTACGTATTTTCCGTCATCACAGGATATGACCCTGTGTAGGACATACTGACCGTTATCTCTCAGATAAAAGGCAATATCGTTCTTTTTCAAAGCTCCGTCAGGTTTTATAAGAATCACAGAATCACGTTCCTGAACAAAAAGAGGAAGCATGCTTGTTCCTCTTGGATACATTTGAAAATGTCCGCCGCTTTCTAAAATCAGACGAATTGTATCATCATAATCAGACAGCTTGAATGTTTTACGCAAGCAGATCTGCTCCTTTCAGAGTGTTTATAAAATCAAGTATATCTTCATTTGCAGTTTGTTTATCAATATCATATTCTGCTGTCATAGCATCAATAAGCTGTTCAACAGTTGTTTCAGACTGAAGCTTTTCCCATAAAAATTTTCCTGTCGAATTAAGTCGGATGATACCATTAAAGGTTTTGCTTGCTTCACCGATTGCAACAACCATTGTTTGGGAAGCTATTTCTCTGAGCATAAAGCCTTCTTTTATTTTCATTTTAACAAATCCTTTCATTACAAATAATATATACTATTATAAATGATTTGTATTAAAAAGTCAATAACTGTGCAGGTTTTAGCTGGTTGTAGTTAAAATAGCTAATAGAGAAAGTCGAAATTTGTACAAATAGTAGATTATTTTCGAAAACACTTAAAAGATTATTGACAAACATTTAGGTTAAAGGTATAATAAAATTGCAATATTTTTCGTAAGGAGGAAAAATAAAAATGAAAATTAAAAAGATTTTATCCGGCTTAGTAGCTGGAGCACTTGCCATGTCAACTTTGGCCGGTGTATCTTCTTTCAGCGCTTCAGCTGACAGTGATCCGGAAACTCCGTTACTTCCGGCGTTAAACGGTTTGATCAAATATCAGCTCAGAAACAGCGCAGAAGGAACAGGTAAGGATATTCGTTTCCTTGCTGTTGTTAAAGAGTCAGACGTTCTGTATGGTGCATCAGCTGAATGGTATATTCAGGCAGCTACAGCAGACGCTCCTGATGATTTTCAGGAAGTAGAAACACAGGAACTTACAGACAAAGCTTATAAATCTGTAATTGCTAACGGTGTTAAGATTAATGCTAATGATGCAGCAAAAGAAATTTGGAACTGGTCAGCAGATACAGAATATTGCTTTATTCTTTCACAGCCTGTCGGAAGTTTCGAAGATGGTGACAGAGTAGACGGTGATATTTTTGTTCTTAACTTTGTAAGCGGATTGAACCGTATAGTTACAATTGGTGCAGCAACACCTTCAAGCAAACCTGACAGCAGTTCAGAAGTTGAAGAGTCAAGCAGTGAAGTTGAAGAATCTTCAAGCTCATCAGAACAGCCTTCAGGCGAAGGAGTAATCTGGGAAGGCTCAGAAGACCTCGGCGCTTGGAAGAACGACGTTGAACTCGGCGTAGCAGGTATTCCAAATGCTAAGGAAAATGGAATTCTTACAATCGAATATGAAGCAACAGGTGCAGCTCAGATCCAGATCATCAACAAGCTTGGTGAAGATTTTACATGGACACCAATGGAAACAGCTGACGGTGCAGAGTATTTTGATACAACAGGCGGAAAGCTCCAGATCAAGCTTACAGCAAAACAGGCAGCAGAGCTTGCAGAATCAAAAGGTATCTTCCTTAAGGGTACAGGCGCAGTAGTTACCAAGATGGTATACACAGAACCTGGCGCAGATGCAGGAAAAACAGAAGTAATCTGGGAAGGTGAAGAAGACCTTAATGCTTGGAAGAAGGACGTTAACCTCGGCGTAACCGGTATTCCTACTGCTGAAGAAGGCGGAATTCTTACAGTTGAGTATACAGGAACAGGTGCAGCTCAGATCCAGATCATCAACAAGCTTGGCGCTGATTGGGCATGGACACCAATGCAGACAGCTGACGGCAATGAGTATTTTGATACAACAGGCGGAAAGCTTCAGATCAAACTTACAGCACAACAGGCAGCAGAGCTTGCAGCTGGTAAGGAAATGCATGTTAAGGGTACAGGCGCAGTTATTACTAAGATCACATATACAACACCGGGCGGAAACGCTGGACAAACAGAAGTAATCTGGACAGGTGAAGAAGATCTCGGCGCTTGGAAGAACGACGTTGAACTCGGCGTAGCAGGTATTCCTATGGCTGAAGAAAACGGAATTCTTACAATTAAATATACATCAACAGGCGATGCTCAGATTCAGGTAATCAACAAGCTTGGTGACGCTTGGACATGGACTCCGATGGAAACAGCTGATGGCGAAGAGTATTTCGATACAACAGGCGGAGAACTTCAGATTAAACTTACAGCAGCACAGGCTGCAGCACTTGCATCCTCAAAGGCTATTTATCTCAAGGGACAGAATGCTGTAGTTACTGAAATTACATATACTACTCCGGGAAGCAAGCCTTCAGACAGCAGTTCAGAAGCTGAAGAGTCAAGCACAGTAGTTGAGGATTCAAGTACTGTAGTTGAAGATTCTTCAAGCACATCAGAACAGCCTTCAACTGAAGAAGTACTTTGGGAAGGTGAAGAAGATCTCGGCGCATGGAAGAACGACGTTGAACTTGGTGTTGCAGGTATTCCTACTGCTGTAGAAAACGGAATTCTTACAATTGAGTATACAGCAACAGGCGCAGCTCAGATTCAGGTAATCAATAAGATCGGTGCTGATTTCACATGGACACCAATGGAAACAGCTGACGGTGCAGAATATTTTGATACAACAGGCGGAAAGCTCAAGATCAAGCTTACAGCAGCACAGGCTGAAGCACTTGCATCATCAAAGGCTATCTTCCTTAAGGGTACAGGCGCAGTAGTTACAAAGCTGACATATACAGCACCCGGCGGAGATGCAGGAAAAACAGAAGTAATCTGGGAAGGCGAAGAAGACCTCAATGCTTGGAAAACAGACGTTAACCTCGGCGTAGCAGGTATCCCTCTTGCTGAAGAAGGCGGAATTCTTGCTATTGAGTATACAGGAACAGGCGCAGCTCAGATCCAGGTAATCAACAAGATCGGTGCTGATTGGGCATGGACACCAATGCAGACAGCTGACGGCAATGAGTATTTCGATGCAACAGGCGGAAAGCTTCAGATCAAACTTACTGCAGCACAGGCAGCAGAGCTTGCAGCAGGTAAGGAGATGCACATCAAGGGTACAGGCGCAGTTATCACTAAGATCACATATACAGCACCGGGCGGAAATGCCGGTACAGTAGAAACAATCTGGGAAGGCGAAGAAGACCTTAATGCATGGAAAGCAGATGTTAACCTCGGCGTAGCAGGTATTCCTCTTGCTGAAGAAGGCGGAATTCTTACAGTTGAGTATACAGGAACAGGTGCAGCTCAGATCCAGATTATCAACAAGCTTGGCGCTGATTGGGCATGGACACCAATGCTGACAGCAGAAGGCGATGACTTCTTTGATACAACAGGCGGAAAGCTTCAGATCAAACTTACAGCACAGCAGGCAGCAGAACTTGCAGCAGGTAAGGAAATGCACATCAAGGGTACAGGTGCTGTAATAACTAAGTTGACTTATACATCTAAGTAATTAGGAGGTAAGGAAATAATGAAAAAATATTTAAAGCCATCTGCTGAGATTTCAAAATTTGAAATTGAAGAAGTAGTAATGATGGACACAAGTTCAACAGATCCGGATCCGGACGGCGGTTGGGGAGATATTCTCTAATTCTTAGTTGAATAAATAAAAGCGGTAACTTAAGGTTGCCGCTTTTTTTATCTTGCAATTTGTATATAATTATGTTATAATGGATTTGTAAGCAAAACAATTTGATTTTTGGAGGTACAAAATGAATAAGATCAAACTTTTAGCTGTGGTGTCAGCATTAGCAGCAAGTGCTCTTTTAATGGCTTCATGTGCTGAGGACATTAAAGATAACAGCAGTAACAATAAAGACGTTTCTTCATCTGCGACCGAAGTAACTAACAATTCTTCAGCAAATGCCGAATCAAATTCTGATTCTGAAAAAATTAAGGATGACAAAGATAAAAAATCTGATTCAAAAACAAATGACGGAAATAATTCTGCCGCAAACGGTTCTGATAATAATAATTCTCAGGCGCAAAATGACAGTAGTAAATCAGGTAAAATCGAAATTATTGATGAACTTGATTTGGATGCTCTTGATAGCAATGGATCAGTTGCACCAAACGCTGAACAGGGCTGGGGCGCTTTAATGTAATGATGAAGTCCTATAAAATCTGTGACCTTGTCGTTAATATGGACCTTAAATATTCGATGATAAAAGACAGAGCGGAGAAATATCTTATTGAAAATTCTGATTCTCCCGACGTTATCATTGAATCTGATGAGGATAGTATATCCAGAATAAAAGAAATTGCTCCGCATCTCAGTAAGGCTGAGTGTGAGGTTATTCATACAACAAGTATGTTTTATAGGCGCTTGCTGAGTTATGATGGATTTATGCTTCATTCTTCTGCTGTCTGTGTTGATAATAAGGCATATCTGTTTTCAGCAAACAGCGGAACGGGAAAATCTACACATACAACACAATGGCTTAAGCTCTTCGGCGATAAGGCATACATTATTAATGACGACAAGCCCGCATTAAAAATTGAAAACGGGTGCGTTTATGTCTACGGCACTCCATGGAGCGGTAAATCTGATTTGAATCTGAATGTGCGTGTCCCTTTACAAGGTATCTGCGTGCTTGAAAGATCAAAAAACAACTTTATAGAACCGCTTGATAACGGTGTGGCTGTATATAAGCTGATGAATCAGACTTTGAGACCTCCTTTTGAGGCACATATGGATAAGCTGCTCAGCTTGCTTGATATTGTAATAACTAAAACTCCAATCTGGAGAATGGGATGTAATATTTCAACCGAAGCTGCTCAAATGGCTTATGATGCAATGTCTGAATAAATATTTAAAGCGATAATTCGTTAGCAATGAGATGAATTATCGCTTTTTTTATATCTTAATTGAGAATTGTAATTATAAAAAACTCCGCACTTAATGTGCGGAGTTTTGATATATTCAGAAAATTACTTTTCTTCTGTATTGTAAAGCTTTGCATATCTGAGCAGGTAGTCATATCTGTCAGCAGCATTCTTAACAGCCTTGTCAAACAGTTTTTCAGCTCTTTCAGGATTCTGTCTTGCCAATGCGTTATAACGAACTTCACCCATGATGAATTCCTTATAATCAGCAGTAGGAGCCTTAGAATCAAGAGTAAACGGATTCTTTCCTTCAGCCTTAAGACGTGGGTCGAATCTGTAAAGATGCCAGTAACCGGCCTGTACAGCTTTCTTCTCTTCAGTCTGAGCAATTGACATACCGCCCTTAATACCATGGTTGATACATGGAGCGTAAGCAATAATCAATGAAGGTCCGTTATAAGCCTCAGCCTCTGAAATTGCCTTGATACACTGGTTATAATCAGCACCCATTGCAATGTGAGCAACATATACATAACCATAAGACATCGCAATACCTGCAAGGTCTTTCTTCTTAACTTCCTTACCTGCAGCAGCAAACTGTGCAATAGCTCCTGTAGGAGTTGATTTAGAAGACTGTCCGCCTGTGTTTGAGTAAACCTCTGTGTCAAATACAAAGATGTTTACATCTTCACCTGAAGCGATAACATGGTCAAGACCTGAGAAACCAATGTCATAAGCCCAACCGTCACCGCCGAAGATCCACATTGATTTCTTGCGGAGATAATCAGCGTCTTTAAGAATTTCTTCTGCTGCCTTAGTTTTTGATTTCTTCAAAGCATCGATCAAAGCGTCAGTAGCAGGAGAGTTAGCAGCACCGTCGTTAATAGTTGAGAGATAACCCTCAATTGCCTTTTTAAGACCGGCAGCCTTAGTTGTCTTATCAAGCTCAAGAATCTTAGCGATTGTTCTCTGTCTGATTGTGTTCTGTGCCAAGAACATACCGTAACCATATTCAGCGTTGTCCTCGAACAGTGAGTTAGCCCAAGCCGGACCCTTGCCGTCCTTGTTTACTGTATATGGAGTTGAAGGAGCAGAACCGCCCCAGATTGATGAACATCCTGTAGCATTTGCAATGTACATTCTGTCACCGAAAAGCTGTGTTACGAGCTTAGCATAAGGTGTTTCTCCGCATCCTGCGCAAGCGCCTGAGAATTCAAGAAGAGGCTGTTTGAACTGTGAGCCCTTAACTGTAGTTGCCTTGAATTTTTCAAGAACATCAGGCTTTTCAGGAAGTGTAAGACCATAGTTGAATACTTCCTGTTCAGCAAGCTGTGTCTCCAGCGGAGCCATGTTCAGAGCCTTGTTGCCCTTTTTGCCCGGACATACGTTTACGCATGAGCCGCATCCTGTACAGTCAAGAGCTGAAAGTGTAACAACAAAGTTGTAACCCGGCATTCCTACCATAGGAACAGCCTTTTCCTGAGCAAGCTTAGGAGCTTTTTTGAGTTCAGCGTCTGTCATTACAACAGGACGGATAACAGCATGAGGACAAACATATGAACAGAAGTTACACTGAATACAGTTTTCACTTTTCCAGAATGGAACGTCAATTGCAATTCCTCTCTTTTCAAATGCAGCAGAACCCTGTGGGAATGTACCGTCAGCCATGTCAACAAATGTTGATACAGGAAGCTGATCACCCTGCTGAGCGTTGCAAGGAATCTGAATGTTGTTTACAAAGTCCTGGAGCTTCTTGTCAGCGCATTTAACGTTGTCCATGCCCATCTTTGTATCCTTGGCAGTTTTCCATTTTTCAGGAACCTTGACTTCAACAACCTGCTGACAGCCTGCGTCGATAGCGTCATGGTTCATCTTAACGATAGCTTCACCCTTCTTTGAATAAGAAGCAGTAGCAGCGTCTTTCATAAACTTAACAGCGTCATCAATAGGAATGATATTAGCAAGCTTGAAGAATGCTGACTGAAGAACAGTATTGATTCTGTTGCCCAGACCGATTTCCTTACCGATTTTTACACCGTTGATTGTATAGAACTTAATGTTGTTTTCAGCAATATATCTCTTAACCTGACCCGGAAGATGCTTGTCAAGCTCCTTTTCATCCCACTGACAGTTAAGGAGGAATGTTCCGCCCGGCTTAATGTCAGAAACGATATCATATTTTGTAATGTATGATTCATTGTGACAAGCAACAAAGTCAGCCTGGTTGATAAGATAAGTTGACTTGATCGGGGTCTTGCCGAATCTGAGGTGAGAAACGGTTACACCGCCTGATTTCTTTGAGTCATAAGCAAAATATGCCTGAGCATACAAATCAGTATGGTCGCCGATGATCTTGATTGAGTTTTTGTTTGCTCCGACAGTACCGTCAGCTCCGAGTCCCCAGAACTTGCAAGCTGTTGTGCCTGCCGGTGCTGAATCAAGCTTATCCTCAGTTTCAAGTGAAAGATTAGTAACGTCATCGTTAATACCGATTGTGAAACGTGGTTTATATGTGTCTTTCCATGAAGCGTTCCAGAAAACAGCCTTGATCTGTGCAGGAGTTGTGTCCTTAGATCCAAGACCGTATCTGCCTGAAGCAACAGGAATGTCGTGGAACTGTGTGCCCTTGAGAGCAGCAACAACGTCAAGCCAGAGCGGTTCGCCAAGTGATCCCGGTTCTTTAGTTCTGTCAAGAACTGAAATCTGTTCACATGTTGAAGGAATAGCTTCAACAAGCTTGTCAGCACAGAATGGTCTGTAAAGTCTTACCTTAACAAGACCAAGCTTTGTTCCCTCATTTGCGTTGAGATAATCAATTGTTTCTTCAATAGTGTCGCAAACTGAACCCATAGCAACAATTACGTGTGTTGCGTCAGGAGCACCGTAGTAGTTAAACAGCTTATAATCTGTACCGATTTTAGCATTGACCTGATTCATATAATCTTCAACTACACCTGGGATTGCGTCATAATAAGAGTTGCATGCTTCACGAGCCTGGAAGAAGATATCAGGGTTCTGAGCAGTACCTCTGAGAACAGGATGTTCAGGGTTGATAGCTCTCTTTCTGAATTCTTCGATAGCTTCATAGTCAACCATTTCAGCAACATCAGCTTTGTCCCAAGTTTCAATTTTCTGAATTTCATGTGAAGTTCTGAAACCGTCAAAGAAGTGAATAAACGGAACTCTGCCCTTGATTGTTGAAAGATGAGCAACAGTACCGAGATCCATAACCTCCTGAGGGTTTGAAGAACAAAGCATTGCAAAGCCTGTCTGACGGCATGCATAGATATCTGAATGATCGCCGAAGATGTTAAGAGCATGTGAAGCTACACAACGTGCAGAAACATGGATAACGCAAGGGAGAAGCTCACCTGCGATTTTGTACATATTCGGAATCATAAGGAGCAAACCTTGTGAAGCAGTGTATGTTGTTGTAAGAGCACCGGCTGAAAGAGAGCCGTGAACAGTACCTGAAGCACCTGCTTCCGACTGCATTTCAGCAACCTTTACAGGAGTACCGAAAATATTTGTCTGACCTTTAGCAGACCACTGGTCAGTCACCTCAGCCATAACGGATGACGGTGTGATTGGATAGATAGCAGCGACTTCTGTAAATGGGTATGACGCCCATGCAGCAGCGTTGTTTCCGTCCATGGTTTTCATTTTTCTTGCCATTATAAGATCATTCCTTTCTCAATATCCCGAACAATCGGTTTAAATTAAGAAACCTGCGAAAAACTGCGTGTCTTTCGTCGTTCGGAGAACAGTAGCTGTTTGTGAATTTTTTCACAAACAAGTCTGTTTGGACAAGTATATTATAACACTCTTTAATAGCTTTGTAAATAGGTTTAATTAATTTTTTCATTTATTTTACACGGTTTTCGGTATATTTGGAATTTGTTAATTTGCATGCTTTTAATAAAGCTTTTTTATAAGATTAATATTAGATGACGGTAAAATTAAATTAAGAAAATATTCTTGCGCATGTCATAAATTGTACATGTATAAGAAATATTGTTAATACTGTAATTAAAAATCACAAATCGGCATAGGAGGAAATCTAATTGAGAGATTATATCAAACCAACTGAGTTGTTTTTTGCAGTATTGAGCTTGTTCATATCTTTTATATCTGTAATAGTATTTATTCTTTCTTCAGTTTATCCGGAGCGTTATATGAGTTACATAAATATATCAAGCTTGTTTCTTGCTGTTGAAGCGTTTGCTTTAGGTATGGAATTAATGCTTATGAAAAATAAGAAACTTATAGTTTCCTGTACCGTTAGCATAATAACATTGTGTTTTTTAATTGTTTGGCTGTGTCCATCGCTTAAATCATATCTTGATTTGCTGCCTTCATGGATAAGCATAGCTGTTTTAGCCGTGTTCATACCCGTTTCAATCACAGGTATTGTTAAGTATATTAGAATAAATAAACAGAATAAAGAAAGATGACGGCGGTTTTTAACCGCCGTTTCATCAAAAAATTAATTATGTGTTTTTTTAAGGGACGCCCTCTATTGCAGGGCGTCCCTTTTTGTCAAACAAATCAACCTTTGCGGAGCGCCTAAAGTAAAGGATGTTTTGCCCACTGCGGATTCATTCAAAGAATGAATTTGGCGACACAAGGCTCTGCCCTTGAAAACCGCTATCCTTCTAATAGCGGTTTCACCCCGCCGTTTTATATGCTAATTAAATCTTTTATAACTTCCCCTGCAATTATAAGCCCCGCAGCAGGAGGAACAAAAGCATTACTGCCGGGAATCCGTTTTCTGTGCGGTCCGTCGGTAATTTCCGAGCCTGATGTATCACAAGGCTTTTCTTTAGAATATACAACTTTGAGCTTTTTGATTCCCCTGCGTTTGAGTTCATATCTCATAACCCTCGCCAAAGGACATACAGAGGTTTTGTAAATATCGGATATCTCAAATGCCGTCGGGTCAAGCTTGTTTCCTGCGCCCATAGAACTTATAATAGGTACATTATTTAAATCAGCCTGCATAACAAGTTCAATTTTCCCCGTAACAGTATCAATAGCGTCTATAACGTAATCATATAGGGAAAAATCAAATTCTGACGACGTTTCGGGAGAATAAAATTTTTTGTGTGCAGTAACAGTGCAGGAAGGATTAATATCTTTTATTCTCTCTGTGGCAGCGTCAACCTTATATTTCCCGACAGTGCTCTGCAAAGCATAAATCTGACGGTTTATATTTGAAGTACTGATAGTGTCGTTGTCGATAATATCAATTGCCCCGATTCCGCTTCGTACAAGAGCTTCAGCAGCATATCCGCCGACTCCGCCTATTCCGAAAACGGCAACCCGTGAAGCTGATAATTTTTCCATGGCTTCTTTACCAAAAATAAGTTCGGTTCTTGAAAAACATTCTGACATAGTTATTTCCTCAAAATTATTTGTTTTTTGTGCAATTATATTTTATTTATTATATAATTTTTAAATATATCTTGTCAAGGCTGTTTGTATTTTTGATCTGAATAAAGGAAATCATATTATTTTAAGCTATTAATTCAAATTTATATTGGTCAAACTAAATAAGTGTTATATATATTATTTATACAAAATGAACAAACTTGAGCATATTTGAATGTTTTTGATTGTTTTTGAGCGAAAAGTGTTGACAAATAAAATTAAGTGTGATATCATATAACCATACCAATCAAATATAATCAAAATAAATCATAATTAAACAAGGAGATTATACAATGCTGACAGAAGAACGTTACGGAAAAATTTTAAATTTGATTAATCAGTATAAAACAGTTACAGTTGCCCGCCTCACCGAAGAACTTAACGTTTCTGAGGCAACCATCAGAAGAGATCTGAATACTCTCGCCTCAAAGGGTAAAATAGTAAAAGTGCATGGCGGAGCAACAATAATTGATGATAACTTTGACTTCAGTGAGCATCCTGTTGAAACAAAAGAAAAGCTGTTTGCAGAAGAGAAAAAAATGATTGCAAAATATGCGGCAGCAACAATAAATAATGACGATTTTGTTTTTATTGACGCAGGTACAACGACCGAAAAAATGATAGATTATATAACCGAAACCGGAGCAACCTATGTTACAAACGGTTTTACGCATGCAAAAAAGCTGGCAAAAAAACAGCTTAAGGTCTATATTATCGGAGGACAGCTCAAAGCCTCAACAGAAGCGGTTATCGGTACAGAATGTGTTGACGCACTGCGAAAATTTAATTTTACAAAATGCTTTATGGGAACAAACGGAATATCTCTTTCTGCCGGACTGACAACTCCCGACATAGACGAAGCCAATGTCAAAAGTACAGTAATAAAGAACAGTTATGTTGCCTATGTGTTAGCAGATCATTCTAAATTCAATCAGATCTCATCAGTAACTTTTGCACAGACAGATAAGGTGTGTATTATAACAGACCGTGTTCCGGACGAAAAATATAAAGAAAAATGTGTGATAAAGGAGGTTATTTAAAATGATTTATACAGTAACATTTAATCCTGCCATTGACTATGTAATGCGGCTTCCCGAGCTGAAAACAGGCTTGGTAAACCGTTCCGAAAACGAGGAAATTTATTTCGGAGGAAAGGGAATAAATGTTTCTATTGTTCTTAACGAGCTTGGAATAAAAACAAAAGCGCTGGGTTTTTCAGCAGGTTTTACGGGAACAGCAATAGAACAGGGTGTAAACGCTCAAGGAATCGAAACGGATTTTGTAAGACTAAAGTCGGGTTGTTCAAGAATAAACGTAAAAATAAAAGCTGAACAGGAAACCGAAATCAACGGACAAGGACCTGAAATAAGCGATGAAGCAATAGAACTACTTTTTGAGAAACTGGATAAAATAAACGTAGGAGATACTCTCGTCCTTGCAGGAAGTATTCCCAATACGCTTCCGGAGAATATATATGAAAAGATTCTTGAAAGACTGTCAAGGAAAGAAATAAGATTTGTTGTGGATGCAACGAAGGATCTGCTTGTCAATGTCCTTAAATATAAACCGTTTCTTATAAAACCGAATAATCATGAGCTTTCGGAAATTTTCGGTGTAGAAATAAAAACAAACGAAGATATCGTTAAGTATGCAAAACAGCTTCAGGAAAAGGGTGCAGTGAATGTGCTTGTTTCCATGGCAGGAAACGGATCTATACTTGTGGATGAAAACGGTAAGGTCCATGTAATGGGAGTACCGAACGGAAAGACGGTCAATTCTGTAGGAGCAGGAGATTCAATGGTAGCAGGGTTTATCGCAGGTTATACAGAGAAAAAGGATTATCGCTATGCCCTTGAATTGGGAACTGCTTCAGGAAGCGCAACGGCATTTTCAGAAGGCCTTGCAAAAAAAGATGATATCTACAGACTGCTGAGAATTTTACAGTCTGATAAATAAAATTGAAAGGGTGGGAATATATGCGTATTACTGATCTGTTAAGAAAGGAAAGCATCGAGCTTAATGCAAGAGTAAATTCAAAAAGCGAAGCTATCGACAAGCTTGTAAGCTTGCAGATTAAGGGCGGAAATATCAGCAACGCTGAGGCTTATAAGAACGGTATTCTTGCAAGAGAAAAAATGAGTTCTACCGCTATAGGCGACGGTATTGCAATTCCTCATGCAAAAAGCGAAGCAGTTAAACGTCCCGGACTTGCAGCAATAACAGTACCTGACGGGGTTGATTACGAGGCTTTGGATGGAAAACCGTCAGAGCTTCTGTTTATGATAGCAGCACCCAATGACGGCGATGTGCATCTTGAAGTCCTGTCAAGGCTTATGACAATGCTTATGGACGGGGAATTCAGAAAAAAGCTTCTTTCAGCAGGATCAAAAGAAAAATTTCTTGAAGTTATCGATGCAATGGAAAGTGCAAAATATCCTGACGAACCAAAGCATGAATCAAATAACGAAACAGGCTACAGAGTTCTTGCAGTTACAGCTTGCCCGACAGGTATCGCTCATACCTATATGGCGGCTGAGGCTCTGGAGAAAGCGGGAGCAAAAATGGGTTATCCGCTAAAAGCGGAAACTAACGGCTCAGGAGGAGCAAAAAATGTCCTTACGGACGAAGAAATTGCCGCTGCTGACGGAATAATTATTGCCGCAGACAAGTCAGTCGAAATGACAAGGTTTAACGGCAAAAAACTTATCAGTACAAAGGTTTCGGACGGAATCAAAAAACCTGAAGAGCTTATTCAGAGAATTATTGACGGCGACGCTCCCGTTTATGTAAGTAAGGGCGGAGAGGTCAGAAAAACTTCTTCTGAAAATGAAAGCTTCGGAAGAAAAATTTATAAACATCTGATGAATGGTGTTTCTCATATGCTGCCGTTCGTTGTGGCAGGCGGTATATTTATCGCTCTTGCATTTCTTATTGATACGATTGCAGGCTACGGCGGTTCAGCCAGCGGCGATTTCGGTACGATCACACCGGCCGCAGCATTTTTCAAGACAATCGGCGGCGTTGCATTTAATCTGATGGTTCCGATTCTTGCAGGTTTTATTGCAATGAGTATTGCCGACAGACCGGGACTTCTTGTAGGTCTGGTAGGAGGTTTTCTTGCCACAAGCGGAGCGACATTTGCATTGCCGGGCGGCGATGTTCCGTCAGGCTTTCTCGGAGGTCTTTTAGCAGGCTTTGCAGGCGGTTTCATGATGCTGGGTATAGAAAAGCTTTGCGATAAGCTTCCTCATGCATTAGAGGGTATAAAGCCTGTACTCATTTATCCTCTCTTGGGATTAGGCGGAATAGCAGTTATAATGTGCGCAATAAATCCGATAATGGGGCTTATTAATACAGCCATGAGCAGCGGACTTGAAACTATGGCAAAAACAGAAGGTCTTATGATCCCTCTCTGTGCATTGCTGGCAGGAATGATGGCTATCGACATGGGAGGTCCGTTTAACAAAGCGGCATATGTATTTGCGACCGGTATGCTTGCGACAGGAACAGAATCTGCTTATATGATAATGGCGGCGGTTATGATCGGCGGTATGGTTCCCCCGATTGCAATAGCATTGAGCAATACATTTTCCAAGAAAAAGTGGACATCAGAGGAGAAGAAGAATGCTCCTGTTAACTATGTAATGGGACTTTCATTTATTACAGAGGGCGCTATTCCTTATGCCGCAGCCGATCCTCTTCATGTAATTCCGGCATGTTTGGTTGGTTCGGCAGCAGCAGGCGCATTGTCAGCATTTTTTAAATGTACTCTTATGGCACCTCACGGCGGAGTATTTGTGTTTGCAGTAGTGGGACACTGGCCGCTTTATATTCTTTCGCTTGCAGTCGGAGCAGTTGTCGGAATGCTTATGCTCGGACTTTTGAAGAAAAACGTAGATAAAGATTAATAAATAAAGGAGAAATTATTATGGTATCACAAGAAGTTACTTTGGTAAACGCACAGGGCTTTCATATGCGTCCGGCAGGTTCTTTTGCAGGAGCTATGGCAAAGTATAAAAGCGATGTTACAATAAAATTCAACGGAAATGACGTTAACGGAAAAAGCCTTATGAATATTATTGCTGCATGTATTAAGTGCGGGAGCACAGTTGAAATTGTATGCAGCGGTGAAGATGAAAACGAAGCGCTTAAGGAAGCTGTTTCCTTGATTGAAAACGGATTCGGAGAATAGTTGAAAGTGTTTTTCCGCTCTGAATTAAAAGTTCGGAGCGGAGAAATCCGATAAATAAACAGAAACTGTTCCTGAAAGGAATGATGATTTTATGCTGAAAGGAATAGGCAGCTCGGAGGGGTATGGAATCGGGCGTGTTTTGCTTGTAAAGGAGCAGAACCTTGAGTTTACTCCGAGGACAGATTGTAATCCTGAAACAGAACTTAAAAGATACAGAAAAGCTGTTGAGGAATTTTGTATTAAAACTGAAAATATAGCAGAGCGTATGAAGACTTCTGTAGGAGAAAAGGAAGCAGAAATAATTTCGGGTCACATTTTAATGATAAGGGACCCGTATATGAACGGTGAAATAGAAAAGCTGATAGAGGGCGGACAGTGTGCGGAAAGCGCTCTGGTTTCTGTATGCGATATGTTTGCAATGGTGTTTTCATCTGCTGATGACGAACTGACGAAGCAAAGAGCTGCTGATGTAAACGATATAAAAAATAACATTTTGTCAATTTTGCTTGACGAGGAAGAAACAGATATTTCTGCAGCGCCTGAAAATACTGTTCTTGTGGCAAAGGATTTGACTCCGTCAATGACTTCCTGTATAAATAAGGAGAACATTGTCGGGATTATAACCGAAACCGGAGGAAGAACCTCTCATTCGGCAATTCTTGCAAGAGCAATGGAGATTCCGGCAGTACAAAGCGTTTTGAATGCAACTGAGATTTTTTCGGAAGGTGATATGGTTATTGCTGACGGGATCGAAGGGCTTGTTATCCCTGATCCATCACAAAGTCAGATTGATGAATATACCCAAAAAAGAGTAAAATTCATTGAGGAACGAAAGGCTCTTTCTGCTTTTGTCGGAAAGGAAACAGTTACTGCCGACGGAATAAAGGTTGAGCTTGTGGGTAATATCGGAAAACCTGATGATGCAAATAAAGTAATAGAGTGCGACGGTGAAGGTGTAGGGCTTTTCAGGACGGAGTTTTTATTTATGGACAGAGGTTCCCGTCCAAATGAAGAGGAACAGTTTGAGGCATACAAAAAAGCGGCTCTTATCATGAAAGGCAAACCGGTTATTATAAGAACTCTTGATGTGGGCGGCGATAAGGATATTCCTTATCTTGAAATGAAAAGGGAAGAAAATCCTTTCCTCGGTTTCAGGGCAATAAGATATTGTCTTAAAAACAAGGACTTGTACATGACACAGTTAAGAGCGCTTGTGAAAGCCAGTGCATTCGGAGATATAAGAATCATGATACCTCTTGTTACCTGTGTTGATGAAATAAGAGCTGTTAAAGCTATGGTCAAAGAGATAATGGCTGAATATTCAGCAAGCGGAATTTCATACAATAAAGACTTGAAAATCGGTGTTATGATCGAGACTTCAGCGTCATGCTTAATAGCAGATCTGCTTGCAAAAGAAGCTGATTTTTTCAGTATAGGTACAAACGATCTTACTCAATATACCATGTGTGTTGACAGAGGAAATTCCGATGTGGCATATCTTTATTCTACCTATAATCCTGCGGTTATACGTGCAATAAAGCATATAATCGAGTGTGGGAAAAAAGAAGGGATTCCTGTTGGCATGTGCGGTGAAGCTGCCGCAGACAGGCTGATGATACCTTTGCTTATTTCCTTTGGCTTGGATGAATTCAGTGTCAGCGCAGCCTCTGTTTTAAGCACCAGAAAAGCAATTTCGCAATGGACAAAATCACAGGCTGATATGCTTACGAAAAAAGTTCTGAGCGCAGTTACGCATCAGGAGGTTCTGGAAATTTTAAAAGCAGGCATTAAATAATATTGCACTTTCACAAGGGCGGACATGGTTCGCCCTTGCTTTTTGCTAACTCACCACAGCAGGGTCAGAGCCATAAATATCACAAACTGATATCGTGATTTGCGCCGTGCACGCTTGCCCCCCCTTCACTTATAGTCTTATTTCAGCATTTTTTGCACGCAAACGTGCAACTTTGAATGAAATATGAATAAAGTTTGTAGCAATGCACAAAAAATATACTCCTGTTTTGTCGCATGTGCACAATGATTTTTGCTTGGTTTTCAGAATGGAATTAAAACATCCTGACCTATTGACTAATAAAGTTTTATTTGCTATAATGACCTTAATATAAAATATTTTACCGCCGGGTAAGTTTAAAAGCGTGGATATCATATCGTCAGGCCTTTGCAGATATGATCGTCTGTCGCTTTATTTTATTGCAAAGGAAATTGAGATATGAAAAAAACTTGTTTAAAAGAATTCGGAAGATATGCGTCTTTAAATGTTTTGGGTATGATTGGTCTTTCCTGCTATATACTTGCGGATACATTCTTTGTTGCCAGAGGATTGGGTTCGTCGGGTCTTGCGGCGCTTAATATTGCAATTCCCGTTTTTAGCTTAATACACGGAACAGGGCTTATGCTCGGAATAGGCGGAGCAACAGGATATTCGATCAGTACAAGTCAGGGAAATCAAAATAAGGGTGACAGATTTTTCTCGCATACCATAATTCTGGGCAGTGTGTTTTCTGCGTTATATATGGTTATTGGTTTTTTATTCTCCGATCAGATATCGTTTGTTCTGGGTGCGGAGGGAGATACCTTTGAGATGTGCAGGACATATCTAAGAGTTCTTTTATTATTTTCTCCCTTTTTTATTTTCAATAATATCTTTATAAGTTTTGTCAGAAACGACGGATACCCCCAGCGTGCAATGACAGCTATGCTTTGCGGAAGCTTTGCAAACATCATTATGGATTATATATTTATATTTCCTTTTCAAATGGGAATTGCAGGCGCTGTGCTTGCGACCGGCTTTTCTCCTGTCATAAGTCTGATTATCATGTCTCCTTTAGCCTTAAAGAAGAGAATAAGGTTTCATTTTGTAAAAGTAAAGATGTCAATAAAGATGTGTTTAAATATTTTTGGTTCGGGCATTCCCTCTCTTATTACGGAGCTTTCATCAGGGATAGTCATAATGATTTTCAATATAATTATATTAGGTATTGAAGGCAATGACGGTGTTGCCGCATATGGAGTTGTGGCAAACATTTCACTTGTGGTTATAGCGATATATACCGGAATTTCTCAGGGCGTTCAGCCGCTGTTCAGCAGATATTACGGTTTTGGAAATTATGAAACGGTAAAACGGCTTTTAAAATATTCAGTTATAAGTGTGACAGGAATATCTTTTATTGTGTATTCGGTAATTTTTGCGTGTTCCGATTTCATTGCAGGAATTTTCAATTCGGAGGGGAATCAGACTCTTCAGATTATAGCGGTTTCAGGACTGAAGCTTTACTTCTTGGGCTGTGTGTTTGCGGGGATCAACATTGTTCTGTCAGTATACTTTACTTCTACCAACGATCCGAAGCCTGCGTGGGTGATATCTCTGATGAGAGGATTTTTTGTTATTATACCGTTGGCGTTTATTATGTCTGCAATTTGGGGAATGAAAGGATTATGGCTGGTTTTTCCTGAGGCAGAGCTTATTGTATGCATTGTCGGAGTAATGATAAAAAAATTATATAAAAGCAGGAAATAGAGAGTTTTTGTTAGAATTTTCTGTTGAAAAATTTTAGGAAAGGTGCTATAATATTTTTAAAAATATTTTAAAACTACAGAAAGGAAATCTTATGAAACAACTTAAGCATTTGGCAAGAATCGTTTTTTCACAAAAAGCTACAATTATACTTTTGCTGGCTGCTCAGATATCATTTATTTTATTTACATTTTTACGGCTGAGTGCACAATATACTTATCTTAACATCATATTTACGGTAATTGCGCTTGCTTTGACAATTTATATTCTGAATAAACCGGAAAATCCCGATTATAAGTTAGTATGGATCATTCCGCTTCTTGCGATGCCGTTGTTTGCGACGATTGCGTATTTAATTCTTGTTAATCAATATAATACAAAAAAACTAAGAAAAGAGCATTATAAAAAACGTATTGCAACAAATCCTTTTCTTAAACAAAGCGAAGAAGTTCTGAATAATTTGAATATACAAAACAAGGGTATATACCGGCTTTCAAGATATGTGGATAAGTTCGGCGGTTTTCCTGTTTATCAGAATACAACGGCAGAATATTTCAAATCAGGCGAGGAAAAATTTGAAGCTATGAAGAGAGAAATGAAAAAGGCAAAGCATTTTATTTTTCTTGAATACTTCATAATTGCCAATGGTGAAATGTGGTCAGAGATTGAGGAAATACTTGTCCAAAAGGTAAAAGAGGGCGTTGATGTAAGGCTTTTATACGATGGAATGGTTTCACGTCTGCCTTATCGTTATGACCGCAAACTCAGAAAAAAGGGTATCAAATGTCATGTATATAATCCATTCCGTCCTATGATTTCAACTGTTCAGAATAACAGGGATCACAGAAAAATTCTTGTAATTGACGGTTACACCGCATTCAACGGCGGTGTAAATATTGCTGACGAGTATATAAACAGGATCGTAAGATTCGGACACTGGAAGGACACTGCCGTCATGATAAAGGGAGAGGCAGTCTGGAACTTCACCATGATGTTTCTTCAAATGTGGGAGATTGTCAGCGGTGAGGGAATGGCAACGGATTATGATCAGTACAGGCCGGAAAAACACAGTTCTGTACAGATTGAAAGCGATGGATTTGTAATGCCTTACGGTGATTCTCCGTTTGACAATGAAAATGTCGGTGAAATGGTTTATCTCAACATAATAAATTCGGCAAAGGATTATGTTTACATAACTACTCCATATTTAATAATTGATCACGAGCTGGTGACGGCGCTGGGATATGCCGCAAAAAGCGGTGTAGACGTCAGGATAATTGTTCCTGCAATTCCGGACAAGTGGTATGTAAAAGCTATTGGATGGTCATATTATCGTGAACTTATTGATCTGGGTGTACATATTTATGAATACAATGGGTTTATTCATGCAAAGAATTTTGTTTCGGATGATACAACAGCAGTTGTGGGTACGATAAACCTTGATTACCGCAGTTTATATATGCACTTTGAATGTGCTACATATATGTATCAGATGCCTTGTGTCGCTGAGGTAAAAGAAGATTTTCTTAACATTCTCAATCATAACTGCAAGAGGATCACTATTGAGGACTGTCTTAACAGGCCGCTTATCAGCAGGATGACTTCAGCAGTTCTTCGGACGTTTGCTCCGTTATTATAAAACAAATTAAGCCGCCTTTATGGGCGGCTTTTTTATGGATCGCAGAAAAAAACAGCACCGATTTTCGGTGCTGTCAGATGTAATTTTAAATTACTTAAGTTCAACAGTTGCGCCAGCAGCTTCAAGCTTAGTTTTGATTTCTTCAGCCTCAGCCTTAGCAACAGCTTCCTTAATAGTCTTAGGAGCGCCTTCAACAATTTCCTTAGCTTCCTTAAGTCCAAGACCTGTGATTTCCTTAACAGCCTTGATAACGCCCATCTTAGCGTCGCCGAATGAAGCAAGAACTACGTCGAATTCTGTCTTTTCTTCAGCAGCACCGGCAGCAGCGCCAGCAGCAGGACCTGCTGCGATTGCAGCTGTTACGCCGAATTCTTCCTGGATTGCGTCTACGAGCTCAGCAAGCTCGAGAACTGAAAGTGTCTTAATATCTTCTACAAATTTCAAAATTTTCTCTGAAGCCATGATAATAATCTCCTTTATAAATTAATTTTAAATGTCTTTGCGGATAGATCCGCTCAAATTATGCTGCAAGGATTATGCAGCGTCGTTGTTTTTGTCCACAACAGCCTGAAGTGTTGCAGCAAGCTTCTGGATAGGTCCCTGGAGAGAACCAACCAACTGAGCCAAAAGAACTTCCTTTGAAGGAATCTTTGAAAGCGCCTTTACGCCTGCCTCGTCGTAAATATCTTCTCCGATAAATCCGGCTTTAAGGTGGAACTTTTCGTCCTTACATTCCTCAGCAAATTTACCGAGAATTCTTGCAGGAGCAGTCTGGTCGTCGTCAGAAACAGCGATAGCTGTTGTTCCTTCGAGAACGTTTGTAATGCTTTCAAGTCCAGCATTATTCATTGCGAAACGGAGCATTGTATTCTTCTCAACGAAGTATTTAACGCCGGCTTCACGTAATTCCTTACGAAGCTTTGTGTCCTCTTCAACCGTAATACCCTTATAGTCAACGAGTACGCCGGCAGCAGAATTCTTAAGCATTTCTGTAAGCTTTTCAACCTTTTCCTTTTTAGCAAGTAAAATCTTTTCGCTTGGCATAATAATTTCACCTCTTTGAAAAATTACTACCCGTATCGGTTTGCAGCAACATCTGCAAAAAGAAAATCTCTTTTTATCAAAAGACAAAAAGAGATTACAAAGCATTATTAAACTTTGCTATTCTTTTCCTCGGCCGGACTTATGCATTCATCGGGCAGCGTTTAATTTAAAGCAAACAGGCTGATAAACAACCACATTTTGCAGACCATTAAACTGCCGCCGGATTCGCTGCCGGCTGTCTTTAGATACGAATGCAACAATTATTATAACAGTATTTGATTATCCTGTCAAGTGTTTTAACAATTTTTTTATTAATTTTTTGTAAATTTAAAACCGCCGTTTACAGAAACGACGGTTTTATTTTTTATGCTGAAATAGTTGTCTTATATTTAAGGCAGATTTTATCCGTAATAAGTGCAATGAACTCGCTGTTTGTAGGCTTGCCTTTGCCTGTATTGACGGTATAACCGAAAAAGCTGTTTAACGTATCAAGGTCGCCTCTGTCCCAGGCAATTTCAATAGCATGTCTGATTGCTCTTTCAACTCTTGAAGGAGTAGTGCTGAATTTTTTGGCTACAGCGGGATATAATAGCTTTGTCACGCTTTCCAGCATTTCTTTGTCATTAACTGACTGGATTATTGCTTCACGCAGATAATGGTAACCTTTTATATGAGCAGGAACGCCAATCTGATGAATGATATCTGTTACGATAATCTCAAGGTTGGGGTTTCCTTTCGTTTTTGCATAAGTCAGATCCGAGGTAATGTCAGTATCTATATCAAGCATTGCTTTTATACGTTCTCCGAGAACCTTTACATCAAATGGTTTCAGCATAAAATAGGATGCTCCCGCAAGCATAACCTGCTGTTCAATAAATGAGTTTTCATAAGAGCTTGTTACAATGAAAAGCGGTTTCTTATATGAAGAAGCCTGAAGCTTTTTGATAAGTTCAATTGCGTCTAAGTTCGTCATAACTGCCTCGATGATTACCACATCGGGAGCTTCATTTTTAATAGCTTCAAATATGGTCAGACCGTCCTTTGGTCTTGTAATAACAAAGAATCCCATGGATCTTAATGAAGAAGCGCAGGAAACTCCGTATTGTGCAGAATCGTCACCAATGAGAATTTTGATTTTATTTGTCATGTCAATTTACCTCCGTTGTTTAATTATGTCTTTATTAATTGCTTGCCGTCTGTTTTGATTATTAATAAGAATTTTTCAGCTGATTTCAATTCTTCATTGATTTCAGTTTAACACATCTAAACATAAAAATCAATAAGTTTTTAGAAAAAACGTCAATTTTTTATCGACTAAATTGTATATGTTGCACAATAAATTAGCTATATACATAACAAATCGTTATTTATTTCTTTTTAGTCTTTGCAATCGCCTTTTTGTGACATACAATTTTCTCCAGCATTCGGCAGGAAACCTTTTTTTTACTGTTTTTCAAGAGTAAAGCGTTTAAAGATGACGAATAAGACGTATTATTCGGACTTTTAAGCGAAAAATAAAATTAACTTGCTAAATCTGTATTAACATCATTGCATAAAAGGGATTTTTCGTACATTGAGTCTGCAAATATAGCATAACCTTGCTGGGGAGAATCTATAAAAACATGAGTGACGGCTCCGACAAGCTTTCCGTCCTGAATTATAGGACTTCCGCTCATACCCTGTACGATACCGCCTGTTTTTTCAAGCAGTTCTTCATCTGTTATCCGAATAATCATATCGTGCTCGGCGTCCTTGTGAAGATCGATTTTTTCTATTTCAACAGAATATTCTTTTGGTTGGCATCCGTCTATTGTTGAATAAATTTTTGCTTCTCCCGTATGAATTTCATGTCTGAATCCAAGCGGAACAGCGGCTTCTTTTGCCGGACAACTATATAGAGTACCGAATATACCACAGTTGTTATTAGATGATATAAGCCCTGTTTTTGAAGAAGAAGTAAACTCGCCCAGGAGCTGACCGGGATTGCCTTTTTCGCTTTTATCAAAGCCTGTTATGTCAACTTCCCCTACAGAACCTTCCGATAGGGGGAGAGCGATTTTTGTATCGGAATCACAAATCGGATGGCCCAATCCGCCGAAGGCTGAGGTTTCAGGATCAAAAAATGTAAGAGTGCCGATGCCTGCTGAAGAATCTCTTACCCACATTCCCCCTTTATAGGATCCGTCACATAAGCATGGAGAGAGGGTGGCATGTTTGGTTTCGTCATCACGTTTGTATTCAATAACGCACGGCTGACCCTGAGATGAGGAAATTACTTCACCGATTTTTTTATTGGAATCAACCTCTTCTCCGTTTACGGAGGTGATAATGTCGCCGACCTTAAGTCCGCAGTTTGAAGCGGGGCATTCTCCGTCAATTTTCTCCAGCTTAACGATCATTACCCCGTCTGTCATAAGCTTTATTCCAAAGGGTTGTCCGCAGGGTATAAGAAACGGGCGGGATATAGTTTTTTCTTTTACGTTTTTAATAGGTATGGAATCAAATAGCATTAACGTGGTGTCGGAAACTTTAGTTACCGGAGAAAAGCTGTCTGAATAAAGCTGAGAGGAAAAATTATATCGTGAGGACGCTGCAAAGTATGTTTTGTTTTTGCACGGTTTTGATGATATTGAAAACAAAGATGAAACATTAAGAGGTTCGCCGCCTGAAACGTAAAAAGAATCCGGCAGGGTTGTCGAATAAAAACCCACAAGTCCCATAATTCCCATTAATACTATTCCTGCTGCCGCAGCGGTGCGGCGGATTAATTTTCCCATTTTTAATCATTCCCTTCTTTTTGATCGGCGTAATTTTTAACTTCTTTTTGGTTGCAGATTTATTGTTGACTGTGGATAAGAATAAATTCAGCATGACAGATAAGTATATTTTTCTTTGGAATTGCAAGAAATTTAGCTTAAAAAGCCTTTCCGAAAAATTTCAATGGGTTTTGTTGATATTAAAGATCAAATGTGTTATAATATTTTTACAGTGTTTTAATTTAATTAGCGCTGTAACAATATTTGTAGTATATTGCTATTTTAATTTTAATACATATGAGAGGTTTTTTATGTCAAAAAAGGAAAAGCTAAGAGAACAAAAAGAAAAACAGGACAAATTAATGAAGGAAATGGAGCTTCAGGAACAGCGTGAAATTGAAGCGGCAAGAAGCGGCATGAGCAAAGCTGCCGAAAGGCTTATAAAAAAAGCTAAAAAGGAAAAAGGAAAAAATCATGAGGAAAAAATATTGATGGCGCTGAAGCTTTTAATGCTTATTCCTCTTGCATATTCGGGTATATTTTATTGTGCGGTTACTGTTGCGGGAGTGGCGACCGGATATATGAGCGATACCCCTAAATGGGTAGGCGCAGTAATGGGAATCGGAAGTCTTATAATTATTGCAGGTATACTGTTTTCCTTTTTTAAAAAATACATAATTTCTTTTGCTGTTAATTTGGCGGGTACGGTGTGTTATATGAAAGGCGCTTTGCATATAATCAACAGAATTTCTGAAAAGCTTGAAAATTACAGCGGAGCAAATCCCGATTTAATGGATATGGATAAGGACTATATGCTTTATTATTATCCGATTATGCTTATAACTTTGCTGTCATTTATTTTGGCAGTAATTACAGTCGTTAAAAGAATTAAAAAGAAAAAACGCTTACAGCTTGAGCGTGACAATGCACCTGTTAAGAGTATTGTTGATGAATAATTAACAGCGATTTATATTGTTTTTGAAAACCAAACGGGCGAACTATGTTCGCCCGTTTTAGTTTTTATTTATAAAATTTTAGCACAGCTTTTTTCAGAATCCGTTTAATCTGTTTTTTCTCATGATTTCGGGATAATCCTTTACGGCATAATCTAAATCCACATCGCCCCGAATTCCGTTAACGTTTCCCCTGAATGAGTATTGGTGGATACCGAAATCTATATTGGGAGTTCCGCCGATGTCGGCAGCCCATATATCATATTTTTCTTTTATTTCATCTGTCAGAAGTGTGGTGAGAAAATCTTCATAGGAATATATCATGACATAATATCTTGCTTGCTCCATTCGGCTGCAAAATGCGTCAATTATTGCTGATACACGTTCTCTTCCAAGCTCTGCCTGGGCACGTTCTTCAATATCCAGTGCTACAGGATAAGGCAGACGTTTACCACGCAGTATTTCAATAAGCCTGTCTGCTTCCTCACGTGCTGATGCTTCATCTAAGGCGAGGGTATAAAGATATGCTCCGACAGGAATACCTGCTTTTGTTGCTTCCTCATAATTGTCCTCAAAGCGTGAATCAAGCTCTGTACCGTATGCTGCTCTCAGCATAGCAAAAGCATGATGCGGAGATTGCTTTACATGATTCCATTCTATTACTCCCTGCCATGAGGAAACATCTATTCCGTATTCTCTGTTTTCTTCCCTGTCATGGTGAAAATCTTCCTTGATCCGTCTACGTTCATCGCAGATTTCGTCTGCATACCGTTTTGCGAAATCTTCAATAAATTCACGGGTATATCCTTCTGCGGCAATTATATTATCCGTCCTTGTGTCCCTTGCCAGTGCGTGAATAAGTTCACGGATTTTTGTGTCTGAAAGCTCCATAATGCATTTCACCTCCCGATTATTATATGCCAAAACCGAAAAAACAGTTACACGTGGTTATTATGTTGTCAGGAGGGGTAAAATAGAATTATATATCTTAAATTTGAAGATTTACGGAGGCATTAAATGTTGGAAAAGCAGCTTATATTATATTGTTCGCCCACTCTTGCAGGGCTTAAGTCAGCCGGCCTTTTTACCGTGGTTATTAACGATGATGTTCAAAAGAAAAATGCTGAGGAACAATTTAAACGCAGGTTTTCTCAGAAAGGCATATCACTAAAATGGTTAGGTGTAAACAACGGAAGAACGCTGGTTTATATTTATCGTAAAAATATGCTTTCTAAGGAGCTTCAGGATACGGGCATAAAAAATTTTTTGATTCAGTACGGATATGATACGTCAGATATTGATAATTGTCTGGAAATGCTGAAAATGCGTATCTCTCAGTGCAGTGAGTTTCCTCATGAAATTGGAATATTTCTGGGGTATCCTCTGGAGGATGTCAAAGGATTTATTGATAATAAAGGCCGTAATTACCGTTTTGCAGGGGCATGGAAAATATACGGTAATGAAAAGGATGCATTAAAATTGTTTGAAAAGTACAATCATTGCACAGATATGTATTCAAGGCTTTATGCAGGCGGAAGACCGATTGAAAAGCTTGCGGTGAGATGTTAAATCGGAGAGCTTCGGAGCAAATCATGATAAATGGACGGTATAGGTTAATTGATTAAAATCATCTGAAAATGCAGTTAATAAAGATTATTTATTTGACATACATTATTTAAGGTGATATACTGATTAAGGCATGTATTTATTGACGTAAATAGAAATGTGAAAGGAGAAATAAAATGGATTATTTTTTGAGTACGGATTCATTGACAAAACAGTTTAAAAAGCATAAAGCTGTAAATGAAGTAAGCCTTCATATAAAACAAGGCGATATTTATGGATTTATAGGGAGAAACGGTGCAGGAAAAACAACATTTCTGAAAATGATATGCGGTTTGATCTCTCCTACATCAGGAAGCTTCACTCTTTTCGGTAAAAGCGGTCATGAAAGAGATCTTCAGTTTTCACGGATAGGCTCACTTATTGAAGCTCCCGGAATTTATCCGAATATGACAGCTTATAATAATTTAAAAATAAAATGTATATGTGCAGGAGTGAATGAGGACGGGTACATAGAAGAGCTTTTGGAGCTTGTTGGTTTAAATAATGTGAAAAAGAAAAAGGTTAAGGATTTTTCACTCGGCATGAAACAGCGTCTTGGAATAGCTCTTGCTTTGGTAGGAAATCCGGAATTTCTTGTCCTTGATGAACCTATAAACGGTCTTGATCCCCAGGGAATAGCTGAGATAAGAGATACTATTTTAAAATTGAATAAAGAAAAGAATATCACAATAATAATATCAAGTCATATCCTCGAAGAGCTTTCAAAAATCGCAACAAATTACGGTATAATAAATGAAGGCAGATTAATTCAGGAACTTACGAGAGAAGAACTTTTTGCAAAGTCCAAAGAGCATATAGAAGTAAAAGTAAGCGATTCAGCATCAGCAGCATTGATACTTAAGGATAATGGAATAAACGATGTTGAAATTGCTGACGAAAATACCGTGATAATAAATGATGCTTCAGTTAACACAGGAAATGTTGTTATGCTTCTGACGCAAAAGGGTTTTAATATAGATGGAATTATTAATAAAAATGATTCTCTCGAAGATTATTTTTTAGAACTTACGGGAGGTGCCTTAAATGGTTAATACAATAAAAATGGATTTATACAGAATGTTTAAATCTAAATTTGTATATGTTCTGTTGATAGTTGCGGCAGTATCTTTGCTCATTACTGCAAAGTCCCAGCAATATACTATGGAGCTTATAAAATCAAATTCCGAAAGTTATCAGCAGCTTCTGGAAGAGGAATCTGAATTAGATTATGATAATATAGAATATGCTTTGGGAATAAAGGAATTCAGTTTTCCGGATTTTCTTAATATGAATTTTTCAAATGATATGTTGGTGTTCATTTCAATTTTTGCAGCTATATTTGTAAATGCACAGCAGAAGAACGGATACATAAAGTCAATTTCTCAGCTCTCACCCAAAAGAGGACGGTTTGCCATATCAAATGGGGTAAGCGTCGCAGTATTTACTTTAATATTTTACATTGAAGTTTTTCTCGTTTCTATGCTGGGGTTTGCGTGGTTCTTTAATGACATTAGTTTTTCGGGCTTTTCTGATTTTATAGGAATTTTTCTGATAAAACTTCTTTTATTTATAGCTTTTGGTATTTTGGTGTTGATGTTTACAACGGTAATGAAAAGTACAGGACTTAGCATGACAGTGGGAATTTTATGTTCTGCCGGTTTAATTTCAAGTATTTTTTCATTGATAGATTTGCTGCTTTATAGATTTTTTGATATATCAAGAAGCTTTTCAGTGAGCAACTATACTATTACACAGAACATTTATAAACTGAGTGTTGAAAGCGGCAACAGTGAGTTGTTAAGAGCAGGTATTGTAGGAGTGTTATTTATAGCAGTTTCAATGATTATATCTGTGTTCGTTATGAATAAGAGAGATGTAAAGTAATCAGTATTAATTAAAATTTCGAGCAAAGCCAAGGAGTTTTGTTTGGAGTATCAAAAATATAAAAAACAGGCATAAATCATTTTTCAATGGTTTATGCCTGTTTTTTATGCAGTTATTATCATTCTGCGTTATCGTATATTTAATAAAAATAAGTAAAATTTCTTAAGTTTCAAAAAACAATTGCCCCCAAAGGTTTCTAACCCTTGGGGGCATATCATTTCTATTTACAGATGCTTTTAAAATCCTGCAAGCTTTCCCGAATTCGCCGGTGCGGCATTAGCACTCCCAGTTATGATATACATTCTGTACATCATCATTGTCCTCAAGCATTTCAAGAAGTAAATTCATCTTCTTTATAGCCTCTTCGTCCTCAAGCTTGGTGTAGTTGGACGGTACCTTTTCTGCTTCAGCAGAAACCACATTGTATCCCAACCCTGTCAAAGCCTCAGATACAGCTGAAACATTGTTCGGTCCGCAGGTAATTTCAATTACCTCATCTTCAATGCTGAAGTCGTCAGCACCGGCCTCAAAACAGTCCTCCATGATCTTGTCTTCATCAGCACCGTTGTTTTCTATGATAACTGTGCCCTGATCTGAGAACATGAAGGATACACATCCGCTCGTGCCCAGATTTCCGCCGAATTTGTCAAAATAGTGACGAACATCTCCCGCAGTGCGGTTTTTGTTGTCTGTAAGACATTCAACAATAACAGCAACTCCGCATGGACCGTAACCTTCGTAAATCATTGTTTCGTAGTTATTCTTGTCTCCGTCGCCGGCAGCCTTTTTAATTATTCTTTCAATGTTGTCGTTAGGAACGTTGTTTGCCTTAGCCTTGGCAATCAGATCTCTGAGCTTTGCATTATTGTTGGGATCAGGTCCGCCCTCTTTAACCACAACTGACATCTCTCTGCCGATTTTAGTAAAAATCTTTGCTCTCGCACTGTCTGTTGCTTCCTTTTTTCTCTTAATGTTTGCCCATTTTGAATGTCCTGACATATATATTTTCAACTCCTTATAAAATTTATGCCTTAATTATAAATATCAACTTAGTTTATCTGAATTTCAGAAATCATGTATTAATATCATGATCGTTAAGATCATCGTTAAGGTTCCATATTTCTTCAAAAAGCTCTTCAATTCTGTCCTGCTGTTCAGTCAGAAATAAATAACCGAATAAACATTCCAGCCCCGTCGCACAACGATATTCCGCAACTGTGGAATGCTTTGGAGCAGAAACTCCGCTTGCGTTCCTGCCTCGTCTTAAAATATCCTGCTCATCGTCAGAAAGCAGATTTTTCTCCATCAGCATATTTACCGCCGCTGCCTGATATTCTGCACATACTTTCTGAGTTGTCAGTCTGTGAAGTGCGTTTACAGGTCTGTTAGCCGATAAAATCAACTTTTTTCTGACAAGCTGTTCATAAACCGAGTCACCCATAAAAGCTAACGTCAAGGGTGAATATTGCATTGCTTCCCGTCTGTCCATAATTTCTCCGTTTTGCTGTTATCTTATATAATCAAATTCAAAATCGAATATGGAAACAGTGTCACCCTCCTGAATCCCCATTTCCTCCAGCTTGTCAATAATTCCGCTGCTGCGAAGTATTCTCTGGAAATATTGAAGAGATGAGTAATCGTCCATATTTACCGATCTTAGTATATCCCAAAGCCAGTCCGCTTCCACAAAATAAATGTCATCTTCCACAGTGACTTTGAAGTCTCTGTTAGTAAGAAGCTTCTCGTCCAGTTCCTGCTGAGTAAGTGGCTGAGCCTCAAATTCCTTTACCGGAGGAAGATCTTTTAGTTTGTCCCAGATTCCGTAAATCAAATCCTGAGTGCCGATAGTTGTCGCAGCGGAAATTTCAAAAAACGCTAAGCCTTTGTTTTCAATATATTTACGGAATTCATCAATCTGTTCTGCCGTTGCCATGTCCGATTTGTTTGCCGCAACGATCTGCGGTGCCTCGGCAAGATCTTCAGAGAAGTTTTCAAGCTCTCTGTTTATAGCTTCAAAATCATCAATAGGATTTCGTCCCTCAATACCCGAAACATCTACAACGTGAACAATAAGTCTGCATCTTTCGACATGACGCAAAAATTCATGCCCCAGTCCGATTCCCTCGCTTGCACCCTCTATAAGTCCCGGAATATCCGCCATAACAAAGGATTTTCCGTCTTCTATTTTGACAACACCAAGAACAGGAGTCAGAGTAGTGAAGTGATAATTTGCAATTTTCGGCTTGGCCGCAGAAACAACAGATATCAGCGTTGATTTTCCAACGTTCGGGAATCCTACAAGACCTACGTCAGCAATAAGTTTCAGTTCAAGAGTAACATTGTATTCATCGCCTCTGAAACCGGGTTTTGCAAAACGTGGTATCTGTCTTGTAGGCGTTGCAAAATGAGCATTGCCCCGTCCGCCTTTTCCGCCTTTGCAGATAACAATCGGCTCGTTTCCCGAAAGATCAGCAAGAATTCTGCCGCTTTCGGTTTCTCTCACAACAGTTCCCCTCGGTACATTTATCACTAAATCAGGCGCATTCCTTCCTGTGCAATTTTTGGAAGAACCGTTCTGCCCTTTTTCAGCAACATATTTTCTCTTGTATCTGAAATCAATAAGATTTGAAATATTGTCGTCAACTTTAAAAACGATGTCACCGCCTTTTCCGCCGTCACCGCCGTCGGGACCGCCCGAGGCTATATATTTTTCACGGTGAAAGGAAACACAGCCGTCTCCTCCGTCACCTGCTTTTATATAAATACCCGCCTGATCGACAAACATTTCCGTGACCATTCCTTTCCGGTCAAACCGCAGTAAACTTGACGGTTTGCAAAGCAAATTTATATCTTAACTAATTATATCTGTTATAAATCATTTGTAAGATTGTCTGATTTTATTATGTACATTAAAACGTTAATAATAAAACCAAAAAAACCCTAAGCCCAGGGCTCAGGGTTTGTATGCTCAAAAATTAAGCCTGTGGGTATACAGAAACCTTTTTACGGTCTCTTCCCAATCTTTCAAATCTTACAACACCGTCAGCCGTAGCAAACAATGTGTCATCTGATCCACGGCCTACGTTCTCGCCCGGATGAATGTGAGTTCCTCTCTGGCGAACAAGAATGTTGCCTGAAAGAACAAACTGACCGTCAGCTCTTTTTACGCCAAGTCTCTTGGATTCAGAGTCACGTCCGTTCTTTGTTGAACCCATTCCCTTTTTATGAGCAAAAAACTGCATAGAAATTCTAATCATTATAATTACACCTCCGTCATGTAATCCTATCAGCAAAAGCTATACGTCAATAACCTTTACCTTAATACAGCCCGTAAATTCATCTGAAAGAAAATACATATGCGTCAGAAGCCCTAAAAGCACCTTGTCGCCGTATTCGTTTTCATCAGATACAAGCTTTAACAAAATATCGTTTTCATCAACAACTACTTTAGTTTCAACCTTAAAAGCCTCGGTAATTGTATTAGCCGCCATCATCACAGCCGACGATACACTCGCACAAGCAACATCATGTCCGAATTCGCCGTAGCCTGCATGTCCCGTTACTTGGAACCCCAGCAGCTTGTCATTTTTGCTTTTGTAAAAATCCGCAGTTATCATTATTATGCGTTGATAGCTTCGATTTTAACCTGTGTATAAGGCTGTCTGTGACCCATTTTTCTCTTTTCGCCCTTCTTTGGCTTATAAGTGAAAACTGTGATCTTCTTAGCCTTGCCGTTCTTGAGAACCTTAGCTGATACTGTTGCACCCTCTACATATGGAGCGCCAACGTTAACACTGCCGTCCTTTTCAACAACCATAACCTTGTCGAAAGTAACAGTTTCTTCAGCTTCTGCGTTAAGCTTTTCAATGAAAACTACATCGCCTTCGTTAACCTGATACTGCTTTCCGCCTGTTTCAATTACTGCGTACATCTTTAAATGCACCTGCCTTTATTCATAAACTCGCTGCTCTTCGGTGTATGCTCAAAAGAGCATAGCTTAACCCTTACCGACAGCATGCGGCTTAATTATCATATCATAATTGTTGGTTAAAGTCAAGGAAACTTATAGCTGCCTTTAAATATTTACAAAATGTTTACAAACTTATTTGAGCGGGACTTTTTTGCAAATATTAAAGAAAATTAACAAAAAACTTATCCTAAGTGCAGATTAGGAGCATAAACTTCCGCTTTTTTATATATTTTTTTAATAAAAACAGAAAAAAACTTGTGTTTGACAAAAACCGCTTTTTGGACTATCATAAAATTAGAAACAGTCGTAAAATCATCTCTTAAGGAGGTTTGATTATGGAACGGAAATATATTTTGTCACTGGATCAGGGGACAACATCTTCAAGAGCTTTGCTTTTTAATAGAAAAGGCGAAACGATCGGCTGTGAGCAAAGGGAGTTTGAACAGCTTTTCAGTGAGGACGGGTGGGTAGAGCACGACCCGTCGGAAATACTCGAAACCCAGCTTCAGGTTTGTAGGGATGTGATCAGAAAAACAGGAATAAAACCTGAAGAGATTGCAGCAGCCGGAATTACAAACCAGCGTGAAACTACTGTTATGTGGAATAAGAAGACAGGAAAACCCGTGTATAACGCAATAGTCTGGCAGTGCAGAAGAACCTCTCAGATCTGTGAGGATTATATAGATCAAGGACTTGAAAAGTTTTTCTTTAATAAAACGGGATTGCTTATAGACCCCTATTTTTCCGCTACAAAAATAAAGTGGATTCTGGATAATGTTGATGGTGTCAGGGAACAGGCACAAAACGGTGAAATTTTGTTCGGCACAATCGACAGCTGGCTTATTTGGAATCTCACAGGAGGAAAGGTTCATTGTACAGACTATTCCAATGCTTCAAGAACAATGCTTTTTAATATACATACTCTGACTTGGGATAAAGAGATATTGGGACTTTTGGATATTCCGCAGGAAATTCTGCCTGAGGTAATGCCTTCAAGCGGATTTATGGGGAATTGTGAGAAAAGTATTTTCGGCGCAGATATCCCAATAACAGGCTGTGCGGGAGATCAGCAGGCAGCTCTGTTCGGTCAGTGCTGTTTTTCAAAGGGTGATGTAAAAAACACTTACGGAACAGGCGGATTTCTTCTTATGAATACAGGAGAAAAGCCGATAGCGTCAAAAAACGGACTGCTTACTACAATTGCATGGGGTCTTGATAATGAAGTGTGCTATGCTTTAGAGGGGTCAGTATTTGTTTCGGGAGCGGTAATAAAATGGCTGAGAGATGAGCTTGAAATAATTTCTTCTGCTGCCGAAACAGAGGAAATAGCACAGAGCGTTCCCGATACCAATGGAGTTTATATCGTTCCTGCTTTTGTGGGACTTGGCGCTCCCCATTGGGATCCTGCCGCCAGAGGTTCGATTTCCGGACTTACAAGAGGGTCAAATAAAAAGCATATCGTCAGGGCTGCACTGGAAGCAATGGCATATCAGACACTTGATGTTCTTACAGCAATGGAGGCTGACACGGGTACGCTTAATTCTGTCAGGGTAGACGGAGGCGGATCACAGAATGGATTTCTCATGCAATTTCAGGCTGATATTTTGGGAAGAACAGTGGTGCGTCCGCTCAATGTTGAATCAACTGCAATGGGTGCGGCATTTCTTGCAGGACTGGGATGTGGTTTCTGGAAGAATACCGATGAAATAAAAGCTATATCAAACCGTTTTACGGAATTTGTTCCGTCAATGGAAATCGAGCGGAGAGAAACGCTTATAAACGGCTGGAAAAAAGCCGTCGGGCGTGCTCTTAAATGGAGTGAGAATTAACTTTATGTATGATTGTTTGTATTTTAAGTTTTCTTGAATTTTATTGACTTGATATAACATATATAATATAATGAAGTTGATGAGGACTTAATAATAAATACAGACAGCCGGAATAGTATTTTTAATGCGTTTTTTGAGTTTTGCTGAGAAAAACAGCGGCGTTTCATGGAATATATAAAACGGCTCAATTCCTAAGGAAAGGGAAAGCCCTTGCAGAAAAGGCATGGTGATTTTTATGGGGAAAAAGGTTTATGATAACCGTGAGCTTTCATGGCTTAAATTTAATGTACGGGTATTAGAGGAAGCAAGAGACAGCAATGTTCCTCTTATGGAAAGGCTTTTGTTCGAGTCTATTTTTGAAAGCAATCTTGACGAGTTTTTCATGGTAAGGGTAGGTTCGCTTATCGATCAGTCTTTGGTTGATGATAATCGAAAGGACGGAAAGACAAAAATGCGTCCTTCCGAACAGCTTTCGGCTATTTATTCTAAGGTAAGGGAGCTTAACGAGAAGAAGGACAAAACTTATTCTGCACTTCTTAAGGAGCTGTCATTCAACAAGGTTTATCACAAACAGATAAAAAATCTTTCAAAGGCTGAAGCTGAGTTTTTAGATGCCTATTATTCTTATGAAATAAAACCTTTTTTAAATGCAGTTGTGGTTGATAAGCGTCACCCGTTTCCTTTCCTTAATAATAAAGAGATTTATGCTGTGGGAAAACTCAATTCAAAATCTGGTGTAAAGCTTGGAATAATAAGCTGCGGAGATAAATTTGATCGTGTTATTTTTCTGCCTTCGCAGGATGATGAAGCTATTGGCTTTGTGCTGGCGGAGGAATTGATCCTGCATTTTGCGGACAGGGCTTTTGACGGATATAAAATTGAAGAAAAGGCTTTGATGAGAATTACCCGAAACGCTGATATTAATATTGAAGAAAGCTTTGATGACGAGCTTGATTTCAGACAGAATATGTCGGTTCTTATCAGCAAGAGAAAGAGGCTTTGTCCGGTAAGGCTTCAGCTTTCAAAGAGTATTTCAGAGCTGACCTGCGCTGAATTATGTGCAAGACTTGAACTTACGAAAAAGCAGGTGTTTATTGAAAAAGCGCCTCTTGATTTCAGTTTTGTTTTTACTCTGTTTAAAAAGGCTGAGAACAAAAAGCACTTATTCTTTAATCTTCAAGAACCTCAGATGTCACCTTCGGTTATTGATAATGCATCTATGATTTCACAAATTGATAAGGGAGATATTTTTCTGTCATATCCTTATGAATCAATGAAGCCGTTTATAAGACTTTTAGAAGAAGCGGCTTTTGATCCGACGGTGGTGTCCATAAAAATGACGCTTTATCGGGTTGCAAAGAATTCTAAGATAATAAAGGCGCTTTGTACTGCGGCAGAAAACGGCAAGGACGTTCTTGTGCTTGTAGAACTGAGGGCAAGGTTTGATGAGGAAAACAACATCGGCTGGTCTAAGCTTTTGGAAGAATCGGGCTGTAATGTTATGTATGGTCCGCAGGGGTTAAAGGTACATTCAAAGCTTTGTCTTATTACCCGTAAGGCAGGAAAGTCGGTAAAATATACGGTTCAGATCGGTACGGGAAATTATAACGAAAAGACTGCGGAGCTTTATACTGATTTATGTCTTATGACAGCAAATGAACAGATTGCTCATGATGCAGTTAACATATTTAATTCGCTTGCTATAGGCGAATTGGTTGAAGAAAGTGAACATCTTCTTGTTGCACCGAGGTGTTTACAGAACAAGATAGTTGAAATGATGGACAGGGAGATTGCTCTTTCAAAAGCAGGCGGAGAGGGATATGTCGGCGCTAAGCTTAACTCTCTTACTGACAAGGTTCTTATTGATAAGATAATTGAATGCTCTCAGGCGGGCGTTAAGGTTGAACTTGTTATCAGAGGCATTTCATGTCTTATAGCAGGGATTGAAGGCAAAACTGATAATGTTCGTATAGTTTCAATAGTAGGACGATATCTTGAGCATGCAAGAATATATATTTTTGGTAAAGGCGACAGGCAAAAGGTTTACATATCATCTGCCGATTACATGACGAGAAATACCACAAGGCGAGTTGAGGTGGCGGCGCCTGTTTTGAATGAAAGCATCAGAAAGAGGATAACTGACTATTTTAACACACAGCTTTCTGACAATATCAAGGCAAGAGAACAGCAGCCGGACGGAACATACAAGCGGGTTTCTTCTGAAGGAGTTCCTGTTGATTCGCAGAAGATGTTTTTTGCCGAGGCTTATGCAAACGCACCTAAGGCTGTTACGGCGGCTTTTGACAAAAAGGAGAAAAAGGGATTTTGGGCAAAAATCAAAGGCTTTTTTAAAAGGAATAACAAATAGCTGAATCAACTGTTTGCCTGACAGTAAGAGTATTAATATAAGGAAGCGGCAATATGAAAAGTGTAAAAAATCAGATGTCAGAATTTATGACCGCAGGAGTTTTGCTGGCATTTACGGGAGGATCGACTGACGCAAATCAAAAGGCCTAAAGAGGATTATGGTGAATGCCATTGTTCAGAATAGCTAAAAAAAAGCGGGATTTTTGTGTTAAGTCATAAAAATCCTGTTTTTAATTGACTTGTAAATAGGGTTATGATAAAATCAGATTAAAGACAGGGGAAGACACCCATAACAAAAAACGCAAGGTCTGATTAAAATTTAATATTACAAGGGGGGAGACACCCATGGAAAAAAACGTAATTGTAAAAGACGAATTTGGAAAACAGGTTGGGTTCACTTATCCTAAAAGGGCAAGGGGACTTGTTAAAAACGGTCGGGCAGAGTATGTCGGCGACTGTGAAATTCGTATGAAAAAGGGCAATAAAGATAATTGCTTTAATACTCATGCTCCGATCGGTAATATTGATACGGAGGAAATAATTATGAGTAATGTTATAAATTTTAATGCAAAAGAATTCAGTTTTGATAAAAGCTGTGAGGATAACGTTGGTTCAAGGATGTTTATTATAGGACTTGACGGAAAGACCACAGAAGTTTTGGAAATCGGTGATTGGGGATGGAACTGGTCGCAGATAAAATGTGAAAAGCATTTAGCGAAGAACACAGATTATATTTTCCGTTTTGCAATGACGGGAGGATACTGTGACACAGGTGAAGAGGTTTCTCAATTAATAATTTTTAATGATGAAAACTGGGATGACAGATATACTTATCCGCTTGCTAAGAGCGCTTATGCGCCTGTTTTAAGCAAGGAATGGGATGAGGGAATCTTAAGGGTATATGAAATTCCCTTTAACACAGGCGAAGCTGAAAAGACAACCTTTGTATTTACTGCACAAAAGGCGGTGGCAAGGTTTATGCCTGCTCTTGACAATGAGAGTTATGAAGGTCTTGAAAATATGACTTACGGTCAATGGTGGAATAAATGTAGCAATGGTTCGGATAATAGAAGATGTTCCGGTAATGGCAGTGGATTCGGCAGTGTTATAGACTTATGCGGAGCGAACATTGGAGCGAGCGCATTGAAGGATCTGCTCAATAATGTACCGTTTGTGCATGCAATCGATTTAAGCGGTGCAAACATTTATGATGATTCAGGTGAAGCACAGAATGAATCTGCTGAAACTGTAGAGGCTGAGATTGTTGAACCGAAGGATGAAAATGATAAACCGTTTATGGAAACTGCGGTTAATGCGATGAAGTTGAGCTTTGCAGCTCTGACGGAACAGATTGATGCAGCGCCTGAGGGAAGTCCTCAGCGGATTGCCATGCAGGAAGTATTGGAATCCTTAAAATCACAGATAAATTCAAATATTGATCAATTTGAAAATTCTGAGGAGCAAGAATAGAAATAACATTATATAATAAAAAACAGGGAAAGCGGATTTTGCTTTCCCTGTTTTATTTATCATATTACAGCTGGTGGACAACAAAGATATCATATATGCTTTTTACGGCAGATTCAAAATCTTCTTCCTCGACACCGATGATAATATTAAGTTCGCTGGAGCCCTGGTCGATCATTTTAACGTTGACATGTGCATGAGCCAAAGCTGCAAAAATTCTTCCTGCTGTACCTCTGTTTGATTTCATTGCTCTTCCCACGACGGCGATAAGCGCAAGTCCGCTTTCAATATCGATAGAATCAGGCTGTACATTTCTGTGAAGTCCTGCAAGAACCTCCTGCTCTTTCGGTTCAAATTCCTCCTGATGGACGATAACGCTCATTGTATCGATTCCAGAAGGCATATGCTCAAATGAAAGTCCGTTCTTTTCAAAAACTTCAAGGACCTTACGTCCGAAACCAAGCTCGCCGTTCATCATATCCTTTTCAATATTTATTACGGTAAAGCCTTTTTTGCCTGCAATACCTGTAATGGTGAACTGAGGTTTACGGCCGGTGCTTTCTACGATCATTGTGCCATGGTCAAGCGGAGCGTTTGTATTTTTTATATTTATAGGAATTCCTGCTTTTCTTACAGGGAATATAGCGTCCTCATGCAGGACGGTTGCGCCCATATAAGAGAGCTCACGAAGCTCCTTATATGTAATTGTGGTTATAGGCATGGGATCTGGTACGATTCTTGGATCTGCAATAAGAAAGCCTGAAACATCTGTCCAGTTTTCATAGAGATCTGCACCGCAGGCTGCTGCAACAATAGAACCTGTTACGTCAGATCCGCCTCTTGAAAATGTTTTTATGGTGTCGTTCGGCATAGAGCCATAGAATCCCGGAATTACTGCATTTTCCATACCTGCCAGCTTCGCTGACAGAATTTCATTTGTTTTTACAGCGTCAAATGCGCCCCGATCGTCAAAGAAAATAACATCTGCTGCGTCAATAAAATTATATCCCAAATAATTTGCAAGTACAATACCGTTAAGGTATTCGCCTCTTGAAGCGGCATAATCTCTTCCTGCTTTTCCGATAAAACAGGATCTGATTATATCAAACTCGGATTCCAATGAAAGTTCAAGCTCAAGTTCATTGATAATTCCGTAATATCTTTCTTTTATAGCGTTGAATTCTTTTTCAAAGTCCTTGCCTTTAGCTGCAAGGTCATAACAGCCATAGAGCATATCAGTCACTTTTATATCATCGGAAAATCTTTTTCCCGGCGCTGACGGAACAACAAATCTTCTTGAGTCTTCTGAACGAATTATATTACCAACCTTTTTAAATTGTTCAGCGCTTGCGAGTGAGCTTCCGCCGAATTTTACAACCTTAGTCAATATCTCCAAACTCCTAACTTTTAAATTTACAAAAAACAGTACCTTTTAATTATATATGCTTTTAATTTATTAGTCAATGTACAAAAGCACGAATTTTATGTAAATTTTTTATGTATCTTTATGGAATACGCTTGTATTTCTACGGCGCACATATTATCTTTTATTATCCCTTGCATTTTAAAATAAATTATGTTAAAATTACATTAAAGACTTTTATTGGGTCATAAATAAATAATGAAAGAAGAATGACAATGACAAAATATGTAGTTTTGCTTTGTGACGGAATGGCTGATTATCCTGTTGAGGAGTTGGGAAACAAGACACCTATGGGTGCGTCTGTTACGCCGAACATGGATAGACTTGCAAAGGTTTCAAGGCTTGGGCTTGTAAAGAGTGTTGCTGACGGACTTAAACCGGGTTCTGATGTTGCAAATCTTTCGATTCTCGGATACAATCCCGATATATACTATTCGGGCAGATCTCCTCTTGAGGCAGGTTCGATCGGTATTGACATGAAGCCGACGGACGTATCATTCAGATGCAATTTAGTTACTCTTTCCGATGAAGAGAATTATGAGGATAAGACTATTCTTGATTACTGTGCAGATGATATTTCAACGGAAGAGGCAAAGGTTCTTATTGATTTTCTTGCTGAAAATTTCAATAACGAAGAATTTCAGCTTTATTCAGGTGTAAGCTATCGTCACTGTCTTATATGGAACAACGGTACTTTAGATGTTGGCACGCTAACTCCTCCCCACGATATTACAGGGAAACCGATTAAAGAATACATCCCAAAGGCTGAAAATGCGAAGAAGCTTTATGACATGATGGTTAAGAGCTATGAGCTGCTGAAGGATCATCCTGTCAACAAGGCGAGAATTGCAAATGGAAAGCGTCCGGCAAACTCAATGTGGTTCTGGGGAGAGGGCATAAGAAAGGCGCTTAAGCCATTTGATGAAAAATACGGTTTGAAGGGATCAATTATTTCTGCTGTTGACCTTCTTAAGGGAATCGGTAAATTCTCCGGAATGAATGTTGTAAATGTTGAAGGTGCAACAGGATATATAGACACAAACTTTGACGGCAAGGCTGAGGCTTGTATTGAGGAACTTGAAAAAGGACAGGATTTTGTATATATTCATGTAGAAGCACCTGACGAGTGCGGACACAGGCATGAGATTGAAAACAAGAAAAAGTCAATTGAGTTGATTGATGAGAAAATACTTGGCCCTGTACTCGGCGCTTTGGAGAAATATGATGATTATAAGGTACTCATTTGTCCTGATCATGCTACTCCGCTTTCTTTAAAAACTCACACAAATGATCCTATTCCTTATCTTATGTATCACAAAAAGGATGAGGTTAAGGGACAGCCGGAGTTTACAGAGGAAACGGCAAAGGCAACAGGTGTTTATGTAGAAGAGGGACACACGCTTCTTCAGATGTTCTTTGATTTATAATTCAGCTATTTAAATATATAATAAATATGAAAGGAGGTTTGTGAAATGAAGTATGTATGTGATATCTGCGGATATATCTATGATGAGGAAACAGGAGATCCGGACAACGGAATTGCGGCAGGAACAAAGTGGGAAGATGTTCCTGAGGATTTTGTATGTCCTCTCTGCGGAGTTGGCAAGGATCAGTTTTCACAGGAATAATGTTCAGACAAATGCTGTAGGGCAGGGGCAGAAAATTTATTTGTCTTTGCTTTACAGCATTATTTTTAAGGAGAATGGATATGGGTTTGAATTCGACTCCGTCCGGGGAGAGGATACATATTGGATTTTTCGGGAAACGCAATGCGGGGAAATCCAGTGTTGTTAATGCGGTTACGGGACAGGAATCTGCTGTTGTATCTGACATTCTTGGAACAACAACTGATCCGGTATTTAAGGCAATGGAGCTTTTGCCGCTGGGCCCGGTTATGATAATAGATACTCCCGGTTTTGATGATGAGGGAAGTCTTGGTGAGCAAAGGGTTAAAAAGACAAGGCAGGTTTTAAACAAGACAGATATTGCTGTGTTGATTGTTGATGCACAGCAGGGTTTGTCTAAGACAGACAGTCAGCTTATTTCTATATTCAAGGAAAAGGGATTGCCTTTTATAATTGCTTATAATAAGGTGGATTTGCTGGACAGCAAAGAGCTTTTGAAGGATAATGAAATTTATATCAGTGCTAAAAACGGAACGAATATTTATGAACTGAAAGAAAAAATCGGCAGTCTTTCGGCTTTTCATTCAAGTAATAAACGATTGGTTGGAGATTTATTGAATGCGGGTGATCTGGCTGTGCTTGTTGTGCCTATTGATTCATCTGCTCCAAAGGGCAGGCTGATTCTTCCTCAGCAGCAGGCGATAAGAGATATTCTTGAAGCAGGGGCAATTTCTGTTGTGACGAGAGATACGGAGCTTAAACAGACATTGGCAGGACTTAATAAAAAGCCTGCGATTGTAATTACAGACAGTCAGGCTTTTAAACAGGTTTCAAGGGATGTTCCCGAGGATGTAAAATTGACGTCTTTTTCTATACTTATGGCGAGGTATAAAGGTTTTCTTGACGGTGCAGTTAGGGGAGCAAAAGAGATAGACAGCATTGAAAATGGTGACAGGGTTCTTATTTCTGAGGGATGTACTCATCACAGGCAATGTGAGGATATCGGTACGGTAAAGCTTCCTAAATGGCTGGAAGGTTACACCGGGAAACATTTTGATTTTTCATTTTCTTCAGGTACAGAATTTCCTGAGGATTTATCGAAGTATAGGCTTATTATTCACTGCGGAGGCTGTATGCTTAACGACCGTGAAATGAGATATCGAATGAAGTGTGCTGAAGATCAGGGCATTGCGTTTACAAATTACGGAACAGCTATTGCATTTATGAACGGTATTTTAAAACGAAGCTTAGCGGTATTCGGAAATGATTATGGCTTATGATATCATTTATCAGACGGCAATGGAATAACTTCGGACAGATTTAAGTATCTGTCCGTTTTTTTGTGATGTTCAAGTCTGATGTTCCTGATTGAAAAACATTGAAAAGTTCTTGACAAAAGGGGGGCAAAGTAGTATGATTAAATAGGTGAAAAATTCATATGCGGTTATTGTATGTGAATTTTTTATTTTATTGATGAGGAAGTGATTTTAAGTGGATGACGCCGGACATAATTTGATTACCCGTGATTTATGCAGGCGTTGGTCTGCTTTATAATAAAGGGTAATCTGTGTTGAGTCGGTATTAATTCAAAACGGCAAGTCACGGTTTAATTGCTTACTGCATATGGAATAGTATAGCCGGATCTTGTTGTTAGGGGGGAATAATATGTACAATACAGTGTTACAGTTAATTGCTCAAAGAAATCTTAAAGCAATCAAGGTTATTTTTGAGAACATGAATGAAGCGGATATTGCTGATCTTCTTCAGCAGTTTCATGATGAAACTGACGTAGATACAAAGGATTTGCCGCTTCTTTTCAGGCTTTTGCCAAAAGACGTTGCGGCAGATGTTTTTGCTTATATGGACAGCGATATGCAGGAGATGCTTATCAACTCTTTTACTGACCGTGAGCTTCAGCAGGTAATTGATGATTTATTTATTGATGATACAGTTGATATTATTGAAGAGATGCCTGCAAATGTTGTTTCCCGAATTCTTAAGAATGCGGACATGGAAACAAGAAAACAGATAAATCAGATTTTAAAATATCCGAAGGACAGCGCCGGTTCGATAATGACAACCGAGTATGTTTATCTCAATAAGGATATGACTGTAAGTGAAGCTTTAAAAAAAATCCGTCAGCTTGGAATGGTAAAGGAAACGGTTTATACTCTTTATGTAACCGAGGCAAGAAAGCTTATAGGTGTGCTTTCTGTATTGGATATACTTACATCTGACGATGATGATGTTATTGAAGATATCATGGATACCAATGTTATTACTGTTGACACTCATGAGGACAGAGAGCTTGTTGCGGCGCAGTTCTCAAAATACGACTTTCTTGCGCTTCCTGTCGTAGACAAAGAAAACCGTATTGTGGGAATTGTTACCTTTGACGACGCTATGGATGTAATGCAGGAGGAAAACACAGAGGACTTCTCTCGTATGGCGGCTATGGCTCCTATTGAAGACCCATATTTTAAAACTTCGGTTTTTGCACATGCGAGAAACAGAATTTTATGGCTTTTGGTTCTTATGCTTTCGGCTACGATAACCGGTTCAATCATTACAAAATATGAAGCGGCTTTTGCGGCTGTTCCTTTGCTGGTGTCATTTATCCCAATGCTTACGGGAACAGGCGGTAACTGCGGCTCTCAGACTTCCACTATGATTATCAGAGGAATGTCTTTGGGAGAGATCAGGCTTAAAGATTTCTTTAAGGTTGTATTCAAAGAATTCAGGATTTCTCTGATTGTCAGTACGATTCTTGCGGTGGTAAACGGAATAAGAATTTATATAACCTACACATATTTTCATACTGATACATCCGCAGATCCGATAAAGCTTTCTATAACGGTGAGCCTTGCTATAATTGCCACAGTTATAATGTCAAAATTAATCGGATGCATGCTGCCTATGCTTGCAAAGAGGTTTCATTTAGACCCTGCTATAATGGCTGCGCCGCTTATTACGACTATCGTAGATACCTGTTCAACTTTAGTGTTTTTTAATATTGCCATGCAGATGTTTAATTTATAATTTCTTTCTTATTTTTAATAAGTGCTGCATTATGTTTCATATTGAAAAAGCTTACCCCGAATTGCTGTTTCAGGCAATTCGGGGATTTTTATTATTTATCCTCATATTTATCATGCAGTGTTTCAAGGGCTTTTTTTTCAATTCTTGATACATAAGAACGTGATATCTTTAGCTTGGCGGCTATTTCACGCTGGGTCATGGGAGCGTTTCCTGAAAGTCCGTAGCGCATTATCAGGATTTCGGTTTCTCTGGGGGTTAGATATTTATCTATAAACTTATATAACTGCTCAGATTTTATAATCAGTTCGATTTTGTCGGCGACAGATTCGTCGTCCGGGATAATATCTATTAAGGTAAGCTGATTTCCGTTGCGGTCGGTTTCTATAGGTTCGTCGAAATGAAGCTCTCCGGCAGTTTTTTTCAGGCTTCTGAAATGCATGAGGATTTCATTCTCTACGCATCTGCTGCCATATGTAGCGAAACGGCAGCCTTTTGTATAATCGAAGGTTGATACAGCTTTTATTAGTCCAATGGTTCCGATTGAGATCAGGTCGTCCTGGTCCTGAGAATTTGAGTAATATTTTTTTATAATATGAGCAACAAGACGTAGGTTGTGTTCAATCAGCTTGTCTCTGGCCTTTGAATCGCCTTCTGCCATTTTTACGAAGTACTCGTGTTCCTCTTTTGCCGATAAGGGCTTTGGAAAAACATTCTGATTTTCAAAGTGAAGAGCAAAGAATAAAAAGTGCTGAGATAAAAAATTCAATAAAAGAGTGAGCATAAAAAACCTCCCGAAAAGCAGATTAAACAACAGGTGTTAATTAATCCTATGCGCTTTTCGGGATTGTCTATGCAAGTACTTTTATACTTATTTATTTGTCACCCATCCAAACGTGTACAGAAAAACTGCATTTGCAAATCGGACAGCAGGTAGTGTGTTTTCCTCTTTTTCTGGGAAGTCTCAGAGTTTTTCCGCAGTTTGGGCAGCGTTTGAAACAGTAAATTGTGTTTTGCTTCATTCTTGAAAGCAGCTTTGAAAATGTTCTGCGAATTCCGGCAGTTAAATTCAGATATTTTAAGTTTTCAGCACTTCTTTTAGAGATATTACGGGACAAGCATCTGAATATTCCATAAAAGAAAAGAACAAGTCCAATGAGATATAGGGTAAATGAATGAACAAAAAGATTAATAAAAGCAATGATTACATATATTATAGTTAATCCCAACAGCATTGAATCAGGACCGTATCTTCCTTGCATAAACTGTTGTAAACGATATCGAAAATTCATTTAATTTCAGATTCCTTTCTTATTGTTAAAAAACAAGGGTATGCCTTATGTCTGCATACCCCTCTTTGTTTTACTTTTTGCTTTTTTCGTTTTGAATGTTATATATCTTTTCTACGGTATAACGATCAATTGCTTTATCGTTTATATCATATGAAATTTTGCTTACCCAATCATCTAACATCTTCTGATAATCATCAGATTTCATCTGATAAAGAATCGTATCATGGTTTTGTTCGTCAGCAACATATTCTTTGCTTCTTTCAGCAATGTCGCCCTTAATAAAAATATAATAGCTGCTGTCATCTTCATATGCAGTTGCTTTTCCGACTTCAAGCTCTTTAATTTTAGTAAGAGCTTTTCCCTGAATTGATTCAAGATCGGAGTCTTTTAAAACACCATAGTTTGTCATTGATTCATTTGGATAAGGATTTTCAGCTTCAGAATTGTCGTCTGATGCGGAACTTTCATCATCAGCTGTCGATGAAGTATTGTCAGCACTTACATCTGTTGCAGACTCTGTTTCACCTTCAGCTTCATAACTTGATAAAGTGCCTTCTGTCATGCTGCTGTCAGTATTTTCTGAGGAAGATTCATCAGCTTTAGTATCATCTGTTGAATTTGTATCTGAAGTGCTGTCAGCTGCTGAAGAAGCATTGTTCTGTTCTTCCTGATATTTTTTATATGCATCAATGACAGTGTCAAATTCTTCAAAGTTCAAGCCTTCGGCCATTTTGAGATATTTATCTCTGAGATCTTTGCTTTCTTTATCAGCTTTTTCATCCTGAGCGTTTTTAGCGAAGCTCATCACTTTATATCTCAAAAAGTTATCGTTTACATATTTAACAAGGTCATCATTTGAAACCTCTTCAACTCCGCCTTCAGCATAATAATAATCAAATATAGCTGTACGTTTTGCTGAATTAAGATATACCTCTTTAAGAGATTCTCTGCTTATACCCTGTTCTTCAAAATCATCTCCTGCTTGTTCCCATGTGTCTGAAACTGTGGAGTTGATTTCTTTGATTTTATCATCGTCAAGCTTAAGTTTAAGTTCATCGAACTTATCGTTGATTGCAGCATGCTCCTTTGTATGATCAAGAGCAATTTCTGCTACATAGTCAGTAAAATTCTTGCCGTCAATTTTCTGGTTGAGGAAATCGGCAGTAACACCGGTTTGATATAAGGTATTGATCTGAGTTGACATTTCATTATAAATATAGTCAATGTAAATTCCGGCTTTTATTTTTTCATCATTCGCTTTTAATGCGTAGCTTGTGTCAGCACATCCTGTAACGCAGGCAGCAATTGTTACGGCAGTAAAAAAAGCCGCAGTTTTCTTTAATATTGCCATTAACTTTAACATTCCTTTCTGAATTTAATTTCAAGGGTGTTTACACCTTAAAACTTAATGCATTTTTTTATGTTCTATAATTAATATATTATACAACTTTTTTGCATTTAAGTCAAGGGATTTTGCTTAAATCGCTAAATTTTTCATAAATTGAACAATGTTTGCACAGAATATTATCTGAAAGTTTAAACGGAGTTCGATTTCGTTGATTTTTTTTAGCCGGTGTGATATACTAACTATAATGTAATGTAATGAAAGGATGGATTTATATGAGCGAAGAAAGAATTCCGGAAAGAAGTGAACAGAACCCCAAATATACTTGGGCTATTGAGGATATATATGCAGATGACAGCCTTTGGCGGGCTGATCTTGAAAAGCTGAAAGCAATGCCGGAAAGGCTGATTGCTTTTAAAGGAAAACTTAGCGAAAGCGGAAATACTCTTTTGGAATTTCTCACGCTGTCTGATGAAATATCCGTGCTTTGTGACAGCCTTGGAAATTATGCACAGAGAAAAAGCGATGAGGATACTGCAAATTCGGTTTATCAGGCAATGACTGGTCAACTGACAAATATTTTCGTTAAAATTAATTCTGTTTTAAGTTTTGCAACTCCCGAGTTGGTTTCTGTTTCAGATGTGAGAATGGAGGAGCTTTACACTGAGGCGCCGGGGATTGAGCTTTACAGAACTCATTTAGACAGAATAAGAAAACAAAGGGATCATATTCTTTCCGATGCCGAAGAAAAAATACTTGCTCTTTCCGGAGAAATGGCACAATCGCCCGAAAATATTTATTCAATGTTTTCTGATGCAGATTTAAAGTTCCCGGATGCAACGGATAGGGACGGAGTAAAACATCAGGTTACTCACGGAAGCTACATTCCGCTTGTTCAGTCAAAGGACAGGACATTGAGAAAATCGGCCTTTGAGTCTATGTATCATACCTATGACAATTTTAAAAATACTTGTGCTGCTACATTATCCGCACAGGTAAAAGCTTTGAATTTTTATGCCAAAGCCAGAAAATATAATTCAACGCTTGAGGCGGCTTTGTCTGATACTGATGTTCCGACGGAGGTTTATTATAATCTGATTAATGCTGTACATGAAAACATGCATTATATGTATGACTATGTAAAACTAAGAAAAAAAATAATGGGCCTTGAAGAACTTCATATGTATGATCTTTATACTCCTGTTGTTCCTGATTTTGATATGAAGATAACATTTGAACAGGCAAAAGAAATTGTGTTTAAGGCTCTTGAACCTATGGGAAAAGAATACCTTGCTATTTTAAAAGAGGGTTTTGAAAACCGTTGGATAGACGTTTATGAGAATCAGGGGAAGACCAGCGGCGCTTATTCCGCAGGAGCGAGAGTTCATCCATATGTGCTTCTTAATCATAAGGACACTCTTAATTGTATGTTTACACTGGCTCATGAAATGGGGCATGCAATTCATTCATACTTGTCAAATAAGAATCAGCCTGTGATATATTCGAATTATGTGATTTTTGTGGCAGAAGTGGCGTCAACCTGCAACGAAGCGCTGCTTATGCAGTATCTGTTGAAAAATACGGAGGATAAGCGTGAAAAAGCATATCTTATAAATTATTTTCTTGAGCAGTTCAGAACAACGTTATACCGTCAGACAATGTTTGCTGAGTTTGAGTTGAAAATAAATGAACAGATTGCAAAGGGAGAAACTCTGACAGCGGATAGTTTGAATAAACTGTATCACAGTTTGAATGAACTTTATTTTGGCAATGATATTGTAATAGACAGTGAAATTGATTTGGAGTGGGCAAGAATACCGCATTTCTATTATGATTATTATGTATATCAGTATGCTACAGGCTATTCAGCGGCTATTGCGTTATCTCAGAGAATTTTGTCAGAGGGCGAAACTGCGGTAAAAGATTATATTAATTTTCTCAGCGGAGGTTGTTCAAAGGATCCTATATCGTTACTAAAGGGAGCAGGCGTAGATATGACAACATCAAAACCTGTTTCGGATGCGCTTAAGCTTTTCGGAGAACTTATCAGTGAGATGGAACAATTAATTCAATAATTTATAAATAACCCTCTTGAAAATAGAGATAAGTTAGAATAAAACTAAAAACCCCCGG
>JAHZHC010000012.1 GCA_019420505.1 Ruminococcus sp.
TTGGTGTTGGTTCTTCATCATATGGTGTTAAGACTTCAATTTTTATTTTGTTATCCTGGATTCTGCTTGGTATAGATTTAGTTCCATTCATGTAAATGCGTATTTGATTTACCAAATGACCTGCATCTTCTCCTACAGGACCAGTTTTGCTTGTGGATGAATGTTTTATATCATTAAGGTAATCTGCAATTGATAATTCTAATGTTAATAAATTTCCATTAGTTGAAGTACTTTTTAAATAAGTTGACGCCATATATGCGTCTGTATTACTTCCATCTGTTTTAGGAAGAACAGCGTGTAATGTTATTGCATTACCAGCAGTACTTCCATTATCAATAGCAGTAATTTTCAATTTTTCTCCATTGTTTCCTCTTAAAAAGGGATATTTATTAATGTCTAAAAAAATAGCAGAGGAAGTTCCATATGCATCAAAAACATGTTCTTCAATAAGTTTTGTATAATAGTTTGTATTCTCCTCTTCCGCATTTGCAACCTCCTCTCTCGTCGGTGTAAACGTAAGTGCGCCGGTTAGTGTTAGTATGCCTGCCATAGCTGAGGCAAGCAGTCGTTTAAATTTCATCTAAATTCCTCCAAATAAAAAATTTTTAAACATGGTCGATTGTTAATTAAGAATATATTAACTGAATCGAATGTCTGTTGACATTATAACACTATTTTCCCAGTTATTCAAGTACATTCTTGGAATTTCTCCATAAAATATTCCACAAAATTGCTTTAAGAATTTTGTGGAAATTGTATAAAAGCTCTTTTTTTGTAGTTTTTATATAATATATAAATCAATTAGCTTCTTTGATAAAAAACGGTGAAATGCAGTTTTATTCCTGCATTTCACCGTCTGCTTCGTCTGAAATCGAATCGTCCCGGACATATTCATCATATTTATCTAAGAAATTATATCGCTTGCCCTTGTATACATACTCAATAACAGTATTGAGATTAACATTATATACGCTTTTAAATATATTTGTTTCAACAAAATCATTGCCTTGACTTAGCTTGTGAATGAGTTCTTTAATCTCCTGCCGTTTTGAAATATCCCCCTTGTTTTCAAGCTTTTCATATTCTTCCGTAAACCTGCATGCACACTGCAAAAATTCAAGATTATTATACCTGACCCAGTCTTTTATAAACTTTTCCCTTACCATGTACATCGGACGTATAAGTTCCATATCCTTAAAGTTTTTTGAATGAAGCTTCGGCATCATGGTCTGTACCTGTCCGCCGTAAATCATACCCATCAAAATCGTTTCTATAACATCATCAAAATGATGTCCCAATGCAATTTTATTGCAGCCTAAATCCTGTGCAAATTTATATAAGTTGCCTCTCCTCATTCTTGCGCACATATAACAAGGATTTTTGTCCAGCCCCGCAACATAATTGAAAATTCTTGCCTCAAACATTTTTATGGGAATATTCATGAGCTTGGCATTATCAATAATTTTCTGACGGTTTTCAGGATTGTATCCCGGATCCATTACTATATATTCCAATTCAAATTTCATTTCCGAATATCTCTGAAGATGCTCCATGCATTTTGCAAGAAGCATGGAATCCTTGCCGCCGGAAATGCAAACAGCGATTTTGTCCCCCTCGCTTATCATTTTATATTCTTTTATTCCCATAACAAACTTGTTCCATATATCCTTACGAAATTTTTTTATTATGCTACGTTCAATTTCCTGATAAGGCTGTAAAACTCTTGACATTAAAATGCTCCCCTATATTAAATATCTATAACATTATACAATGATAAGCATTCTCCGTCAAGAGCATACCGGTTTTGCATCTGTAAAGATATACAATCAATTATGATAAAGCCGTAAGAATTGATTTTAATTTTCCAATCTATTTCCAATGCAATTCATACTGAAAAATAAAAATCCGAAGATGCCTTCGGATTTCAGTCTGTAGAAAAACTATAAAAGCGTAATATTAGAAGTTTAGGTTGATTCTTGCTTGCAAGAATCTTGCCTTCTTTAAAGGCTTGCAGGGTTCAAGGGGACAGTGTCCCTTGTCGCTGTCCGCAGACAGTGAAATACCTTTTCCACCGACGCTCCGCATAGGGTGAATTGACAAAACAATCCAGTGGATTGTTTTGTCAAGAGGGGCATGCCCTGTACGAGAGGGCTGCCCCTTTTTATCAAATTAGGTCTTTTTCGACAAGCTAAAATCCGAAAATGTCTTCGGATTTCTAATATTTTTTGTTTGCCGTGCTTAAAGCTCTCATTGCGTTAAGTATAGCAATTACCGAAACTCCCACATCTGCAAAAACCGCTGCCCACATATTTGCAATGCCCAAAGCACCAAGCACCAGTACTGCTGCCTTAACCGCAAGTGCAAATACAATATTCTGATGTACAATTCTGAGCGTACGCTTTGCAATGCCCATAGCCAACGGAATCTTTTCGGGATTATCGTCCATAAGCACGATATCTGCCGCTTCTATCGCAGCATCCGAACCCATAGCTCCCATAGCAACTCCTATATTTGCTCTTGAAAGTACAGGTGCGTCGTTTATTCCGTCTCCTGCAAAAACAAGCTTACCCTTTTCAGTCTTTTCGTCCAAAAGCTGTTCAACCTTTTCAACCTTATCAGAAGGCAGCAGCTGTGTATATACCAAATCAATCCCAAGCTGATTACCTATATCTTCACCGACGTCCTTTGAATCACCGGTAAGCATTATCGTTTTTGAAATTCCCTGAGCCTTCAATTGCTTGATTGCCTTAGCCGAACCCTCTTTTATTTCATCGGAAATTACAATGTGACCTGCATATATTCCGTCTACAGCAACATGAACTATCGTTCCGATACTGTGACAAGCATGCCATTTTGCCCCTGTTTCATCCATAAGCTTTGAATTGCCTGCACAGATTATCTTTCCGTCGATTTCAGCACGGACACCTCGTCCCGAAAGCTCTTCCGTCATGCTGATCCTGCCGTTATCTATCGGTTTTCCATATGCCTTTTTCAGTGAACGTGAAATCGGGTGATCGGAATAGCTCTCTGCCATTGCTGCAAATTCAAGCAAATCAGCCTCTGAATATTTTTCAGGATGAACAGCCGTCACATTGAATACACCTTTTGTCAGAGTTCCTGTCTTGTCAAAAACCATAATTTCTGCCTTTGACAAAGCCTCAAGATAGTTTCCGCCTTTAACAAGAATTCCGCATCTCGATGCTCCGCCTATACCGCCGAAAAAGCTAAGCGGAACTGAGATAACCAGAGCACACGGGCATGAAATTACAAGAAAAATTAAAGCCCTGTGTATCCAGTTTGCCCAATCGCCCGATATAAGAGAGGGAATAACGGCGAGCATTAACGCTCCTATTACAACACACGGTGTATAGTATTTTGCAAACCTTGTAATGAAGTTTTCTGCTTTTGCTTTTTTGCTGTTGGAGTTCTCCACCAGATCTAATATTTTGGAAACGGTTGATTCACCGAACTCTTTTGTTACTTTGATTTTAAGCGTACCATTAAGATTTATACAACCGCTTATTACCTCTGTTCCTGTTTGCACTTCACGGGGAAGCGACTCACCCGTCAGAGCCGCAGTGTCAACAGTCGACCTGCCCTCGATAACCACACCGTCTAATGGTATTTTTTCTCCGGGTTTAACTACTATTATATCTCCTATACTGACTTCATCAGGATCTGTCTGAATAAGCTGTCCGTTTATTTCTATGTTAGCATAATCGGGACGTATATCCATAAGCGATGAAATTGATTTTCTTGACTTACCCACGGCATAACCCTGAAAAAGCTCTCCTATCTGATAAAAAAGCATAACCGCAACACCCTCTGCGCATTCTCCCGTAAAGAATGCACCTATTGTTGCAATAGTCATAAGAAAATTTTCATCAAACACCTGTCCGTGACAAATATTTCTTACAGCCCGCCATAATACATCCCAGCCAATTATTGCATACGGTATAAGATACAGTAAGTAGTTTTTCCAGCCTTCAAAATCAATTAATCTTACTGTAATAAGCAATGCAAAACTTACAATTATCCTGACAAGCATTTTTTTCTGTTTGTGTGACATGATCTTACTCTCCTGTTTTACTGTTATTTAACAATAATCCTGCATTCAGGTTCAACCTTTTTGCATGCCTTAACCGCTTTTTTTAATATATCATCAAATTTATCGTCATCTGCAACCAACGTCAGCTTCTGTGCCATAAAACTTATGGTTGCGTCCTCAACTCCCTCAATTTTTTTAATAGCGTTCTCCATTTTTGCAGCACAATTTGCACAGTCCAGATCTTCCATCCTGAATACTTTTTTCATATTAAATTACCTCCTTAAAAATGCTATGCTTAGCAAAATATAAAACTTATATTACTCTTCGACATGTTCCATTCCCATTTCAATAATGCTTCTCACATGGTCATCGGAAAGTGTATAAAAAACATTTTTTCCGTCCTTTCTGAAACGTACCAGCTTGTTGGTTTTGAGAACCCTCAGCTGATGGGATACCGCCGTCTGAGTGAGTCCTAAAAGCTGCGCAATATCTCCCACGCAAAGCTCGGATTCAAACAGAGCATATAAAATTTTGACTCTTGTAGAATCACCGAAAACTTTAAAGAGCTCAGCAAGATCATATAATATTTCATCGGGAGGCATATTATCGTTCAGCTTCTTTACTACATCCTCATAAACACATTGAAAATCACTTTGTTCAGTATTTTGTAAATCCTTTTGCTTTTCAGACATAAATATACTCCTTCCATACTTCTTATTTTATACTATAAATTTATGCATAAACATTTTATCATATGTTTATCTGTTCATATGTTAACATATACTATGCATCAAGTCAATAGAATGTTACATTTGTTTATATTTTATTTACAAATAGATTTATACATTTTAGTCTTTAATTTTGAATTATATTATTGTATTACAATATTGTAATCAATTTATGATTTAATAAAGAGAAGTGTTATTTATTATTTAAATTTTAAACCGTAATAAAATTTAAAAATATTGAATCAAATTAAGTTAATTTCTATAAATAAGCTGTTAGTAAAAAAGACTGTCCTCCTTTACAATCAAATAAAATTATGCTATAATATATACAATTTAAATCAATAAAGTGTAATTTTTAATTAAGGATTGATATTATGCGGCTGTTATTAAAACAAAGATTTTTTTCATGGTTTGACAGCTATGATATTTATGACGAATACGGCAGTCCGGTATTCAGCGTTCAGGGTAAACTGTCATGGGGTCATTGTCTTGTCATTTATGATAAATACGGCAACGAGGTCGGAATGTTAAAGGAAAAGGTACTCTCTTTCCTGCCTGTATTTGAAATTTATATAAACGGTGTGCTTGCAGGAAGAATAAAAAAAGAGTTTACTTTTTTTAAACCGAAGTTTACTCTTAATTTTAATAACTGGACAGTAGACGGAGATTTCTTTGAGTGGGATTACTCCGTTTATGACGGAAATCGTCAGATCATGACCGTTGCAAAAAAAATATGGAATTTTACCGATACATATGAAATAAATGTATTTAACGATGACAACGCTCTTGCAGGGCTGATGATCGCACTTGCTATCGATGCGGAAAAATGTTCAAGAGGGGACTAAGAAAGGCTGATAATTATGAAATTCTATTGTGAATTAAAAAAAGTTGTGGACGATTCCTATGATATTGAAATCGGACATAACTTGTATGATACATTGATTTCAGATCTGACCAACGGACTGTGCGGTAAAGTAAAAAAAATTGCCGTAGTAACCGATTCCGTGGTTTCGGAGCTATACGGCAGAAAAATTTATGATATGATAAAAACCGCCGGATTTAATGCCGACATGTTTGTTATCCCGGCAGGTGAAAAATCAAAAACCAGACAAATGAAAGAGTTTGTAGAGGATTCAATGCTTGAAAAAGGCTATCGCCGTGACTGTGGCGTCATTGCCGTGGGAGGCGGAGTAGTTACCGACCTTGCAGGCTTTGTCGCAGGTACCTTCGGCAGGGGCGTGCCTTTTGTCAATTATGCAACTACACTCCTTTCAGCGGCAGATGCGTCTGTGGGAGGAAAAACTGCAGTAGATACCCCCCTCGCCACTAATCTAATAGGTATGTTCAATCAGCCGAAAAAAGTGTATATTGATATAGATACATGGAAAACACTGCCCCAAAGACAGCTTTCAAGCGGTCTGTCCGAAACCATTAAACATGCCTGCCTGGGGGATTCGGAGCTTTTTGAATATCTCGAAAAAAACATTGAGAAAACTCTTGAATGTGACAGAAAATCCTGTGAGTATATTTCTGAGCATAACTGTGCTGTTAAATATAAAGTGGTAATGCAGGACGAAAGAGAATCCGGATTGCGTGAAATACTTAACTTGGGGCATACAGTCGGAAGAGCAATTGAAACCGTTTCGGATTATAAGCTTCTTCATGGGGAAGCTTTGGCAATCGGAATGACAGCGCAGGTTAAACTGGGCGAAAAGTTAGGCTTCATAACAAGTGCAAATGTACAGCGTGTAATTGATTTATATAAACGTGCAATGCTTCCTGTTGAAATACCCGAATATATAGATAAAAAAGCTCTTGTTAATAAGCTTTATACTGATAAAAAAGTCCGTGACGGAAAGCTCAGATTTGTTTTCCAAAAGGAAATCGGCAACGTAATGCAGTTCGGCGGCAATAACTTTGCCAAAGAAATTTCAGAAAATGAAATTGCAGAAATTATAGAGAAAATGTAATGAAGTTTTTATAATTGGTGTCGAAATTGAATTATCCGTTATATTAATTTGGGTGATTTTTATCTGAAGCAAAAACATAAATAATTGCTAAAAGGATATGAAAATGAAATTTGATAACCATGATGAAAGAATAAAATATTATGAAATAGTGCTTTATAATAACGAAAATAAACCATTTACGGAATACCCTCTGCCAAACGGTTATAAATTTGTGTTTTATAAGGACGGAGACAGAGATAAATGGATTGAAATCGAAACGTCAGCAAAAGAATTCAAAACTTATGAGGATGGTCTGGCGGCATGGAATAAATGGTATAGCGGCAAAGAAACTGATCTTTTTGATCGTATGTTTTTTATAGAAAATTCCGAGGGGGAAAAAATCGCTACAGCAACAGCGTTTTATGAACCCACTGATCTGTCCGGTGCCGGCTGGCTCCATTGGGTCGCTGTAAAGCGTGATCATCAAGGTAAGGGACTTGCCCGTCCTCTGATCTCCCATACACTTAATCAGCTTAGAAGATTGGGATATACAACTATAAAAATTCCAACCCAGACAACAACATGGGTTGCTGCAAAACTATATCTTGATTTCGGCTTTAAACCTATTCCGAAAAATGCAGTAAACAGTTATGACGGGTACAGAATTCTGAAAACGCTGACAAATCATCCGGCATTAAAAGGTTTTACGTCTGCTGAGCCTGACGAGATATTAAATCATAAATAAAAGGGTTAGGAGAGTGTAAATTGTGAATGATACATACAAAATAATCAATGTCGAAAACTGGGAAAGAAAATTACACTGTTCCATTTTCCGAAACTCCGTTCAACCAAATTATTGTGTAACTATTGATCTTGATGTAACTGATTTTTATAAATATATAAAAAACAATAATTTTTCATTTACAATAGCCTTTATTCATGCCGTTGCAAAGTGTGCGAATGAAATAGAAAATTTCCGTTATAGATTTTCAGAGGAAAATGTTATTCTTTATGATAAATGCAATACAGAGTTTACATATTTAAAGGAAAACGATGAGTTGTTTTATTATGTTTGCGTACCGTTCAAAGAAAAACTATCTGATTATATAAAAGCTGCCGAAGAAATTATAGCTTCGCAAAAAGCATATTGTGATGCATTGCCTGCAAATGACGCTTTTCAGTTTTCTCCTATGCCATGGTTTTCATATACCTCTGTATCACATACATTTTCAGGAGATAACACCAAAGCCAATCCTATGTTTGATTGGGGAAAATTCTATGAGAAAAACGGAAGAAAACTTATGCCTTTCTCCATTCAGGTGCACCATTCCTTTGCAGACGGAATTCATATTGCAAAGCTTGTGAATAAATTACAGGACCATTTAAACAGCTTAAACGTTTTTAAGAAAGGATAATAAAAATGGATATAAAAATAACCCCGTCTAAGCTTTCGGGTACGGTGAAAATCCCTCCTTCCAAAAGCGCAGCACACAGACTGATAATTTCAGCTGCTCTTGCAAAAGGGACTTCCATAATAACTAACCTTTACCCATCAGCTGATATTTTAGCTACTATAGATTGTATGAAAGCTTTGGGAGCAAAAATCGAATTCAAAGGTGATACCGCTACAGTTACAGGGATAAAACAAACACCGAAAAAAGCAGTGCTTGACTGTCATGAATCAGGTTCAACCCTTAGATTTTTAATTCCCGTTGCCTGCGCTTTGGGTGTAGAATGTACTTTTATCGGGAGCGGGAAGTTACCGCAACGTCCTATTACTCCATACATAGACCAATTCCCAAAGCATGGAATTGAGTTTGATTTCAGTGAAGCAAAAAAAGGCGAGTTTTTGCCTTGTTCAATAAAAGGTAAGCTTACTTCCGGCAAATTTGAAATTGACGGCGGGATTTCTTCGCAGTTTATTACCGGTCTGCTTTTTGCCTTGTCAATTCTTGACGGCGACAGCGAAATCGTTCTTACCTCTCATCTTGAATCCAGACCTTACGTGGATATAACCGTAGATTGCCTGAAAAGCTTTGGCGGAGAAATACTTGAAACCGAAATGTCTTATAAAATAAAAGGCAATCAACAGCTTTCCGCTAAAAATGCACAAGTTGAAGGAGATTATTCTCAATCAGCATTCTTTTATGTGGCTGATTCTCTCGGTTCTGATATCGAAGTTTCAGGACTTAACGAAAAGTCCTTTCAAGGTGACAAAAAAATCATTGAAATATGCAAAGAAATAGTTTATAATAAAAATGATATGTTAAATCCGTTTAAGCTGGATTGTTCTGATATCCCCGATCTGGTTCCAATATTGACAGTGCTTGCGACATTTTGTTCAGGAATATCAGAGATAACCAATGTTTCACGGCTTCGTATCAAAGAAAGCGACAGGCTTGAAGCTATTTCATCATGCCTTAATAAAATAGGCGGAAAGGTTACCGCCTGCACCGACAAACTGATAATTGAGGGAGTAAAGGAACTTAAAGGCGGCGAGGTAAACTCCTACAATGATCACCGTATAGCAATGGCAATGGCTGTCGCCGCAACAAGATGTACAAAACCGCTGATTATAAAAGATGCAAATTGCGTTTCAAAGTCATATCCGAACTTCTGGGAGGATTATAAAGCTTTAGGAGGAAAAATAGATGTCATCAACATGGAATAAGAATATAAGTTTTTCAGTTTTCGGCGAAAGCCATGGCCCTGCAATAGGGGTCTGTATAGATAATGTTCCGCCGGGAGAAACTCTCGATATGGATAAACTGATGCATTTTATGGCAAGGCGTGCACCTAAAAAGGATAAAACCTCAACCCAAAGACGTGAAAAGGATATGCCTCAGATCATGTCCGGTTTTTTCAACGGTAAAACAACAGGCACACCCCTTTGTGCATTGATCCAGAATACAGACCAGCATTCACAGGACTATTCAAATCTTTCAAAACTGGCCCGCCCCGGTCATGCAGACTATACAGGTGCATTAAGATACCGTGGATTTAATGACCAGAGAGGCGGAGGACATTTTTCAGGCAGACTTACTGCTCCCCTGTGCTTTGCAGGTGCCGTAGCTGCACAGATCCTTGAAAAAAGGGGAATCTATGTGGGCGCACATATCGCTGAGATCCATAAAATAAAGGACGATCCCCTTGATCCTATAAGAACTTCAAGAGATGATATTATCTCATTAAGAGAAAAAGAATTTCCTACAGTTTCCGATTCTAAGGGCAAAAAAATGATTGCCGATATTGATAAGGCAAGAATGAGTCAGGACAGCGTCGGCGGCATTGTAGAATGTGTGGCAATTAATGTTCCCGCAGGAATCGGATCACCGATTTTTGACGGACTTGAAAATTCTATAGCTCAGCTTATTTTCGGAATCCCTGCCGTTAAAGGACTTGAATTCGGCGCAGGCTTCAATGCTTCGAAAATGCTTGGTTCTGAAAATAATGACGAGTTTTATGTGGATGAGAACGGTCATGTAGTTACAAGAACTAATTTTCACGGAGGAATTTTGGGAGGGATCTCTTCAGGAATGCCAATTACCCTGAGGGTTGCATTCAAACCAACTCCTTCTATTTCACAGCCGCAGCAAACAGTTGATTATTCAGCAATGAAAAATGAAACTTTGGTTATAAAAGGACGCCACGACCCCTGTGTTGTTCCGAGGGCTGTCCCTTGTGTTGAAGCCGCAGTGAATATCGCACTTCTTAACCATATGCTCGAATACCCAAATTTTTAGCGCCGGCACCGGAGGATAAAACCGACAATTAAATTCTACAGCTTGGGTCCTTCAGTGCCGTATCCCAATAAAACGAGGTAATCATCTTGATAGAAAACAGTTATATAAACAGCGTTACACCCAATATATTAAATCCTACTGACCAGTATGAAGTCAAAATATTATTGGCGTATTTTCTTTATCAAATCGACCGTCCCGTTACTCCCAATCAGCTTACCGAAATTGCTACAGGCGATGAAATAGTGAACTATTTCCTTTTTTCCGAAGCCGTAAATGAAATGCTCAGAAGCGGTACTATTGAGCTGACCGAAATTGACGGAACAAATTATTATGTACTTACCGAAAAAGGAAAAGAAGGTGCGCTCAGCTTTAAAAAGCTGGTCAGCAAAAGCGTGAGGGACAGAATTTATGCCGCAGGATTAAGATTCTTTACAAAGCTTAAAAACCAAAGAGATGTTACCTTTGAGATAACCGAGCTTGAAAAAGGATATTCCGTACATTGTAAATGTGTGGACAATGACATAACCCTTATGGACCTGACCATGTTTGCACCCGACTTGGGTGAAGCCGAATATGTCAAATCAAAAATTATGATGAATCCCACAGATTTTTATTGCAAGGTTATGGATTATATTATAGAAAATGAAGAATATGTTCCAAGTATCAGCGAACAGGACGAAGAAACAGAATAGTAAATTTAACGGGCGGTCAATGACCGCCCGTTTGTATTAATAAAGTATAATCTCTTCTTATTATGAATATTAATTTAATCATAAATGCTTCATAAAAATACAGACCTGCTTGTTTATTTCCTGTCCTTTCGCCAAATATTATTGTAAAAAAACATCAGAACTGCCATTGCAATGATTATAATATAGCCCAGAATGCTGTAACCGTCCGGAATGTCCCCGAAAAGAATAAATCCCAGCATAGCCGCAAAAATAATCTGTGAATAATCATAAACCGAAATCTCTTTCGCCGGAGCCTTTGTGTATGCGGCAGTTATAGAAAACTGTCCGCCTGCCGCCGCCAGTCCCGCACCTAAAAGACATAAAAGCTGATTAAATGTCATAGGGTGAAAATCAAATATCAAAAACGGTAAAGTAACGACACATGAAAAACCTGAAAAAAATGCAACAATAAACGGATTTTTTTCACCATGCTGTCCTAAATATCTTACCGCAGTGTATGCTGCTCCGGCTGACATTCCACCAATAAGACCTAAAAATGCAGGAAATATATCAACATTGGAAAACGTAGGTTTTATAATGAATAAGCTGCCTATAAAAGCAATGAATACCGCCGCACCCTGAAAAAACGTCAGTCTTTCTTTTAAAAATAAAAAAGAGAATATAATTACAAAAAACGGTGACATCTTGTTGAGCATTGAAGCGTCTGCCAGTACAAGATGATCAATTGCATAAAAATTGCAGAGTATGCCTAACGTTCCTATCCCTGCCCTTATTAACAGCGCCGGAATATTGGACTTTCTTTGGCATTTGAAGGGTATTCTGTTTTTTGCAAGTATAATGCAGGCAAAAATCAGGGCCACAAAATTACGGAAAAAACTTTTCTGTATCGACGGAAGATCCCCCGAAAGCCTGACAAATGCGTTCATAAACGCAAAGCAGAATGCAGATAATATAATATATAATATACCTAAATATTTTTTCTGTCCCAACATCTTTTATGCCTGTCCCCTTGTCATCATCTTATGTTCCTTTTCAAGCTCGTCAATCAGTTCTTTTAATGACCAGCTCTGATTTGACGGCGTAACCATAGCCTTAAGAGGAATGTTTATATTATTGGTTTTCAGTTCACTTAAAAGCCTGTCAATGTTTTTTCTCTGAATTCCCGAAAAAATAAGACATTGCTTTTCGGGAGGATTTTCACAGTTTCCCTTGGCGCTTGAAAAACCTCTGAATCCGCATAAATAGCCTACCTTTTCATTCGCCTTTTCTTTAGCTATTATCTTATGTTCCATTCCAATGCTGTTGACTATTGAATCAATAATTTTACATTGTACTTCATCTAAACCATAGCTTAAAATCTGCTGAGGTGCAGTAATAATACGAGATTTCATATTTTCAATCCTTTCTTTCCCATTAACAACTATATTATTATACTATTTTTATTCCGGATATTCAAGTACTGAAAATATTTTCAGTCATTATACACTATAATCTGTGTATACCAATACTTAGCTTACGGATTCCTCAGCGCTTAAGCAATGTGGTATTATTTACCCTGTAAAATCTGAATATTACTTACATTGACTTTTGAAATTCAGAATGTTATACTATTAAAAAATTTTGAGCAAAGCGATGATAACCTATGAAAATAATTGAGCATATAAAACAGCTTCTTATTAACCGTGTTCCCCATTGGAATCTGACCCTGTTTCTGATTTTTCTTGTTTTTTTAACAGCATTATTAGTGCTGCTGAAAAAATCGAGGATTAATACTAATCAAAAAACAGCGTCAGCGCTCCTATTGTTTTATTCTTATAATGTGCTGATTACTACATTATTTATGAGAAAACCAATGACTTACAGAATTTTTAATTTTACACCCTTGAGCAGCTTTATAACTCCTCATGATTCCAGTATGCTTGAGTTTCTGTTCAATGCGCTGCTCTTTATACCGATAGGATTTCTCATTAACTGTATTTTTAAAAAATTCAAACCCGGAAAAACTGTGTTGATTGGTATGACTTCAAGCCTTATGATTGAAATAATCCAGTTTGCTTTAAGATTGGGCGAATTTGAAACTGACGATATTATTTCAAATACACTGGGGGCATTTTCAGGAAGCCTGATCTATTTGCTGATTGTCTGTCTGAAAAATAAAAACAAAAAATAACCAACCTCCTGCTGTCACATTATCCTGCCTGTGAGCATATAATAAAACAACCCTGCACTATGTGTAACAGAATTTTTATTGCCGCTGATTATTTTTTTCAGTATGGGTAATAATAGGTGTAAGAAAACTTAGATAGGAGTGTTCAGGGTGACAGTACACAGAGGTGAAATATATTACGCAGACCTGAGTCCCGTGGTCGGTTCGGAACAAGGCGGCTTGCGGCCCGTCCTGATAGTGCAGAATGACGTTGGAAATAAGCATTCTCCCACAGTAATTGCAGCCGCAATAACAAGCCAAAGAGAAAAAGCCAAGCTACCTACACATATCGAGGTCGGCGGCGGAAGCTGCGGACTTGCAAAGGACTCAATAGTCCTGTTGGAACAAATTCGTACATTGGACAAAAAACGCCTGAAGGAACGTATGGGTGAACTTGACACAGGATCCATGAATGCCGTAAATTCTGCTCTCTCCATTTCATTTGGTTTGAATAATAATATATAATATATTGAAAAGCGCCCTGTATTGCAGATGCAATTCAGAGCGTTTTTGTTTATCCAAATATTATAAATTTATAGTTATTCTATATTCTCATCAAAATATTCTGTTGCCCTCAGTGCAGCAGCAAGAATAAAATCCTCATTTAAATATACCGGCGGCTCACTTATCATCTTGTCTTTTTCATAATCTCCCAAAATATAATCTCTATATTTTTTCATAAGTTCAGCAGTAACTCCTGCTGTCTCAAAAAACACAGCGTTTTTCAGCTTTTCCCGTGCTTCACCGTACCAATCCTGTTTTGCCAATACATAGTTGAGCCTGAAAAGCTCCCGCCACTTCTGTTCCTTAAATTTTTCCTCAGCAAAACCCTGAGCCCTTAAAAACCTGAATAGATTAGGCTGAACAGTCTCATCCCATGCAATATCCGTATATAAATGAAAAATATATCCCTTTAAAAAATCTTCGTTTCCAATAAATCTGACTTTCTCTTCATCATAGAATCTTTTAATGTTTTCCTTCCATTCAGCATAGTTCTTTGAACGGATGTGAGCAGAATATCTTTCCTGTTCAGAAGCGTAACCCTCAAGATTAACCGAGTCCGGAGCAATCGCTCCCATGTAAAATTCAGCTTCATTTTTTATGCCGATCTCGTTTTTCATCATATATGCAATTTTCAGATGTACAGTTGCTGACGGCATAAAATATCCCCCCACGGAAAGTTTATATGTTTAAAATCCGAATATTTATTGTTTTCCCTGTTTTATCTATAGAGTCAATATAAAAATTTACAGCCGAAGAATTTACTTATCCTCAAGTCCTTTTAAAGCCTTGATTTCATCCTTATCCACTCTGATAACAGCGTCCTTAATAACCTCTACATCATTTTTGTCAACAGTAGCAACAGCGTCTGTCTTGTCCATTTTTACTCTTAGCTTTCCGGTAAGAAGATTTACTTCTTCAACAACCCCTCTGCCATCAGCAGTTTTAACTACAGCCCCGACCTTAGGCGTTATCTTTAAAAGCTCCTCATAGCTTTCCTGTTCATATTTCAAACAGCACATCAGTCTTCCGCATGTTCCTGAAATCTTTGTCGGATTAAGCGACAAAGATTGTTCTTTAGCCATTTTTATAGAAACCGGCTGAAATTCTCCTAAAAACCGTGAACAGCAAAACGGCTGACCGCATATTCCAAGTCCGCCTAATTTCTTCGCCTCATCACGAACACCGATTTGTCTTAACTCAATCCTTGTACGGAAAACCGACGCCAGATCCTTTACAAGCTCTCTGAAATCAATCCTGCTCTCAGCAGTAAAATAAAACAGAATTTTATTATTGTCAAAAGTGCATTCAACATCAATAAGATTCATTTTAAGATCATGCTTTTTTATCTTTTCTTCACAAATTTTAAAAGCGTCCTGCTCCCTTTTTTTATTTTTCTCAATAACGTCAAAATCCTGTGAAGACGCAATTCTGATAACCGGTTTTATAGGAGAAGAAAATTCGCTTTCATCAATCTCCCTTTCAGCAATAACTACCTCTCCGCATTCAATGCCCCTTGCCGTTTCAACAATTACACTTTCACCGAGAGGAATGTCCAATCCGTCAGGATTAAAGTAATATATCTTACCAATGCTTTTAAACCTTACTCCTATTATCTTAACCATAAATTTGTTTTCCTTTCATAAAAACCATAAATTTATTTAAAAAATCTTGCCGCCAGACTGTTCATTGTCAGCGTAAGATTTGTATTTGCGTCAAGCCTGTTAATATAATCTCCCAAAAGCTCATATATCTCCCGACACCCGTCAATACTGAATCTCCCTGCAAGCTTAGCAGATATTTCAGGCATACAGCCTACAGTCCTGTCAATACCAAGCCTCAGAACGCAAGCGTCCCTGAAACCCTCTTCCAGTAATTCAAGCGCTCTGCGAAATACCGCTTTTTTTCCGTCTGCAATAAAAAAAGCCTTAAGAAGCTCATATTCGTTCCCCTGATATACAGCTTCAGCGCTGAGCTTTGCAATATCCATCGCCGTCGAAACCGACCTGTCCTCAAGAAATTCAATGCACCTTCCAATGTTTCCGCCGCCGAAAACCGCCGCTTTTTCAATATCCTGATATGTGTATTCCGAGGTCTTTAAATATCTGTCTTCAAGAAATTCTATGATATCCGTATCATTGCATGGTAAAGCGCCTAAACATAAAACCCTTGAAATGACTGTTTCAAGAAAAATTTCCTTAGTTGCCGCCGTTAAAATTATTATACAATGCTCAGGCGGCTCTTCTATGAGCTTTAAAAGTATGTTCTGTACTTGAACCGAAGTGTTTGAAGACCTGTCCAGATCAGAAATAAGATATACCTTGAATTTCCCCTCATTAGGTTTTATAACAGCGTCGGAAACCAGTTCTCTTATCACATCCACCTGATAATTCCCGTTTTCATTAGCTTTCGCAGAAATAAAATCAGGGTGAACTCCTCTGTCCATCATTCTGCATGACCTGCATTGTCCGCAAGGCTCACCCGATCCGGATTCACAAAGAACCGATGCCGCAATATATCCCGCCAAAACTTTTTTGCCCTGTCCTCTTTCTCCCGTAATTACTATGGAATGAGGTTCACGTTTTTTAGAAATCATAGACTTTATAAGCTTTTTCACAGGTTCATTTGAATATAACTTAATGCTCATAATGACCGTAACTCCTTTGTTTTAAACCTTACTCCAAAATTCCGTTGTCATAAATCTTATTGAAAGAATTCACCCGTCCGGCACGAGGACCTATACTTTTTCAAAGCGTTCAATGTCTGTAACAAAAATCGTTGCACCGCCGATTGTAACCTCAACAGGACGGGAAGCCCCTATTTCCTGTTCCATAATCGAAGAAGACGGAACAAACTGTTTTCTTTTTCTGGAATGCTTTTTGCATACTTCAATTACAGCGTCTACTTTTTCATCCTCACAGCATATCATAAACGTGGTGTTTCCTGACATAAGAAATCCTCCGGTTGATGAAAGCTTTGTTGCCCTTATTCCGTTTTTGAGAAGTCCCTTTGATACCGCATAAGTATCATCATTATTAACAATCGCATATACAAGCTTCATTGATTAACCTCCTGTTGCCTTGCAAGATAATTGTAATATCTTATTCTTGTTCAATAAGGGTTTGCCCGTTATTCAACGTGGCAAGGGTTGACTATTGTCAACCTGTAATCAGTGGGGGATTGTATCCCCTGCTGATTACAAAATGTTCCCCGCCACCTTAATGGTGGGGGACATCTTGCCAAGTTATATTAAACTGATAAAGTAATACTATTGTCAGAATCAGATTTGCTAATATTCCAAACCCCACCAAAGACGGTATAAATATAAAAATATACGTAGCCGCCGTTGCCGCAGCAACAAACTTCCAGATAAGCATCAGCTTTTCATAATTGAAGTTGTAAATATAACAATCTTCAAGATCATTGATCCCTTTTATAATGCCATATAAAATATACAGCGACATAATGCTTGCCGTAAGCTCAAATATTATAAATATGATATAACCATTATCATCAAAGCTGTCTTCCGCAAAATTAATCCCTAAAATATTGATAACATATATAATTCCGCTGTAAATCGCCAAAGGAATGCAAAAACGCTTTGCATTATTAAAATTCTCACTTTTATCCTCAAGTTCGCCAAGTCCCTTGTATATCATTATGTATCCTAAAAAATCAGGAATAAAGCCTATCCTGATCGAACCAATATCGATATTCAAATTTAAAAGAATAAAAACAAGACCAATAAAAATCCTTTTCATTAATTCTTCTCCCATAGCGTACTTTAAAATCGGCATTTATATTATATCACATCAACGTAAAAAATGCTATACCTTTTCAAAATTTTCATGATCTCTACAGTTATTTCCTCACCCGGAATAACTATGGGAACTGAAGGCTGACACGATACCGCCGACCTCGCACAGATTCTTCCCTCTGCGTCCTCAACAGCAACCCTCTCACAGCATGAAAAATAAGCATTTCTTATGCTTGTTCTGACTTTTGCTTTTGGAATTTTCTCTTTGTTGCAAACAGCCTTTTCTGCCGGAACAGGAATCTCCCTGAATGCATTTTCAAGTATAAAAAAATCTTTCTCGTCATTATAAGGCGAACACATTAAAACCACACAGCCGGAGTCGCTGTATTCACATTCAATTCTGTGTTTACGAAGTATACCTGCAAGCATATCTCCGCTGTAACCGCATTTCTCTGAATAAACCGTCAGCTTCAAAGGTTCGCTGTTTTGAATTTCCCAGCCGCATGAAGCTATAATCTCTGCTGATTTCTTGACCCTTAAAGCACATTCCCTTATTTTTCGGGGCAAATCACCCTGAAGCTCCCCGCAGCATTTGTCGAGAGACCCCATTATTAAATATGACGGACTTGTTGAAGCAAAAAGGGACATAACCTCTTTTGCACAGCAAAACCACTCTTGGGGAGCCGATTTAGAAATGTGAAGATATCCTCCCCCTGTATAAACCGGCAGGGTTTTGTGAGCTGAATCAACGCACATATCCGCACCTAAATCCAAAGGATGCAAGGATTCTTCAAGAAATTTCAGATATGCCCCGTGTGCGTTGTCCACAAGAAGCGGTATCTCCATTTCTCTGCATACTTCTGAAATTGACCTGATATCCGCCATATTTCCTAAATAATCAGGTGAGGTTATATAAACAGCGTCAGGAATCCTGCCGAATTCAATAATCGTCTGCCTTACGTCCAAAGCAGTAATACTGCTTGAACAAAGCTGTGCGGACAATTTCTGCGGATAAACCCAGGCTACATCAATGTCAAGCAGACAGCAGCCGTCTATAAAAGCCTTGTGTACGTTTCTTGGAGCAGCAACAACCATTCTTTCTTCTCTGTTCTTACGACAGGATTTTATAATACCCAGCATCGTTTTTATTGAAAGACTTGACCCCTCTGTAGAGTAAAGCGTTTTTCCCACACCGAAAATCTCAGCCGTTAAAGCCTCACTTTCAGCAATAATTCCTTCAGCTTCATATAAATAGTCAGCGCCCCTTATCTCGGTAATATCCCTGTTCTCCAAGCCATGCAGAATTCTGCCCTTGTGACCCGGCATATGAAACCTGATAAAACCGCTGTTTTCATATTCACTTATAAAGTCATTTACAGGAGTTTTCATAGCCATTCGATGTTTCTTATAAGAAACATACCCTCTCTTCCAATGTTTTTTTATCTGAAGCAAAACATATTAACCGCCTTAAATCAGATCATTTTGCCGAAAATCTTGTAAACAGCTCACGACCCGTAACAGCGTTATATAAATTTTTTCTCGCCCTGTTTAAAGTGCGTGAGACCGTTGACGGCAAAACACCGAATTCTTTTGCGATTTCACTTATTTTTTTATTGTCTTTATAATATAGAATTATATAACACTTTTGCTTTTTAGTCAAATTGGCATCCAGAACCGAATGCAGAAGCCTGAGCCTTAACCGTTTCTCATATTCTGAAAGATTATCCTCCTGAGAATCCTTACCGGATATCATCCACTCTGCGTCTTCAAAATAAATCCGTCTGCTCATTAATTGCCACCGCTTGCCGATCTGTAAAGTATGCTGGGATTAATGGTTTTGGGCGCAAGATGGCTCATTATCTCCGACGCAACCTGAATAAGCTCTCTGCGTTCTATAATAAGCAGTTCTATACGCCTTTCGAGTTCATGTATTTTTACAATACTTTTCTCCTGTGTCATTTCAGACTTGAGCTGCGTTATATGCTCTTCAATTTTTAGGATTGTCTTTTCGTATGATAATAACATTTCTTTCATTGCATTTCCCTTTCTTTTGAAAATTAATATTTTTATGTTCTAACACTTATGAGAACGAACGTTCGACTGTCCTCTAATTTAATGATACCACATTTTTCTAAAAAGTCAAGAGCATATTAAAAAAAATATTTTTTTGTACAATATGAGGGAATTTTAACGGACAGTTTGTGCAAAATGCCGTTGAAAAAAAGAAAAATGTATGGTATAATAAGCCTTACCGTCAATTAAAGACGTTTTTATAATAACGACTAATGTCCCCTTCTAAGGAGTTAGCCCCTTATTGAAACATAAAAATCTTCTGCAAAGTCCATAGCTTTTAAAATAAACGTCTTTGTTTTTTCGGAATTGTGTAAACCGAAAATAAAAAATAAGTCCCGTCAAAAAATAAAAAATCTTCGGGACAAAGGAGTAAAAATTTATGGAGAAAATCAAACTTGAAAGATTGTCCGAGCTGACAAGAATTTCACGAGAAAGAGAGCTTACCGGCCAAGAGAAGGAAGAACGTCAGAAGCTCAGAAACGAATATCGCCAAAGCGTTATAGGAAATTTGACAAATCAGCTTGAAAATATGACGATCATTGAGCCTGACGGTTCAAGAATAAAAGTTTCGGACAGGAAATTGAGCGGGGAGGATAAATAAGTGACAGGACTTTCAAAACAAAAACAAAAGCTTTTGATAATGGAACAGCTTTTTAACAAACGAACCGATGAAGATCATGCTCTGACCGGGAATCAGCTTATTGATATTCTGAGCAATCAAGGGATCAAAGCAGAAAGAAAAACCATTTATGACGATATAGCAACGCTCTGCGACAGCGGCGTAAAGCTTGAGATTACTAAAATCGGACATTCAAATGCATATTTTCTTTCGGACAGGCTTTTTCAGGATGAAGAACTTTTTTTGCTTGCCGACGCAGTAGCTTCTTCAAAATTTCTCACTATAAAGAAATCCAACGAGCTTATTAAAAAATTACAGTCGTTAACCTCGGATTATAAAGCAAAACAGCTCAGACGTTCAATTTATGTGGACAACCGTACCAAGACCTTTAATGAAAATATATATTATATAATAAATACCGTTCAGGACGGAATTTTCAGCGATAAGAATATTACGTTCAATTATTTTGAATATAACCTTGAAAAAAGAAAACAGCTAAAACATGGCGGTGAGCTTTATACAGTTTCTCCCTTCCAGCTTATATGGGAAAACGATAACTATTATCTTGTCTGCTATTGTTTTAAGCATAAAAAAATCTGCCGTTATAGGGCAGACAGAATGACTAACGTCGCCGTTACTAATGAAAAGCGCCGTAAACTTACAAAAGAGGAAACAAAAGAAATGAAAAATCAGCGTTCCCTCTATAGTATGTACGGCGGTGAGGAAGAAACCGTTCAGATCCAGTTTGATAACAGCCTGATAAATGTGGTAATAGACAGATTCGGTGAAAGAGTTATCTGCCACCAGAATTCAGAAAATACTTTCTACATAAATACCGACGTGCAGATTTCACCTACATTCTGGGGCTGGCTGTTCCAGTTCGGAAATAAAGCCAAGATTCTCGGTCCGTCACAGATAGCAATGATGGCTCAGGATAAAATCAAGGAACTTTCTGATATGTATAAAGATTAATAGAATAAACAAAACCGATTGAGAGGATAAATCCTTTCAACCGGTTTTTTGCTTGTTATTTTATTGTTACTTTAAATATATATCAGATTCATTCAGTGTTATCCTGCCGTTATTATTTTCATATTGCTTTATTTTGTTTTTCACTAATGTTTCTATCATATTAGACATGGAACGGTTTTCTTTTTCAGCAATTTTCTTTATTTTAGTGTGGTCGGCTAAATCCAACCTTAAAGTGAATTGTGCCTTTATAACTGACATTATACGCTCCTTTATATTCTACGCTTTCAAATTGCTTGACAAACAGTCCCTAAAATGTTATTATAACTCTAAGGACAATTTGTCCTTTGGTGAAGCTTTACACATTGCTTTGGTCAGTGTTTGTGTAAGGCTTTTAATTTTAAGATAAAAATATCGGCGATTTTGTTTTTATGCCCCTCTCTTTATGTGATATTATCAGTATATCATATATGACGTGTATATACAATAGGCAAAATAGACAAAATTGTCATAATATTATTGTAATATCTGTATAAAAATGTTTTTTTAGTCATGAAGAGGTACATATTATGGGGTCTATATATACTGATGCACAAAAGAAAGCAAGTGCAAAATATCTCAAAGAAAAACGTGATAAACTTACTTTGAATCTGCCATTGGGCAGTAAACAGCGGTTCAAGGACTATGCCGAAAGCAAAGGTAAAACTCTTACCAGATTAATTATAGATCTTATTGAAAATGAAATAGAAAATGATAAAAATATCGGTAGGTAACCACATTCCCTATGTCTTTTTGTAATCTGCAAAATATGTGCAGGGGCGAACTGTGCCTTGCCGATAAAAAGCATTAATCTGTAAGAAAACTGCCGCACAATTTCATAAAAAAATTAAATACTGACTTTTTTGAGGACTGCTTTTGCAGTCCTTTTTTGTTGTCATTTTATACAAAAAATGGATCGAACATTTGTGCAAGCCTCTAATCTTTGTTCATATTTCATTCAAAGTTGCACGTTTGCGTGCAAAAAAAGCCCAAATGAGACTATAAGTGAAAGGCCTTTTAAAAAACTTGGAAAGGAGAAATAAAAAAACTGACCCATATCATTTGTGAAATTGATTGACATAGGTCAGTGAAAAACAATTGAATGAAAAAAATAAACCTTAGGGATTTTGCATTGCATTTTTGCTTTTCCCGAAATCCGACCGAGTCTGCATTAGCCGCAGGCATCACACCGCTAAAAGCGAAAATTGAGGGACTGAAAATACTCTCAAGAAAATCAGTTCAGACCGCAGTGAAAAATGCTGACAGCAAAAATTTATTCTCTGAAAAAGCAGTGATCTCAGGTCTTGAACGATTAGCCTTCGGCAGAACAAACGATGCCGTATCACTGGTTTTTGCAGAAGAAGTAACCCCCGCAAAAATTCAACAGGCAGATCTGTATAACGTGTCTGAAATAAAAAAAATCAAAGGAGGCGGCGTTGAAATAAAGTTTTTTGACCGCCAGAAAGCAATGGAAAGTCTCGCAGAATACAGCGAAAAACTAAACGCCCAGAAAAATGCCAAAAACCTTGTGGAAACTATCTACGGCAGTGCGCCCGAAGAAGTTTCGATCTCAGACCGTCCTGATGAGGAGGGAGAATAATGGCTTCATTAAACCTCAGGACGTTTTCAAAAAAACAGCGGATCGTCTTTACATGGTGGAAAAACAATGCTCCGGATTTTGACGGCATTATCTGCGACGGCGCAATCAGATCAGGAAAAACAAGCTGTATGGCATTGTCCTTTGTTATCTGGGCAAGTGTAAATTTTCAGCTTCGATCCTTTGCTTTCTGCGGAAAAACCATAAGCTCTCTGAAACGAAATATGCTCGAAGAACTGATCCCCCGACTGGAATCCTTGGGATTTGCAGTGAAAAACTGCCACTCAAAAAATTACCTTGATATATCCCTCGGCTTAAAAACCAATAGGTTTTATATTTTCGGCGGAAAAGATGAAGGCTCTTCCTCTCTCATTCAGGGTGTAACCCTTGCAGGCGTCCTGCTTGACGAAGTGGCACTCATGCCCAGAACCTTTGTGGAACAAGCCGCTGCAAGATGTTCGGTTAAAGGATCAAAGCTATGGTTTAACTGTAATCCCGACAACAGCTATCATTGGTTCAAAAAAGAGTGGATAGATAAGCGGAATGAAAAACATCTTCTTTATGTCCATTTCAGTCTTAAGGATAATCCTTCTCTTTCAAAAGCTGTGATCGAGCGTTACCAACGGCTATATTCAGGGGCATTCTATAAACGCTTCGTTCTTGGTCAGTGGAGCAATACCTCAGGTGCAGTCTATCCCATGTTCAGCTATGAAAAAAACACCTTTTCAACACCGCCCGAACGCTTTGACCGCTATGCCGTAAGCTGCGATTACGGTACAGTAAACCCCGCCAGCTTCGGCCTGTGGGGAGAATATAACGGCTGTTGGTACAGAATTGACGAATATTATTACAATTCCCGTGAAAAGGGGCTTCAGCGCACCGATGAAGAGCATTATAATGCCCTTGAACAGCTTTGTAAAGGTAAGGAAATCGAAATGATAGTATGCGACCCCTCAGCTGCTTCATTTATCGAATGCGTCAAAAGGCACGGAAAATTTAAAATTACGCAGGGCAAAAACGACGTGATTTCAGGCATCAGAAAGGTCAGCGATGCGCTTAAATCAGGTAAAATAAAAATATCTGCAAAATGTGAAGATACATTAAGAGAATTTTCTTTATATCGCTGGGATGAACGTGCTGGCGCCGACTGTCCCGTTAAGGAAAACGATCATGCAATGGACGATATCAGATATTTTGTGACCTATTTTTACAATCAAAGTAATACTTCGTTTTTTGTATCCTCAATAGACAGATAGGAAAGGAACAACCCATGAAAATAATAAGCAGGAAAAAATCTGCTCAAAAAATCACCGCAAATGCGGAAAGAATGTCTGACGGTTCACTTTTCAGACTTGCACCGTCAGGAAAAGTCTTTGAACATGAATTTTATGACGCACTCAGAATGGAAGTCCCCATACTCGACGCATGTATCGGAAAAATCATACGATTGACGGGAGATTTCAGACTGAAAGCAGCAAAGGAAAGCGTTCAGCCGCTTCTCGATCACTTTTCCCTCGAAGTCCCCGTAGGAATTTCAGGCGTTTCAATCAATACCTTTGCCGATATGTATCTGGATTCGCTTCTGACCTACGGCAAAGCAATCGGAGAAATTATTACCGACAAAAATCAGCGTACCGTAAACGGTTTATGGGTGGGCGACAGCACGCTTTTCAGGGTGCGTCCCGGAAATGAAAAAACTGATCTGTGCATTACTCAGATTTTCGGAGATGAAGAAAGCCCGGTTATCAATCCGGAACGCATGGTTTATACTGCCTTGAATCCGTCGCCAAAGCATCCGGAGGGAGTTTCCATACTTCGTGGAATTCCGGCTTTAAGCAAGATCCTGATGCGGATTTATGAGTGTATCGGTCAGAATTTTGACCGGGTGGGAAACGTCCGCTATGCGGTTACATACAATCCGTCAGACGACGGTGACAAAGCATTTGCCAAGGAACGTGCTATGGAAATAGCAAAGGAATGGTCAAACGGAATGAATGCGGCAAAATACGGTGCAGTAAAGGATTTTGTGGCGGCTGGTGATGTTCAGATCAAAGTCATCGGCGCTGAAAATCAGCTTATTGATACCGAAATCCCTGTTCGTCAGCTCCTTGAACAAATGATTTCAAAGCTTTCAATTCCGCCGTTTCTTTTAGGCTTGAACTGGTCAAGCACAGAACGCATGTCTTCTCAGCAATCTGATATTCTGACAAGCGAGCTGGAATATTACCGACGGCTTCTTACACCAATTCTAAGGAAAATAGGTCTGACATTTCTCAGGCTAAACGGTATTGACAGCGACGTTTCGGTCGAATGGGCAAATATTAATCTTCAGGACGAAGAGGCGCTTGCAAAAGCAAGGCTTTACAACGCTCAGGCAAAGCAGCTTGAGCTTATCAATGAAAAAACAGAAGGAGGCAAAAATTAATGGAATCAAATGATTTTATACTCACTGATGAATTATTGGAAAAGGTAAATAAGTTCTCAAGAGCAAAGCTGACTGCTGATGAAATTTATACTTTCCCTGTAATATTGTGCGACAATGAAACAGACAGAGATTTTGAACGTTTTTCTATTGACGCACTGAGAAAGCTCAGCAAGCTTTTTATCGGCAAGACGGGAATTTTTGATCACAACCCCAAAGGCGAAAACCAGACGGCAAGAATTTTTGACACAGAGGTTAAAATTTTTACTGACCGAACCACATCTTACGGAGAACCTTATGCCTGTCTTACGGCAAAGGCTTATATGATACGCACGGCAAAATCTGCTGATCTTATTGCAGAAATTGACGGCGGAATCAAAAAGGAAGTTTCAGTGAGTTGTTCAGTAAAGTCACATATCTGTTCAATTTGCGGAGCAGACATGAAAAAGTCGCCCTGTACTCACATAAAGGGGGCAGAATACGGCGGAAAGCTTTGCTGTTATATTCTTGACGAACCTTTTGACGCATATGAATGGTCCTTTGTTGCAGTTCCCGCACAAAAAAACGCAGGAGTCACAAAGACATACGGTCAAAAATACGACAGCGATTATGAGACTCTTATGTCAGAGCTTTCAAAGTTAAAAAAAGAAAACTGCAAGGCAAGAGAAATGCTGAAAAAGGAAATTATGCGTCTGAGCTTTTTATACAATCCTCTTATTACGGTAAAGACAGTAGGCTTTCTCACAAACTCACTTTCATTTGAGCAGCTTTTAGAACTAAAGGAAAGTCTTGAACAGGACTTAAAGCAAAAAAGTGATTTTTCTGAAAAACAGAACGACACATCAAACAAAAATAACAAAGAATTTAAAATTAATAAAAAGGAGAACTAATATGTACGATACAATCAAACTTGAAAAAGGACTTTATTCAATTACAGGCAAAAACTTTACAGAGGCACTTGAGGCTATTGATCCTGACAGCAGTTATAAGGGCACAGAGCTTGAGGGCTTGGACGCTTTTGAACGTCAGCTGAAGCGATTCGACATCAGAATTTCAGGAAAAAACTCGGACAAGGTAGAAAAATTCTTTCTTTCTACAGAATCCGCTGTACTGTTTCCTGAATATGTTCGCAGAACAATTAAACAGGGGATGGATGAAACTTCAATTCTCGGTCACATTTCTGCCTCAGTTTCTTATGTTAACGACTTGGATTTCAAGAGCATTATGATGGGTAAAAACACCAATACCTCGTCTTCCTATCAGCTTGGAGAGCTGCCTTTTCACACAGTAAAACTAAATCCTGTTTCCAACTCTATTACAAAACTCGGAAGAGGTCTTAAATTCTCATATGAATCAATTTCCAAACAGCGAATTGAAACGCTTGGCGTCATTCTCAAACGACTTGGTTCACAGCTTTCAAAGGAAATAAATATTATGGCGATTTCAACTTTAACTTCGGGACTTACTCCTGCTGCCATTTCAGGTGAACAGATCACATACAATGAACTTGCCGGATTCTTTTCGTCAATGAGCGACTGCAATATGTCTTCGCTTATATGCTCTCCTGCGGTTCTTGCTAAAATCGTTTCAATGGAAGAAATGAAAAACAGTCAATATGATTATATGTCAAGCGGAGTTGTTAAAACTCCTTTCGGAATAGATCTGATAAAGTGCAATGGAATTTCAGATGATATTGCTGTAGGAATTGACAAGTCATGTGCTGTTGAGACTGTATTCGGAAACGATGTCATTGTGGATTATGACAAGCTGATTTCAAATCAATGCACTGAGGTTTTTGCTTCGGTTTCTGTTGGATTCGCAAAAATCATTGACGGCTCAATTCTTACAACAAAAATAACAAGCAAATAAACAGCTTTGCCGAAGTTCGGGCAGAACGTTCTGTCCGAACATTTCGGCACAAGGGAGGTTTTTAATTATGGCGTTATTAAACGCACAGAACATCAGAACAGAATTCCTGAAAATCACCGGGCTTTCGGAAGATGAATTCAAGCTTCAAAATATTATTGACAATGCACAGAGATATGTTGAGAAAAGGATTATTCCTGAATCTCCTGATTCTGACGAAATAAAATGCTGTGAATATGCTGCCTGTGCACACGCAGTCTATGACTATACGCTTCAAAATCTGCTTTCAGACAGAATTATTGTAACACAGCTGGGGAGAGCGTCAAGTAATTATCGTGAAAACAGCGTTATTCAGGCTGCATTTTCATTCAGAAAATCTGTATTTGATTCAATGAAGGATTTAATTCGTGACGACAGCTTTGTTTTTCAGGTTATGGAGGAATGAGGCATGCTTAATTCTTTTGAACTTGTATTAACGTCTTGTCTGAGCAATGCCGGATTTATACCTTACACTGATTTTTCTGATATAGATACTATTGCGGCTAAAGCGAATTATCTTGCGTTTTATTCCATTAAAGACGTGAAATACTCCGGACGGGTTTACGCTTTTGACAACAGCGAATATGGACTTGAAGTTTCGGGGTGTGCTGATATAAAGCTTTTAGGAAAGAAAAACGATTATAAGGATTTTTCTGAAATTGATAACAGAAGCTTTTCGTTTATAAACTCTTTAATCACGTCGGATAAAATTGTCATTTCAAGTCTTTCCCGAAGTGAAGTTGAAGCTGACGCAAATTCAGGACGTCTTAAAAGCGTAATTTCCTTTAATTTTAAATTGCTTGTTACTGAAAGTATAAAGGAGGAATAGGACATGGTTTATGAATTCAACAATCAGAAATATACTTATATTCACGGCAGCACTGTTCTCAATTTTGAACACATTGAATTTAAGCGTGGTACGAAAATTTCTGAATATCCTGTTATCGGAGAAAGAATTGATATGGCAATTGAGGGATCTACTCCAAAGCAGCTCACGCTGAAGGGAAGATTTTTAGTTAAAGATTTTGGCCGTATAAATTCTTATATCAAATCAAACACGGGACAGATCATTCCATCATTTACGCTTAACGGCACTTCTTACAGCAATATGATTCTTATTGACGGCAGGACAGAACTTGATTCATCAAAAGTTTTTGGGGACATGGTTTTTATATTTAAATCCATGGCTTAAATAATGAAAGGATATTTATATGGACACAGCTTCTATTACATTCAGCTACACTGACGGGACAAACGCTTCCTACACCCCGATAGATTTCAAGTTTACAAAAGAGCGTTACACACCTTACACCACTCTTGAAGGGCATCTTCTGACCGCTCGTGACATAACGGATATAAATACTGTATATCTTTACATAAACAACAAGCTTGTTCACTGTGGTATGGCGGACTTTATCCAGCGCAGGAATGCCGGGGGACGGAATATTATTACTGTTTTATCAAGGGGATTTACTTTACTTTTAGGACAGAATGAGCCGGTTCCCGGAATTATTTCAAATGCTGATCTTCAAAAAATTGTTTCTGATAATGTTAATATACCTTATGTAAAATGTCAGGAGAACACAAAAACGGTAAACTATGTTTTTGTAAAAGAAAAATCCACTATATGGGACGCTGTCTGCGCTTACACTTACAAGGCATACAAAACCTATCCGTTTATCACAGGAACTAACACTGTTAATGCTGCTGTCGGAAGCAATGTCGGAATTCACTCTTATTTTTCCGACACAATTACTTACTATGGAGAAAAGCTTTCCACCTCAGGGATGATCTCACAGGTTTACATGGCTGATTCAGAAGGCCAATACACATACATGAAGCAAAATGCTCACTCACAAAAGCGCAAAATAGTAAAAAAGAAATACTATCCTTTAGACAGGCAATGGTATTCTAACCCTGAGGACGGTTTACAGGCAAAGCTGGATTATTCCAACAAAGGATACATTTCAGCCGAGCTTCAATATAGGGGACATCAATTTGAAAATTTAATGGACAGGGCTATATATCAGAATGGTACGTTTACAATTAACTCGGAACGCATATCCTTAGTTGAAGTGACGGGAAGCGGCCGTGGAATTTTTACTAAAATTGCTGTTTACAGGGACAACTGAGCATAAAAAACAGGAAGCTCAAAGCTTCCTGTTAATCATTAATATTTTATCCTTTATTCAAATCGGCAACCGACTCGCCTTCAAGCAAGGTTCCGTCTATTGTGATAATTTCCGAAAATGCCATTCGGGGATGCTCAATCAATGAAATCAGTTTTTTAGCTGCGGTTTTTCCAATGGTTTCGGTATCCTGAAGATATGTTGTCAGCTTTGGGTGCATAAGCTGTGAATAGGATATTCCGTCAAATCCCACAATCGACACATCGCCGGGAACTGAAAACCCCATATCTCTCAGAGCATTATAGCCTCCTATTGCTGAATAATCATCAGGCATAAATATACACGTAGGAATTTCTTCTCTTGACATAAGGTCTTTTGTAACCACATAGGCAAGGGCAGGATTATGATAATCAGCGCTGAGCATCCATGACGGATTAATTTTTATTCCACGGCTTTTACATGCTTTATAGAATCCGGCAAGCCGTCTTTCGGTTACTGCGGCTTTACTTCCCTTTATATATGCGATTTTTGTATGTCCTTTTCCGGTAACAAAGTCAACAAGCTTTTCAATGCCGATCTCATTGCTTGACATTATTGCTGTTGTGCTGTCAAAGATATGATCAATTGTAACCACGGGTATATCGCCGTTTATTACCTCATAAACATCAGGTGTTGTGAAATCTCCGCTTGTCAGCATTATTCCGTCTACGTTTCTATATTTACAATGATCATATGTAGACATTTTCTGTTTTCCGAAGCCTTTATTGACAAAGGTTATATCATATCCTGATTTTTCACAGGATCTTTTGAAATTGCTTATGATTTTAGCAAAAAACTCCTGTGACAAGCCTTTTCCCGGTTCTTCGTTAAACATAACTCCCAGATTATAAGTTCTGTTTGTTTTAAGAGCTCTTGCCTGAGAATTGGGGAAATATCCCATTTCACGTGCAGTACGCACCAGACGTTCTTTTGTTGCAACGCTGACGTCCTTATGGTCATTCAGCGCTTTACTCACAGTTGCGACAGACACACCGCATCTGAGGGCAATATCTTTTAATGATACCATGCTATCCGCCTTTCTTTTTATTAAATAAGGAAGGTTAATTTTACAACTTTAATACGTAAATATTATACAATATTTCGCAAAAAAAGTCAAGTGTTTTGTGCAATATTATTAATTTTTTTAAATATAAACTCCTGGAAATTACAGGTGTGATTATTTATCCTGACATAAATTCCGAAAAAGCGTTATTACAATTATAAAATTACAACAAAGTAAACAAAATTTTAAAAAGCCATTTACTTCATTTTATAAATGTGCTAATATAGTAAAGTAAGAGGTTCTTTTATGGACTATATCGGGCAGACTGTTTTCCGCTTTATCGGTTTGCTTAAAATTTTCAGGCGGAGAAAAGGAGTATTATATGAAAAAATCAATTTTTAGCGCTATTGCAAGCGCATCCTTGGCAGCTATGCTTTTACTTTCATCCTGCGGTACTAATGACAGCGAATCAAAGGCTGATTCAGAGAGCAAAGCATCTGCAAACGCAGGCAGTGCTGTTAAGGACGAATCGTATCAGAAGGTAGCGGACGCAGGAAAGCTTATTCTCGGACTTGACGCTTCATTCAAGCCTATGGGTTACACAGATGAAAATGACAAAATAGTTGGATTTGACATTGATCTTGCAGAAGAAGTTTGCAGCCGTCTTGGAATTAAGCTTGAGACTTACGGTGTAAACTGGGACACAAAGGAAGTTGATCTTGACGCAGGAACAATCGACTGCATCTGGAACGGTCTTTCAATAAGTCCTAAGAGAAAAGAACAGATGCTTATGTCTGATCCTTACATGAAAAACGACATGGTTTTCACAGTAAACACAGACAGCGGCATAAAAAATCTTGACGAGCTGAAGGGCAAGACGATTGCTGTACAGAACGGTTCTACTGCTCAGGAAATTCTTGCTGCATCAGATCTTTTTGCTGACATTACGGTAAACGAGCTTGCAACAAACGTTGAAGCTCTTAACCAACTGGAAATGGGAATGTGCGACGCAGTTTTCCTTGATTCAGTAGTTGCAAAATACGAAATAAACGCTACTTCCAAGGCTTTCACAATTTTAGAAGAGGGTCTTGAGGAAGAAGAATATGCTATCGGCTTCAGAAAGGGTGATCAGGCACTTTGCGACAAGATCGAAGAAGTTCTGAGCGAAATGAAGGCTGACGGCACAGTTGAAAAGATTTCCACAAAGTGGTTCGGAAGCGACATTACTACAATTAAATAATCAAATCCAAACACCAGACACCGCCGTTACTTAAAGCTAAGTGAACGGCGGTGTTTTAATTTATAACAACGACTTATGTCCCCCGCCTCTAAGGCGTTAGTTGAATGACGGGACAATGCCCCTTATTGAATTCAAAAAGCTGTTTAACAGACCAAACTTTTTTATTCTAATATTTTTCCATCTAAAATTTCAACGATCCTATCGCACTGCTGGGCAATTCTTTGGTCATGAGTAACTATAACGACAGTTTTGCCTTGTTCATTTAAGGATTGAAAAAGTTCCATAATTTCATCTGAAGTTTTACTGTCCAACGCACCGGTAGGTTCATCAGCAAGAATAATTTGGGGATCATTGATAATTGCTCTTGCTATTGCTACACGCTGTTTTTGCCCGCCGGAAAGCTCGATGCACTTAGAGTTTACTCTTGATGATAAGCCGACCGATTCAAGGGCTTTTACGGAAAGTTCTTTAAATTGTCCGGATTTCACTTTTGAATTAAAGATAAGCGGATATGAAAGATTTCTGAAAACTGTTCTGTCCAACATGAGTCCGAAATCCTGAAGCACGAATCCAATTTGTTTATTTCGGATTTCAGAAAGCTTGCTTTGAGAAAGGTGGCCTGCTGCTTTTCCGTCAAAATAATATTCACCCTCATCCGGAACATCAAGACAGCCAATAATATTCAGCAAGGTTGATTTGCCTGAACCGGACGCACCGATAACGGCAACCATTTCACCTCGGTTTATTTTAAGATTTACATTGCACAGGGCTTTAATCTGTGCTGATGTTCCTTTGTAATAGGTTTTTGATACACCTTTTAATTCTATCATTTCATCCTCAGCTCCTTCTTCACACACTTTTCATTGCTTTAATTATTTGCCTGCGGTTGATCTTTAATACAGATACAAATGAAGATATGAGCAATCCCAATACACACAAGCACACAGCCGCAAAATAACCGTTCCACGAAACAAGAGTAGTCTGAGCCATTTCACTGTTTTTCAATGTCAATATAACCGGTATTGCTATCAATGACGGCACAGCAACGATCATAATAGTTTTAAGGACAAAAATCAGCATGATCTGATAAAGCTTTGCGCCGCAAAGGTAATAAATACCCATTTGTCTTTTCAGATATTCCAGTGATACTACATTATAAGAAAACAGACCCGCTATTGACAAAGCCATAAAAGTAATTGCAAGCATTAAATAGGGCATTATATAATCACGTTCAAGTATGTTCCTCGTTTTATAATAATAATCAAATGGCTGGAATACTTTTTCTGATATATAACTTGAATATGTATTTTCAAAATCTTTTAATCCCTCTGTGTTAATTGCATAAAACTCCATATAACCAGTATCCTTTTTTATCAATTCCTTAGAATCGTAAGCAATAATACAGGATTTATCATAATCAAACCCGTAATTCGGAGAAAATACTACATCGTTTTTTATTACACCGCATATATAAAAGTTTCCAATGGTTAGATCATCGTTGGTTTTTAATTCATAGCTTTTCCCGACATCATAACTTTTTGCAAGCTCAGAGGTAATAAGACAAGGAATTTTGTTGCCGTAATCTTTATTAATGTCTATCACCTCACCCTTTGAGGTCAGCATTTTTATGTTTTCAATGGCTGACTTTGAATAAAGCATTATATCAGTATCAACGTTTACGCCTTCTGCATATCCAAATGACATAACATCTAATCCAATATTATTTTCAATATAGCTGTTTATTTGTGAATTATCTTCACTACGAACATAATAAAAGCTTTTCATATTGTTTTTTTCAAACATCTGTTTTCGGATATTATAAAGCTCCAAAGAACCGAAGCATACCGAAAAACAGCTTATCATAACAACAAATTCTATACACAGGATTATCAGAAGGGATTTATTATTCAAAAGCTGTTCTGCCGAAGTGTTAAAATACTTTTTCATATTGCTTACCTCCTTATTTCAAGCTGTGCGGGCAACAGACCTGCAAGCCTAACGGAATGAGGAAGAGTAAAGATTACCGCCAATATCCACACGAAAGCAAACGACATAAATTCGAGTGAAAAGCTTATTGGTTTTTCAATGTTAAATCTGACAAACAAGCCATCACACAAAGAAAAAATAATTGAAGCCGCTGCAAATGAAATTAAAATATACATAAACAGGCTAATGAGAAAAAAGAAAACGACAACGCTGCTTTTGCACCCATAAAGTTTAAATGCTGAAATCCTTGAAATAAGGTTTCTCATAACCTGTTTAAAAAGAGTTATAATTATCAGCACGGAAAGGGCTGAAATAAGTATACAAACTAAAATCTGATCTCCAAAGACCTCCGAATTATTTTTATCGGCAATTTCAGCTTCAGACTTTAGCGGCTCAAATGATTTTATAATATCTGAAACCGTTGCATAGTCATCAATTGAAAGCGGTTCGGGAAAAGTTATATTCTCAACAAATAAAGAAATGTTATCTAACGCAGAGCTGTTAAATTTGGAAAACACACTATAACTAACTGTTGTTGATGAACCAGATTTAACAGCTTTAAGTTTTTCACCAAATAATTTTATATTATCGCCTGAATTTATTGGTCGGTTATTATAACGCACATTTTCTGCGCAAAGAATTTCATTTTCACTGTAGTTATATTCTTCATCATCAACTATGTAAACAGTATCCGAAATTTCTCCTAAACCATCCATCAGCAAGGACAGCTCATTATTGTTCAGATTAAAATGGATTCCGTTTATTTTTGCGCCGAAATCGGTTTTAAGAATGTTAAGCGATTTCACTATATCCGAACAGGAAGAATATTCATTTGATTTAAGCTGTATTTCATTATATGAGCTTTTCGCTTTCTGTTCGTTGCTGTAAATGACCGCATTTTTCTGTAAAACACGCAAGCTTACAAAAATGCTGAAAAAGCATATTATGACAGTAAAATAAATTGTTATGCTAAGCAGCAAATTGTTTTTATGCTCAGTAAAAAATTCAGATAAAATGAGCTTTAAATATCTCATAAAATAGACGCCTCTGTTCTCGTTGAAATTTTCTTTGCTTGGAACTTGTGATATAAGTTGAGGTTGTAAAATAATTCATTTCTACACAATTCAGCCTTTTCAAATCACCCCGGGAAGAAGACTTCAATTTCGCCTGTAACACAATCCACAGTTACATAGTTTATTGCATGATGTAGATTACTATCGTCATCATTATCCGATATGAAAAACCATTTAGGTGTGCACCTTGTTGTCTTGCTTCCGTCAAATCCATCCTCCCTTGTTGCATCTAATATAGTTCCTCTCGGTTCATACCATAGCTTCACATCATCAAATTCCATACTTACATTTGACGCAAGTTCTTCCTCAAGAATATCACATGCGCCTTTAAATGAAATAATTTTGTCAATAGGGTCAGATTTAATAGGTGTATAGTTGTCGCAGCTAACATAATAGTTAAGTTTTAAATCTGAGTCATATAAAAATCTAATATCTAAACCCATTGTCATAAGTGCATTATTGCCTTCAAAGATATTTCCATTACTGTAGGTTGGTGTTATACATTGAAGTCCTACTCCTTTATATGTAGGTTGTAAACTCAGTTCATAATATTTTTCACCATTGTGATCTCGTATATATAAATCCATTGGATTGTCAGTAAATGCTCCTCCAAAAATATCATTAATTTTATTTGCACAATTAACAGACTGATCTGTTAGCATTTTATATTTCTCATCAATATTATCATACTTAAGCCTATTTAAGTGTTCAATTTTTACAAGATTCATTTCGTCAATAAAAGCAGCATCATTTGAACAGTAATATGGTTCTGAAAAAACGTCTGCACGTAATCTTTCCTTATTATTTTCTAAAACATAACCTACATCACCAACATTTTTTAAATCACCATAGTTTTGAACATTAAAAATATCAGCAAGTTTATACACCCTTTCCTTTAACCAGTCCATACTTTTATCCGCATTGACGTATTTAAGTTCAAGGTCGCAAACTTCCTCAGGTTGGTTTATGATAACCGAGGACTTATCAGGCAGTTTAAATTTTGTATATTTGGTTTCAAAAGCTTCGTCGAAGTCGTCGAGAATATGTTTAACAGAAACTTTATTATTTTCAGAATTCAAATCAACATTATGATTGTTGCCTTGTATATTGTCAGGTGTCTTAGAACAGGAAGACAGAATACATAGCACAATAAGAGAAATCGGTATTATTCTTTTTTTCATTTTTGGTCACCTCAGACGGTATTTTCCGTTTATTCCTCATTTTCGACAAGCCACTCTTTAACGTTATCATATATTATTTTTTTATTGCCATCGGCATAAACCAAATAATAATGATTGCCTATTTTTTTACCTTCATTTATTAATTTATTGGCTGGACTGGTACTAAGATAATAGAATTCATCATTGCCTTTGAATGATGCATAATCGACTAACAATTCTTCCTGAGTATCCGTCCAGATATTTTTAACCTCTTTTGTTTCAGTATCAAGCTCAAAAAGCTTTGCTCCGAAAACGACCTCATTATCATAAGCACAGCGAACATAAATAATTTGTTTTCCATTGAATTCAATGCATCGTGTGATATACCCTTTAGAATCTGAATATGTATAAAGCAATTCTTCTTCATTATTTTTTATGGAACGTCGATAATAATTTTCAGTTCCGCCCGAATAATAAATATATTCATCATCTACATAAAACCAGCCACTGTATCCATTATGAACAGCGTCCTCATTTCTGCAGGATATTCCTGTATCAATTACCTCTTCGGGTTTGTCAAAATCAATATAGAATATCTCTTCTGTTTGTTTCAGAAAATGCACTTTATCAAAATAAAGTCTGTTTCCGCTTATGTAATATCTGTCTACACCTTCGGCAAGAGCATTTTTTTCTTTTGTTTTGGGATTGTAAATATATAAAGTGTAGTTTATGGTGTAACCGTCTTTATCATCAATAGATTTTCCAATTGCAACCTCTGAAGTAGGTTTTCTTTCTAAAAAAAACATTAATCCATCAGTAGTCATTGAAAAGTTATATAACCCCTCAACACCTTCGGGCGGGGTATAGATTGTTTCATAATCACCTGTATTTATATCCCACTTTACAATACTTAACTTGTTATCCGAATCTGCATGAACGCAATATAAATCTCCGTTATAAAAATTATAATGAGCAATTAGTCCTTTTACAGGCATTTGAATCTGCTTGTCTTTTAATGTGTCATATTCACAATAATAGTTAGTCACATAATCAGAAAAATATATGAAATCTCCTGAATTACCTACAACATCAGACATAAACATATTTGCTTCATTTTCTATAAATTCGTATTTATTTACAACTTTACTGCTATTATTTTTATTATTTAAATAAAAAATCAAAAACGCCGTAATGGAAATAATTACGAGAAGTCCTGAAATCAGTGTTATTTTTGTTTGTTTTGTCATTTCTATCACCTCAAATAAATTCGGCATATCATAAGCTATACAATTTTATGATATGCCGAATGGCTTATGTAACTAAATAACTATTTTAATTAGATTTAATTGTTTTTGAAAAGTTACCGTAAGTTCCGCTTTGGAATACATGGGTTGAAGTAACGGTTGTTGTGGTATATTTTCCTGACAATGAGCATGAAATTGCATTAGCAAACTGGTTGTTATTATTTCCATGTACACTGCCGCATGCTGTTACTACTGAAATGTATCCGTTGAAACTACAATCCGGATTAAGTACGCTATTTCTTTTGGTTGTCTTTGTCCATGCCATACCGCTTACATATCCATTGGTAAATGCACCATTATGATAACATGAAATATATCTGGGGGACTTTTCTGAAGACATATCAGTTTTACCTAAATATGTTTTAGAATATGCACTTGCTCCAATCGCCGAAACCGACGCCATCATCATAACAGCAGCTCCCATAGCTGCAAGTCTTTTAAATACTTTCATTTGTAATTTTCCTCTCTTCTTAAAATTTTGATATTGATTTGTTTTTTCGTCCGAAATTTTAAAACTTACCTCTGCATTGGAATCACCTCCTGAGCTTAAATCATTTCTCCCTTTATTATATTAAATAACTATTTTATTGGTTTTGTGCAAATTATTTGTACATGCCTATTATATTTTGTATGCTTCCACAGTTTTTGCTAACTGTATTTGTATGATATGTACAGTCATTTCCTAATCATCACTTTCACGCATTGTATGTTGCTAAATGAACCGATTCGAAACTGTTATATAACGAAAAGATAGAAATGAAAATCCCCGACCGCAAAATAAATATTTTGCGATCGGGGAAATCTTTTAGTTTTCCGGATTTGGCTTTGTTCCTGATGAATCGGGATTTATTTGGCTATATTCTAACCACCGGCATATAAGCATACCCACACTTATGCTCAAATGTATCAAACACTTCCAATTCCTGCGCTCCGTTCTGAGCCATCTTGAAGCCACGTGCCGGCATAAGATAATCTCTGATATATGAGAAGAGCTCCCATATTTCACATTGTTCCTTACTGATCAGCTGTGATGTTTTTTTATCCGTATATGCACGGATAAATAATGAGGCAGGCATTTTATAAACATCTACACCTTCAGGCTGATCTTCCGTCATGACTTCTCTCACAAATCCATATGCACGCTGTTTCTCGTCAAGCCAAAAATTTACGCTTAGAGTTACGTCATAAATCGGCAATACGTTTTCTTTCAATTTGCTGAATACGGCTTGTTTATCATCTTCAGACACTGAATCCAGCGCTGAATTAAACCTTTCTGCATTCGGAAAATCTCTTGCGTATATAATTTTTCCCGCAAATATGGTTTCCGGTTTTTCAACTACCTCAAAGCGTGCTTCGTCTATCATAATTATTTCAACAATTTTCTCCGGATTTTGAATTTCGGTATCCAATAAACTATCAACAGACACACGAAGGGCCTGTGCCAATAGTTTCAAATTATAAACATCCGGCAGACACTCACCATTCTCCCATTTTGACACTGCTTGTTCGGAAACACCTATTTTGAGGGCTATCTCCTTTTGAGAATAATTGTTTCTTAATCGAAAGGATTTCACCCTTTTCCCAAAGTCAACCTGATTAAACATACGCTTCCTCCTTTAATACCGTTATAATGATTTTCATTGAATTTACCAACAAATTTGCTGCATTTTAATTATAACTTACATTTCGATCAAATACAATTATAAATATATTTATGAGAAAACATTAAAACTCAACCGTAGGTTGTTACGTAAATTACGATTTATTTTAATAATCACGCTTGTTATTATTCCGCCATTTCCACGGCATCAATATAATATAAATAATTTCGGGGATTCGGAGTTACTTGAAAATTGGGGTTGCAGCATCCACATCTCCATATAGTACTGCCACCAAGCTGATAAGAAATTCCCGAAGCGCATTTCCCTGAAATCCTGTTGGTACAGCCTTTGTCGCTGACTAAAAAGCTGCTGGTAACACTTTCGGGACAAATTTTGATATATTCAAGAACCTTGTCCATATTTGTTATCCGAAAATAAAATCTCAATTCAGTATCCATACTGGCAAGCCAAAAGCTGGCATTTGAATTTCTTTTACAATCTCCTTCTTTTTTATAATAACGAATTTGAGGACCTTCATTCCAATCCTGAAAATTATAATAATAGTTCCGTTTTATCAGCTCCTCATGTATCAATTGAGCCGTTGTTCTGTCCTGTTCCGAATGAAAAAGATCGGAAACAGCGTCAACACCGCTGCCATACTCTATTGTACTCCAGTCGTTTTCAAATAATTTATAATTAAGCCTGCAAAAGTCCTTGAACCTGTCCGTATTATTTGATTTGAACACAAGAATATATAATGCAGCTATTACATTCTTATTGTCGGGATATGAAATAATTATATCCGTATTGTTTTTTATTTTACCATTTGCAAATCCTTCTGCCGCAAACCCGTAATTACCGAGTATATTCACAAATGTGCCGAGATTTGTAATTTTGAGAACCTTGCATTGTTCTTTTAATTTATCTGCTTGTATACATAATTCTCCGTTTTGCTTCAATTCACCGGTATGTCCCAATACATAAAAAATTTTAGCATATTTATAGGACTCATCTCGGGACATTCTTGCTTCCTTAGAAAAATATCCATACTCATTCATATCATACATCGGAAGCCGCATACCGGCAGGATCACTCAGTATATCATCATAACAATGCGTGAAAATTTCATGTAATTCTTTAAATCCGCTTCTCAATTCCTCATGTGTACAGATTGTTTTATACACATCATTTATGGGAAATTCATTCGGATAAGGCATCAACTCTTTTTTTCTGAGCAGAGCCCAACGTTTTATCCAATATTGCATTTTTCTTTCATTCCTTTTTAAATATCTTTTTTTAGCTTTATTGGCGCATAAAAATTCAATTGGCAATAGCCGAGGCCTTTCCTGATCTCATCGTCAGTATATATCATGTGTACCGATGTTGCACGGCTGTCGTCAATAACAAAGTTTGTTTTTTCTATCCATTTTTCAATTTTTTGCTGTACTTTATTGCCGCTTTCATCATCACCGTCTATACTTACCGCAGCCGCATACAGTCCGCCCGGATGCTCAATAATTTCATATGGAGCCACATCAGCCTCTGTAATTTCGTCTTTGATATGCCATATCCATTCAAGGTTTCCACTATTCTCATACAAAAAATCGGGAGCATCAAAAATAATAGGCTCATAAAAATCGTTATGTGCTTCCTGCCAAAGCTGAAATGTTCCGAAGACTTCGTCATATGGCATAGGTCCTGATGTAACGGCTCTGAATTTGGGGATTCTGACGATCATTATATCTGGTACTTTGTTATTCAGCTTTTCTGTGACTTCAAAAAAACGATCCGCCATCGCTGAGTTGCCGTTGTAATCTACCATTGTAATCTGCATTTCAATATCCTTTGCCTTTTCATACAACAGTTTTACATCTATTTCTTTTTCAAAATCTAATCTTTTTATCTGATTAATAAATTCCAGAACAATTTTTCTCAATTCCTGTAAAAGAGAAACCTCTTCATTTATATTATCAACCTTTTTCTCCAGCACATCTAACACGATTTCTGAGCCTTTAGAGCTGAATATGCGTTTAATATCTTTAATGCTGATATTAAGCCTGCGTAAAATTAAAATTTGCTCTAAACGTTTTATTGCAGCTTCATCATATAGCCTGTAAGCATAGTCATCACTTCGTATACTTTCTATTAAACCCATATCTTCATAATAACGAAGAGTGCGGGCAGACACATCATATCTGACAGATACTTCTCTGATTTTTACTAAATTACTCATATTAGTTCTCCTTTCGCTGATGTTAAGTATATTATACACTATTCCCCAACGGAAGAGTCAATAGTAAAATAAAAAATATGATATATCCGCTAAGCTTATAAAACAATTTTATTATAACAGCAGACACAAAAATATCCAATATCACAAACTGATATCGGATATTGCGCTGTCTGTGCCAAGACTGTGATATCGTTACCAAATAGATTTATTGACATTTGTCTCTTGGTACATTGAAAATGGACATTTTATCAATAATTCTTATTACTATGCGGGAATATTATTTAAATCGGGACAACCCAATAGACATACCAATATTAAATCCGCACGAACTACGCCATACAAGGGCATCCATATGGGTAAATGAGGGCAAAAATTTATTTGCAATAGCTGATCAAATGGGTTGGTCTGACCTTGATATGCTCAAGAAAAGATATGCGCACGGCGATATTAACCAACTGAGAAAACAGCTTGATTTATAGGTACACATGTCGCACTATATGTCGCAGTACCTATTTTTATTTTTTGAACAAAAAATAAAAGCACTCTAAAGCAACGCATTTACGCTGTTTTTAAAGTGCTTTCATGGTCGGAGTGACGGGACTTGAACCCACGGCCTCTACCACCCCAAGGTAGCGCGCTACCAATCTGCGCCACACCCCGACAATCAATTCCAATAATGAATTATACACTAATTGAAATCAATTGTCAAGTATAAATAGTATATTTTCATTCACTTTTATGACGAACTATATAAAACACTTCGGTAAAATAACGGTAATTTCAGTTCCTTTGTTAATTTCACTTTTTATATCAATGCTTCCGTGATGATAGGCCACAATGTGCTTGACTATGGATAAACCTAATCCTGTTCCGCCTGTTTCCTTGGAGCGACTTTTGTCAACACGATAAAAACGTTCAAAAATCCTTCCCTGATCTTCTGTTCCTATTCCTATTCCATTATCCTTTACCGAGATAACAACTTCATTTTTATTATCAATTACCTTAAGCCAGACATTTCCTCCATCGTTATTGTACTTTATAGCATTGTCTGTCAGATTAAGCAAAAGCTCGGTAATGTAATTGCAGTTGCCCTCTATTTCTGCAGGATCACCGCTTACATCCAGCGTGACATTGTGTTTATCCGCCTTGTTTTGCAGAAATTCTTGGACATCTTTTGCGGTTTCGAGGACGTTAATTCGTTCGGTTTCCTCAGATGTATGTTCCTCGATTTCCGACAGACGTATTATATCATTTATAAGCAGCAGCAAACGTTCGCTCTCACGATATATAGTCCCACCGTATTTCTTTATGTCATCAGGAGAGGTAATTATTCCGTTTTCAAGCATTTCTCCAAAGCCTTTTATAGTAGTGAGCGGCGTCTTTAGCTCGTGTGAAACATTAGCAGAGAAATCACGTCTTATTTCTTCATTTTGTATGATTTCTGTAACATCAACTAAAAGTATGATTATTCCGTATTCTCCATTATGGTCTGATTTGTTGATAAATACCCTGAAAAAACGGCTTTCTTCTTCTATAACACCTCTTACAGAATCTTTTTCATTCAGTGAATGCAACAGTTCCAACAGCTTTTCATTTATTGTCATCTGTGTGATTTTTTTGTGATTATACTGGTCAGGGGAAAGCTTAAGCAGCTTTGCCGCACTTCTGTTTACCGATAAAACCGAATAATCTGAATCCAGTAAAATCATGCCTTCGACCATGTTGTCTGTGATCAGCGTTATCTTTTCTTTTTCTCTTTTCAGCTTGTTAATATTCTTGTTGATTCGCTTTAACAGCATATTAACATTTTCAGCAATAGGTATAAGCTCTTCATATTCCGGGTTATAATTGCCCAGACTTTGATTGTCAGCGTCAATTTCTCTGACAAGCCTGTTCAGAGGTTTTATTATGCATTCAGAAAGCTTTACTGAAATTATTGCAGTAACAACAATCAGGATACCTGTCAGGCTTATTAGTATAGGCAAAAGATTCAGAAAGAAAGAAATCAGACTGCTTCTTTCTCTTGCAAATCTAAGCACGCCGTCACCGTATTTTACAGCATAATAATATGTCGTTTTATCAATAGCATTTGAAAAATGCGTCGATTCGCCGATGTTTTCCTCAAGCGCTTTTTTGACTTCCTCTCTGTCAAAATGATTTTCAAGATTTACGGCATCAGTTGTATTGTCATAAATTACATTTCCGTTTTTATCTATGTACGTCAGTCTTACATCATATTGTAAAGCATTTTTGAGGTATTGATCGATCTGTTCGACTTCAAGTTCTTGCTGTACTATTATTTTTGCAACTGATTTCAGTTCGTTCTGCGCAGCGTTTTTATTGGAAATGTAGCTTATTCTGCCGATTATAACTGCAAAAACAATCAAAACCAATGTTGAGGTCAAAGTCATAATTCTGAATATTTTTTTCTGCAAAATATCACCGTTCCTTATCTTTTCACACCTTATATCCCACTCCACGGACTGTCTTTATAAAATCCTCACATCCTGCCGATTCTAATTTCCGGCGCAAGGTTTTTATATGCATATCAACCGTTCTTGTTTCTCCTGCAAATTCATATCCCCAGACTTTTTCCATAAGTCTATCCCTGCTTATTACTATGGACTGATTTTTCATAAGATACATAAGAATTTCAAATTCCTTATATGTCAATATAACTTCTTTTTCATTACAGGTTACGATTCTTTTTGACGCATCCAAAGATAAATTGCCGATTACAAGCAACTCTGATTGTTCATCGGGCCTTTTGCTTCTTCTTAAAACGGCTTTTATCCTCGAGAGCAGTTCCATTACACCAAAAGGCTTTGAAATATAATCATCGGCTCCCGATTCAAGTCCGGCAACCTTATCAAGCTCACTTGTTTTTGCGGTGAGCATTATAACAGGAATGCTTTTTAAAAGCATATCAGACTTAATTTTTCCCAATATAGTCATTCCGTCTTCATCGGGAAGCATAATATCCAGAAGGATAAGCGACGGAGCCTTTGTTTTTATTGCATCGTAAAATGGTTTTGCTTTTGAGAAAGCCGCAACCTCATATCCTCCTGCTTTTAAAGCGCAGGAAACCAGTTCACGAATTCCGTCATCGTCTTCTACGCAATATATCAGTGACATTTCAAATCCTCCTTTTTATTATCCATTTTCCTTTGCAGGCAGCATATATTTATCCAAATAAAATTCAACCCTGCTGTCAAAAGCCTTTCCGCTGTTTTTCAGTGTATTAATATATTCATGTGTATCAAAGCTTTCATCCTCTGCCTGTATCAGGGTTACTGCAATATTGGAACAATGGTCTGAAACCCTTTCAAGATTTGTCAGAAGGTCTGAAAATATAAATCCCATTTCTATAGTACAGTTACCTTTCTGCAAACGCTTGATATGCCTGTTTTTAAGACGTGTCCTGAGCGTGTCAACTACTTCCTCCAACGGTTCGACGAGAACAGCTTGTTCCATACTTTGATTTTTAAATGCACAGACTGCTAAGTCCATAACTTCCTTGACAGCATCAGTGATTACTTCCAATTCTTTTCTGGCACTGTCTGAAAAAATAATTTGCTTATCTTTAATTTCCTTTGCATTTTCCATAAGATTTCTTGCATGATCTGAAATCCTCTCAAGATCGCCGATTATGTGAAGCAATGAAGCCACAGACTGAGAATCTCTTACAGACAAATCTGAACCAGAAAGCTTAACAAGATAAGTTCCCAGTTTATCCTCATACATATCTGCCAGAGCTTCGTTATTTTTAACAAGCTGGGCCTTTTCGTCATCAAAATTGCTTAAAAGTTCAATAGATTGGTTCAGAGTATTTTGTGACAGTTCAGCCATATCCATTGTTACGCTTCTGCATTGTTCAATTGCAAATGACGGAGACTGAAGAAATCTGTCATCAAGAAATCTGAACTGATCTTTTTTATTCTTAGGTTCGCTGTCGTCCTTAATGGTAATATACGCAAGTTTTTCAAGCTGTTTAATAAACGGAAGAAGTACAAACGTGGTGGAAAAATTAAAAATAGTATGCACAACAGCAATATTTGCCGCACCCACTGTATCGTTAATAAAAGAAAAATCAAAGATTGCGTTGAGTCCGTAAAAAGCACATAAAAATAATACTGTTCCGATCACATTAAAATACAAATGAACAACAGCAACCCTTTTCGCCGGTTTGCTCGTTCCGATAGACGACAGGAGCGCCGTAACACAGGTCCCGATATTCTGTCCCAATATAATAGGTATTGCTGCACCGAATTTTATAGCTCCCGTCACAGACAATGCCTGCAAAATACCAACAGATGCCGATGATGATTGTATAATTGCAGTAAGCAGTGCTCCTGCAAGCACTCCCAATACCGGATTTGAAAACAGTGTCAGTATATTTACAAATTCAGGTACGTCCTTTAGCGGCGCAACCGCTCCTGACATCATATCCATACCGAACATAAGCACCGCAAATCCAATCAGTATGGTTGCTATATCATGTTTTTTATCATTCTTTGAAAAGGTCAGCAAACATACTCCTATTATTGCAAGTATAGGAGAAAAAGACGTTGGCTTAAGCATTTTTAATAAAAAGCTGTCTCCTTCAACGCCTGATAGGGATAATATCCATGAGGTTATTGTTGTGCCTATATTTGCTCCCATAATCACACCAATAACCTGATGCAGCTTCATTATTCCTGCATTAACAAAACCCACCATCATTACAGTGGTCGCAGATGACGATTGAATGACTGCCGTTACTGTCATTCCAAGCAGCACAGATTTTAAAGGATTTGATGTAAGCTTTTCAAAAATCTGTTCCAATCTGCCTCCGGCAAGCTTTTCAAGTCCTGAACCCATAACGTTCATTCCGTAAAGAAACAGTGCTAAACCTCCGACTAAGGTCAATACCATAAAAAAATCCATAAACGATCTCACTCCTGATTATACAAAAATCATTGTCTAATTTAGTTTTAACATTGTTTCTGTAATTATAATAAACAAATGTAAAATCACAAATCTTTTATTGTAAAATCCGAGTAAAATTATTCAATTGAAATAATCTTGCCGCAACAAAGTATATTTAAAGAAAATAAATCTTATTTTCTGATTTTATTTTACACTATTTTTTTCCCTTTGTGAATACCTATTTAAAAAAGCAGTTATTATTCAATATTCATAGATTTTCTAACAAATTTTTGTTTTTATTAATCTTTGATTAAACTTAAAAAATTATCCAATATTAATCATGTAACAAGTCCGTAAATCATCTTATAAATATCATATTTTGTCATAAAAAATAATAGCGCATCACAATGTAGAATTTTAACACTTAAGCCAAAAAACTTAATCTGTTTTTTATTTAAAATCACTTGAAAAAAGTGTGATAGTGTGTTATGATATTTATGATTAAAAAAGATATCCTGTGTAGATAACAATGTCAATTCTCCGTATGTCTTATTATCTATCTCCTGCATTGCATTTAACGCTGTAATGTTTTATTTGTCAGCTTTGCAGCATTAAAAACATACTCAGCCCAAGCCATATGAATTCTCACTCAAACGGCTAAGGAGATTTTGACAAAGCTATTATTTCGGATTTTTGTGTACTTTTCAGAAAGGAATGACAGTGAGAACAAAAAATGAGAGAACAAAACAGAAAAACGATCAGATTAAAACGTGCAAAGCTGCAGCAGCTGCTTATCTCTTTAAGCTGTCTGTTTCTTTTGGTATTTGCATTCGGGTGGATAATTAACCTTACAGTTAATACAAATAATATCAGTGTGGATAACAACTCGTCACGTGCTGTAGGCGTAAACGTTAAATCAAATGAAAGCAAAGAAGATGAAAGCGGGTCAAAATCAGATTCAGCAAATAAGTCCGATAACAGTGAGGATGAAAATTCCGGTTCTGAGTCGGATTCCTTCTCTGACAGCGACAGCAGTAAAGAGGCTGAGGACGATGACTTTGCAGACGCCGCATTTATCGGAGATTCACGTACTGTAGGACTTCAAATGAATACGGACAAGCCAAAAGCAAGCTTTTATGCTTCAATCGGTCTTAATATCAGTACTGCTTTAACGGACAGTGCAATAACGCTGGATAACGGGAATAACGGTACAGTAATGGACGCTATGAAAGAAAGACAGTTCGGACGTATTTATATAATGTTCGGGATCAATGAGCTTGGCTGGCCTTATCCTGATGTTTTTGAAGAAAAATATGAGAAGCTTATCAAGCAGATAAAAAAGGTACAGCCGGATGCTAAAATCTATGTCCAGTCTATTCTTCCGGTTTCATATCTTGCTGCAAATACAAACGCTGTGTTTACTAATGAAAATATAAACAGCTTCAATAAATATGTTAAACAGGCAGCAGATAATACAGATTCAATCTATCTTGATGTCGGTTCGCATTTTAAGGACGAAAATGGATCTCTGCCGGTTGAAGCGTCAACAGACGGAATTCATCTTATAAGAGAATATTGCCTTGAATGGATGGATTATCTCGCAGACAACTCATAAACAATTATTATATATAAACAAAAGAAAGGATTTTTTACTATGAATTTTAAAAGAACACTATGTCTCGCTTTAACACTGACAACAATCTGTTGTGCAGGACTTACTTCATGCGGAAACAATGATAATGATAACAGCAGTAAAACAGAAAATGTTGCTGCGTCAGTTTCAGTTGACGTAATCTCTGTCGCTGATAAGCTTAAAAGTGAAATTGAATATAAAGATTCATTAAATGAGCTTTCAACTGATATGGTTCAGAAATTGTTTGGACTTGCTGCTGATACAGATTACGTTAAAGGTAAAGTCTATGTGGGATCGGGCGGAGCAACCGCAGAAGAAGTCGCTTGCTTTGAAGCAAAGGATGCCGACAGTGCTGCAAAAATTAAAACAGCTTTGGAAAACAGAATTGAATCACAAAAAAAAGCTTTTGAAAATTATCAGCCTCAGGAAATGACTAAGCTTAACAGCCCTGTTCTCGTTGTTAGAGATAATTATGTCATGATGTGCATCTCCGATGACAATTCAAAGGCAGAGAGTATCATAGGCTGATTCTATATTAAAAACAGACTTAACTTATCGACAGGAGAATAAAAGTTCATGCTTTTCAGTAGTATCACATTTTTATTTGCATTTTTGGCATTGGTGTTAATACTGTATTTTATCGTCCCACGCAAAATGAAAAACCTTGTGCTTCTCGTCTTCAGCCTGGTTTTCTATGCTTGGGGCGAAGCTGTATATATAATCTTAATGCTGGCTTCCATCGCTGTTGCTTATGTCACAGGAATATTTGCTGACAAACAAAAAGAAAATGCCTCTCCGAAAGCGGCTCTTGCGTCGGTTATTATAGCTGTATTCTGGAATATCGGTCTTTTGCTGTTTTTTAAGTATACAGACTTTTTTATTTCAAACGCAAACAGTATGTTCGGTTTCAGTATAAAGCTTTTGGGTCTTTCACTGCCCATCGGTATATCTTTTTATAGTTTTCAGGCGCTTTCTTATGTAATAGACGTTTATCGGGGAGAAATAAGGGCACAGAAAAATATTATAACCCTTGCAACCTATGTATCCTTGTTCCCTCAGCTTATTGCCGGCCCTATCGTCAGATATCAGACAATTGAACAGCAGCTTATGTACAGAAAAGAATCTGCCGAACAGTTTGCTGACGGAGTAAAACGCTTTGCTGTAGGTCTTGGAAAAAAGGTTATTCTCGCTAATAATATCGGATTTCTTTTTTCAGAAATTTCCGGCGCACCCCAATCAGATCTCAGCGTAACTGCAAGCTGGCTGGGTATTTTGGCGTATACCTTCCAAATTTATTTTGATTTCAGCGGCTATTCAGATATGGCAATAGGTTTAGGAAAAATGTTCGGTTTTGATTTTCTCGAAAACTTCAACTATCCTTATATCTCAAAATCTATTACAGACTTCTGGCGCAGATGGCATATATCTCTTTCTACCTGGTTCAGGGATTATGTATATATTCCCCTTGGCGGAAACAGAAAAGGTCTTCCACGTCAGTGTCTTAATATTATGATAGTCTGGTTTTTAACCGGATTTTGGCACGGAGCAAACTGGAACTTCATGATCTGGGGAATCTATTTCGGTGTAATACTTCTTTTAGAAAAGCTCTTCCTTTTGAAGGCTTTAAATAAAATACCGGCGCTTATACAGCATATATACGCACTTGTACTTATAATAATCGGATGGGGTATATTCGCTTTTGAAGATACAACCGCACTTTTGAATAACTTTAAAAATATGTTCTTTATAAGCGGTCTGCCGTTAATTAACAGCAAAGCCTTACTGTGGATTACACAGTATGCCGTAACATTTATTATCCTTATTATTGCTTCAACACCTTTGCCCAAAAAAATCGGCGAAAAGCTATCTGTTAAAATCCCTGCATTATATAACTGCGTTATCGATCCACTTATAACTCTGGGTCTGCTCGTTATCTCAACAGCATACCTTGCAAGCAATTCCTTTAATCCGTTCTTATATTTCAGATTTTAATGCAACTACCTAAGCGAAAGGATCAGACATCTTCATGAAAAAGTATGAAAAATTACGATGTAAAATATTAATTGCTGTGTTTCTTATTTTCATCTTCGGTTTTGCAGCAGCAGGATTGATCTGTGAAGACAGGGATTTTTCTGAAATGGAAAACCGTAATCTTGCACAGTTCCCGGGGTTTTCTTTTGAAAAGCTGAAATCAGGTAACTTTACAGGCGGCATAGAAAGCTATATGTCAGATCAGGTCTTTTTAAAGGATCAATTGGTGTCACTGAAAACCGATTGTGAGAGAGCTGTGCTTAAAACATATCAGAACGGTGTTTATTTCGGAAAAGACGGATATTATCTTCAGCAATACACCGAAAATTTATTACAGATAGATAAAAATATAAATTATATAAACGATTGGGCAAAAAAAATTCAACCTGATATCCCTATAGACTTTATTCTTGTTCCAAATGCAGTCAGCGTGCTTGAGGATAATTTACCGCAATTTGCAGTAAACGATAAACAGACAGATTCACTAAAACATATTGAAAATACCTTGTCAGACAGAATTTCGCTGTTAAATGCTTATGAACCTTTGAGAAATAAATCCGATAAAGGAGAACAGGTTTTCTATAAAACGGATCACCATTGGACGGATGCCGGAGCAAAAGCTGTATTTGATGCTTATTGGGCCGAAAAAAATGAACCTGAATCAGATATAAGCTTTGATAATACAATAAAGCGTAACGATTTTTATGGAACGCTTTATTCAAAAGCACCATCTGCCTTTGCGAAGCCTGATACAATGATTTTACCCAATCACAGCGGCTCAGTACATCATGTGGAATATGTAAAGGAAGGCAAAACTGCCGAATCCCTTATCGATGAAAGCTTTTTGGATAAGAAAGATAAGTATGCCGCATTCCTTGGCGGTAATTTTGCAAGAATAAATATAAAATCTGATAACAGCACCGTAAATGAAAAAGTTCTTATTTTAAAGGATTCATATGCAAATGCTATGATGCCTTATCTCGCTAATCAATATTCCGATTTAATAGTGGTTGATATGAGATACTATCATTTTGAGGAACAAACAGTTTCTGAGCTAGTTAAAAACGAAGATATCGACCGTGTTATAATGATATATAATATGGACTTTATTAATTCAGATGATAATTTTTTGTGGTTAGAATAAAAGAAAAACCTTTCGGTTGTTCCGAAAGGTTTTTTGTTTGATATTCTATTTTTTCAGAAGCAAATAAGCCTTTAAAATTGCCGTCTGAGTTTTTGCGTCAGGGATCTCATTATTCATTACCATTTCATAAGCCTGTTCTAAGGGCATTTTTACTACATCAATAAATTCGCCCTCATCAAGATGCTGTTCCCCGAAGCTTAAGCCTCTGGCTAAATACATATGAATCACTTCCGTATCATATGCAACCGTAGGATAAATACAGCCAAGATAATTGACACTCTGAGCCTCTGCACCAATTTCTTCTTTAAGTTCTCTGATTCCGCATTCCTTGTGGTCCTCGCCCTTTTCAAGCTTTCCCGCAGGAATCTCAAGAAGTACATCCTTGAACGGATATCTGAATTGTTTCACCATATAAACACAGCCTTCATCGTCAACAGGAACAACACATACCCCGCCATTGTGATGAATAAGCTCTCTCATTGCCTGATGTCCGTTTTCCAGTTCAACCTTTTCATGCGTCAGTTCAATAACCTTGCCCTTAAAGATTTCTTTGACCTCTAAGGTTTTCTCTTTCAGTACCATGTGAACTCAGCCTCCCACTTACTTTTTGCGTGAAGTCTTTGATTTGACAGGTACAGCCGCTTTTTTCTTTCGGCTGTAGCAGTAATTTCCGCCTACATATGCAGCAAAAATTATAAATCCTGATATTGTTATGATCTTACCTTCTGTCAATCCTGCCGTCTTATAGTTAAATCTGATCTCATTTTCACCGTCATGACAAAGAACAGCCATAAATCCATATGAAACCTTTTCAATTTCAGCCTCAGCGCCGTTTACAGTAGCCGTCCAGCCATCTTCATAAGGTACGCTGAAAAATACCAGCTTGTCGCCCTCAAGGTTGATCTTTGCGTCAAAACCGTTTGTATCCTCCTTGAAGTAATAACATGAGTTTTGCTGCTTATCCTTACAAGCGGCTTTATAGGTTTCCCTGTCTCTTACCTCGCTGCTTTGATCATACCGGGTAATAACGTTGGAATACTTAGCAACCTGTTCATTATTGAGAACCAATGCTTCAAGCAATAAATTAGTCTTATCAACATCGTTAGCGCTCTTTATAGCACTGTCATCAATATATTTGTCATAAGCAAATCCCATTGGGATCCAGTTTTCATTCTCGTATATATGGAATCCGTTCTGCGTGTCAACATATTTAAAGCCTTCAAGAGTATCCATATATTCCAAAGGCGTTCCCTGATTTTGAACCTGATTAAAATAATATCTTACAGAGAACAATCCTCTTAACGGATAAAGCGTTGTTTCCATTCTTGAAGCAACGTCTCTTGTCTGACCGATCGCCTGATAAAAATCAATAATAGATGTCGGAACAACGCTGTGGAATGTCCTCATTGACGAAAGTCCCCAGAACATACACCAGTTGTCCACATTCGGGGATGTGTCGATTCTATAGAAATTGTTATCGCTGTCTGCATATTTCGCATCCAGCTTTTCCATATCAAGATCTTCTTTTCCGTAAATAGCGTCATCAATATATTGATAATGAAGACTGCTTGCCTGAGCCGCACCATAGCAAACTGAAGCTGTCATACAAACCACGCATGCAACAGATGTGGTAACTGCGACGATCTGATGATACTTTTTATGATCTGATGCAAAGTAAATGATTGCACCAAGAGCAAAAGTCATAACAATAGTGATAATAGCCTGAATGTAGTAAAGTTCAGGATATTCCGGGACTTTTCCAAACACAAGCTCTCCGTTTTCCTTTTTAGGCAGCATTCCGACAATAAGGAAAAATGCGCATACTATAACAACCGGTAAATATCCCTTTTTCAAATCGTCCTTATTATCACTGATTACCTTTGCAGTCATAAGACACATAATAAGAATAGGCATGTAATACCATCTTGCATAATAGCTGCTGTTAAATAGAACAAAAGCTGAGTTTAAAATCGGAATGCAGGCCATTATTCCGCTTACTGCAATCAACTTTGTAGCCCAGTGCTTCTTTTTTGTTCTCATGAAAGCAATTACGCCGCACATAGAGAACATAGGCAAATATCCGGCAAGGGAAGCCCATTTAGCCTTATCGGAAGTAAGAATATTGATTCTTGCAGGCATATCTGACATCATAAAGAAAGCCTGAATAATTCTCGGAATTCTTACATTTTCGTTGTAGAATACCATGTCCATTCCGTAAAGACGCCCATCTAAACGAGGGTTGGACAAAACTTCAATACAAGCCGGAAGCAGTATTATTGCTGAAAGCATAACACCCACAACCGCTTCGAAAATAAGCAGACCGAAGGTTTTCATATCAATTTTGAATTCTTTATCTGTACATCTGATAAAGAAATAAATAACAACAAACACAACCTCGCATACAAAGAAGAAATAGCTTATGGACGCACAAATTCCGACCGCAATTGCAAATGCACCCTTCTTTTTATCCTGTACAAGCATTTCAAATCCCAAAAGTAAAAGCGGGAAAAAAGCCGTTACATCATGGAAGTGATTAAAAAATACATTGTATGCCTGAAAACCTGAAAAAGCATAAAGCATAGCTCCGGCAAAGCAGGCATTGGTATTTGAAACAAATCTTCTTATAAAAGCATATGCCGTTACTGCCGCAACCGCAGTCTTAAGGCATAAAAGCCAGGGTATCAGAAACGGAACCGCTTTTAACGGGAATAGAGTGCTGAGCCAGAAAAACGGACTTCCTAACAAATAGAACGAATACGAACCAATAAAGTTTGCTCCAAGATCCGTTCCCCAGTCCCAAGCCATATTGCCGTTCCTGACCATTTCATTAGCATGTTCATAAAACATCATCTGCTGTGAATTGAAATCTCCGTAATAAAGAAAGATTCCGTCATTTGTAATCATCGTAGGAAGAAATGCAATAAGCATTCCCACAAAAGCAACAATAAAAAGCAAAAGATATTTTTCTTTTTCCTTTTTCTCTCCGCTGCGTTTTAGAAAGCCAGTCTTCTGAAACATAAAACAACCTCATTCTGTTTATTTTGAAATAACGATAAAGACACCGCATATACGTTAAAGACTAACATGTCCCCCACCGAAACGGTGGTGAGGGACATGAGTTATATTATACATATTAAATTATACCATAATAAAATTTATATTTCAATAGCAACTTAATTAAATTATGCCTATATATTCGTGAATTTTATATATTTAAAAAATACTGTATTTTTTATTCCTGATTTAACAAGGATTTTTGCTGTTCAATAAGCGCCATTCCCCGTTCCTCAAAGCGTATTTTATTTGATTCGGTAAGCCTCCGATATATATCTAAAAGCTTCCGTTCTTCTTTTGTCAGCTCCGGAGTTAAAGTTTCTTCATCAAATAAAGAACCTATCGTTACATTAAAATAATCTGCAATAGCCTTAAGCGTTTTATATTTAGGAATCGAACCGTTTTTCCATGCCGTAACTTTTGATGAGCTTAGCTGTAAAACATCTATAGTAAATCTTGTAGGTGTAGTATTATTTGCAATACATAGTTTACTAAATTGTTCAAAAAACACAAAATCACCCTTTTATTATTGTAGCATTTAACAAAATTCCGCAAATGAGAATTAATTGGTGCAAAACGACTTGACAATTCCGATATTTAGAATTATAATGTATTTAGTCGAAAATAATTGGATAGTTACCGCACCTGTCTTTTTCGTATTGGAATATATAAATCAAATTTAGTTAAACAGATTTATTATAGCAAAAGTTAATTGTTTAGTCAACGAAAAAGTGCGTAAATTAAAGGTTTTTACACTGCGGACATGATTCTGATGACACTATTTAATAGATACTCTATATTTTTGTTATAATGCTCGAAAATGGTTAATTGCAACATCTTAATAAAATTAACGTTATTTATATATTTTCATTTAATTAATTGTTAATATTTATTCGGATTTGATCTGATAAGAGTATGATATCAGCTCATTTAACACTAAATAATAAGCAGCTTGTTCCGCAGGATAAAAATTAATATAGTCATTATGTAAAATAAAGCGTCAGGTAAATTATCGCTTTGCCCTCCGCTTTATTTGTAAAGTTTCTTGTTATTGGTTCTTTCAAGTAAATAATCTATACTTACCTGATGAAAGTCCGCTATTTTTATGAGTATGTCTAATGGAATAGTGCTGTCACCCTTTTCATATCTTGAATAAGTACGCTGAGTGGTCTGAAGTATCTTAGCCATCTCCTTTTGTGTTAAATCTTTATCTTCCCGAAGATTCCTTATTCGTGAAAACATCTTCATAAATTACTCCTAATTATAATTTAATACATACTTATTATATATAGTCAAAACTTGACTATTGACGTTTAGTCAAAAAACGACTATAATATATATAAGTAAGTATTAAGCTGTCAAATCAGGTAAATGAAGGAGTGATATTGAATGAATAAGGTTGCTGATGATTTTGGGAAACGTGTAAAGTTTTATCGTATATGTAAAGGTATGAGTCAGGAAAAGCTGGCTGAGTTAAGTGATCTTCATCCTACACACCTGGGACGCATCGAAAGAGGTCAAAAAGTGTGTACATATAAAACCGCAGAAAGAATAGCAAAAGGACTTCAGGTTTCGGTTGAAGCACTTCTTGAAAGCACTGAAGCTTTTCCTCAGCAAGAATTTGAGAATTTTCTGAAGCTTTCTGATCAGGATAAAAGAACTATTTATAAACTCATGAAAAAAACAAGCACCATAAAGCATGAGTAACAGTTTTTTTAATGCGAATCTAAAACACGATAATCTGCCTGTATTTTTTCATAACATAATCATATAAAAACAAAGGCGAACTCCAATTAGGGTTCGCCTTTGTTGTGTGTTTTATACAATTATTAACATCACATTTTTATGCAAAATCTCAAAATAGCAGAGTCTTTATTCTGAATATCCTGTAATTATTTCATTAGCTCTGGCATAAATACGTTCTGATTCTTCACCTATGTTGAATTTACCATCCTCATATAAAACCTTACCTGCGCACATGGTAAGCTTAACATTTTGCTTTGAACCGCTGTAAATAATGTTTTTGCTTATATTGTTCAGAGGCTGCATATTGGGCTGTTTAAGATCTATCACTATCAGATCTGCCTGCATACCCTCAGATATTGAAACACAGTTCTCAAGACCCATTGCTTTTGCCGATCCAGCTGTAGCTGCAAAAAGCACCTTGTCTGCATCAAATGCTGCTGCGTCTTTCAGTTCAAGCTTTTGCAATGCTGTCATAAGAAACATTTCTCGGAACATATCAAGACAGTTGTTGCTGGCAGGTCCGTCAGTTCCCAAAGCAAGCTTTACACCCTTTTCTGACATTCTTTTTAAGGGTGCGATACCGCTTGCAAGCTTTGCGTTTGATCCCGGACAGGAAACTGCATAAACCCCATGACGCTTAAAAATCTCCATATCATTTTCACTGAAATGTACACAATGGAAGCCTGCTCCGCCATGATTATATATACCTAAAGAATCAAACAATTCCGTTGGAGTTTTACCATATTTCTGTATACATTCCAAAACCTCTTTCTCAGTTTCAGAGTTGTGTACAGAAACCGGAGCCTTATATTTGTCAGCCAATTCTCCCATAGCTTCCATCAGCTCATAATCCGCAGTGTATTCTGCATGAAACCCCAGTCGGTAAGATATAAGCGGATCTATCCCGTTAAATTTATTATAATAGGCTTCAAGCCTGTCTATGTTTGATACATCTCCGCTTATCGATCCGCAAAGAACTGTGCGAAATCCGCTTTCAATATGCGCTTTGACATAACTATCATGTTCAAAATACATATCAAAATTAGCTGTGACACCGCTTGTCAGATATTCTAAAATCGCAAGTTTGGAAAGCCAGTAAATATCCTCTCCCTTTAATTTTGCTTCCATAGGGAATACCCGTTTGAAAAGCCAGTCCTGTAAAGGCATATCGTCTGCAAAAGACCTCAAAAATGTCATTGCGGAATGAGTATGGGCATTTTTAAACGAAGGCATAAGCAGATTTCCCTCAAGGTCGATTTCTCTTTCAAAATTCGTATTTTTTAATTGATTACCGTCAGGATTTCCCACAAAACAAATTTTGTCATCTTCAACCCAAACCTCGGCATTTTTTATTTCACTGTCCTTTTCCATGGTCATAACTCTGCTGTTTTTAAATCTTATCATAGCTTAAAGTCCTTTCACTTTAATAAGGAAATTTTCTTTTTTAATTGTAACATAAAAAAAATGTAATTACAACAAAAAAATAAAAACGGACAGCGTTTTATTTTAAAATACTGATCCGTAATTTTTTATTTATATTTATAGTCCAGGATATCGTTTATTATTGTTGAAATTGATTTCTGATCCTTATCCGACAGCCTTAAAAGCTTGTCATAGATTTGATGAGGTATATCTTCACTGTCGTCTAATGGTGTAAATGTACCCATAAGCTTTTCAATGGGTATTTTAAGGCCTTCTGATATTTTTTCCGCACTTTTAAGAGTGCAGTTTTTCTCTCCTCGTTCAACTTGTCCGATATATGTAGGATGAAGTCCGCATAATTCTGCAAGCTTTTCCTGACTCATATCTTTCTGCGTACGAAAAAATTTGACTTTCATACCAAAGTCTTTTGCAATACGACTCATTTATATATATTCCTTTACATTACTGCATTTTTCCTATATTTTCAGCATATATCATTATGAAAATATTGTCAACATACTATTAATATTGTTATCTGTATTCATAGTGTATTGACTTTGTAAAAGATTCCATGTATCATATTAATATAAACCCTTTTTATCTTTTTACAATTAATTCATTATATTGTTAACGAATAGTAAATTTAATTATATTTAGATTGACATTTTTCCATAAAAATACTATAATACATAGGTGAGATATCGTCAAAGTTTTTAAAGTTAAAATTCGTCAAGACCAATAAAAATGCCGGGGATTAATTTATGACGTGTATAGAAAACAAAAACAGAAGTCTTGACATTTTAAGCAATAAGAAAAACAGGACAGTCAACGTGGCTGTCCTGTTTTTCTTTATAATTGAAAGATTATTTAATTTCAAGAAGCTTTTCAGCAGAGGCAAGTTTTACAGCTGCAACAAACAGCTTCATTGCAAGTTCAAGCTCCTCAACCGGTGGATAACTCGGAGCAATTCTGATGTTACTGTCATGAGGGTCCTTTCCGTATGGGAAAGTTGCACCTGCACCTGTAAGAACAACTCCGGCATCCTTACAAAGCTGACAGATCCTTTTAGCACAGCCATCCATAGCGTCAAAGCTTACAAAATATCCGCCCCTCGGTTTATGCCATGAACCGATTCCTAACGGGGTAATCTCTCTTTCAAGAGTATCCAGCACCATTTCAAATTTAGGCTGCAAAATTTCTCTGTGTTTTTCCATCTGAGCCATAAGTCCCTCGTAATTACCGAAAAACTTAGCGTGTCTGAGCTGATTGATTTTGTCAAAACCAATAGTCTGAACCGTCATGAGCGACTTAATATAATCTACATTTGCTTTTGAAGCAGCCATAACTGCAATTCCGCCGCCTGCAAAAGTAATTTTTGAAGTCGAAGCAAACATATAAACCATATTGTCATTGCCTGCTTTCTTACATTCATCAAGAATGTTGAGAAGGGTATCAGGAGTTTCGGTCAGATGGTGGATACAATAAGCATTATCCCAGAATATTCTGAAATCCTTAGCTGCCGGCTTAAGATTTGCAAATCTTTTTACGGTTTCGTCAGAATAAGTGATTCCCGTTGGATTTGAATACATCGGAACGCACCAAATGCCCTTAATTGTGTCATCTTCAGATACCAGCTTTTCAATCATATCCATATCAGGGCCATCTTCATTGAGCGGAACAGTTATCATTTCAATTCCAAAGCTTTCACAAATAGCAAAATGCCTGTCATAACCGGGAGCAGGGCAAAGCCATTTGATTTTCTCATAATCCTTCCATGGCTTCTGTACACCGTCAACACCGAATATAATACATTTTGCAATTGTATCATACATTATATTCAGACTGGAGTTGCCGCAGACAATAAGCTCGTCATTAGTTACTCCAAGCATAGGCGAAAACAGATTTTTAGCGTCTATAATTCCATCAAGACCGCCGTAGTTACGGCAATCCGTTCCGTCAGAAGCTTTATAATCAGCGTCATAACTGTTAACTGCAGCAAGCATTTTCATTGCAAGATCAAGCTGTGCCGATGAAGGCTTACCTCTTGCCATATTAAGGCTAAGCCCCTGATTTTTAAAATCGTCATATTCCTTCTGAACATCGTCTTTGAATTTAAGAAGCTCTTCTTTGCTCATTTCTGATAACAGCATATAAAATTCCTCCCAAAATATAATATCACAAAATTAAGTCACATTAATATATATTGTATACCTTTTATAGTTTTTTTGCAAGTTGTTTTTTTATTTCCTGCAAAAAATCATGATTTTACACTAACCTGATAATATAAGCCATCGTATTATGGGCATTTTTCATAATCAGAACAACATCTGATGTGGATTTAAATTCCTTATAATATTCAGCAATGTATTTTTTTATAAAATTTGAACGGTATGCAATTATGCAGAAAGAATTAAAAATTCGTCGTTTCTGTCCGGACTTTTGTACACAATGCGTGTTATTATGATAATATAATAAAAAAGTATGAAAGGTTGTATTAAAAATGGAAGCTATTACAGTAACAGCATTGGCATTGGTGTTTGTCAACAGTTTAAAGGAGCTTTTAGAAATTGCATCTCAAAAGCACAGAAGAAAGCAATTGAAATTATTTAAAACTTCAGGAGATAATTAACAGCCGGCGTCTCTTGACTTAATGCTTGAATTTAAGTATAATATTAACAGAGAACAGATAAGGAGGATTTATTCAATGAAATTGCTTGAATCAGTGAAAAAACTGTATGAAGAATCCGATGAAATGATCGTTGTCACAGATAACAATCTTGAAGTAATCTGGAAAAACAACATTAAACTTCCTGATGTTATTACCTTATCTGATTTTAAGCCTGAGTTTGGAAGAACTCCGTCCTTGCCTGTTAAATCAAACAAAATCCTCCATTATCTGAACGGAAATTCCGTAAAAATAAAACCTCTTTTAGATGAAAATAAGCTTGAAGGATATATGTTGATGTTTTATGACGCTGAGGAAATTGAAACCTTGTCTGACAGATCATCAATTTTAAAATACAAGCGCAATGCGCTGGGTAATATCCGTCTGGCCATTTCACCGATTATTGCACAGCTCGAAAGCATAAAAAATAGTGACTATACAGAAAATTTGAACGCCTTTTATGAAAGTGTTTCCAATAATCTGCTTAAAATGCTTTCATCAACCGTAAACTCAAATGAGATCACAAAGTATTACAGCGGTGAATTTTCCACAGAATTATTGAATGTCTCTCAATGCCTTGAGGAAACTGCTCATATATGCCGTGAAAGTTTCAGAAATACCGATTGTGAATTCCAAACTGAAATCGAACCGTCAATTTTTATGAATATGAACTATGACCGTTTGTCATTGGCAGTAATAAATTTGCTGATTAACGGTTATATGTACTGCGGAGAAAAAAATAAAAAGCTTTTATTAAAAGCTTATAAGGACAGCGGACAGATTTATATTGAAGTGTCTGACAACGGAAAAGCCGCAGATATTGAAACAATGAAGTCTGCGCTTAAGCCTTTCAGAGCCCTGCCGAAATTTAAAACAGGTGAAACTCTGGGACTTGCAATAGCCGGTAAATTTACTGAGCATTTTAATGGAACCTTATATTTTGATAAAACAGAAAACGGACTCACTGTCCGAATGTCTTTTTCAGATGAAATATCAGAGGATCCGCAAAGCTTCAGGTTAAAGCGCCTTCCGCCGATAGTGGGAGAATATGAGCCTGCATATTGTATCCTTGCAAAAGGACTTATAAATGAAGATCAATAAAAAATGACAGCAAAATAATTGCTGTCATTTTTTTATTATCAGATTTTTTCATGTATCAGAAGCAGCAATATGGAGAAATAATGAAAAATTGTTCCCCCGATAGTAAACAAGTGCCAAATTGAGTGAAAATATTTTATCCTTTTGATTACGTAAAATGCAATGCCGGCAGTGTAAAAAATACCGCCTATAAGTAAGAAAATCAATGAAATTTTCGGCACTGAATCAAGCATTGGCTTAATTGCAAAAACAATGACCCAGCCCATTGCCACATAACATATAATTGAAAGCTTCTTGAACTTTTCAAGGTTTATAGAATTCAGCACTATTCCAATTACCGCAGCACCCCATACAATACCGAAAAGAACCCAGCCGACAGGACCTCTGAGCGGAACTAATGTAATAGGAGTATATGTTCCTGCAATTAACAGAAAAATTGTGTTATGATCCATAATTCTGAAAAATTTTTTTGCTTTGTCATTGGTAATTGCATGATAAAGAGTTGACATTGTGTATAAAATTATCATGCTTGCACCATAAATAGCCGAACTTACTACACCCCATGCGTTTGAATAAATTGCTGCAAATACGATCATTATAACCGTGCCCGCTATAGCAAGCAGTCCTCCCGTACCGTGAGATACGGAATTGAAAATTTCTTCCCCTAATGTATATCGTTTTGTCGTATTTTTATTTGTTTCATTTTCCATAAAGCTTTCTCCTTTCCTGCTATTTAATCATATCACTGCCATGATTAAATGTCAACAAACAATGTTCTGAAGTATTAATTTTTTATATGCTTCAGCTATTTCATTAATCAATTTTTCAGTTTTCACATAATATACATAAATATATGGTAAACTATAAGTAATTAAATTGGGAATTAAGAAATTCTATTGAAAGGAATGAAAAAAATATGCCTAAAATTTTGGTCGTGGACGATGAGCAGAGAATCCGTGAAATCATAAAGGAATATGCTGAATTCAATGGGTTTCAGGTAACTCAGGCCGAGGATGGCATGGAAGCTGTTGAAAAAGTAAAAAATGAAGACTTCGATATTATTATTATGGATATAATGATGCCGAAGCTTGACGGCTATTCTGCCTGTAAGGAAATTAAGAAAATAAAAGAAATCCCTGTTATCATGCTCTCTGCAAGAGGAGAAGAGTATGATAAATTGTTCGGATTTGAAATCGGGGTTGACGACTATGTGGTCAAACCTTTTTCTCCGAAAGAACTTATAGCAAGAATTCGTGCAGTTATGAACAGAGTAAATTCATCAAAGAAAGCTGAGAATACAGTTACTTATAAAACCTTGGTTATAAACTTTACTGCCCGTGAGGTTACAATCGACGGAGAAAAAGTTGCAATGACCCCGAAAGAATATGACCTGCTTTTCTATATGGTGAAAAATATGAATATTGCCCTTTCAAGGGAAAAACTTCTTGAAGAAGTCTGGGGATTTGACTTCTATGGCGATGACAGAACCGTTGATACTCATATCAAAATGCTGAGGAACAGTCTGAAACAGTACAGAAATCTGATTGTTACTTTGAGAGGAATGGGTTATAAGTTTGAAAAAATTCAATAGCAGGAACAGCTTGTCCCAAAAAATAAAGGATAAAATACTTCGTATCAGAGAAGAACGCAGTATCCGTTCTTATGTCTGGATGTATTTTATTATCTTTACCGCCTTTATACTTTTGCTTATCTGGCTGTTTCAGTATTTCTTTCTGGCAAATTATTATCAGTCTGCGAAAATAAGAGATATTCAACAGTCAGCAAGAACAATTACAAATAATTTTGACAGTGAGGATATGGAGAATATAACTCAAAGATTAGCCTTTGAAAACGGACTCTGTATTCTTATAGCTGACGAAACAGGTAATACAATACTTCTGGAGAATAATTTAGGCAGCTTTTCTGTTTTCAACAGCGATCTGAATAATAATTGGGGCAGATTTATATTTCAGCTTAAGAATGACCTGAAAAAGCAGAAAAACGACTATATTACAAAAATTTATCAAAATGAATATGTAAAAAATCAGGAGATTTTTTTCTGTACTGCAATAAACAGTGAAAATTATGAGTTACCGCTTTATTTATATATCGAAGGTTCAATAGAACCGATTGACTCAACCGTTACCATAATCCGTGAACAGCTCATTTATATTACAATAATTCTTTTTGAGCTTGCATTTATTGTAACGCTGTTTATATCAAAACGCCTTTCCCGTCCTATTGTTGAGATAACAAAAACTGCAAAAGCATTTGGAAAAGGCGATTATTCTGTGGATTTCAATGCAAAGGGATACCGTGAGATCGAAGAGCTTTCCACTGTGCTTGATAATGCTAAAAACGAAATACAAAAAGTTTCAGACTTAAGGAAAGACCTCATTGCCAATATATCTCACGACCTTCGTACTCCTTTGACGATCGTTAAAAGCTATGCAGAAATGATAAGAGATTTATCAGGAGATAACCCCGAAAAACGCAATGAGCATATTAATGTCATAATAGATGAAACTGACAGACTGTCAAATCTCGTAAGCAACCTGCTGGAGCTTTCAAAACTTGAAAGCGGCAATATGGAGATGGAAATCAGCGAGTTTTCAGTTCATGAAAAAATCCATGATGTATTGCTGAGATATCAGCTTTTGATTGAAAACGACGGTTATGATATTCGTTTTATTGAGGATGATGACAGAATTATCGCAGCTGATGAAGGAAAACTTGATCAGGTGCTGTATAATTTCATAAATAACGCAGTAAATTATTGCGGCGAAGACAAGCTTATCCGTATACGTCAGATCAATAAACCAAATGTGGTAAGAATTGAAGTCATCGATAACGGAAAAGGTATTTCAAAGGAACTTCTCCCGCTTATTTTTGACAGATATTATCGTGACGCAAAATATAAACGAGAAATTGTAGGTACAGGTCTTGGACTTTCTATATGTCAGGAAATCCTTAAAAAGCATGGTTTTGCATTCGGAGTTCAATCAGAGGAAGGAAAAGGTTCAACCTTCTGGTTTGAAGCAAAAACTGCACAGCCAAAGCCTCCCAAAAAAGAAAAACCGACGCAGAAGCGTAAGCATTCAGAAGAAGCAATACCTGCAAAATTAACGGATTTAGAAGATAATTAAAACAACAGCCGGTGACTTTTGTGACTAAGTCATCGGCTGTTATTGTATCAACATCTTAAAAATTATAATCAGAACTCTTTAGTCCTCTGATGTTTCAGCATTTAATGTATATGTTATGCTTGGATAAGAACGGCTTAACACTTCCTTGCCGTTTATAGTTTTATATGCTCTTATCGCATATTTATAGCTGGTTCCCGGTGTAAGATTTTCATCCTTAAGTTCAAGGTCTTCAATCTTTGTTATTCTCACATATTTATTTGCTTCAGTATCAAAACGGTATACAACATATCCGTCTGCTCCTTCTGACTCGCTCCATGTTAAATCAATTGAAGTTCCTGACGAGGAAGATGCTGTGAAATCCGTTACATCAGAAGGCGGAGTTGAGGTTACAGCTTCAGGGAATGAAGGGCTTAACAATTCCTTGCCGTTTACGATTTTATACGCTCTTATCGCATACTTAAAGCTTGTTCCCGGTGCAAGATTCTCATCAGTAAATTCAAACTTTTCAGCTTTAGCTATTCTTTCGTATTTCTTGATCGAAGTATTATAACGATATACGATGTATCCGTCCGCACCGCTTACTTTGTTCCATGTCAGCTTAACTGCTCTGTCTGAAACCGCAGATGATTTAAATCCTGTGACATTTGAAAGACTGGTTTTTGCTGTAATCTGAGGATATGAAGTGCTTAAAATTTCATTTTTGCCTATGGTTTTATACGCTCTTACTGCATACTTATAGCTATTGCCCAAAGTAAGCTTCTTGTCTGTATATGTCAGATTTTTAGTTTTGGTTACTCTTTCATACTTTTTGGCGGAGGTGTTATAACGATATACAATATATCCGTCTGCTCCGTTTACCTTGTTCCATGTCAGCTTGATCGAATTTTCTGAAGCTGAGGCTGACTTGAAGCCTGTGACATTTGAAAGACTCGTCTTTGCTGTAATCTGAGGATATGACGAGCTTAAAATTTCTTTTTTGCCTGCGGTTTTATATGCCCTTACTGCATATTTATAGCTTTTCCCCAGAGCAAGATTTTTGTCCGTAAATGACAGATTTTTTCCTTTGGCTATTCTTTCGTATTTCTTTGTCGAGTTATTATAGCGATATACAATATATCCGTCTGCTCCGCTTGCTTTGTTCCATGTAAGCTTTATTGTGCTTTCAGATGATGAAGCAGCTTTGAATCCCGTGACATCAGCCGGTTTTGTAACAGCCGTGACCTCCGGATATGACTTACTTAATACTTCCGTGCCCGATATGTATTTATATGCTCTTACCGCATATTTATAGCTTTTTCCTGAAGCAAGCTTTTTATCGGTAAACGTTAAATTTTTGCTTTTGGCTATCCTTTGATATTTTTTTGTTGAAGTATTATAACGGTATATTACATAACCCTCTGCGCCGTTTACCTTATTCCATGTCAGCTTAATTGTGCTTGATGAACCGGCGTCAGCTTTAAATCCCGTAACATTTGGTAAAGAGTCTAAAAACCTGAAAACAAACCTGTTATCTCCGGCATACTCTTCACCTTTGGAATCAATGTAACATCTGATTTCAAATGCAGGTATATGAGCATAATATACAACATTTCCTGTTTCGTCATAATCACTGATCCCATATCCGAAAGCCAGATCTCTGATCTCAGTTACACTTTTGGGGATAGAAATACTTTTCAGGCTCCAGCAATCTCCAAATGCCAATTCACCTATAATCTTGACACTGTTTGGAATTGTTACGCTTGAAAGCTTTAAACAGCCATAAAAAGCATAGTCGCCAATATTTTTTACTCCCTTTGTCATTTTGACACTCTTAAGCGATGTGCAGCTTATAAAAGCGGCATAACCAATATCAGTTACACTGCTTGGGATCGTCACACTTACAAGGCTTGTTCGATTCATAAAAGCGCATGGTCCGATTTGTGTAACCTTTCTGCCGTTTATTGATGAAGGAATTGACAAGGAAGAAGCCGAGCCGTTATAATACGTTATTATAACAGTTCCGTTGTTGAGGATTTCATATTGATAATCTCCTGAAACTTCCGCATTAGCTTCGATCTCATGTGTTCCGAATGCAGTTCTGACGTTTTCACCCAAAGGTGTACCGATTACCGTTACCATCATTGCTAATGATAATAATCCTGAAATTATTTTTTTCATTTTTATGCCTCCGTTTTATTTTTTAGGAAATTTGATCTTAATATTATTTTACAAAATTTCGACACAAATGTCAATGCAAGAATAGCTATACATTTTATACAGAAAATAATATGCATTCTTATGCAATAATACAAATTTTGTTTTAACTAAGACATATTTCGTTCAAAGTTGCACGTTTGCGTGCAAAAAAACTCAAAATAAGCCTATTAGTAGAGGGGGGTCCTCGCGCCGGACGGGCGATATCCCGTTATCGGTTTGTGATATCTTATAGCTTTGATCCCGCTGTTGTAAGTACGCAAGAAATTATATACTATAGTGAGTGCTGGCTGGCAAGTGCCAACTTACGTTATCGGTTTGTGATATCTTATAGCTTTGACCCCGCTGTGGTAAGTTTGCAAAAAAGAAAACTATTTTCACTTTAAGTTCAGACTTCCCTAAAAATTGTATTAAAATTGTAAAAATTCAACTGACAGGATTTACGGTAAAAAGGACAGTCATTTTTGGAGTCTGTCCCTAACCAACATAATTTGTCGTAAATGTGCAGATTTAAATTTTGCAAATCCTTTAATGCATTACAGGTCTTAGCGCAGACAGCGCTTGTCACGTTACAAGTTAGTGATATTTATAGCTTTGATCCCGCTGTGGTAAGCTTGCAAAAATGAAAAATCACGGTCTTAGCGCATAAAGCATATGTTACAACTTAATAAAAAACAGGGACAAATAATCTTTGTCCCCGTCATTTGTTCATTTACTGATAATCAGTCAGATTTTTTATCAGACTTTATTTCATCTCTGCTAAGACCGTCAACAACGAAAATAAATTTAACTTCACCGTCCATATCTTCAGAAAGTCCTGAATAACTGTTGTATTCTTTTGATGCCTGAGATATAGCCTTCAGCTTGTCGATAATTTCTGATACATCTCCGTCAGATAATTCAACTATTTTCTGAATTGCCTGATCGTTAAATTTGTTCATACCCTCGTCAAGTGCCTTTGCACCGTCATTGAGTTTATTGATGCCTTCAATCAGAGCGGAACTGCCGTCTTTCAGCGTTTTTACTCCGCCGAAAAGCTTTCCGCTGCCTGATGACAATGATTTCGCTCCGTCATCAAGAAGAATACTTGATGAATAAAGTGACTGTGTTCCGCCCAAAAGTCTTGAAGCGCCTGTGTTTATCTGAATCAAACCGTTATCAAGAGTCTTTGAACCGTCCGAAAGCTTTGAAATACCCGTATCAAGTGAGTTAAGCCCGCCAATCACCTTTGATGAGCCGTCCTTTAGTGAAGTAATTCCGCCGTTAAGCTGAGAAGCACCCCCCGCAACCTGTTTTGCTCCGGAATTAAGCTGTTGACTTGATTTATTGAGTTCTGATGTAGCAGAATAAAGCTGACTGCTTCCTGTCTGAAGCTTTGATAAACCGCTGTCAAGAGATGCTGCGCCTGTTTTAAGACCTTTTTCTCCGTTAATTCCCTCGTCAACCTTTGCTATGCCGACAGATAACTGCTGAGCGCCGTTTTTCAACTGTTCGGTTCCGAGTTTTATTTGCCCGTCACCGCTTAAATTCTGTAAGATCTTTTCCTGTCCTGCAATTGTCTGCTCCAAAGCAGCAATCATCGTCTGAACTTCCGAAGTCGGCATCTGCTGATATAGCTGCTGAAGTCCTGAAAGCACTTGTCTGTTGGCTTCTATTGTCTGAGAAAGACCCGCATAAGCACTGTCTATTCCTGATGAAAGTGATGCCGCTCCGTCTGCAAGACCTTCTGCACCGGCTGAAAGCTCCTTTATGCCTTTTCCTACCGTCTTTGCACCGTCGGCCAAAGCCTTTGAACCTGCTTTTGCACTGTCAATTCCTGATTTAAGCTCTCCGGTTTTTTCATTGAGTTGTTTTGTACCTGACTGAAGCTTTTCTGTTCCGCTGTATAAGTCAGAAGCACCCTTTTCAAGGGATGTTCCGCCTGTAGACAAATCGTTGACACCTTTTTCAAGAGTTCCCGACCCACTGATCAGGCTTTTAGAACCTTCCTGAAGCTGAGAAAAGCCTTTAACTAATTCGGACGACCCTTTCTTAGCAGATGAAATTCCTGTGGAAAGCGTATTAGTTGAACTGTTTAAAGTTTTTGCTCCTGCTGTGAGCTTTGATGTTCCGTCAGCAAGCTTTTTAGCACCGCTGTTAAGCTCCTTTGAACCGCTGTAAAGTGTATCTGTACCCGAAGATAGACTTTTTGCGCCATCTGCCAGCTCACCCGTACCCTTATATAATTCTCCGGTTCCGTCACAGAGCGCTTTTGCTGCGTCATTTATTTCATTTAATTTTTCTGTGATTTCTTCAATGGAATCGGTATCATCAAAATCAAATTCTGAAAAGACCTGATTAGTTACTGCTATAATTGACGAAGTCGTTTCAAAGTTTTTTACATCAGCAGTAATTGTAAAACTATCCGGTATTTCAACATCAAAGTCCTCAGATTCTTTTTTGTCAAATCCAAGACTTTGAGAAAGTCCCGGGAATGCCATTCCTGCCACAATAACACGGTTTCCGTCAGAAATAACCTTGCCGTTTGTTACTTCTACGTCAGAAAATTTATCAGAATCAAAAATTGAAGCGCTGACTGTTATAAAAGGAACATAAACTTCAATTTCTTTACCGTTAACCTTCTCAGTTGTTTTACGGTTATTTATGAATTCATATTTTATTTCGGCTTTACCGCTTTTTCCGATAATATTTTCGGCAGAAATATCTTTTCCGTCAAGCTTATAGCTGATTTTCACTTCGACAGGAGTCTGCTCGCTTCCAATACCTTTATAATAAATATCCTTTCCGTCGGCTGACCAGTTAATCTCTGATCCGTTCAGTTGAAAGCTTTCGTTTCCTTTCACATTTTCTATATCTGAAAGACCGGTCATATCTTTTAGGATATCGTCTTTTTTATAATTTTTAAGCCAGTCGCTGACTATAATTTTTTTGGTATTGCCCTCAGCGTCGGCAGTAATGTATACTGTTTCGTCTTTAAATGTATTTTTCTCTGAGGATATTCTTTCAGAATTATCTGTTTTTATTTCACTTTCAGTTACTGATTTTACAACGGGCTTTGAATCATCTTTATCTGCGTCCTGTGCAATGGCATAAATTCCTGTGGCGCTTGCTGAAATCAACACAGCAAGAACTCCTGCAATAATTTTAGTATATTTTCTCATGGTTATTACATTTCCTTTCTGTAAATTTATTTTTTAAGCGTTTATATAAACGTTGCTTTTCTTTTTATCTTCACTTCTGCATTTTCTCATTCCTATTGTTGTTTTGCAAATGATTTTATCAAAAATCATAAACATTGACGGTAAGATAAGAATTACCGTAAGCATACTGATAATTGCACCTCGTGACATCAGGGTACATAGAGCGGAAATCATATCTATAGCCGAATAAACTCCGACTCCGAAGGTTGCTGCGAAAAATCCCAATGCGCTGACAATAATCGACTTGATTGAAGACATGAGCGCTGTTTCAACCGCTTCTTTCTTTTCTTTTCCGTTTATCCTCTCTTTCTTATAACGTGTAGTCATAAGTATTGCATAGTCAACGGTCGCTCCAAGCTGGATCGTTCCGATTACTATAGAAGCTACAAACGGAAGCTTGGTATTTGTATAACAGGGTATTCCCATATTAATAAAAATTGCAAGCTCAATTACCGAAACAAGTATCACAGGAAGTGAAACAGATTTTAATACGACTGCAATTATTAAAAAGATAACGGCAATAGAAACTGCGCTTACAACGGCAAAGTCATGATCGGTAATATTAATCAGGTCTTTGGTTGCAGGACCCTCGCCTATAAGCATTTCGTTTTCATCATATTGTTTCGCAATATCATTGAGGCTTTCAATTTGTTCGTTAAGCTCATCGCTTGCAACGGCATATTCAGATCCGACCAGAATAAGCTGCCAGTTGTTGCTCTTAAGGATCGATGTGACCTCTTCGGGAATTATTTCCTGAGGTATTGACGGACCTATAAGCGAATCAAGGCCTAATACAAAGCTTACGCCGCCTACATTTTCCATTTTTTCTGTCATTTCAACTGCGTCTTTTGATTTCATATCTGAATCAACCAAAAGCATATGGGTACAATTCATATTATACTCTTCCGAAAGCTTTGTATTGGCAACTATGCTGTCCAGATTCTCTGGAAGGGTACTGTCAAGATTATAATATACATCATAATGAGTATAGCCGTATAATGCAGGAACAAGAAGCACCAGGAATGCAGTCGCAAAGGCAGTGAAATGTTTAACTATAAACCTTGAAGTTCGGGCAAATGAAGGCATAATATCTCGGTGGGATGTTTTTTCGATAGCTTTATCGAAAATAAGAATAAAGGACGGCAGGATTGTTACGCAGCATATAACTCCGAAAATAACTCCTTTTGCCATTACTATTCCTAAATCAAGGCCGAGGGTAAAGCTCATAAAGCACATTGCCAGAAATCCTGCAATCGTTGTTATTGAGCTTCCTGCAACCGAAACAAAGGTATTTGAAATTGCGTGCGCCATTGCCCTTTGTTTATCACCGGGATAAATCTGCTGTTTTTCCTTATAGCTGTGCCAAAGGAATATGGAATAATCCATGGTAACGCCAAGCTGGAGAACCGCTGACAAGGCTTTTGTTATAAATGATATTTCGCCCATGAAGTAATTTGATCCCAGATTGTATAATATCGCAAACCCGATGCTTAACATAAAAAACAGGGGAACAAGGAATGAATCCATTGTTACGGCAAGCACTATACTTGTAAGCAATACGGCAATTACCACATACATCACTGTTTCTTGTTCAGACAGATTTTTTGTATCGGTGATTACGGCTGACAGTCCGCTTACAAAACACTGTTTATCCGAAACCTTTCTGATTTGCTCAATCGCTTCCATTGTTCCGTCGGCAGAGGTCGTATCGTCAAAAAATACTGCCATAAGTGTGGAATCTTCGGCATTAAAAAAATCATAAAGATTATCGGGAAGAACTTCCTTCGGCAGAGTTATATCGGCGATAGTATCATACCACACCACGTCGGCAACATGGTCGATTTTTTCTATTTCCTTTTTAGTGTCGGAAACCTGTTTATCGGTCATTCCGTCAATCATGACCATGGAAAATCCGCCTTTTCCGAAATCCTCCATAAGGACGTCCTGACCTTTCATTGTTTCAATATCCTTAGGCAGATAAGACAGGATATCATAATTTACTCTGGTATTAACCATTCCCAACGCAGAGGGTATCAAAAGGATAATACCTAAGATCAGAATTATGATTCGGTGTTTTACTACCCACTTTCCAAACTTAATCACTTGCATCACCTTTCTTTATTATGACTAACAGTCATTTTATAGTTTATGCTGATTATACAACAAAAATGACCGTTAGTCAATATTTAAACAAGCTAAAAATGACTATTGGTCACATTTTTGGAGATTTGCACAAAACAATCAAATAAGAATGTTGACTGTTGGTCATTTTTACACTATTGACAACAATTCACAAAAAGATTATAATGAAAATGGCCAAGTTATGCGGTAAATGTTTATTTTAATCAACAAAATAAACATTCATGAAAGGTGTGAAATATAAAAATGGGAAAGCTTGACTCAAATAAAAAACAAAAAAGAGAATCTCTTTTTAACACAGCTTTCAGACTTTTTACGACAAAAGGGTTAAGCAAAACTTCCATTTCAGACATTGTTTCTGAAGCAGGAGTTGCCAAAGGCACGTTTTATTTATACTTTAAAGATAAATATGACATAAGAAACAAGCTTATTTCACATAAATCCAGTGAAATTTTTCTCAAAGCGGCTGAGGATTTAAATAAACTGGATCATGAGCCTGATTTTGAAGAACAGATTATATTTCTCATTGACCATATAATAAATCAACTTAACAGCAACAAATCCTTACTCACATTTATTACAAAGAATTTGAGCTGGGGAATTTTCAAAAATGCTTTGACTTCGCCTTCAATAAGCGGAGATTTGAATTTCAGAGAAATATATGAAAAGATGCTTGAGAGCACTGAGGACAAATTTAAAGATCCTGAAATAATGCTGTTTATGATCGTGGAATTTGTAAGCTCTACTTGTTATTCGGTTATACTTTATAATGAACCTGCTGACTTAGAACAATTCAAACCGTTTCTTTATGAATCGGTTTACAGCATAATAGAATCCAACAAGATAAAAACAGACAAAAAGGAAGGTTAGGATATGAAAAGAAGATATGCACTTTTGGGAGGAACACTTAAGCACACAATGTCTCCGCCTATTCACTCACGGCTTTTTGAACTCAGGGGCAGAGATTTTGAATATGAAATCGTTGAAGCTTCTGAAGAAAAGCTTTCTGACAAGGCAGCGTATCTTAATGGCTTAAGCGGATATAATGTAACCATTCCTCACAAGATCGGTATTATAGATTACATTGACAGATTAGACAAGACAGCAGAGAAATATCACTCTGTGAATTGTGTTGATAACAAGAACGGAGTTCTAACGGGATATAACACAGATGTTGACGGTTTTCTGCGTTCACTTTCAGCTAATGGTGGAAAGCTTGACGGAAAAGTCCTGCTATTAGGGGCAGGGGGAGTCGGCAGAATGATGGCTATTGAGACCTGCTGTGCCGGCGGAGAGCTTACTATAGCTGTTTTGCCTGATTTTATTCCTCAGGCTGAGATCGTAAAAAAAGACATACTTAAAATTTGTCCTGACGCAAAAGTAGAGATTGTAACTTTTGATGCTATTCACGGAAGCTTTGATGTTATGATAAATGCAACTCCTGTGGGAATGTATCCTAACTGTGACGCATGTGTAGTATCAGATAAAGTAATTTCAAGTGTGGATTTTGTATTTGACGCCATTTACAACCCTCGTGAGACACTTCTGATAAAAAAAGCAAAATCTATGGGTATTACAGCTGTAGGCGGTATGGCAATGCTGGTATGGCAGGCAGTATCCGCACACGAAATCTGGGATGGCGACAGCTACACAAACGAAGAGGTTCAGGCTATTATAGATGAAATGGAGCTTCGTGTTGAAAAAGATTTCAAATAAAAAGAATAGATATATTGACAGAGGATAAAATAAAGTAAGGCAATATGCCATCAAAACGGCAAATTGCCTTATTCAGTCTATTAAGTTGAAGCCTGTTTGTCAGAATTGATAAATAACGCATTGTTATTATGTAATGTTTAGTCGGATATTAACAAAAATTACGATTAAGCAAAAAAAGATGAAAATATGGATTGACAAACCCTTTGGATTAGTGTATAATAATTAAGTCGCTAAACGCTGGACGAGCGCCGGGTGAATACATATGGCGGTATAGCTCAGTTGGCTAGAGCACTTGGTTCATACCCAGGGTGTCACTGGTTCAAATCCAGTTACCGCTACCATTATCAGGCCCGTTGGTCAAGAGGTTAAGACACCGCCCTTTCACGGCGGAATCATGGGTTCAATTCCCGTACGGGTCACCAAAAAATCACTTCAAGCTTTTGCTTGGAGTGATTTTTTTATTGGCGCAGGAGAAATTGAGAGATGCAAGCATACTTTAAAATTAATCGTACTTTGAGCATCTCTTAACGCAAACGCAGCGAAGCGAGGCTTGCGTTTAATTCGTCCGTACGGGTCAGCGCAACATAGGCTCAGAAATGACGGTATATCGGCATTTCTGAGTTTTTCTTTTATACTGAAAATAGGCTTTGTCCGCTATTGCGATTTTGTAGCGGACATACTTGTTTTAAGTTGTGCTATCTTGCGGAAGAAAGCTGAACGCTCCGTCCATAGCCTGAGCCACTCTCGCCTGTGCCGTCTGGAACATATGGGAATAGACATTCAAATTCGTTCCAGAATTGCAATGCCCCAATGCTCCCGAAACAGTTGTGACATCAAGTCCTGCCGAGATCAGAGCCGAAGCCGCAAAATGCCTGAAACTATGTATGCCGTAGAAAGGCATTTCATTCTTCGCACAAAATTCTTTGAGCCAGCCGTAAGGAGTCTGGTTGTTCGTGGGTTCACCATTCCATTTAACAAACAGCCTGTCATTTTCAACCCATTTGTCTCCCAGACGGAGTGCCTCTTCGTCCTGCTCGGCTTTCAGTTCTTTAAGGATACCCATGATGTAGGGTGAAATTTTCAGCACGCATTTTGAGCGCTTAGTCTTTGTGGTATCGGTGTAGATGCCACGCTCCGCTGTGTAATTGCTCGTTCTCTTGATGCTGATGATGTTGTTCTCAAAGTCGATGTCTTTCCATTCCAAACCGAGCATTTCGCTCCTGCGAAATCCGCTGTACGCTATCAGGAAGAAAAAAGCTCTGTACTTTGTAGGCTCGCCGTTGATTGCCGTGAGGAGATGTGCCATTTCTTCCTGAGAATAGATAGGTTTCTCCTTGACCTCGCCTTTTGGAATAGTCACTTTTCTGCATGGATTGTCCGACACTAAGTCCATACGAACCGCATAACTGAAAATGCCCGAGATAAAGCTGAGATTATGACGGATAGTCTTAGGTGCGAGGGGCTTGCCTGTCTTTTCGTTCGCACCCTCTTTTGCGAGAGAATTCACAAATCCCTGCAAATGCCTTGCGGTTATCTTGTCGATACGCAGATGACCGATCGCAGGATAGACACGGTGGGTAAGCTGGACATTCGCTTATAGGTCGTGCTTCTGAGGGTGTTCTTAGCATAGTTCTCGAACCATTCCTCTGCAAGCTCCTGAAACTTCATAGCAGAAGTCTTGAAACCGTGATTGACCGATTCCTCAAACATCACCGCCTGACGATTCAGCTCTTTTTCGATCTGCTTCTTCGTCATGCCCTCATCGGGCTTCCAAGTCATGGACTGCTCCTTGTGTTTGCAGTTTACATCGTAGCCGCAGCTCACTCTGATAAGATAGCTGTCGCCACGTTTCTTTATGGTTAGCATAAATTACCTCCTATATTTATGACATACCCTTATACATCTATGATTGTAGCGCAATAAACCGCCGTTGTCAAGTGGTTTGATGTATCTTTTCAGGGGATGCCATAGCTTTTCGTCTTTTATTCCAAGACGCTCTTTCTTGTGGTGCTGTTGTACCTGAACTGCTGATAATCGGAACTCAATCCGCAGGCATCAATAAAAGCCATAGCCTTACGGAGTTTCTTACGGTCGGAGATTTACCTTGTCTGCTCATTCAGCTTATCACGGGAGAAATAACGCTTTTCATCTTCTTTCTTTTTGTAAGCCGATAATTCCGTAGAAGCCGAATTATACTTCTTTTTCAGTTCGTCATACCTCTGCAACGCTGTATCACGCTCGGATTTGAGCTTATTTGTCGTTTTCTCCATAGCCACATACTTCTTAGCCGTGTCATTTAGCTTGTCATAGTCCTCTTTGGACAGCGTGACTTTTTTGCCGAACATGAACTCTTTAGCTTAGATACTCTCAATTTCAGCTATCTTAACTTTCTTCCTGGAGAGTTTATCGACCTCGACATGAGCTTCATCACGTTCAGCGGTGAGCTGCTACTTTTTGGCTTCAAGCTCCCTGATCTTATCCTTATGCTCACCGTACTCCTGCACTGTATAACTGTACCCTCTGGACTTCTTTGGTTCGGATATTTCAATGTCGTGAGCCGTGCAGGCCTGGCGCAGGACTTCCCACTCGGATAGCCGCCAACGATTGATCGCATTTGCACCTTTGCCGTACCCCATTTCTTCTAAGGCTTTCGCCATAGCGTTTCGGGTATCAAGACCCCTGTCAAAATGCCCGACAGGGATATAGTCAATATGCAAATGAGGAGTTGCTTCATCGAGATGAAGAACGGCATTAAAGACGTAAAAGTTTGGATTGCGTTTCTGGAAATTCTCCATGTATTCACGCAGGCAGGTGATAGCAATTTCCGCATCGACAGAGCCGACTCCCGTATCATCTTTCGTGCCAATCTGCACCAAGTCCTCATAGAAGCTCTTTTGCTTGTTCGCTCCCGTGATAACGCTCTTGCTCGGCTCTCGGTTGAACAAGTGCTGAAAGTAGCCATTGATCTTGCGGTCATTTCTTTTCTGACGAGCGTTGTATCTTTCTATTGTGTCATCGAAAAGCTGGTGATAGGTTTCGCCCAGATCCTGACGGATAAAAACAATATTGTTCGCAGTCCGTGAGCTGTCAATATTCTTGGCAGAAAATTCTCGATTATTATGCGACAGGCTGCCTTTTCCTTAACACATTGAGATTGATTTTTTACACATTTTAAGTCTCCTGAAATCTATATTTCTGAACCCTCCGATTGATGCACAAGGCTCACTGCCTGTGCATTGAGGATTGCCTTAATAGGCTCTGAGAATTGGTTTGCAACGATACGGAGATTGGAAAACCAAACAGCGCGGAGCGCTGGGAATTTACTTGCGGTGCGCCGCCAGTAACCCCAAAGCACTTTCGACAGCCTAATCGGACTATCAAAAATGCTATTGGGGCTCTGCGAGGCTGAAACAGCTGACGAAGCAGCCGCAATGTGGACACAGTAATGCAGAAATCCGCATTACAATATTTCAGAAATGCGATTTTGAAAATCGAAAAATCAGAACGGAAGCTCTACCTCAACTTCGTACTTTTCAAGAAGCTGATCTATCTCCTTTTCGTAGAGTCGGATCTCCTCATTCGACAGGTAGATGTAGTAGCGAGCAATTGCATCACGGAGATGCAGACCGCTTCTTTTCCAGAGAATAAATTTCAGCGTTTCGAGCTTGCGCATATCTCATGCCCCCTTTCCGTTGAAATAGGCGATCAGGTCAGCTTTGTTGACAAGGATTTTTCCATTCCTGCCCTCGCCGGTACGGATGGACTTTACCTTGCCCTGTTTCACGAGCTGACGAACGGTGTGTTCGGAAAGTCCGCTGATGAGTGCGGCACTCTCCTTGATAGTTAGCATCTCGACCTTGTTGGAAGTCGGTGCTTTGGTTGCCTGTGAAGCAGAGTTCTCTCCGTCCTCGATGAGCTGAATGAGCAGCTCCAGAATGTTGTCAACGATCTCTTTCTTCTGTGTAGTATTCATAGTGTAGACCTCTCTCTTTCTACGGTTTTAGTTCAGATATTGGGATTTATGAAAATCATGATTCCACTTTTGTTGTTGCCGTTTGCTCCCTCAACTTTCTCACGGCGAAGGTAGTTGTATTCCTCCAACATCTCCATAGTCTCACCGAAGTCAGCGGCGTTCTTGAAAAGCGTACATCGGCAGAGCTTGTAAAGGTCGTTCTGCCGTATATTCGTGATGTGCTTGGATCGTATTTTGTTAAGTACCCTTTCATCCTTGACTGTTCCGAGATCAATGTCATCTAAGCTGTAAGCGTATATCGCCTGTTCACGGAAATGCTCTCCTATCTCAACAGCGTTGCAGAATGTGTCAATATCTACACGAACTTCAACAGGATTTACACTATTCAGAGCGCATTTAATGCAGTGAATGATACCGCAGAGCCTTAAAATCAAGCCGTGATACTTTCCGCCCCAATCCTTGCAGAAAGCCATATCAGTAACAAGCTGAGGTTCTATGTAGTTGTTGTAATACTGCACGAACTCATTGTATACCTTGCCGTCAAAGTGGAGATACAGTTCATTTTCATCATGATAGGTGAATTTCGTGCCGAGGAGCTTGTATATCAGCTTTTGGTAGTTGTCGCTGACGGCTTCGGGGACAGCCTGCGTATCGTACTTGCGAGTACCAATATTGCTTACGGGGAAACAATAGAGGAAACGTGCTATCAAACCGCTGCCTCTGAAAGCAAAATTGCTATCATGCTATCAAACATATAGGGTTGACAGGCAAGGCAGATACTCATGTATGGCTTTTTCAGGACAATGCTACCTCTGGTCGCTCTGTCGCTGATATATGGTTTCCCCGTTCCACGATTTCAGCAGGAGATCAAGGTTAGGGACATTGTTGCTGTACCGTCCGCTGAAATTGCCGAGCATTCCGGCTTCATCGGAGATCATCAGCAGAGTGCCGTTTTCTTCAAACTGATGTACAAGAGATTCAGGCGTAATATCATCAACAACTATCCTGCGAAAGTTGCTTGCAGGGATATTGCTGATCTCTGTCTGGAGCTTGGCAATCTCCTCGGCGGTAACATCTTTCTTCTTTTCAAGAGCTTCGAGCTTGCCTTCTAACAGCTTGTACTCTGCCTGAGATTTGAAGATATCCTGTTTGTTGTTCTCATTCCAATCGTGAGCGAACTGAATGTACGGTCGCTTCACCATTGAAATGACAGGAGACTTCTTGAAGCTCGGCTCTGCAACGGTCAGAGCATCAAGCACAAGCGGTTCGGTGTGATCTCGCTTTGCAGACATACGATATACGCCTGAGAAACAATAGCTAACCACCGACAGTATCGCCGTGCCTGCCATTGCAACATCCGTTGATGTTGTTTCTGCAACCGCTGAAGCCATTTCTCTTAATATAGGAGGGAGTGCGTTTACGGGAAACGGCAGGAGGTTTGTTCCGTTGGAACGGAGTGGGATAGGTGGTGCCCACTGTGTAAGTTCGTTCATATACCTACGACCTTTCTGTATTGGATTCAGCCGACTTTCGCCGTCTGTAATTCCATTTTACTACTTCCGGCTTTTCGTTGTGCGGATATTGCGTATATTCGCAAACAAATACTCAAATAATTTTGTGATACAAAATATTCTTTTAAAAATACGCATATTATTGACATTTAGCGTATTGTATGCTATGATAAAAAAAGATACAAAAAGCGAGGTGCAGAAATGGAAACCACAACGATCTATCGCATAAACGAAACAGACCGCACGATTGACATCGCACAGTCTGTTCAAAATGATGAGGAGAGCATTCATGGTGCTGTTCTGAATACAAGAACATTCAGCTTTGATGAGTTGATGAATCAGCATAAGATGTTTTGTGAGCATACCGAGCCATTTAACACATTTCGGGATAGGCTTCACAGTGCTTTGCGTATTGGCAGAAGTATTGAGGTCAGTACCGAAGATATGATTGCAAGATTTTCTGCTGAGTATGGAGAAAACATCTTTTTCAAGGGTTTTGTATCAGTAGCAATCGGGCTGTATGAAGCAGAGCGTTATCAGCTTTTGAAGCCGAATGATATGGTATTTGCCAAGCTGAATAAGAATAAGATACAGACGAGTATCTCCGAGCATATCAATGTGCTTTTCGATACACAGCGTCCTTTGCTATGTAGTGAAGCGTATTTTAATTGCATGGTTGCTATGGAGCATTTTTCTTTACAACCGAGCAGAACGATAATTGCTACAGACGATTATACTTTCAACGTATTTCGTGAGAGTGATAACTGTCTGCTGACTGTTCTTGCGGAGATTGGGCAACTTGTTCATCGTAACAAGTGGACGGTCTGCGAGTGTGGTTTCTGCCATAAGCTGTTTCTTGGATTAGAGGGCGAAGTCTGTTGCCATTCTGCTGAATGCCTTGAAGCTCAGAAGCAGCAGAAAGAAAAGAATATTGAGGAGAATACACGAGAATACTCCGCCATAAAAAAGGACTACGATTCATTCGTCCGCAGATACAAAGGCTACCTTGACGTTGCAGAGATAGACTGCTTTCACCCTGATGATTATGATGCTTTTATGCAGGCAAAGCAGGAGCGTATGGATAAAATGACTGCTCTCAAAAAGAAACTGATACGAAACGGCTTGCCGTCTAATGAGTTATATGAGCTTGGGAGGCAGTATAAGACGGAGATCAAGGCTCTTGCTGAGGGGATACTTGACAAGTATGGGTTTGATATGACGGCGGCGGCTAAGATCAGGAAACCGAGGAAGAAATCTAACTAACTTTGATTCCAGTGAAGTCGAAGTTGACTGTATTGGGTAGTTTTTCTAGTTATTCAATCTCAATTTTTAGCATCAGCCGTCATTATTTATAGAAAAACTATTGAATAATTCGTCAAAATATGATATAATTTACTTGATTATATCGTATGGAAGGACGATGCTTAATGAGTGAACCTATTACTTCTATACCGAGTGCCAATATTTTGCTTTCTTCACTTCGATCTGTGGGCTATACTCCTGAAACAGCAATAGCAGATATTGTCGATAACAGTCTGTCGGCAAATGCTTCAACTGTTTACATAGAGTTTAATTGGCAAGAGCAAGTCATTATCATTTCAGATAATGGTGATGGTATGTCTGAGCAGGAATTATTGAAATCTATGAATATAGGTTCCTCTGATCCGCTTGATTCGAGAAATATTCATGACCTTGGCCGTTTTGGTATGGGAATGAAGACTGCGTCCTTTTCTCTTGGAAAGAAACTGACAGTACTTGCAAAGAGCAGTGGAATCATAAATAATGCAAGCTGGGATTTAGATTATGTAAGAAAAGAGGATCAATGGCAGATACTTATTGAAGATAATTCTTCCACGTTTATTGATAAACTGTCTGGCAGGCTTTCAGAGTATGATAACGGAACGGTGATATGCATATCAAACATTGATAAAGTCATATCCTCTAGTTCTGATTATGAAAAGAAAAAATTCTATAAAATGATTGATAATGTGAAAAATCATCTTTCACTTGTGTTTCATAGGTTTATGGAATCAGGAAAAATATCTATTATTGTAAACGGAACGCCGCTAACCCCATGGAATCCCTTTATTCCTGACAATAATGCACGTCAAGAATTAGAGCCTGAAAAAGTTATCAAAAATGGTCACAAGGTTTTAATACATCCGTATGTTCTGCCACATAAAACAAAATTCACCAACGATGACGAAGTTAAAGCCGCAGGCGGATATAAAGGCTGGCTGCATCATCAAGGCTTCTACGTTTATCGAAATGAACGCCTTATCATATATGGAACGTGGTTCGGATTATTCAAGAAAGAAACGTCATTTAACCTGGCAAGAATAAAACTGGATATATATTCAGACAGCGACTTTGATTGGCAGATTGATATAAAAAAATCTAAAGCTGTTCCGCCTGCATATACCGATGATATTATTCGGCTTGTTGCTGAGAAAACAACAAAACAGTCAGTTAAGGTGTATAATTCAAGAGGTACATATGCTGACCGAAAGGGTAATGCAAATGCTCCTCAGCTGAGTTACGTTTGGGAACAGCGAAAGGACTCGAGAGGATCATATTCTTTTGTTCTTAATAAAAAGCATACTTTGCTGAATAAACTTAAAATCTCTCTTACTCCTGAGCAAAAAGAATTATTAAATGCATATCTGAATCTTGTTGAAAAATGCTCCCCTATGGAACTTTCAGGTGTGAATGATATGTCTGTAAGCAAGGGCAGTCTGTCTAAAAACGAATTAACTGATCTCGCTTATCAAGCAAAACGATTAATTAAAACACTGATAATCAATGGCAGCTCGAAAGAGGAAATAAGAAGCCTTTTGCAGCAGCTGCCCGACTATACTGTCTTGATGGACAGTTTTGATAATATATATACGGAGGCATACAATGAAGCAAGATGAACTCAGATTTTACGAAGCAGCATTTACACTATGTCTTGGAGACAAAGAAAAAGGCCTTGCAACAATCGATGCCATTAATAACGCTGTTAAGACGGTGGGATCTCTCGTTTCTGACGTTGATGATTTAAGAGAATACCTTTACAGGGAAGTTAGTTTTTCAAGCAACGACATAGCGTCGATGCTTAGTGCTGATGATCGTAAAGGCAAGGATAAAGAATGGTGGAATAATCTCAGGCAAACTTCCGGCTTTAAAGGAACTTACTGGAATCGATATAAAGCATATCTATCTGGTACGAAAAAATGGAGTCAAAAAACTATCGAAAAAAGTATTAACGAACCTACCGATTTCGTTATGAACTGTATCTCAAATCCAAACTCTGGCGTTCCTGAAAAATCATACGGTGCAGTATTCGGATATGTTCAATCTGGTAAAACTGCAAACTATATTGGCCTTATAAACAAAGCTGTTGATGCAGGATATAAAATTATAATCGTTCTTGCTGGAATGCATAATAACCTGAGAAGCCAGACGCAGATGCGTATTGATGAGGAAGTACTTGGATTTGAAACCAGCATTAAATATCTAAGACAAAAAGCTGGAATGGTTCCCTCTATAATAGGTGTAGGAACTCTAAACTTCAAAATGGACAAGTCGATTGAAGCACTTACATCAAGAGATGAAAAAGGCGATTTTACTAAGGCCAGAGCTGGGGTCAGCAGGCAATACGATCAGCCCAAAATTTTCATTGTAAAGAAGCAGAGCAAGGTGCTGCAGTATGTCTATGATAATTTATCCAAAAATCATGCTACCGTTCAAAGTTCTGACGGAACAAGTCTGTTTCCTTGCGAATACTCTCTGCTTGTAATAGATGATGAGGCAGATCAGGCTTCTGTTAATACAAAATACAAGACTGACCGCAGCGGAGAAATCAGCGATGATTCAGAGGTATCTAAGATCAACGAGCTGATACGAAGGATATTATCCTTGTTCTCTTGTCGTTCCTACGTCGGTTATACGGCTACACCATATGCTAATGTTTTTATCCCTCCGCAGATCAGCGATGCTGAACTGGAAGATGATTTGTTCCCTAAGGATTTTATTGTATGTCTTCCCAAGCCAGCTGGTTATGTTGGAGCAATGGAATTCTTCGGAGAAGATGAAAACAGTGAAACAATGCCGCTCCGCAGAAAAATAACCACTGAGCTCGATGATTTCATTGACTCTAAGACTAAGCAGATCATTTCTCCGCTGCCTGATGAATTGAAGAAGGCGATCCTTTGCTTCATAATTATAACTGCAGCGAGAAACGTTAGAGGTCAGGTCTTGGAGCCTAACTCGATGCTGATTCATGTGAACAGACTGAATGATGTTCAGTCCTCTTTGAAATCAATGGTTAATGACTATTTGAGCGAAGTACAGTCGTATATTAACGGCGGAGATACAGAAATAATTAATGCTTTGCATGATTTGTGGGACAGTGATTTTGTTCCTACAACAAGGAAAATGCAGCAAGATTTCTCCGCCTATATGGAAGGCGTAGATTGCTCTGCTTGGAGTGATATTGAAACAGAAATAAAGCGGCTTATCAGCAATCATCAAATCAGAGTGTTTGAGATTAACGGAAAAAGTGATGATGTTCTCTGTTATAAGGAATTCAAAGATGAAGGCCGTCAGCTTAATGTTATTGCTATTGGCGGAGATAAACTCTCACGAGGATTAACACTTGAAGGATTGACCGTAAGTTTCTTTATGCGTTCTTCTCAGATGTATGATACACTTATGCAAATGGGAAGGTGGTTTGGTTTCAGGCCTAAATATACTGACCTCTGCCGCCTTTTTGTTTCTGATGAACTATTCCGTTGGTTCATGGTTGTGTCTTTTGCAACGGAAAATCTCCGCAGTCAGATTTACTATATGAACGAATATAACCGTACTCCTATGGATTTTGGATTAAGAATAGCATCTTATCCTGATATGTTAATTTCTGCAAGGAACAAATTAAAAACTGGACAAGAGTGTACACTTACTTTTAGCAACACTGTAAGCCAAACAAGATCAATTGACAGAAATGCGGATACGTATAATCTGAACTTTGAAGCAGTAGAAAGGTTTATTTCCAATCTCGGACAGAATAGTTCAGATCATTGGGATAAACTTGACAGAAAATCTGGTACGGATCATATCTTTTGGGATGATGTCAATGGAAGCCTTGTAGCCGATTTTCTGTCTGAGTATAGAACATCATCAAATGCAAGCAAAGTCAAGTCACTGTTTTTAGCAGACTATATTCGTGATCAAATTCAGTTGGGCGGACTAACAAAATGGACAGTTTGTCTGAAAAATACTGGGCGGAAGAATCCTCCATTAACCATAAGCAGTTATAGCATCGGTCAAGGGTTAAAAAGAAGCGAAGGTCAATATGAGGCTGATGCTTCTATATGCTCCATAAAATCATTAAAGTCCAAAGATGAAGAATATCTCGACTTCTCAAAAGAACAGATGAAAGAAAAAGACAAGATGAAAGCAAATGGAGACAGCGACGATAAGATAAGAAAGCAGCTTAGAACAAGAGAACGTGGTTTGCTTATTCTTTGTCCTCTTGATACGGAAGAAATTGCCGGACTAAAAATAGATGGGCAGACATATAAGACACCGTTCGGCTTTATAGCTGTATTTCCAGATAATGAAGGAAAAGGCAGTGGAAGGACATATCGACTGAATCCTATTGCGATTGAAAATGGTGATGAATTTTGAGTAATGCTATAAAAATATATCAGGAGATTATTACCGACTTCAAAAAAGCAGAAAATTCCAGTTTAACTGTTTTAAACAGGAGTATTCTCTTGAAAAATAAAATACGAATAGTATATATTGTTGCTGCGAAGAATCTCCAGAGAATTATTGCGGTAATGCTTCCAAAAGGCTGCAGCAAAGAGCCGCTGAACCGTTTTCCAAAATGGCATGGAATAGAGTTCGCATACGATCATATCACTGAATATCATAATCAAAACAGCGAGAATGAATACATAATCATTTCTCAATCAAAGGACTATGACAGTGGCATTTTCGAGATAATAGCCAACGATATTACCGACCAGCTTGAAAAGATAAGTGCTCAAAAGAAAATATTAAGTTGCTTGTCAGACACTTTGAGCAAGTGGAAAAAGTTCTTCGCACTTAATTCTGATGTGATTATGTCCGAACAATTACAAGAAGGTCTTTATGGAGAAATGCTCGTTCTAAAAAAACTGATATTCAATTTTGGTGATGAAGCGGTATCTTTTTGGAGTGGTGCTGATAAGGAAACTCACGATTTTTATGTGAGTGGAGCTGCGATAGAAGTAAAGACAACATCTGCAAAATCAAATGAAAAGATAAGAATCAGCAGTGAACATCAGCTTAACCCTAAAGATGTAGAGAAAACGTTGTTCCTGTATGTCAATATGGTTAGAAAGAGCCGCAGTGACGGCACAACATTGCCGGATATCATTAAAGTTATACATAATGGCCTATCAGAACCATATAAATCTCTTTTTGAAGAGAAATTATTTAAATATGGCTATATTTCTTCGTGTGAAGATAGATATACGTTAGGATTTCATCTGAGATCTCACCAAACATACAAGGTCGAGAACGATTTTCCGAATATCGTACCAGATAATCTTGACAGCGGTATTTCTGAGGTGACATACTCACTTGATCTAAACGCCTGCACTGATTTTGTGACAGAGTGGAATGATATAATTAATGCTTTGAAAGGGGGCATACTAATTGGAGAATCGTGAATTAGATGATTTTAATCAAGAGCTGATAGAAGAAGTCAAGGAGTATGCCTCAGAGCATTCTGAAAATACTGAAAGTGCCTTTACAAGTGTTTTTCTATCGTACCTTGCCGACTTTGGAGAATCAAAAACCGCTGATGCAGAAGTAAGCTATTGCATGAAAGAATCAGAAAAATTTAAGGTTAATGCTTATGCTTTTAGCGAATACTTTCAAAGTCTAACACTCATAGTCAGCTGTTACGAGAAAAACGGTAAAATAGAAAAGCTGAACAAATCAGAAACAGCAAAAATATGCAGACAGGCATCAAAATTTTACAAGTTATGCTGCTCAAGCACAAGTATTCTCGATGAAATGGAAGAATCATCAAACGAATATATACTTTATGAGTTCATTAAGGATAATAAAGATAAAATTGAAAATCTCTATGTTGTTCTCCTTACCAATAAGCTCATTAACAGCGATTTTCCAGGAGATGCCATGATAAATAAAACTACTGTTAAATATGATGTGTGGGATATTGAACGTCTTGTGCAGGCAGTCTATCAGAAAAAAGAAGCAGAAAAACTTGTAATACGTTTCAAAAACAAATACAAGTATAGGCTGAAGCTCATTAAGATACCGCAGGAAAGTGATATTTATGACTGCTATGTTGGGTACATATCAGGAGAATGCTTAGCAGAAATATACCGTGATGAAGGACAGAGGCTTATTGAAAAAAATGTAAGATCATTCCTGCAAGCGACAGGAAAGGTCAACAAGGGCATCAGAGATACATTAAGGAGCAATCCAGCAATGTTCATGGCCTATAATAATGGTATTTCAACTATTTCTGAACAAGTAATCATAGACGAAAATGAAAGTACTGATGATTTTATTCTCATAAAAGAACTCGTTGGCTGGCAGATCGTTAACGGCGGTCAAACAACGGCATCAATATATGCTGCTTTTCAAAATAAAGTTGATCTATCCAATGTTAACGTTCAGATGAAACTCACTGTAATTAAATCTGATGAACAGATGGACACAGTAATAAGCAGCATATCAAGGTACGCAAACAGCCAAAATAAAATCACTATGTCTGATTTTAGTGCTAATGATGATTTTCATATTAAGCTGGAACAGCTGTCAAGACGTGTTTTCATTCCTGTTGAAAAGGGAAAGCCTTCTCAGAGGTGGTTTTACGAACGTGCAAGAGGACAGTACAGTGTAGAGTTCAACAGACAACTTACTGCTGCATCAAAAAGAAAGTACAAAGAGCAGAATCCGAAAAACAAATGCATCTCCAAGACAGTGGCAGCTAAGTGTGCAATGTGTTGGCTGAAACATCCTGATATTGTCAGCAAGGGACTTGAAACCAACTTCATTAGATATTCAGAAATGATACAAGAGGGCGAAATAGGTGAACCAGATGAAAAATTTTACTGTAATCTTATTGCTCAAGTTATTCTTTTTCAGCAGTGTGATAAGATAGTAGATGCTCAGAATTTCGGAGGATATAAAGCTCAGATCAATTATTATACAATAGCCCTGCTGTCAGAGTATTATAGTGATAAGGTTGATCTCGATTATATATGGCAGCATCAGAATATATCTCCTGAAGTATCACAACTTATAGAAGATATCTGCTATAAAGTTTGGAATCATTTTATGAATCCTAATACGAATAACGCAAAGGGTGTTAATGTAACTCAATGGTGTAAAAAGGAAGATTGCTGGACAATGCTTAAAGAGCGTTTCCAAAATGATTCTATATAATACACCGTCAGAATAGGAGAATTAGTGAAATGCATAAGGTAATTGATTTGTTTGCCGGTGCCGGAGGCCTGAGCCTGGGTTTTAAGCAAACAGGCAAATATGAAATTGCTGCCGCATTTGAAATAAATCAAAATGCACAGGAAACTTACAAAAGAAATCACACAGGAACTGAAGTTTATTCCGATGTATGTTCGGCAGACTTCGCAAAACTTAGAAAAAAGCTTGGAAAGATAGATGTTGTTATCGGAGGTCCTCCCTGTCAGGGATTCTCAATGGCTAACAGGCAGAAGAACCATGTTATAAGCCAAAACAATATGCTTGTAAAACAATACGTTAGAGCTGTAAAGGAACTAAAGCCTAAAGCATTTGTCATGGAAAATGTTGAAATGCTTAAATCTGACGTTCATAGATTTTACTTGAGTACAGATGAGACAGAGATAATTGACGAGTATAATATTGAAACCACTCCATCTGAGATTCTGCTCTTGGAAGAAAAATACTTCTCAGAGGAAATTGCCGAGGATATTCGCAGTCTGCACGAAGTTGAATACAGACTATGGCCAGAGGAAGATTATAAGCTGCTTAACATTGCATATCGTCAGCGAAAAAACTTGAAGAAATGCAAAGATGCTTTATTTCGTTATCAAAAAAAGTATCTGAAACTTGCTGAAAAGATACGTCAAGCTGATAATAGCGGAGTGTATGAATGCTTCAATTATGCTGCTGATGCCATCTATGATTTCTTTTCTGAAAGAATAGATGCAGATCAGGTTGTGAAAAAAATCGAGAAAACGATTATGATTCAAAGATGCTTGTCACGTATCAAAGAGATCTATGATAATGAACTGAAAATAGACGAACTCAATTGTAATGGTGGTATTACGGCGGTTATTAAGTCATATTCTGTTCTTGAATACATTACTAAGATGCTTGGAAACTATACTGTTAATATGGGTGTATTAAATGCTGTAGATTTTGGCGCGCCGCAGAAGAGGAACCGTTTTGTGTTTATTGGAATAAAGAAGAAGATTTCGAAAACAATCGAAATGCCTGTAGGGACATTTACAGAAGATACTTATAGGAAAGTGAAAGATGCCATAAAAGATATTGAAAGCGTACAAACTGTGTTTGAAGCATCTGAGGACAGTGGCGTTGAATTAACAGATGATTATGAACCTACTTCGCTTATTCCGTTTCTCAGAGACAGCAAAAGACTGTATAATCATATTATTACTCGAACAAGAGCAGTTGCAAAAGCTCGATTTGAAGCACTTAGTCAGGGAGAAAACTTTCATTCCCTTGATGCAGCATTAAAAGAAAACACATATACAGACGTGAGCCGTACACAGAATACTATTTATCAGCGTTTGAACTATGAAAAGCCGTCAGGCACGGTTCTTAATGTCCGTAAGTCTATGTGGATTCACCCCACAATAAACAGGGCAGTTAGTGTAAGAGAAGCTGCCAGACTTCAAACATTCCCTGATTCTTTTGTTTTCTGCGGAACAAAAGATTCGCAGTATCAACAGGTCGGCAATGCTGTCCCTCCAATACTTGCCAAAGCTATTGCTGAACATCTTGCATTATATTTGGATAAAAAGAAAAATGGCTGATAATCATAGTAAGGAAGTACGCAGTATGAATATGTCTCATATTCGTAGCAAGGATACAAAACCTGAGATCATAGTTAGAAGTTTCCTTCATCGCAATGGCTTTAGGTTCAGAAAAAATGATAAAAGGTATCCTGGAAAGCCTGATATTATACTGCCTAAGTATAAGACAGCTATCTATATCAATGGCTGCTTTTGGCATATGCATGACTGTCCTAATTTTGTCTGGCCTAAATCGAATACAGAGTATTGGACTAATAAACTCATAAATAACAAGAACCGTGACAAAAAATATCATGATCAAATGAGAGAAAAAGGCTGGAAAGTTATTGTAGTTTGGGAATGTGAAATCAACGAGTACAGTCTAACAAATCTTATTTCTGAGATTAAAGGAGAATAGATATGGCTTTAATAACAAAGGATAATATAAAAAAACTTGATAAAGATAGAAACAGTGTACATAGCAAAGTCCGAGCAACGTATACTACATTTACAAGCGATGGAAAGAAGTATTTTCAGATTGATACCTATGGAAGTCCTACAAGAGAAATGAAGAACAAAATAAGTCAATCTATTCAAGTTGATAAAGAAATGGCCAAAGAGCTAATTAAGCTTATGATGGAAACATTTGATATACTTGACTAATTTAATAGGAGCAAAATCATGACCAAAGAAATGATACCTGACCTGATCTCACAGGGCGAAGGTGTAACAATAGAATTCAAGGAATGCAGAACGAAGTCGCATCGGAGGTATATCCCACTGTATGCTCTTTTTCTAATCGTTTCTGTGGTATATTCTTATGGGCGTTTCCGATAACGGTGAGATCACCGGTGTAAATCCCAATACCGTCAAGGATATGCGCAAGAATTTCTCGAATATGCTCAATAATCCGCAGAAAATCTCCTCCACGCTTTATCTTTCTGCCGAGTAAGTTGAGATTGACGGCAAAATCATCCTCTATGTGTATGTGCCAAGAAGTTCCCAGGTCCACACCTGCAACAAGATCACTTATGATCGTATCGGTGATGCTGATATCAATATCAGTAATAACACCACACAAATGTCCGAACTATATATGCGAAAGCAGACTGATTTCACCGAGAAGAAGATACTTCCCTATCTCACCATCGACGATCTTGACATGTCGCTAATGAAGCGTGTACACAATCTCGCAAAAAGGAAGGATGCTAATCACCCTTGGATTGAGCTTGACGATATGGGTATACTGCGCAGCGCAGGTCTTTATGAGCGTGATTTTACAACGGGACAGGAAGGCTTTAATCTTGCTGCTGTTCTTCTTTTTGGAGAGGACGAAACAATACAGTCCTGTCTGCCTGCATACAGAACAGACGCTATATATCGTGAAGTGAATATGGATCGCTGTGATGACCGTGGCGATGTGCGCACTAATCTGATTGACAGCTATGATCGCCTTACGAACTTCGTATGCCGCCATGTAGATGATAAATTCTTTCTTGACGGAACACAGCGCATAAGTGTTCGCAGTATAATTGCCCGTGAGATAGTCAGCAATATCCTTATGCACCGTGAGTATTCAAGTCCCTACTCAGCTAAGATAATAATAGAAAAAGGCAGGATACTGACTGAGAATGCAAACAAGACCTATCATTACGGTCGAATTCTCGCTACGACCACACCTTATCCGAAGAATCCTGTTATTGCTAAATTCTTTAATAACATCGGCAGAGCTGATGAACTTGGCTCGGGTGTTCGTAATCTATATAAGTACACAAAGATGTATTCAGATGGCGAACCTATGCTGTTTGAAGATGATGTGTTTAAGGTGGAAATACCGTTGTCAGCAATCGTCACCGCCGATAGGCCGCCGATAAGTGTCGATAAATTATCAACAAGCTCTTATTCTTGATTATATCAAAGAAAATAGCTCTATCAGTAATGCCGAGGCGTGTACAATTCTTGGCTTGAAGCCTACGAGAGTTAAAGAGATACTCAGAGAAATGGTGAATAATGGACTGATATCTGCTGTTGGTGAAAGAATCGAAGGTATTTAGGGTTATGATTATGCGTGATGATTTCAATCTCTTTTATGTAAATTTTGTCAAATAGTTTAAAAACGGCTGCATCCGAAGGCACAGCCGTCTAAACTTAAATGTAAACCATACACTCGAACACCGATTCCTTTGCCATAAGTAAAAGACAATTTTCAATACCTTCCGCCTTTTCGGTATCACCATTCAAAACGGCAAGCTGGTATTCCTTATCATTGGCTTTCCAACGTTCCACCTGCCTATTTATAGCAGCAGTAACAATCGTTTCAAGATCATCAAGATACTCGATGATTGTACCATCGTTGACGAGTTTTCGCAGCCTATCAGGATGCTTGCTGTTAGAATATTGAAGATGATACCTAATGAAGTCGGTGTGATAGGTTTTTCTTTCCTCAGTCAGCGTATCGGCATTGAAGTAGGTAACAGTCACTGTGTTGGTATCAAGTTTCCACAGCGGAACGTATTTCTTTTTCAGTGGACTGTATGCCACCTGTTCGCTCTTATATCTGCTCATAAATATATCCTCCATATCGAAATATTATACAAGGGTATGTCGGATATTTTGTCCGCTATTTGTCCGCTAAGAGTGCAAAAACTTAGCATAAAACAGCGTAAACGAGTTTACGTAGATAGTTCTAAAATTCCGTATTTTCGGGGATTTTTGCATATTTCAACAAACTGCAATAAGTGCGCCGAGATTTTCAATTCCCGTACGGGTCAGCGGTCCTAACGCAGACGGCATAATATCCGATATCAGTTTGCGATATCGGATATTTTTTTGCCCGCTAATGAAGAACATCTTATAAAGGAGCAAAAATATTTTTGATCTTATCTTTTTGATCTATAATATACAGCAGCATTTCCCGATTGATTTTTGCCAAGTCTTTATACTCGTTGACGCTTTCAAAATATGCCACACAGATCATCTGGATTGAGCAAATAATATAATAAACCGCTTGCTTTTCTTCTGCTGTCAGAGGAACAACGCTGTCATAACCGTACAGGATAGCCTTCAATATTACAAGAAATTTATCATACGCATTTTCAACATCATGCTGCTCTGATAATATTCCCGTGGCGCAATAGCAAGGGTCCCACAGACGCACATTTCGCTCGCTTAGCTTAAAGTCGGCAAAACCACTCACATCACCTTCGAAAAATAAAATATTGCAAGGGTTGGGATCGCAATGAATCAATTGCTTCGGCAGCTTTTCAAACAGCATACCGAAATCGTGGATATAGTCCTCGAAAAAGGTGTTTGGTATACCCATATCCCACTGGATATTTTGCTTTTGTACTTTTGGAAGTACCCATTCGTTCACATGAGAAAATAAATCTTGGTCAAATGGTTTAATATCCTCCTCTACTGAAGCCAGTGCATTATGCAGTCGGGCAATGCTTTGTCCGTATTTAAATCCAAAATCCCAGCAATTGATGCCAAAACGTTCGGATTTGGAAAGCGGCTCGCCTTTAGGTTTTCGTATCAAAACAAAACTATCCTGATCCTCCGTGATATCGCCGCCGGTTATTGTCGGCACAGGAACTGCCGCCGAAAATCCATGAGCCGCTATTGCTTTTGCAACTCGAACATCCCGCAGCAGTGATACCCGATCTACGGTCCTAAGAACATACTCCTCTCCGACTTGCCATATATTGTTTGCCGTTTTTGTGCCATCCACGATCTTTACATCATTGATGGGCAAATCTTGTGGAATGTTCCAATTTTTCAGAATCTTTCTTAATTCTGTTTCTGTAAACATAGATAAAACCTCCAATATTGATTGATGTGTCCCGTAAAGAGACAGATACTTTTTGGGAGAACAACCATACATCCGCAAAAACGCCTTGTAAAATCCGGCGTAGCTATCGAATCCGTATTCCATTGCTGCGTCAACCGCTTTGCGTTTAGCACCTATTTCCGCCAGTGCACAATCAAGACGCCGTCTGTTTATATATGCCGCCAACGGCACACCGACCACCTGAGCAAACATACGTTGATAGTGCCATACCGAATAGCCCGCCATACGTGCCAGCTCTTCTGCCGTAATATCGTTTTTCAGATTTTGTTCAATGTAAGCAATACTTGTTCTGATAATATTTGCATTTTGCATAAAAGATCTCCTTTCCGGGATGGTTTCATTATATCACATAAGATCGGAAAAAACATTTCCTGCTCTGCTGTAATTGAGAAGAGAACATGAAAAATCTTATGCGTTATGCTATTATAAACATATTGGTTATTGAGGTTTTGCTTTTCACTCACTAGTGGTTTATGTATTGGTTAAATAGTACTTTATTAGTATTACATATAGATTAACAGATTATTTCACATATATTTATGATTTCCGGATATACTAATATAAAAAAATTCAGTAAGGAGATTAAAATGTGTACAAGTATAGCTATGAAAACCGGGGCTTTCTATTTTGGCCGCAACATGGATATAGATTATTGCTTTGACGAGCAGGTAGTAATAACGCCCAGAAATTATCCTTTTGAATTTCGCTGTACAAATACTTTGAAAAAGCACCATGCAATAATCGGAATGGCATCGATAGCAGATAATTATCCGTTGTATGCAGAAGCCGCAAACGAAAAGGGACTTTGCATGGCTGGACTTAATTTCCCTGATAATGCATATTATACAAAAAGAGAAAGTTCAGATAAATTCAATATAGCATCTTTTGAACTTATTCCATGGATTCTTGGAAAATGCTCATGCATAGATGAAGTAAAAAAGCTTCTTTATAAAACTAATATAACTAATGAAGCTTTCAATAAACAAATTCTGCCTGCTCCCCTTCATTGGCATATATCGGATCGGAATACTTCTATTGTACTTGAAGCCATGAGCGACGGACTTCATATTCATGATAACCCTGTTAATGTACTGACAAACAATCCTCCCTTTGATTTTCAGATAACTAATCTTAGTCAATACACAAATCTAACGGTAGCTTTGCCTGAAAGCCGCTTGTGTAAGACAGCCGGTGTAAAGCTTTTCGGAAAAGGACTTGGCAGTTTTGGGCTTCCCGGAGACTTTTCACCCTCTTCACGTTTTGTGAAGTCAGCATATCTGCTTGCAAACTCCATATGCAGTAAGGAAGAAAACGAAAGCATATCTCAGTTTTTTCATATTCTTGACTCAGTTTCTGTTGTAAACGGAAGCATAGAAGCTCATCCTGATAAACCGTATTACACGACTTATTCCTGCTGTATCAATGCAGACAAAGGAATTTACTATTATAAAACGTATTGGAATAATCAAATATCAGCGATTAATATGAAAAACGAAAATCTTGACGGAAGCTGTCTTTTGAGTTTTCCTGTTTTGAAATCTCAGAATATAAGAAACCTTAACTGATAAAAACTTGTAATGAGTAATAAGCAAAAGTGGCTCACAATAATATCTATTAATGTCAACTATAATAAATATAAGATTTAATTTAACAGAGCAAAAATGTTCCGTTTTGAAGTTTGGGGTAGCCTTGTATTTTTCGACCTTGTTAGTAAATTAAATATAGTTTAGTCACAATTTGGAACATTGGCACAAAATAGACCATGTAATTTTGTGTAATAATTTTATATTTATTTTTTAAAACCTCTTGAAATTTACAAAAAACTGTTGTATAATATAGGTGGATTAGAAAATTAATCCATGGGTATCTTGAAAATTGAATATTGAACAAAGCGATGTGCCGTATATTTTTTCACGTGATGGTGTAATCACACAAGGTGATATCTTGGAATAATCCTAAAATCATAACATGAATAACAGGAGGGAAAAAATAATGAAATTTAAAAATTTATTTTCCGTAATGACAGCATCCGCTCTGGCACTCAGCATGCTTACTATCGCAGCAAGTGCAGAAGACGGTGAAACACCAGTGGAACCGGTAACAGAGAATGTAGAGGTTCTTTATAACGCACCTATTACAGCAGACGGTGTTGAATTTACACCTCAGCAGCTTGGTAAAGGTACAGACGGAGCAAAACTTCGTTTTACTTATTATTCAGCAGAGGATAAGCCGGATGGCTCAAAGGTTATCGGTATTGCAGGAAAAGCAAACGATGATGCTTGGACATGGCTTCAGGCAGCTTCTGAACCCGGTTTAACAACAACAGGCTACAATGTTCAAAATGTACAGGAAATTTACTATGATGAATTAGTAGCTTTGGCAGACATTGGTACTAATGTACGTTGTTATGTTTTCTGTAACTGGGGACTTGAAGCAGATTCTAATGTCAAAATTGAACTTGTTACTCCGGTAGTTCACTACGCAGATATGACACTTTTTGATGGTGCATTGAACGACACAGAACTTACACCTGATGAACTTGGCAAAAACGTACCGGGTTCAAAGATTCGTTTCACATTCACAGCTGATGTTGAAAAGGATTGGGGTGCAGTAGGTCTTGCAGGTAAGGAAAAAGGCACTTGGACTTGGAAAAGTAATCAGAAGGCTCTCCTTTCAACTGGCGTAGACGTAGCTTCAACTTATACATTCAGCTATGCTGATTTCGTTGAATATGCTGGTATAGGCGACAACCTTGAATGTTTCGTATTCCAGGATTGGGGTATTGCAGAAGATACAAACGTTAAGATTGAACTTTTGGTTCCTGCAGCTACTCTTACAGATACAACTGCTACAGTAAATCTTTTCAGCGGTGAATTGACAGAAGCAGGCGTTGCATTGACTCCTGCACAGCTTGGAAAATACACAACCGGTGCAGTAATTAAGATTACTTATACAGGTGCCGGTGAAGAAGATACAGCAGGTGTAGGTATCTGCGGTAACGGTACTGAATGGTACACAGGAACTAACAATCTTGCTTCAGTTGGACCAGATTTGACTAACACATATGTAACAACATATGCTGACTTTGTTGAGTTTGCAGGTATCACAGCTCCTGTAAATACATATGTATTCCAGAACTGGGGTCTTGCTGAAGATTCTATAACTACAATTCAATTAGTTATTCCGGTTGAAGGTGTAGATATAGACGCAGAATAATTGTATTTAAAATCTCTAATAAGATTTTAAATACATAAAAGATAATTTAATGGGTGAAGAGACCCTAAGGTACGCTTTGTTTATTCAATTTTCAACTCTTCACCCGTTTTTTATTTTATATAGTTATTCGGGAAAAACCTTTTAGGTTATAATATTAATAATGTAATTTATGAACTTAGTGTAACGCTAAGTTCAAATTTTTATGTAAGGAGAAATTTATATGAAGTTTAAGAAATTCTTTGCTTCAACAGTGAGTATTCTTACCTTATGTAGTGTAATTGCATATTCTCCTATAAATAAAAACATTTCTTATGCTGCTAATGATGATTATTATCAAAAGGCAATTTATGATGATGTTGTAGGTACTTCAGTAACTAATGGTTATGAACTTAATATTGATAATTATCCTTGTTTAAGAGGTCAAAATAACGAAAAAATTAAAGTTACTTTTAAAAATAATTTTAAAGGTACAAGTTCAGCTACTTCTGCAATTGCTTTGAGGATAGCTAATGTTGCTCCGAACTCCAATACTGGTGTGAATGTTAACGTTGGAGCAGAAGTTGTTAATGTAAATTCAAAAGAATTTGGTAATGAAGTTTCATATGAATTTTTCATTTCAGAAATACTAAATAAAGCTATACACAAATCCACTACTGGTGAAGCAGGAACATCAGCTGTTAATGATGTTCACAAATTTGTTATCTATGCAAGTGCGGGTAAATATGCTTTAGATAACAAAATAAAAATTGAAGTCTTAACACCATATGATGAAGAACCAACACCAA
>JAHZHC010000013.1 GCA_019420505.1 Ruminococcus sp.
GCATCCTTCACATTGTCTTTGAAAACCTTAAATCTATCTAATCCCTGGGCATACATAAATGCACGAATTACCTGCTCAAGGCTCTGATATTCGGTAACCTCAAAAATTATTTCACGGTTGAACTTGAATGCGTCATCCCAGAGATACTTGATTACCTTTTCAGGGAACTTTCTGTTCTGTCTCATAGCATCACGGATAACAGCAATCTGTGTCTTTTCTTCTGGGGTAATAGTACCTTTGCTTTCCTTCTTACGAAGAGCATTGTATTCTTTTAAATCACCCATAGCATCATTAAACTTAAGGTCACGAAGATGAACGAAGTATGCACCAAGTCTCTTATCTTCTGCAGAAGTCATTCTTGCACTGTTGCCAACAACAATTCTGTTAATCTCAACGCAGAAATTTCTCCATGTTACTGTAGTATCAAGGATTTCTGCATTTGCAAGTGTCGGATCAACATTTTCAAAATCATTTTCGATAAGACGCATATCCCATCTACGCTGGAATGCTGTATCTAGTGTGAAAACATTCTGATCTGATGTATTCATTGTTCCAATGATAGAAAGATTTGAAGGAATACGAACCTTATCTGTCTTTCTTTCCTTACCATACATTTCTTCAGCAATATTCATATTTGTGATGCCGTACTCACTTGTTCCAACAGGGAAACCATCATCATCTATATCACGGATTTCAACCTTACGGTCAAGCAACTGGAATACCTCACCGAAGATAGCCGGAGCATTACCACGGTTAATTTCTTCGATAATTAGGATGTATTCTTTTCCAGGATTGTTATATGCCTCACGAAGAATATTTGTGAATGGGCCCGGTGTAAACTTATAGCTTACCTGTCCGTCTTCAGCAACTGCAGGAAGAATCTGACCAATAAAATCTGAATAAGTATAGTCAGGATGGAAAACAAGTCTTTCTACAACACTTCCTGGCTTGCAGTATTCATGTTCGATAGTCCAGCTCTTACCAGAACCCGGAACACCGTAAAGAAGAACATTTTCTCCAGAAGACAATCTTATTGCTTCTAAATCAATTTCTTCCTTTTCATTCTGCTCCACGGATTCTCCACTAGAAATATCCTGCAGCATTTCGTTAAGGAATTTCTCGTACCACTTTAAGCCAGTGCTTAAAAATCGGTTGTTACAAGCTTTATTCACTTCTTCGTAATCAGGATGGCTTTGAATGATATTCTTTACTTCAACAAAAACATCCATGTCCACGATTTCAAAAATACTTTCTAAATCTGGATACTCAGCAATTTCCATCAAAGAGCAAACTTTCTTCAATGCACTACAGTTATTGCTTATCATACTGGCAGTACAAGGAGTTCCGTTTACGGTTACCTGCTTAGCCATCCATGCACGAAATTTCTTTTCATTGTCATCTTCATTATTATCATTTTCAAAATCAAACGATGAAGCATCGATAATATCTTTATCAATATTATAAATCTTTAGATTTCTGAGTCTTGGCTGATACTTCTTTAGCACCTCATCTGCAATTACAATATGTTTACCATTACTTGCATTTGCAGACTCGTCTTCAGCTAAAAAACCCCATCTAACAAGTATCATAATTGGTTTACAATCTGCATATTTATTCGCTTCATCACCTAGCTGAATCGGACCCTGGCTACGCAATTTGCGAAGTTCCTGAAGAGAATCTGTATAATTTGCTCCAAGGTCTTCCAGTTTCCATAACAGCCAAGCAAATTCTCTATAGGTCAAATATCCTAAATCAAGAATTGCTCTTATGAATAAAGTAGGCGGTTCGATATCTGAATTGCTATCTGGACATCCATAATTATCTCTACCAAACTTCACCTGTTCCAAAGCTTCCAACAGTACTTCTTGCACCTTTTCTGTATCGTTTTTTTGCAAAGCTTCATACATTTGCTTTCCCGAAGGTGTAATTCTTCTAAATGACTGAGGATTACGAATATCCTGCCATACAGTAAACCCAAAATATGATGTGATTTGTGCTTTTTTCGTATATGACGAAGAGTACTGATCATCTCCTATCAAAGCTTTCAATCTTGTTTTATATGAATCATTTGGAATCCAATCATTTGCTTCGTAATATATCTTTAGAACAGATTCTATCTCATTTAATAGCGCACTGTTCTTTGGCATAACTATTTTTCCCATAGTAACTCTACTCCTTTACTATAGCTGCGCTAATAAAGCCAGCATTATTTCTCTTACTAATTTCGAAGGAATACCTTCTCCAAATACTTTCCTAATAAGCGTATCACTTGCCCATTCAGGAATAGGCCAATCGAGGGGCAAGGACATCACTATCAATAATTCATAAATGGACAGCACTCTCGGATCTGAATATAAAGTCTCTCCTGTATCAGATTGATAAGCATTTCCTGGATGAACGCAGGCTAATGACGAAATCACTCCATTATTTTGTGTAATTGTTCTGCACGGCATATCCCACTTCAATCGTCTGTAATGATTATGATGTGCCTTAACGGGTGTTCCATCAGCTTTTTGTGGATAATAAACTTCGTTATATATTGCTGATTTACCACTTGGAGTATGCATCATCCATTCAACCTGTTTCCATGAATGGGTAGGAGGATAATGCCATTTTGAAACTGCTATCCCTGCCGCCTTTTTCTTTTCAAAATCAGGGAATTTTTCTAAAGTTTTCTTAATTCCGTCTCTCAGATACGGATCTAAGGATGGCAAGCCTCCTATAGCTTCTCTAAGTGTTATTTCCCTTTGCTTTTCAGGAAATTCCCAAGTTACTCCCTGAATATCTTTTCTAACCAATAGAAATATATTACGTTCTCTTAGTTGTGGCACACCATAATCCTTTGCCATTACCAAAGTTTCTTTATTAAATTTATAGTTTTCTCCAAGTTCTCTTTTTATGTACTCTGGAATTAATACAATTTCATTTTTACATTTTATCTTTGTGGTTAATTGTTTTGGTACATTTTCCATAAATACAAATTTAGGTTTAATTCTTTTAATCACATCAATAGCGTAAGATATCAATTGATTTCTCGGATCCAATTCCAAACGAAGACCTGCCTCACTCATACCTTGACATGGTGGTGTCGCTATTACAAAATCAACATTTTTTTGTATCGCTTCATTCACAATACCTTCTCTGACCTCATCATCTGTTATGTCTCCACAAACCATATGTGTATCTTTGTAAACATCTTGATAAAAATGTGCTCTATCTTTATCGATTTCATTAGCGAGTATGATGTCTACACCAATATCTTTCATATATGCCTCTGCTATTCCTACATTTGCAAACAAAGACAAGCCTCTCAAATTCGACATTTTTTATGCTCCTATTTCAAGTTTTCAAAAACTTTTTTTACAAATAATGGTGGGATTCCCTCGCCGATTATTCTTCTTAAAAAAGCCTCTGATGTATCATCCGGTACAGGCCAGTTGTCTGGAATACTCATAATTTTCATAAGTTCATACAAAGTCAAAGCCCTTGCATCCGAATAAATATCATCACCATTTTCATCAACATATTCCTTAACTCCAGGATGAACATTATTTTGTGATGAAATTTTCCGATTATCCATTGTAACTGTATAAGCGGGAGTATCCCAATTTTGACGCTTATAAGTATTCCTAAATCCTTTGACAGGCTTTCCATCAGCTTTTATCGGATAATAAACCTCATTATCAAAAGCAGTTTGCCCAGTCGGTGTATGTTGCATCACAATGACTTGACGTTTAATGTGATGCGGTGGAATGTGCCATTTTGAGATTTTTTCAGCCTGTTTTGCTCGTTCATAATAGTGAGGAACAATCTCAAGCAACTCTTTTTCGTCAACATCGGTAATAAACGGATCCAATTTTGGTAAATGACCAATTGCATCTCTCATAGTAATCACAACATCATCTTTCAAGGGAACTAGCCATTCTAATTCTTGGTCTTTTCTTGTCATCAAAACGATAGCTCGCTCTCTAGTTTGTGGTACTGAATAGTCTTTAGTGTCGATTACTGCCTTGTGTATAATATAGTCGTTACCAAGTTCTTCATTTAAAAGGTCAGGAATTAAGATTTTTCTATCTCCAGCCCATATTTCAGTATTAAAGAAGGCTGGAACATTTTCGATCATTACATACTTAGGTCTAACTTCCTTGACAGCCTCAATAACCTGACACACTAATCTATTTCTTACATCATCCGCCAATTGTTGACCAACGGTACTCATACCTTGGCAAGGGGGTGTAGCCATTATAATATTGATGCCTGCATCAATAGACTCTTTTACGATTTTTTCAAATATTTTCTTATTTGTAATATCTCCACATATCATATGCGTATCTGGGTAAATCTTTGAATAGAGAATTGCTCTTCTCTCAATTAATTCGTTAGCCACAACAACATCAAACCCTATTTCTTTCAAATAGGCTTCAGCAACCCCGATATTGGAAAACAAGGATAATACCTTCATATTGTTTTTCCTTTCGCTACGAACTTGTATTTCTTGTGCATTAGAAAACTCGAAATATAGCTTTACTGCTTTTTTTATCTGCGAGCGAACTGTTGTTGACAAAGCTTGATATTCATCAACTTGTTCCAGCTGGTATTGATACATAGTGTCATTAAACCAAGTCAACATACCATCTGCCCTTCTAAATCTTGAAACAGTGTTGCTAATCACTTTGTTTGAATAGTTTTTATTCTCAGTAAGCCACAGCTTAAAATTGCTTAAATCATTCATAGAATCTCCTCCACAAATACACAAAGATTGTTCTATTGTATTATATCATATCCCTTTTGCGGCGTCAAGTATTTGACGCCATTTTTCGAATTGTATTAACGCCAATTTTAGGTTTGAAACTATATTTAATTTTATCAGTTATCACCAACTCTACCTACACAACCTATATTATTTCAATCCTGTCAACTTAACCATGAGGTTTACCGACCATGGATATGTTATGACATAAAACAAAAAAATCCGAGAGCCGGAGTTTCAACCCCTACTCTCGAACCCAATTTATTCAAAATATCCCCGTATATTATATTATTGGTATTACTTCGCCATTAACACAACATCCTCCACATACATCGCTGCACGGCTCAATATTTTATATGCTTAAATGAATTAGTAGATATTTATCCTGAATACATTTCAAATCTCATAACATCAATATTTTAATCTGCTCAACCTTAAATCAACACTTCTGTCTATCCAACTATAAAACCACCTAGATTTTTCGGGCATTTACGAGGCTTTTTTATCTTAAAATTTCAATACAAAAAATACAGAAAAGCCTTACATTTCAAGCATTTTCACACTATCAATTATGTGCTTTAGTCAACATTACTACGCACTCAACATGCGTTGTCCTCGGGAACAAGTCTACTGCTCTGTACTTTTTTACTTCATATCCCAATTCAGATAAAACCGCACAATCTCTCGCTGCTGTCGCAGGATTACATGAAATCATTACTATCCTGTCAGGATTCATTTTAGCCATGTATTCCAAAGTAGTTTTGTCACAACCCTTTCTTGCCGGATCAACAATTATAATATCCGGACGCTCTCCCCTGTTATATAATACTTCCGCAACCCTACCTGCATCTCCGCAAATAAATTCTGAATTTAAAATTCCATTTTTCTTTGCATTTTGAGCTGCATTTCTAATCGCAGAATCAATAATTTCCACTCCAATAATTTTTTTAACTCTTGATGCCATGGAAAGACCAATAGTTCCAGCACCACAGTATAAATCAAGCAAAATATCATCACATTTCAGCTGTGCATATTCAGCCGCTAAACCATAAAGCTTCTCTGCCTGTATTGTATTAACCTGATAAAATGATTTAGGAGAAATTTCCACCATGTTGCTGCACATAACATCATCAATAGTTTCTTTTCCATATAAAACAGAAAATTTATTCCCTAAAATAACATTTGTATTTTTAGAATTCTCATTTAAAACAATGCTGACAATATCTGAAAATCTATTACATAAATGCTCCGCCAAGCCTTTAAAAACATTCTTCTTCAAATCTGTTACTATAATGCAAACCATTATCTCACCTGTGTGCTCTCCACGGCGAAGATAGATATGACGAACCAGGCCTTTTCCATTGGTTTCATTATAAGCAGAAATATTGTTAAGATTAATATAGTCCATTATCTCTTGTACTATATTTGTAAAAATAATCGGTTGTAATAAACAGTCATAAGTCCCCGTTACCCGATGTGAACGCCGTGAATAAAAACCGCATACTGCTTTTCCTTCCTGTTCTGCAACGGGATACTGAGCTTTATTTCTATAATGATCAGTTCTCTCACATCCAAGAATTGGCTCACATTCAGCATTTATTTTACCGATGCGTTCAAATGAAGATTTTACAAAGTCCTCTTTAATTCTAAGTTCTTCTTCATATTCAAAATGTCTGAAAGAACAACCACCGCATTTTACATATGCTGAACAGTTATCCTCAATTCGCTTATCAGAAGAAATAATCAGCTTTTCTATTATTCCATAACAAAAGTTTTTATGTACCTTTACTATTCTGCAATCTATTACATCTCCAACTACCGTCATAGGTACAAAAACTGCGATGCCGTCATATCTTCCGACACCGTTTCCTTCATTGGTCATACCGATAATTTCTAAATGAACTATCTCATTCTTACTCAGCATAAAAAACCTCTGTTTCATCTTTCTTTTTAAGCATCAAATCAAAATGCTTATTATATTCAAGCGGAAATTTATAATTGAAAACTCTTTCAAGACGGTCCTTTTTTAAATCAACCAGTTTCGTAGAACCGCCTGCACCCACAGCAATTATAGTTTGTACCTCTTCCATTATATAAATATTATAAAGACTTTCCTTGTTTGGTTTGCACCAGCCGATATTCTCAAGGTTATCCAACATATTCTTTTGTCTATATAAATAATAAGGCATATATCCGTTTTCTAATAATCTTTTGGTTGCATATTCAACCATCTGAGATGCCGGATTATTAAAAACTGAATCATTTTCCTCTTGATTAAGCCTTGCCGCTCGTTTTATAGAAAGCGTATGTACCGTTATATTTTCCGGTTCTAAATCTATCAACTTATCAATTGTATCTTTAAAGCTGTCAAAAGTATCAGTGGGAAGTCCTGCTATTATATCAGTATTTATTGATTCAAATTCAAAAGACTCAGCTAATTTATAGCTATTGAAAAACTGTTCTGAGGTGTGCCTTCTACCTATTTGTTCAAGGACAGAATCATTTAAAGTCTGCGGATTAATCGATATCCTGTTACATCCGTTTTTCTTAAGCACCTCAAGCTTCTCTCTTGTTATAGTGTCAGCACGTCCTGCTTCAACCGTATATTCTTTTAAATTTGATAAATCAAAGCTGTCTGAAATTGTTTTCATTATCTTTTCAATCATTTCAGCTTCAAGTGTCGTGGGAGTACCACCGCCAAAATAAACAGTTTCCAATATAAGACCAAGACGTTTAACTATGTCAGCCGTATACTCAATTTCTTTACAAAGCTTGTCTACATATTCAGGTATTAAATTAAGGCAGCTCTCAATAGACTGTGAAACAAAAGAACAATATGAACATCTTGTAGGGCAAAAAGGAATTGATACATATAAACTAAACGACTTACTGTCAAGATCTGATAAAATCGCCGATTGAGTTTTTGCAGTTTTATAAGCTATATCTATTTTCTCATCGTCACACAGATATTTATTACGCATAATATCATAAATCTTATCTTTTGTCATACCAAGAGAAAACATTTTATTTACACGTTTAACAGGACGAATTCCGGTAATTATCCCCCATTTCGCCTGTATGCCCGTTAAGTCTGACATAACCGCAAAAAGCAGTCTTGACAGCACAAGTTCACACTCATCCTCATATTCACTTAAATTACTGCAAATTCTCTTTGCCTTACGGCAAGTCTTTTCTCCTGACTTTACATACACATAGAGTAAAGTATGCTTTTTTCCTTTACTTCGTCTGAAAAAAGCAAAATCTCCGTTAACCTTTACATAACTGTCAGTAAACTCATGAGCAAAAAGCTTTGCCGGAATAAACAGCTTCATTACACCCTCAAGCTCATATTTAAAATCATTTCCGCTGAAAATTAATGTCATATTAATAATCCTCAAAAGAACCCCTCATATAAGGGTTGTATTTTTTTTCATTTTCCAGTGTAGTTACTGACATATGACCCGGATAGATAGTATAGTTATCTTTTAATTCAGAAAGCTTTCTTAAAGATTTCATCATTAGCATAGTATTGCCGTCAGGCATATCAGTTCTTCCGATTGAACGGGCAAACAAAGTATCACCTGAAAACATACAATCTTCAATCACAAAACAAACTGAACCCGAAGTATGTCCTGGAGTATGAATAACTTTAAACTCAAGTTCATCTACAGATATTTTATCTCCATCCTTAAAGGATTCAGCACCCTTATATTCGTTAAATTTATTTAAACCGAAATGTGATATAAGATTTCCTTTTATATCAGAAAGCTTTGACAAATCCAATTCATGAACCATAACATCACATCCGGTTTCTTTAGCCAGCTTAGAAACTGCTCCTATATGATCGAAATGTCCATGTGTCAATAAGATTTTTTTTAATGTGAAATTGTGTGATTTGATTTCTGATAAAATATAATCCGCATCATCCGGTGCGTCAATTAAAACTGCGTTTCCATGTTCTCCGACAACAATATAGCTGTTAGTACCACAGATACTCAAAGGTTTCAATTTAATAATTTTCATTTAAATTCCTGCCTTTATTTTCCGCTTCTTTCAACGGATATTACATTTTTTATTTTTAGAATGCGAGAAATGACTGTATTCAGCTGCTCCATTCCTGCAACACTTAATGTAACAGTCAAAATCGCATTACCGTTTTTCAGTTCTCTTGAAGTTGACTCATAAATATATATATTGATCATTGCAAGAGTAGAAGAAACATCCGCCAGCAACCCTATTCTGTCCACAGCAATAATATCTAAAGTAGTTTTAAAATATCCCGAATCAGCCGTATTCTTCCACTTAACATTAATCCATCGTGCTAATGATTCTGCATCGTTTTTTTGATTAAGATAATTTATACAATCCTGCTTATGAACGGAAACACCATGCCCCCTTGTAATAAAGCCGATAATTTCATCACCGGGGAGCGGATTGCAGCACTGTGCAAATTTCACCACACAGTCATCAATTCCGTCTACAATAACACCGGAATTATTTTTACTGCTTTTTTGAATATTCTTGTTTTCCAGTGTATCAGAAGAAGATTTTTCACCATATTTTCTGTTATACTCTGCCTTCAATCGCTGAATAACCTTTGAAAGCTGAACACCGCCGTAACCGATCGCAGCAAAAAAGTCATCCACTGTTTCACAGTTATGTTTGTTCATATCCTGTCTTAAGAAATCCTCCATATCTTCCTCAGGAACTCTTATCAGGTTTTTGCGGAACTCATGTTCAAGAGCTGTTTTTCCTTCAAAAATATTTTCTTCACGGCGTTCTTTCTTAAACCATGAACGAATTTTTGATTTTGCTTCATTTGTTTTACATATATTCAACCACGAACGGCTTGGACCGTGACCTTCAACATTAGTCGTAAGAATTTCAATAATCTGTCCGGTTTTTATCTGATAATCATAAGGCACCATTTTCTTGTCTGCCTTAGCGCCGCACATTTTATGACCCACTTGTGTATGAATGGCATAAGCAAAATCAATAACCGTTGCTCCCCGAGGCAGAGTGATCATATCGCCCTTAGGTGTGAAAGCAAAAACATCGTCAGGAGCAAGATCATTTTTTATTGCCCGGACAATTTCCTCAACATCATTTGATTCCTGCTGTGATTCAATAATCTGTCTGATCCAGGCAAGTCTGTTATCATCCTTTGTGCTTCCCTTTACTCCCTCTTTATATTTCCAGTGCGCAGCGATACCGTATTCCGCCGTCCTATGCATTTCCCATGTTCTGATCTGCACTTCAAAAGGAATTCCCTGACGTCCGATAACAGTAGTATGCAATGACTGATACATATTGGATTTTGGAGTTGAAATGTAGTCCTTAAAACGGTTTGGAATAGGCTTGAACATATCATGAATAATTCCAAGGACATTATAGCATTCAGTAACAGTATTAACAATCACTCTTACGGCATATCTGTCATAAATCTGATCAATCTCCTTACCGTCACGATAAACCTTTTTATAAATTCCATAGTTGCTTTTTACACGTCCGTCAATCTGAGGAACCGGATCAAAATCTTTAGAAAGCCGTTCATGGATACTTTGCTTTATTGAATCGACTAACTCTTCTCTCGCTTCTTTTCTCATAGCCATTTGTTTGTCAATTTCCTCATAAGCATATGGGTCGAGATATTGAAATGCAAGATCTTCAAATTCATCTTTTATTGAACTGATTCCAAGTCTATGAGCAATCGGCGCATAGATATTCATTGTTTCATGAGCAATAGTACGTCTTTTTTCTTCCCTGCAAAAATTAAGGGTTCTCATGTTATGAAGCCTGTCAGCAAGCTTAATAATTATTACACGAATATCTTCACTCATCGCAAGAAGTATTTTTCTTATATTTTCTGCTTTTTGCTCATCTTTAGTAAAAGTTTCAACCTTTTTTAGTTTTGTAACTCCGTTTACAAGCATAGCGACATCTGTACCGAATTTTTTCTGCAATTGTTCAAGAGTACAGTCCGTATCCTCAACAACATCATGTAAAAGAGCAGAACAAATGGTATCTGTGTCCATTCCCAATTCAAGAAGGATATATGCCACAGCAAGAGGATGAGTTATATATGGTTCACCCGATTCACGCTTCTGGTCATGATGATAATTTTCTGCAAGCTCATATGCAGAAACAATTTTAGATAAATCATACTGCTTTTCTCCGTCAAGAATTTTTTGAATCAGCGTATCTATTGTACAATCAGCCTGCGGAGCAATACGTATGTTACTGTCAGACAAATCAGTTACCTCCCTTTTGAATTTTTGAACGAAGATCAGTCAAGATCTTTGAATTATTCAGATCTACTTTTTTTGTCACCGGCATAATTTTTATTTTCTGAATCGACGGCATAAACTTTACTAATCCCAAATCAGTAAAAGTATCAATACAAAGCTTCAGTTTACAGTAATTCATATCCGGAGCAATCATTTTCATATAAAGCCTGTCAATTGATACCTCGCCGGCAGATTTTATATATTTATATACATTAATAAGCTCTTCTCTTGAAGGATTTATTTTCTGCAAAAATGCCAGTGGAAGGATTTCTCCCCGCATATATCTTTCATAGCAATCCTTAGCAGCAAAATATTTATCCTGATTAATCCCTCTTATACGGTAATCAACCGCTTTTATCGAGAGATTTTCCGCACCTGCGAAAACATTAACACTTATATTTACCATTAAATCTATCAGATCTCCGCATGAAAAAGGCAAGCTTTCCGGGCTTTGTGAAAATATAAGAATCTGAGTCTTTATTCTTCCGTATGTAATATCAAGCTTAGAGTGTTTTCCCTGCGAAAGTCCGGTTATCTTATCAACACGAGCACCCGCAATTGCAAATACAGGCTCCGGGTTTCCCGCACCAAAAGGTTCTAAAACAGACAACTTTTTTATGTTATCTATGGTTAAATCCTCAGGTAACAATATTTTATCGGCTATAAGTTCAGAAACAGGCATTTGTTCAAAACCGTTTGCATATTCTAATACTTTATTTGTGAAATCAGCGATGTTGCTTTCTTTTACAGTAAGTCCACCTGCACATTCATGTCCGCCGAACTGTTCAAGGTAATCCTGTGCATAAGAGAAACATTTGAATATATTAAATCCCTTAACACTTCTTGCTGAGCCTCTTCCCACTCCATTTTCATCAATAGAAATAAGAATATTGGGTTTTCCGTAATAATCAAGAATTTTAGATGATACTATACCGATAACTCCATGATGCCAGCCTTTCCCTGCCAGCACAATTATACGCTGATTGAGTATATCCGGATTATCATCTATATATCTGAATATTTCTGCCATAATATCAGTTTCGGTTTCTTTTCGCTGATTATTCAAGGTCATCAGCATATCTGCATAATTCTCTGCGTCATCTTCAGCTTCGGACAGAATTGCTTTTACCGCCGTCAGTGGTGAACCGAAACGTCCTGCGGCATTAATTCTCGGTGCAATCTGAAAAGCAACAGCAACAGAATTAAGTATGTCCCTGTTTACTTTTGCTTTCTCCATAAGATATCCCAAACCGGGATTCTCAGTATTTCTCATATACATAAGGCCATTACGTACAATCGTTCTGTTTTCACCTTTAAGGGGAACAATATCCGCAATTGTTCCGATAGCGCAGATATCAGAATATTGTTCCAAAACCATATCATAATTACCATCATCTAACGCTGCACACAATTTAAATGCAACCCCTGCACCTGAAAGATCTTTGAATGAAGATGGACAATCCTGCCTGTGGGGGTTAACAATAGCTTTAGCTTTCGGCAATCTCTCAGACGGCTGATGATGGTCGGTAATAACAAGCTTCATTCCAAGTTCCGCAATTTTGTCGGCTTCTGCAACAGCTGAAATTCCGTTATCTACTGTCACGATAACTTTAACGTCCATTGAATACAGCTTTTCAACAGCGGAAAGACTCATTCCATAACCATCTGAACGTTCGGGAATGTAATACATAACATTTGCGCCTATATTTAAAAGATAATTATATAAAATTGATGTTGCTGTAACTCCGTCACAGTCATAATCTCCATATACACAAATTAAGTCATAGGAGTCTACAGCTTCATTGATAGTATCAACCGCCGCCTGCATATCCTTGATTATAAACGGATCATCAAAGCCTTCATCACTGAAAAAATCGGAAATACTTTGAAAATCTGAATAACCTCTTGAAGTCATAATTTCAAGAGTCAATTTACTCAAATCACATTTTCTCATAAATTCTGCAACAAGCTTTTGATCAGGCTTATTAACTTTCCATTTTTTCATTAAGGAACTCCTCCGAAAACTTTTTATATTCTTTTTTATTATAACATATTTTCCATTGTTTTTCAAGAGAAAACGCACTAAATAACAGTAATTTTGAAAAAAGACCGATTTGCAATTTTACAAATCAGTCTGCAATTTATTTTTTCCTAAGCCTGTCTTTTATCCCTTGCATGATTATATCCTTTGCCCAAAAAGCTAAAGCTTTTTCCGCAGGCGGTGTATCTTTAAGCGGATATTCAATTCCAAGTTCCTTATACTTAGCTCTGCCCATTGTATGATAAGGAAGAACATCAAGTGCTTTGAGATTTTTTAATCCGCCGAGGAACATACCAAGCTCATGAAGATATTCTTCCTTGTCTGTAATACCCGGAACAACAACATGTCTCACCCACAGTGCAATTTCTTCATCACGAAGGAATTCGGCAAATTTAAGGATACTATCATTTGAATGACCTGTTAGCTTTTTATGTTCAATCGGATTAATATGTTTAATATCCAGCATAACAAGATCAGTTGATTTCATTAACCTCTTAAATTTTGTTAAAATCTCAGAATTATCAGGATTAAATGTAATTCCCGATGTATCAAGACATGTGTGTATTCCTTTTTTCTTAGATGCTTCAAAAAGTTCAATAACAAAATCTATTTGAAGTAAAGGCTCTCCGCCCGTACAGGTAATTCCTCCGTTTTTCAAGAATTCTTTATAAGAATCGTATTCTTCAAGAATGCTTTCAACAGTGCGAACATTGCCCTTATTAGGCTCCCATGTATCAGGATTATGACAATAAAGACATCTCATAGGACATCCCTGAAAAAAAATGACGAATCTGATACCTGGTCCATCTACTGTGCCAAAACTTTCAGTCGAATGAATATATCCTTCCAAATTTATCACTCCAAAATTAATTTAAGGGCAGGAAAAATCCTGCCCTGTTAAATTTAATTATACGTTAGTATGAAATGTTCTTGAAATAACATCATCCTGCTGTTCTTTAGTAAGCTTAACGAAATTTACTGCATAACCGGAAACTCTTACTGTAAGCTGAGGATATTTCTCAGGATGCTTCTGTGCGTCAAGCAAGGTTTCTCTTGTAAATACATTAACATTGAGGTGATGACCGCCTTTTTCAGTATAGCCATCAATAAGTTCAATTAAGTTATCTATTTGTTTTTCATTTGGTTCTACATTTGCCATATTGTTTACCTCCATTCAAATAAGGGCATAGCCCTGACATATAAAACTCACAAAGAATCGGAAGCAATGATATAAGCTCTATGATTCTTCATTATCAAAATGTTCTGTTGGCTGACAGCATGCACCTTTTTTGCATTCGTCGCTTATAGCTGTCTTTATTTTTATACCATCTGCAAGTTTATCTACCTGCAAATGAACTCTTTGATCACCTTGTTCAATAAGACGGTCAATAATGCTGACAAGCTCGTCAACTTCACCGTTCTCATCATCCTTTGTTATATCATACCCCATCGTTATTCAACTCCTTGGCAATGCTTTCAATATCCAAATCGCCTACAAACACCTGTGCATCCTTACCGAGAGCGTCAGGAATAATAGAGAATGTATTTGAAATACCGTCCTTTGCATGTCTGAACGGAAGCTTAGCTACGGATGAAAGCGAAGCGACTGCACCATGGGTATCACGTCCGTGCATAGGGTTAGCTCCGGGTGCAAGAGGAACACCGATTTTTCTGCCGTCAGGAGTTGATCCTGTTTTCTTGCCGTAAACTACATTAGACGTAATAGTCAAAATTGACATTGTAGGAACTCCGTCACGATAAGTGTGATGCTTTCTGATTTTGTCCATAAATGTTCGGACAATATATACGGCAATTTTATCAACACGATCATCATTGTTGCCATACTTCGGAAAATCGCCTTCAATTTCATAATCAGTCACAATTCCGTCTTCATCACGAATGCATTTAACCTTTGCATACTTAATAGCGCTGAGCGAATCGGCTACTACCGAAAGTCCTGCTATACCGGTTGCAAAATATCTCTTAACATCTCTGTCATGGAGAGCCATCTGAATCTTTTCATAGCAATATTTGTCATGCATATAATGAATAACATTTAAAGTATTTACATACAGACCCGCAAGCCATTCCATCATATCATCATACTTTGACATTACATCATCATAGTCAAGATAGTCGCCCTCAACCGGACGGTACTTAGGACCGACCTGAATTTTCAGGCGTTCATCCACACCGCCGTTTATAGCATAAAGCAAGCATTTCGCAAGATTGGCTCTTGCTCCGAAGAACTGCATTTCCTTACCGATTCTCATTGAGGAAACACAGCAAGCAATTGCATAGTCATCGCCGTGAGTTGCTCTCATCATATCATCATTTTCATACTGAATAGATGATGATTTAATAGACATTTTTGCACAATATCTCTTAAAGTTCATAGGCAGCTTTTTGCTCCAGAGCACTGTAAGGTTAGGTTCCGGTGCTGAACCAAGGTTATCAAGAGTATGCAGATATCTGAATGAATTCTTTGTTACCATAGGAACACCGTCAATAGACACGCCGCCGATCGATTCGGTTACCCATGTCGGGTCTCCTGAGAACAATGAATTATACTCAGGAGTTCTTGCAAATTTAACAAGTCTGAGTTTCATAATAAAATGATCAATGTATTCCTGAGCCTGTTCTTCAGTAATAATACCTTTATCAAGGTCACGCTGAATATAGATATCAAGAAATGTTGAAGTCCTTCCGATTGACATAGCAGCACCGTTTTGTTCTTTAACTGCTGCAAGATAACCGAAATAGAGCCACTGAATTGCTTCTTTTGCATTCTTAGCCGGCTTTGAAATATCAAATCCATAGATTTTTCCTAACTCACGAAGGTCTTCCAAGGCTCTCAGCTGTTCAGCAAGCTCTTCACGCAAACGTATATTCTTTGATGTCATTCTTACCAAAGAAGTATCAAGCTGCTGTTTTTTATCCTCAATAAGCAAGTCGATACCATACAAAGCAACTCTTCTATAGTCACCGATAATTCTTCCACGTCCGTATGCGTCAGGAAGACCGGTAATGATAGCTGAATGTCTTGCCAGCTTCATTTCAGGTGTATAAGCATCAAAAACCCCTTGATTGTGCGTTTTTCTATACTTTGTAAAAATATCAACAACTTCCTGATCCACCTCGTATCCGTTTTGATGGCATGCATTCTGTGCCATACGAATACCGCCGAAAGGCTGAAGTGATCTTTTAAAAGGCTTATCTGTCTGAAAACCAACGATCTGTTCCAGATCCTTATCAAGATAACCTGCTCCGTGCGAGGTGATAGTTGACACAATTTTTGTGTCCATATCAAGAACTCCGCCGGCTTCACGTTCTTTTTCACTCAGGTCCATAACCTGAGCCCACAATTTCTTTGTAGCTTCTGTAGGACCAGCTAAGAAGCTTTCATCTCCGTCATAGGGAGTAAAATTCTTCTGAATAAAGTCACGGACATTTACAGATGTATTGCTCCATCTTCCGGGGACAAAACCTTCCCATTCTTCACAAAATTCCTTTTCCATTTATATCTCTCCAATACTACAATAAATGTTGGTTATATCTACATATAGCCCTTTGATTAATATGATACCACATTTTATGCTATAAGTCAAGGAAATCAATCAAAAATCAGACATATCCAACACTTATATTTATCAAAAACATCTGCCGTAAAAATCGTTATTAGAATAGGATATTTTTTCTTCTATTCTTAAAAGCTGATTATATTTTGCGGTACGCTCGCTTCGGCTCGGTGCACCGGTTTTTATCTGCCCAACATTCAATGCTACAGCGAGGTCGGCTATAATTGTATTTTCCGTTTCTCCGGAACGGTGTGACATTACTGCCCGATATCCATGATTTTTAGCCATTCTTACTGCTTCTATAGTTTCAGAAAGAGTTCCGATCTGGTTAAGCTTAATTAAAATAGCATTCGCAGCTCCCTCACTAATTCCCTTTGACAGCCTTTGTGTATTTGTTACAAACAAATCGTCTCCCACAAGCTGAATTCTTTTTCCCAATCTTTCAGTAATGCGTTTCCACCCCTGCCAATCTTCCTCGTCAAGAGGATCCTCGATAGAACGAATAGGATATTTTTCACACAAGTCTTCCCAATGATCGATAAGCTCATCAGATGAAAACTGCTTACCCATTTTAGGGAATCTGTACTCACCGGAATTCTCGGTTTTCCATTCACTTGCAGCAGCGTCAAGTGCAAGAACAAAATCTTCACCTGGAATAAAACCAGCAGATTTTATTGCTTCACATATTAAATCAAGTGCTTCGTAATCTGCATTTATTTCAGGAGCAAAGCCTCCTTCATCTCCAACTGCTGTTGACAATCCCTTGTTTTTCAGTATTTTTGCCAATGTGTGAAACACTTCACTGCACCACTGAAGTCCCTGTGAATAGGTTTTTGCACCGACAGGCATAATCATAAATTCCTGTACATCAAGTTTATTTGACGAATGAGCACCGCCGTTGAGGATATTCATCATTGGTACAGGCATACGATTTGCCGATACACCGCCGATAAACCTAAAGAGCGGAAGTCCCAAAGATTTGGCAGCAGCATCTGCACAAGCAAGTGACACAGCTAAAATCGCATTTGCTCCCAGCTTTGATTTATCATTTGTTCCATCTAAAGAAATCATAGTTCTGTCAATATTATAAATATCTTTGGCGTCAGATCCCATAAGAACGGGGGCAATTTTATCTTTTACGTTGGCTACAGCATCCATTACTCCTTTTCCCATATATCTTGACTTATCATTATCTCTTAACTCACATGCTTCAAAAATACCGGTTGATGCACCGCTTGGCGATGCGCCTCTTCCGACTGTTCCGTCCGCAAGGTGGACGTCAGCTTCCACAGTTGGATTTCCTCTTGAATCAATTATTTCTCTTGCGCATATTTTCACTATATTTGTGTTTCCCATAGTTTCAGTTGTGCTCCTTTCAATATCGTAGATGGTTTTGCATTATATTCATACCGAAGGTATCATAAAAAGCAAAACAGAAGTTTAAGAAATGCATTCTCAGACTTTTTATTTTCTTCTAAAAATCTATGGAAATATTTTAACCCAATTAAGAAAAAATATGCAAAAATCCGTATCTTTTATTAAAGATACGGATAAAAAATTTCATATTTTATTTTACTGTTTCAACTTTAATCAGATTTGTTGTACCGCTCATTCCCAAAGGAACACCTGCTGTTACTACAACAAGATCTCCATGCTTAAGATATCCTTTTTGCAGAGAATAAGCTATTGCCTGATTTATAAGCTCATCTGTATTAGTCTGCTCCTCAATTACTCCTGGAAGAATACCCCAGGACATATTCATCTGATGACAAGTTGTTTCATCAGTAGTAAGTCCTATTATCGGACAATTTGGACGATATTTAGACAACATTCTTGCGGTAGACCCGCCTTTTGTTACAGTCAGAATTGCAGCTGCATGCAGATCATGAGCGGTTGTAACCGTTGCATGAGAAATAGCTTCAGTAACGTTAGCACTTCTGTTATTTTCACGTTTTTTGAATCTTCCGACATAGTCGATATTATTTTCTGTGGTTTCGGCAATAAGTGCCATAGTCTTAACTGCTTCCATGGGAAAATCTCCTGCGGCTGTTTCTCCCGAAAGCATTATAGCTGAAGTTCCGTCATATATAGCATTAGCAACATCGGTAATTTCTGCTCTTGTAGGACGTGGATTGGTCATCATTGACTCCAGCATCTGAGTTGCTGTAATAACTTGTTTTCCGGCATTATAGGCTTTCTGGATAAGTTCTTTCTGAATTGCAGGTATTTTTTCAAACGGTATCTCGACGCCCATATCGCCTCTTGCTACCATTATTCCGTCAGCGGCATCAAGTATTTCATCTATATTTTCAACACCCTCGGCATTTTCAATTTTAGCAATAATTCTTGGATTAAACCAACCAAGGCTTTGAGTGAATTTTCTAAGGTATATTACATCTGCTCCTGTTCTTACAAAAGAAGCGGCAATAAAGTCAAATCCCATTTTTGCACCGAATTCCAGATCAGCCATATCCGCATCGGATATATAAGGCATAGAAAGCTTAACACCCGGAACATTTATTCCCTTATGGTCAGAAAGCTTTCCGCCGTGAATAACCTCGCACACGATATCCGTATCGCTTACAGACTTTACTACCATTTCAATTACGCCGTCATTAACGAGTATTCGGCATCCCACAGACACATCCTTTGGCAAATGAGCAAAAGTAATTGAAGCTATTTTCTCAGTACCTTCAACATCCTTGGTAGTTAATGTGAATTCATCACCGTCATTAATTATGACAGGCTTATGATCTTTAAAATCACGCAATCTAATTTCAGGGCCTTTTGTATCAAGGAGAGTTGCGACATTCAGCCCCAATTCCTCTCTAAGACGGGATATTGTTTCAAAACGTTGTTTATGGACATTATGATCCGAATGTGAAAAATTGAATCTTGCAACGTCCATTCCGGATTTCATTAATTCACGAAGCACATTATCGTCGTCAGTAGAAGGTCCTATAGTACAAACAATTTTAGTTTTTCTCATAATAAGTCAGCTTCCCTTTCCTGTTACTACAAATTTATTATAGGCTGAAATCTTTACAAAATTACAATAATAATGATTACCATTTAAATTTATTATACTACACAGTGAATTACAAGTCAATAATGCTTGATTAAATATTAATTTTTATTCATCTTTTGAGATCTTAAAATATTTATTTTTGTATCAAGTGACATAAATAAATATTTTTTATAAAAATTATAAAAAAGGCTTGCATTTTTTTTTTTAGTATGATATAATAATTGATATTGTAAATTAAGTATAGTAATTATGAAAAGGAGGTGCAACCTCATGGCAAAGTGTCAGATTTGCGGAAAGGGTGTAACTTTCGGAATTAAGGTTTCTCACTCACACAGAAGAACTAACAGAACATGGAAGCCAAACGTTAAAAGAGTTAAGGCTATCGTTAACGGTTCACCATGTCATATTTACGCTTGTTCAAGATGCCTGCGTTCAGGCAAGGTTGAAAGAGCTTAATATTTGTTCCAAAGATAGATCGGCTTGTTTGCCGGTCTTTTTTATTTTTCAATTTAATATAGCTAACAACTGATACCTGCTGATCTTTTCAGACATTATTCCCTCATTAAGCAAAAACTGTGCCGCATAAATATGCAGCACAGTTTTTTTACATAATCATTAAATGTCTTCTTGCTTTTTCAGACGGCGGAGCAAAAATTGAACCGCTGTCAAGATTTATATCCGTTGAATTCATATTACTGTTAAATCCATGATCAGATTTATTTATCATATCATAATAGATAATGGCATTGGAAATATTGATTCTCTCTTCGGCATAACCGGCTTTTTCTGTTATATAGGTTTCATCAACCACATTATCATTAATTCTTGCTTCTGAATGAATATAAGAATAAGGATTATCAGTTGTTTTAAACATACCGTGAATACTTTCTATGTAAAGAAGATCAGGAGTGTTTTTGAAAACCTGATTACAGGAAACCTTTGTCGAAAGATTGTTATATCCTTTAAGATCAAAATATTTATTTTTCTGACTATCGTAATAAATTGTATCAGTTATAAAATTACCATTTGGGAAAATAACTATATTTTCCTCGTTATCATCAAACGAGAATATATCATGTCCCAATGCAAAATTATTTTTAAATCCAAACATATTACCTAAAGTTGGCTGAACATCATACATTCCCATAACCCTTGTAATTTCTTTAGGTTTATAGCCGCCGTCTTTTGACCAAATAATAAACGGTACTTTTCGGTTTACATTATAATAGAAGTCATCAACAGGAACATATCCTGGATCATCCTCGCCAAGTACAGTTTCAGTAAAAGGATTATAGTTATAATAATATTCATACTCTGATTCTTTGATTTTTGCATCATGGTCGCCATAGATAACTACTACAGTATTATCAAGCAGACCTTCCTTATCAAGATCAGCCATAAACTGCCCGAGGGCTTCATCAGCATAATGCACTGATTTAAAATAACTTCCAAGCTTTGTTCCTTCTAAGAACGGTGCTGACACTTCTTCATAGAGTCCGGTTTCCGAATTATATTTTTTATACTTAAAGTCCACCTCAAAGTCACTGACACGTTCAATGTCAGTAAAAGGAGTATGGTTTGTCAGCATAAGCAGAGCGCCATAGAAATTCTTATTTTCTTTTGAAATATTCTTTATTATCGGCACAGCCTGTTTAAAGAAGGATTTGTCAGATAAGCCAAGTCCTATTGTTTCGTCTATATTAAAATCAGTATTATAATTATAGAATTTTTCATAACCCAAAGCATTATGAAGATTCAATCTATTCCAATAAGAACCGTTATTTCCATGCATACTGAAAGTATGATATCCTTTATCTCTCAGCATACTTTGAATTGTAGTATAATCCCTGTCCCAATAATTTATTGCAACAGTACCGCTTGATGCCGGCATCAGAGAACTTGAAAATGTAAATTCACTGTCTGAACTTGTACCAACGCTTTCCTGAGCATAAAAATTTGAAAAATATAAACCCTCTTTGGCAAGTTTATTCAAATTGGGAGTCAGTTCTTCACCGTTTATGAATGTATCTAAGGTAAACTGCTGAATACTTTCTGCGTGAATAGTAATTATATTTTTACCTTCAAAAATATTTGAATAATCGTTATCTTTTTTCTTTGGTTTCGTTTCTTCTTTTTTATCATAGAATTCCCTGAACGCCTCTTCACTTTCTGAATATCCCATCAGCATATTAAGCTTAGCGTTTATACAAGAAACCGAATCACTTATCTGATATGTATAAAGACCAAAGGTTCCAAGAACATATTCTCTGTTCCACTGCTTTTTTAATCGAGAATAATCTGTTCCTGTAAGCATACTTGCAAAGATGCCGGCAATCACTACAGCTGTTCCGAAAGTGCAGAAAAAATATTTTTTTCTTGCTTTCTTTTCAGCAATGAAATTAAAATAGCCGGGATTTTTCTTCTTAATGTAAATATATACTCCTATAAGTGCAAATATTGACCATACAAAAATCAGATCCTTGGCTTCCATAATATTTTCCGTAACCGCATCCATTACACCGCCTAATTGTGAAGCAGTAGAAAGCAGAGAAACAGACATAAACGATTTATAATTAGTATAATATATTGAATTCCCTGCGCTCAGCACAGCAAATATGACTGTCCAGAACATAAAATATCCAAACTGTTTTTTTGATTTAAACAGGTATCCGAACATACCAAAAATCAAAACTACAGCAATATCCGCCAAAAGCGGCTTTAATTGATTATAGCTGAAACCTACTGTAAAAACTCTAAGTAAAAAAGAGTTTATAACAGATGACAAAACAAAAGTCAAAAATAAAATATTATTTTTGAAGTATGATTTTACATTATTTTTTATCACACCAAAATTAATTTTCATTTTACTCTCCATTCTAATTATTCCATTTAATAATATTATTTTAATGCTGCAAGTACTAAAAGTCAAGCATTTTAGGATAATCATCTTTTTTAACCATATATCATTTTACTTTTTTTGCGTTCAAAAGTCAACACCATACAAACATTTTTCAGATGATTTTCACAAAACACAAAAATTAACTTTTTAACATGGAGCCTTTACCGACATTGTTGTTTAACGTAAATAGTTCATGAACAAATAGATAAGTATTATCAGTGATAGATTGTATTCAACAAATCAACCCGCTGCAAGAATATTACAACGGGTTGATGTTCTTAAAGACAGTTTAGTTAAATTTATTTTTAACATTAAAATTTTTGTGATAATTTTTTATTAATAAAACTGCCCTTATTACTGCAATTATAAAATAAAATATTAAAATAATGATTTTAATAATTTTAGGATAATCTATAAACAACAAAGTTAAAAGATAGATCGCAAAAAGTAAAACAATAACAATATTAAATATTGATAAAAATTTTTTCATGTTTCATCATTCCTTGTAAAAAAGTTTAATAGATATTCAATAAAATTAAGTTCAATATTATTACATATCTTCTATAACGATTTCTTCACAAGCTATTCTAAGCTGATCTCCTGATGTAAAAGTAATTAAAGTTTCTATATAATTTTTTTCTTTTGTTAAACTGGAACAACCAGGATAAAGTTTTTCCTTAATAAATAACTTTGGTATTATTATACGATCATTAACTTCTACATACTCAAAATCCAATATATGAGGAGAACGGCCCCAAAAATCACATGATGTCATTTCAAATCCTATTACTTTAATAAATTCTATGATATATTTTTTTGTTTCATCTAATTCTTTTTCAATTATAAGCTTAATTCTTTTTTCAAGTCTATAAAACCTTAGTTCATAAAGAATATCATCATGTATACATACTTCCTTAGTATCAATAACTTTACCATTTAATTCATTTATTATCATACTATCCTCCAAAATATATTGAATTCCATGGTTCTAGCACAGGGGTATGTGCATAATAGTGAGGTCCGAGATGTTTTCCATCCCATTCAATTAACATTGCATGATAATGTTGTCCATGTGCAGGATCTTCGTTCCATTCAAATACTTTCTCATTTATTAAAGGATCTCGCCATTCAATAATTTTATCATTTTTAGTTCCATCAAACTCTCTCATGACTAATCCTTAAGGATGAAAATCATATGGACTTTGAGTGAAATTGCTTGTGTTTTTGGCGGTGGATTTAAGATAACCTCTTTCTCTTTAGTTTCAACCTTTGGAACTGAAAGTGACGGAGCAGGAGAAGTAAGGGTTTGATAGCCTGCAACTCCAACAGCTCCTATAGTTAGCAGTATAGATCCCGCAGCCGCTGCAACATCCAAATAAGGTGCCGGACCATCCAATTCCGCTAATTGACCGCAATAAGAATAAGCTGGAGACCATGCATTCATTACATTCTCAATTGCTTCAGCTGCATTTTTGACAAATTCCCACAAATCAGACCATGACTTACCACTCTTATCTGCTCTATTCACCAGATTATTTTCGCAATACGCAAACATATTGTTTCCGAGAACTCCTTGTCCTGTGGAAACAAGTCCGTCCGCATTTATAAATCTTCCTACCTGCGGGTCATAATAACGGCTATTCAGATAATATAGGCCTGTATCCTAATTAAATTAGTGTTATGGTATCGAATTAAGTAATAAACTCAAAATGTTATTTCCAACTTATCAATTAAATCCAAGATCAAATATATAAACTTTTCTAAGCCACATAGTTAAACTATTTTTTCTTTTTACGTTTTGGTGGCTTAGGCACCCATTGTTCGTAGTGTGACCAAGGAGAACCGGGTTTCCAAGACAAAATTGATATTATCATGAACCAAACTAAATCAAATACTATAATTGATATTGTCATTATAGAAGTAAAATATTGTATGGATACAAATTTATATGCAGAAAATATAAAAGCAAGTAAAATAGAGTGAATTACAAGTACAATATAGGAAAACCAAATCAAATATCTTGGTATTTGATCTCTATATCGACTACAGAAAAACCATTCCTTAAATGTTTGACCTTTTGATCTTCGTTTTCGTTCATTTCTTCTCAAATATAAATCCTTAACACTATGTATCACACAAATAATATATAGATAAGAACAAATAAACATAATAATACCTAATAGTAATTGTTTGTCTATCTCCAATTAAATCCCCACCCAGATAAATTATTAATAGTATCTAATGCTACTGAAAATGCCACAGAACCAAATAAATCTTTTACTGAATCTTTGGCAACTGAACCGTAATATTTTTTTGTGTTTTTCCAATAGTAAGAGAAAGCTTTTCCTGATGTTTTAATACCAGCCATAAGTCCTTTATTAGCAGTTGTATTTACAGTTCTCTTTACAGTCTGTTTTCCAAGATTGTTCAAATGTTTTGATCCCTTTCCAGCGCCACCTATTGCACCAGATACACCACCAATTATACCATCAGTAATCACATCTCCAGCATTAAAATTATTAAATCCCCCATTATCAATAATCTGATTAGTTGTACTTTCTGCTGCAGCAATAATTGCATTTCCGGTAACTGAACCAATCATACCAATGCCAGTCGCTCCGAGAGCACCACTTGCAGTTCCAGACAATATAGCTGTTCCAAGACCATCTGTTATATCTTTACCTTCAACCACATTAGATACTGCTTTTACAACACCATTAACCAAACCGCCTACTATACCTCCTATAACAATATGCCAAAACTCACCATCAGTATCAATACGAACAGTAGGATTATTATCACAATATGCAAATAAGTTTTTGTGATAATTTGATGAACCCATAGACGCAGTAAGTATATCTGTTGTGTCCGCATTTATAAATCTTCCTACCTGTGGGTCATAATAACGGCTGTTCAGATATATAATCCCGTCTCTAAATCAAAATAATAGCCACGACAATAACCATAATCTATCTAATTATATTAGTTTAATGAAAATTATAAAAAATCAAATAAAATCTTTATCAATATTAATAATTTCATTTTTATCATTATATGTTATTTGTATTATATATCCGTCGCTAGTATAATGATAAGATATAAAAGGAACATCATTTCTACCTGTATATAAAAATGTATAATCACCTTTTGGATCAATTTTCTGAACTTCACAAATGCTATGCCCTACAGATAAAACATCAAAAGTTGATGATAGTACTGATATATTATAAACTTTAGATAATATTTTATTTCCGCTATGATCAAAAAAAACTATCAGTATTTCTTCATTTCCACGATATACAACTTTGTAATGAGATTCAATTTCCCTTAAACATTGAATTGGATAGTCTGCATTCAATTGGTTAATGTCATTGTAATTTGTATTTATTTTATCAAGTTGTTCATCTGAATATATTTTTGTGATTAAATTAGTAATATTTGCTTGAGAATCTGATACGGTAAACTTCATATTATCTCCTTCTTTGCAAGAGCATAAAAATAGCGCAATTGCAAATAACATACAAAACAAATTATATTTTCTCATGTGTTACACCTCAATTTCCTACTGCATAATAAATAATTTTACTATCATAGTATTCCATACCATTTAATGTCCACGGTATTGTATCAGGAGTCATTCCTGAATCCCACAATACGGATTCTCCACCAATGCCATGTTTTTCAGCCCACTGACCAGTATTGGTTTGTCTCATAAAATGATAGTCGTAATATAATTCGCCAGTTATTCTGTTGTAAGCATATGGTTGTGTTCCAACTCTTAAGGCTATCTTAAATTCATTATTATAAACCATAGTATTAGGTCCATTAATTTTTCTTACAGTTTTCCCCATTGATTTTAAATCTGCCTCTACTGATATTCCGACATCATTTACATCATTCCATTTTGTTGGAGTTCTTCCACTTCTACCACCTGGTTGTTCATTAATAGATGATCCAATTGCATAAGCATAGCAATTTGGAGAGTTTTTATCATTACTTCCAGGCATATTAACATATGGTTGTGCAGTACCAACACTTGATGAACAAGCACTTGACCCCATAGAAGCACCCAACCAACAGAAATTAGCACTCCACCAATAGATCCCATAGCAGCAAATCCAATAGTAGCTCCAGCAAGAACAGCTGTCATTAACGGTGATTTTCCTGTAGAATCAACGTTATTCACCGGGTTATTATTACAATACGCAAACATATTGTTGCCTAATATGCCCTGTCCTGTGCTCACATGTCCGTCCGCATTTATAAATCTTAATATTAAAAAAATTACAAAATATCCATAACTGTTCGCATATCATTGGTGTCAGTAATATATTGTATATTTTTGTAAAGATTTGATGCAGCGTTTTTAAAAATAGCTTTTAATTCATTTTCATTTTTTGAATATATCTCTACAAATTCACAGTCACTTATCAAAATTAACATCTGACATTCACTTTTATAAAATTCATCATATGTATGAATATCATTAAACTCGTAATTGTCAAGATAAGCCTGTAGTTTCAAAAAAATTATATAATGATTATATTGAATATGTTTTAAAAAAGCATTTCCACTATAATGACTTTTATCAAAAAAATTGTATTTTAAATGTTCATCCCAAACCTCCGATTGATTTGAAACATGGTACCAAGAATATTTTGAAATATCTACTGTATTTAGAATTCTCCAAAGAACATTTGACGTTATTTGTGGAAATTGAAAAGATACTCCCCTTATCATGTATAAACCACCTCTATTGTCCTTTGCTAAAATCAACTCCCATGATGGTAATCAAATAAAAGTTTTAAAAATTATATTTTTAGCTTTTTACAACAATTGTTTTTGCCCACATATCTCCTAAACGTTTATTGTCAGTTATAATCAATAATATTTCCACAGGCCATAAAAAGAATAATATATTTCTTTTTAAACTGGTAATTAAATTTATTTTTTCTCCATTCACTTTAACAACTTTTATTTTTAAAAGCTTTTTGCCTATACTTGCATTACCAAAAATATTATCTCTGAATAAAATTAACACATATGTTAGTACAAAACATATACAAAATATTAAAAATGAAATATCAGAAGTAATAAAAACTAATACATATGATAATAATACTACCATAATACAAATAATGTAAAAATCAAAACCTGCTGCTATTATTCTTCTTGCATTAACTGACATTTTCAATCACCTCTAAAATTTCTAAAGATTCAGCTTCCCAATTTTCCTCATTTTTCTCAAGGGTAACATATACAATTACACGATTATTTTCTGTTTCAACTGAATAAGAAACTTTCTTTTTCTTTTTTGTTTTTTCTGTTTCATAACCATGATATCTAAGCACAGAATGAATCTCACCATATTGTTTTTCTAAATCTTCATTTTGCCAAATATATGGCATAGCTATTTTGTCTGTAGGATTATTTCTTATGGAGTAAAAACCAATAAGTACTACCGCAACAAATAGTAAATACATGAATAAAATAATTGAAATTATTTTAAATTTTTTGCTTTTAAATATTGTTTTTTTCATTATTAATACCTACTCTTCTCTCATAATTCTCATGAACTCAGAAGGATCCCATCCTATGTAAAAATGTCCGCCAACAATGACATGAGCATCACCACCTATTCCAATAGAAGATTCTTCTGATAAATTACCTTCCACCGGATCAATGATAGGAATATTAAATTGTACTGGATTTTTAACAGTTTTTTCGCAGGTATAAACACTGACAGGAGATGAAAATGCAGTGTGATCATCCCAATCCCTAACACAATCAGTTTCAAATCTATGCTCATAATCAGTAGATAAACCAAATTTTTGCCTTGCGCCTACTTGTAATGATATTCCAGCGCTACCTTTTATAGCTGTATATGAATGATTATTTTTCCAACCAATTGTTAAATCATCCTGATAGGCTGAAACTTTAGCCTTTACTGGTCCTACAGAAGCTGCTACTCCAAATCCATATCCAAATCCTACTTCGGCTTGAATTGAACCTTTAATAGCTTTTACTACCTTTTTTCCTGTATTATAAACAGTTTTTGCTGCACTGCAAATTGCATTTCCAATGTCTTTCAAAAATTGCGGCAATTGACCTGTAGGATCAACGTTATTCACCGGGTTATTATTACAATACGCAAACATATTGTTTCCGAGAACACCTTGTCCTGTGGAAACAAGTCCGTCCGCATTTATAAATCTTCCTACCTGCGGGTCATAATAACGGCTATTCAGATAATATAGGCCTGTCTCTGAATCAAAATAATATCCACGGTAACGTATCGGATTGATATATGCTACGCTGTTTTTATCTGTGATTTCTTTTCCGTTTCCGTCTACTGCCTTGATTACATTACCCCATGAATCATATATGTATCTTGCTCTCAGCGTTCCAGAGCCATTATAAAACGCCTCTACATCGCCTCGGCTGTTGCATACTGCATAATACAGATGATCTACTGTTCCGTCTGCATATCTGATTGCCGACAGATTTCCGAGAGTGTCATACAGATAATATATATCCATATTTCCTCTCTTTTCATACACAAGCTGTCCGCCTACATATTCATATGTGCTCTTTACCCCGTTTACGGTTTTGGTTGCTTAAAACTTAACGTAAATTATAGTATTGTAGATTTGTTTGAGGAGCAGTTAACATATGCTCCTCCAGTAACAAATCATCCTCCGAACCATATATTTAACACTTTACTGTCCTTTTTCTGCATAGCTATGCTGCAATCTCCTCCTAAGATATTTTTATCAGTATCTTCCCAAAAAGATACTATCCATATTTCATCTTTTTCATCATAAAATACAGCATTAGGTATATGATTTTCTCGTTCCTTACTTTTTTCCATTCCATTAAATATTGCCTTAGCAATTTCAATTGCTGTCTTTTCATCAGGAATTACATCACTTTTATATGTTTCAACAATTTCGTCCCAGTTAAGATTACTATAAATACCCGACTTATAAAAAAACAGTTGGTTGCTCTTTTTCTATTATACCACTTAATGAATCCTTAATGTTTTCACATGATGAAAGAATTCCCACTTTCAAAACAATTATAAGCAATAAAAGAACACCTTTTTTCATGTATTAATCCTTTCTATGGCGTTGGCCATTCTATATTGTCGCATCCAAGGTCGCATCCAAGTAAAATGTGATTATCCCATAATACTTTAAACTCTTTTACAAGAGACTGCCGTTGTTCATCTGTTAATGCAACAGGAGATATAACACCCAAATTTGTTCCTGATGAAGAAAAGATATTTTATTTAATCAAATTTCACTTTGTAATTTAAGCAAATTAGATAACCACTGTTCCTCACCTAACATTTTTGCTTCTTTAATGCAATCACTTAAAACATAATTAAACCATTCCATATCTCCGTATTCTTTTAATCTCTCCCAAATACAAAATGCTCCAGGCCAATTCATATCTAATATCCAATCAAGTAATTGATATAAATATGGGTGTAATTCTTTATCTGATCTTTCAGAAAGTATCATAGCACAATTATCCCAAACATTTTTATTATGTTCTGGGTGTAACGGTTGTAAAAAAACATTAATACATTTTATTTCTTTTGATAATTCGCGCCCCCTTTTTTGAATTTCAAATGAGTTATTCCAATCAAGCATGTCCATTATTTCATCAATACTATACATACTATTTACCTCGATCCCATTTAACTTTAGTAGAAACAGACATTAATGTAATTGTCCATATTGAAGATGAACCTAGATTTCGCCACTCAGAAACTGTACCACCTATCGGATAAACAGTCACATGAGTTGGTTTGTCTTGAACAGCCAATAAAACACCCGTTGAATTTACTTGCTCAATTGTTGTTCGCCAAGAATTTGGTTGAGGTATTGTAGAAAAAGATAACCCACTATTAGAAGCGACGTCAAATTTTGACGGAACTAAATTCCCAGGGTTTGTGCCATTGTACCTATAAATAGCGGTAGATGAAGGCGGTGGATTTAAGGTAACCTCTTTCTCTTTAGTTTCAACCTTTGGAACTGAAAGTGACGGAGCAGGAGAAGTAAGGGTTTGATAGCCTGCAACTCCAACAGCTCCTATAGTTAGCAGTATAGATCCCGCAGCCGCTGCAACATCCAAATAAGGTGCCGGACCATCCAATTCCGCTAATTGACCGCAATAAGAATAAGCTGGAGACCATGCATTCATTACATTCTCAATTGCTTCAGCTGCATTTTTGACAAATTCCCACAAATCAGACCATGACTTACCACTCTTATCTGCTCTATTCACCAGATTATTTTCGCAATACGCAAACATATTGTTTCCGAGAACTCCTTGTCCTGTGGAAACAAGTCCGTCCGCATTTATAAATCTTCCTACCTGCGGGTCATAATAACGGCTATTCAGATAATATAGGCCTGTCTCTGAATCAAAATAATATCCACGGTAACGTATCGGATTGATATATGCTATATTTCACCCCAGTAATAATTACTGGGGTGAAATGCTAATTCTAAAATTAAAAATTTAATAAATATTTTAATGGCAATTTTTAATTAATAACGCTACCCTTATTACTGCAATTATAAAATAAAATATTAAAATAATGGTTTTAATAATTTTAGGATAATCTATAAACAACAAAGTTAAAAGATAAATCGCAAAAAGTAAAACAATAACAATATTAAATATTGATAAAATTTTTTTCATGTTTCATCATTCCTTGTAAAAAAGTTTAATAGATATTCAATAAAATTAAGTTCAATATTATTACATATCTTCCATAACGATTTCTTCACAAGCTATTCTAAGCTGATCTCCTGAGGTAAAAGTGATTAAAGTTTCTATATGATCTTTTTTGACCATACAATTATAATATAATCCTGTCTCTGAATCAAAATAATATCCACGGTAATGTATAGGCTTTATATATGCATATTCCAACCCAGTCAAAATGATCTGGGTTGGAATTGCTAATTATAAAGTAAAAAGTTTACCACATTGTTTTAATGATTAAAATATTGGCTCAAATATTTTTCTTGACATTTAATTAAAGTAAAAGCTACAATAAACAGAAAAAAATATATAATTATAGGATTCATTATCTTTAATACTAATTCATATTGTGAAATAACTTTATATAATAGCATTTGAGCAATTGCAATAGGTATAATTGAACCAAATAAAATTAATAAAGATTTCAAAAATACTTTTTGTCCGCCAGGAATCCGCATACAATTAAATAAAAAAATATATGGTATTAGCATCATTAGTCTTTGTGTTCGCAATGATATTAGTTTTTTCAAATTAAATCACCTTGTTTTTATGATTTTAATATAATTATTTATTGAAATTCCATAAATTTAAAACCCGTTTTTCATATTGAGATGAATATGATATTTTTGTTATATCTTTTATCAAAAAATATGAATATCCATCTTCGTACCCATATTCATCAATTTGTTTAATCTTACATTGTCCGTTTTCAATTACATCTACAAAACCTACAATATCATCATATCCACTATCCAGCAGTTCTATTGATACTATTTCTTTTGATTGTAATGCCATTAACAACATAGAATCCATTATATTGTTATTATCCAAACACCCTTCAAATGGTTTATATAGGTTTAATGAACAAAGCTTTTTCATTTTCTTTTCGTATTGTCCGCCCATTTCAATACGAAATACCTTATCAACTTTTTCTGCTACTATTCCATCATTTCCTCCATCGGGTAAGGTCATATCTATTGCAATTTCTTTATCATTCACTGCTAAAATAGTTCCATAATAAAATTTTGATGGTTCTTCACAGTTAGTATATATAGATACCAACGTTCTTGATAAACATAATTCAGATAACATTTTTAACATTTATCTCACTCCTTTATGCAAATAATATTGATACATTATCCCAGATTATTTTTAATAATGGTTCGATTGCTCCATCGTCGGCTGTACTTAATTTTGTAAATACATTTAAAACAACCTATTTTACTTGCTTCTCCATTCATTATAATCCGCTTCATAATAATACCACCCATTCTCTGATAACGGTTCTAATTCAGTAAGATACTCTATAACTGGCTTATCCTTTCTGTTTATAGAATAGGCAATTCCACGACATTCTTCACCAAAGAACCATTTTTCAAAGTATATAGTATTTCCGTTTTTCTTTATCATCTTATAATTTCTTTTTTTTACAAGCCGTACAATTGCTGTTGCTACCTCCTCTTCATCAATTTTAACTTCATTTGCAGCAACACCTATGTATAATATATTTTTTCTGAAATCAGATTTGTTAATATATATTTCTGACCACTCAAGCTTAGTCAAATATTCTGTAACAAGAAAAAGATCATTTTTTTCTTGATCAAAATATTTTTCCGTATCATCTTTATCTGGTGGCTTCAAAGAGTATATAGCATTCCAAATACATGATACAACGACAGTAACAAAAACAATAGCCATGATAAACCCTATATTATTTTTAATTGCTTTTTTCATTTTAAATACCTCTTTAAAAATAATAGCTAAAATACCCCAATGTTATATAATTCCAATCGTTCACTTCATTTTGAACTTTTGAATATGTGCCAGGGAATCCTGCCGCTCCAACAGAACCATCTATTAATGTTTGATATGAAATACCAAATGCTGCACCAAGATAACCATATGTATAGTTACCCAAGCATTCCGGTGTCATTACCATTCCGCCATATATAATCTGAGTTCCAGAACCAGGAAAGACTGTACCTATAGTTCTGGTCCACGACTCTGCTCTTTTTATATCCCAAGCTGCATAATGATTTACTAACATTCCAAAAGTTCCATAGAGATATGGTTTATATAACGGCATTACATCAGCAAGCTTTTTCATCGCTTTCGCCTCTATAACATATGGTTTTAATGCAGAATTCACCTCATAAGTAACATTTCTTAATACAATTTTATTCTTTGATACTGAACCGCTACTACTACCTTTTTTCACACTTGTATTCGGTTTTGTTGAACAAGCACTTGACCCCATAGAAGCACCCATCCAACCAACAGAAATTAGCACTCCACCAATAGATCCCATAGCAGCAAATCCAATAGTAGCTCCAGCAAGAACAGCTGTCATAAAAGGCGATTTTCCTGTAGGATCAACGTTATTCACCGGGTTATTATTACAATACGCAAACATATTGTTTCCGAGAACACCTTGTCCTGTGGAAACAAGTCCGTCCGCATTTATAAATCTTCCTACCTGCGGGTCATAATAACGGCTATTCAGATAATATAGGCCTGTCTCTGAATCAAAATAATATCCACGGTAACGTATCGGATTGATATATGCTACGCTGTTTTTATCTGTGATTTCTTTTCCGTTTCCGTCTACTGCCTTGATTACATTACCCCATGAATCATATATGTATCTTGCTCTCAGCGTTCCAGAGCCATTATAAAACGCCTCTACATCGCCTCGGCTGTTGCATACTGCATAATACAGATGATCTACTGTTCCGTCTGCATATCTGATTGCCGACAGATTTCCGAGAGTGTCATACAGATAATATATATCCATATTTCCTCTCTTTTCATACACAAGCTGTCCGCCTACATATTCATATGTGCTCTTTACCCCGTTTACGGTTTTGGTTGCTCTCAGTCCGTCTGCGTCATATGTATATGATATGTTGTTATTGCTATTGCTAAGCGATTTAAGCTCTCTTCCGCCTGTCCAGCTGAGTGTATTGCCCCTGTATGTAAGAGGATTTCCTATTGTATCATAAGTTATTGCTTCGCCGTTATATGATGTCAGCAAATCTTTCCAGCCGCTGTCACCATACTGATAATTTTGTGTTTCAATCGGTTCTACACCGCTTAAATCACTTGAGGTTGTATATGGATATATAATTTTGGATGTAATATTTCCTCCGTTATCATAATTATACACCAAAGTCTGGTTTAAGTAAAGGTTATTTTCTCTTTTTAATTGATTAAGAGAATCATAAGTATATGTTACCATATCAGTTCTGTTAGAAATAGAAGGACTGTCTGCTGTTCCTCCCCTTGTTCCCTCCTGAATGGTGACAATATTACCCAATTTATCATAAACATATCTGTAAGCCATGTTACCGATATATTCGGTATTAAGCTGTGTAGTACGATATTTTGTTTCGTCTGCTGAGTTTCTGCCTGATGAAAGCCAATATAAATAATCTATGTTAATTGGTGTTTCAGTATTTATAACTGTAGATTTGAGCCTGTTAAGACTGTCATATGAATAGGTATGATTTCTTGTACTGCTGATATGATATTTGCTTGGAAGATTATCTTTACCGAATTCATATTTTTGAGTCAGTGTCCTTCCTCCGGCGGAATTGGCAAAACGTGTTACATTGTTATTTAAATCATAACCGTATTCATTGGAATAAGTAAGCTCTGAATTACCGGTATTATATACATACTGCCTTGCCAGTCTTCCGATTGAATCATATTCATATGAATATTTTAGCTTGTTTATTAAGTCAGTATGTGAAACATTTCTTCCTGCTGTCGTGTAACCCCACTTATATGCAGCAATGTTGTTTACAGTTTGCGTTGATACTGAGCCGAAAACATTATATGTATATGCTCTGGTATCACCGTTTCCGTAAGTTATACTTTTGAGAGCACCATTATTTGCACCATATTTATTAGTGCTTAAGGTTCTGTTTCCAACCTTTGTAGCAATAGTTTTTCCAAAGGAATCATAAGTAAATCCATATTGAGTTGAATTATGATTTATCTTAGAAAGTCTTCCGTTAGAATATTCATATGATGTTGTAGCACCTCCCGATGAAACCGATTTGATTGCGTCATTAGAAGGATTATATGTATATGAAGTAACATTGCCTTTTGCGTCAGTTACCGATTTAAGCGTGCCTTTTTTAAGATCATAATCATAGGATGTCTTATTATAATTCTGATCATATGCTTCTTTTACATATGCTCCCGATTTAATACCTGTAGCACTGTCATCCTTAGTATAGGCAACTGAAGTTCTGACAAATATGCTTTCGGCGTTATTGCTGATATTAAGTGCATTTGCCTGACCTTTTCCGTTATACTCATATTTATATTTAACATTATTCTGACTTTTTGCAACAGTCATATTATGTTTATCATCATATTCATAAGTATAATTATATCCTTTAGCATCAGTGGAAGATATCAAGTCTGAATTGCTGTATTTCATACTTGATTTATTTTCCGCATTTTGCGCAACGGATATAACATTGCCGTCAGAATCATATGTAAAACTGGATGTCGGCTCTTGTACAAGCTGAATTCCGTCAAAATACATACTGTTGGACTGCGCATAATATCGGATACAAACCTTTATTGATACGGGAGTTTTAACAGCTGGCGTATCATCTGAAAGATTAAAAGGTATTGCAGTGTACTGCCATGAAGAAACAGTAGTATTAAATTGTGCAGGAGACTTTTCATTAAAAGTTCCGTCACTGTAATAAACTCTGGCAATAAGTTCAAAATTTCTTGAACTGTTCTGGTCATTAGCCGCAACAGAATTTCCTTTTGCCCAACCGCTTAAAACATAGGTTGAATTTTCATTGCCTTTTATTTTCACTTCCTGATAGATCTGCTTTTGCTTCAACGGATTTCCTGTGAATTTAAATAAATTAGATCCGAACAAACCGCCTGAAGACTGAACACCATCTGTAGATTCAGTAGATCCTCCCATAGTCCAGTTATCGGGCGCATTAGACGAATTCACCTGAAAGCTGCTGTTTTCAAGTAGATTATAGCTGTTCACTACACTTGCATTATCAACCTGCACACCGTCAAAATACGCTTCACCTGTTGCATTTTTTAGCGAAAGATCTGCTCTCAAGTAATTAAAATCATCAGGCAGCTTAACTGTTGCTGAAATCCTTTGCCAGCCTCCATTTATTGCCGTAGATGTTGAGCCAGTAACAAAATCTGAATAAACCGTACTTGATCCGCTGTCACTGTCAATATAAAAAGCCACGCAGGCTCCGCCTTTTCCGGAAGCTTGAACATCAACAGTTTTAACATAAGCAGAAAGAGTGTAAGTAGCTCCTGCTTTTATGTAAGGAGAAGTATAATCCTGATATATTCTTGCACCTGCTCCGCCTGTAGTTTTTGTTACTGAAAATTTATAAGAAGCATTGCCGAAAAGCGAAAAATCCGTTACACGTGAATGAGTACCTGTAACCGTTCCGCCCCAGTCAGCATATTTCCAGCCGTTTGCATTTGCTTCAAAGCTTGTATTCTGAGCAAAATTAACACACACTTTACCAAACGAACCTGCATTGGAAATTTTATTTAACTGTTTTATATCGCTGGCAGAACTATTAGCCTCTGCAGAAGTATAAGTATATGCAGTCGAATTAAGATAACCGCTTGAAGTTTTGGAATAAGTTGATTTTGTTCTGCCGTAATTATCAAATTGATATACCGTATTTACATCATCATCAGTATTAATAATTCCATCTACTCCGGAAGTGGTTTTTACCGTTTCGTTATAATTAGTTCTGCTGAATTTAACTGTCTGACCGGTACTGTTGTCATTAAAATTCTTTTCTGTGATCTGTGCAACACGTTTACCGTTTTTAATGGAATTGTAAGAAAATGAAAGACCGCAGCCGTCACTTCCATAAGCCGTTTTCAAAGCATTATCACTATCATAAGTATATGTGCATTTTGTAGCATCAGGATAAGTTACCGTACCAAGGCTGGGAGAAGACGAAGTATAAGTATATGTGATAGTTCTTCCTGCCGGATCTGTGATTTTTCTTAAATAATTATATTCACTGTCACTGGTAAGAGTTATGATGTGTCCTGTTCCGTCGGTTACTTTAGTTATAGTCTCATTATCCGATGCATAGGTAATAACCATGCTCTGACCGTTATTATCAGAAGTTTTTAAAAGGTTGCCTTTGGAATTAAAAAACATTTTGTTTTCATCATCATCCGAAATAGTATAACCCGATGAAGTTTTTACTATTTTTAATCCCAACCCATCTTCATCAATACATTCACTGCTTGATTTTTGATAAAAATAGTGATTAGTTCCGTCTCCATCTTCATAAACATATGGGAATTTATCAATATTAGTTGTGCGAACAGTTTGCTGAATATTCAGCTTCCAGCCCCTGCCGATGTAAGGTTTAACGTCTTTATACAGCTGGTTTGCCATATATCCGTTATATACACGTTCAATAGTTGCCGGCATAATAAGACCGGATGTAGATGTATCTGCATTTGTGAATACAAGGTTTCCGGAATAATCATTAACACTTGCCGTTCCCGCAATACCTGCTGAAGCACTTGTATAACTCCAATAGTCTTCTAAGCCTTTATTATTTCGATATACAATTGTTATAATGGGATATCCCGATGTCTGAGTGTTATCTTCAGAATAATAATTGGCGTAAATACATGATTCAGCCATATCAGTTTTGCCTTCAGAAGCAGACTTTAGCATAATTCCATAATTGGCATTTGTACCCTCATACCAGTTCTTTACTGCTTTTGTTATGTTCCAATCCTTTTGTACTCCCTTTGACGCTTCAGATTTTTTCGCAATTATATAATCAAGCGCATAATTATTTGATAATGCAGGCTGATTGTTCCATGTAACTGAGTTTTTAGCCCAGCTTTCATTGACAATATACGCATTTATAGGTACATCCGGTGTGGTAGATGCATAATAATACACGCCTATCTGACCCAATGACAATGTTGCGTCAACTATCATATCACTTTTATCTATACTGGGCAAATCAAATTTAATCAAGCCACGAAGCTTACCTGCTCCTGCAGAATCCTTGCCAACCATAATTCGGGTTTCTATACCGTGGTTTTCATTAGGATTACCAGAAGTAACATATGCAGAAGTAATATTTTGTCTGCGCTGTTTTGTACTTATCTGAGGGTCAATAACAACAGGAAACTCTCTTTCTTGAGAATTTATCCATTCTGAATCAGCTGTAATAGTGAAAATATACTTATTACCTTTTTGATTCAGGTCATAAGTTACAGAATCTGAAGAAATCCCTTTGGCATCATACATATACGGTGCAGGAATTTTAAATATTACTTCATTTGTTTTCTTATCGCATGCTTCAATTTCATTATCTATCAGCTTTAAAAGAAGATTATTTGCCTTCAGTTCAAATGAATACGAATAGTCTTTTTGATTATTTTTAACTATTATATTCTCTTTAAGACCGCTGCCGCTGAAAACATATTTCAAATCTGTGTCTTTTAAAATATTTTCGTATCTGACTGTTTGTGAAGAATTAACGACACTTTCTTCAACAATTGAATTGCATTTCTCTTTTTTCTTAATTTTAACATCAGAAGTTGAATTAATATTTGAATTGTGAATATATTCCCACGAGAGTTTATACTTATCTTTTTTTATTGTAACAAGCTTTCCCGAATTTAATTTTTTTGCAAATTTAACCTGAAAATCTCCGTTATCCGAAATGTATCCGTTAACATCAGATTTTTCAGAAGCATTTTCGTACTGTAATGTGGTATCAATATCTACATATTCCTCATTGTTTTTAAAATGAACCGGTTCCGAATAAACAACTGCTTTTATACTTTTATCACTCATTAGGAAACGTTTTTCATTGTCAGTTCTGTATTCCGTAAGCTCTTCAACAGGATATGGTTCAGTTTCCTCATCAGCCATTGATACAGTTTCTTTCAGTTTTGTATTGATTTCTGATTCATTATAATCTGCAAATACTGATACAGCAGAATCAGTAATCAATAACGACATCGCAATTAATGCGCTTAAAATTTTTCTCTTGATTTGTTTCATTTTTTTATTCCCCCTATTTTTTACTATTTAATTTTAGGTTTTTAATATATTGGAATCACCTTAACCTTTCAAAACATTACCCCCCTTAAATAATTAAATCCATTTGATTATTCATTTGTGCAAAAAATAAATTATTATGTCGAAATTCGTATGAATAAACAAAAATTATTATAATTTTTTGTCTATATTGATTATATAAAAGTTCAATTAATTTCCTATTATTATGACAAAATAAAATTAAAAGGCTTGACACCTGTTCAACACAGATCTCAAGCCTTTTATATTGTTAAATATTTAATTTATAAAAATTTCATTTCAAGCTTTATCTACATTACATTTATCCGAAATTTCATTTGATTTTAAATGCAATATACTAATTTATAAATATTTTACTATATACAAAATACAAAAAACCGATCCTACGATAAATAACGTAAAATCGGTTTTTTAAATGGTGAGCTATCGGGGATTCGAACCCCGGACCCTTTGATTAAAAGTCAAATGCTCTGCCAACTGAGCTAATAACTCACGCTGTCTCACAACGACTTAATTATTATATCAAAGATACATTTATTTGTCAAGGGTGTTTTTAAAATTTTCTTTTTATAACAATAAAATATTGAAAACTCATATATTATTCTACAAATTGAACAAAAAAATAATAACGAAAACCAAAAAGCCAAAGAAAAACATATAACCTACAATTTATCCCACATTTTTATAAGGCGGACTACAAAGAAATTATACTTTAGAAATCAAACCTTTATCCATTTCATGAACCGTATCACAAAGGACAGAAATATCCTCAGCTGAATGGGAACATATAAGAATAGTTTTGCCCTGCTCCTTATAACTAAGAAGATATTCACGCATATCTTTAACACCGTCCTTGTCCAGTCCGTTAAACGGTTCGTCAAGTACAAGTATTTTAGGATTTTCCATAATCGCCTGCGCAAGTCCTAATCTCTGCCTCATTCCAAGAGAATATTTTTTAACATGACGCTTTAACTCCGGGTCAAGTCCTACCTGCTCCATGCTTCGCTTTATTTCTTTTTTACCGATTTTATTATTAAGCCCTGCCAGAAGTTTTAAATTTTTATAGCCTGAATAATAAGGAATAAAACCTGGAGTTTCAATAATGATTCCCATATCTTTCGGAAAATCAACATCTTTACCGACATATTTGCCGTCCACCATTATTTTTCCGCTTGTCGTTTTTATAAATCCGCATATACATTTCATAAGCATGGTTTTACCGGAACCGTTTCTGCCGATAAGTCCGTGTATCTTTCCTTCCTCAAAACCTACGGTAATGTTCTTTAAAATATGTGTTTTTCCAAGAGTAAGACTTACATCTTTTACATCTATTATATTCATATATTATCCTCCTAACTGGCTATTTCCGAAACGTTATCATAGTTAAATCTATAAATTGATATGACGCAGAAAATCAACAGAACTGCAATAAATATTGTCAGATATGCCACTGAAAATCCCATTGACATTACAGGTTCTTTAAAATATTTTGTATAATGCAGCCATATAATCGAATTCCCCATTGGCATTGTCCACATAAGACCTGTTTTAATGGAACAAAAAGCTGTTCCCAAAGATATAATAGCTCCGCAAAACACAAAACCCGCAGTTTTTCGTTTCATAAGCGAAAAAGCAAGCAATAAAAGACCAATTATCATTAAATATGCAAAAACAAGCAGATAGCTTTGTACCGCAGCTTTGAAAACTGAGATCTGATTATAAAGGTTTTCCGGAAGAAGCTGAACTCCGAAATTCCCACGCTTATCCGGAAACATTTTTACAAATCCTGTTGCAACGTTACTCCATCCGTTATACCAAAAACCTTTAGACAACATTGGAATTACCGCACCAAAAAATATTACAGCTAAATATGTAACTGCCATAAATATTAGCTTTAAAATCTGCCCCAAAAGCCAGTTAAATCTGCCTACCCTGATTATATAAAATACAGTATTTGTATCAATTTTAGGATAGTCTGCTATAAGTGTAAGAAAGACTAACGGAATAATAAGCAATATTGCCCAAGAATTTGATATTGCTATAAACGGTTCTAAAATATTCAAGGGTTCATTCATAAGCTCTGCGTTCAACAGCAAAGGTTCAATTGCAAAACTGTAAATAAAAATTAATAGAACAGCAAGTATTATCATTCTGGCATCACATATCCATTTTATATACTCTGTTTTAGCACACGAAAAGCATTTTTTAATACTAAAATTATTCACACTAACACCCCTTATCCCTTCGTTTATTCATAATAAGAATAAAACTTATTAATATCACAAACAAATAAATAACATTAAGCAATATAGTTTTCTTCGCAGCTAAATCAAATTCATAACTATAACATAGAGTTGCAAGTGCATTAGGATAAAAAGGAGAAAGCTTTTCATAAATTTCAAAGTCCCCTGCTTCTACACTTTTTGATATGAATTTTTCAAGAGCCGTGTTCCAAATATAAGTTAACAAAAATGGAATACAGGTAATGAGATAAGGATTTTTGCAGAATGAACTTAACAGGAATGCTGGAAGAGTACTGACTGCTCCATAAGCAAAAGCAGAAATCAAAGTTTTTAAAACTGAAATATATATTCCCTCCGGCAAAAGCCCTTCTAATTCTTCTGGTGACAGATTATACGATGACAAGTTCGGGAAAAGAATTATAGATATTATTCCGAAAATTGAAATCCCAATCAATACAGCAAGACCTCCGCTGATAAAAGAAGCAAAAAACTTAGACAAATAATATTTATACTTTCCTATACGTATTATTGTAAAACGCATAAGTCCGTTATTTCTTTCCGCACAAAAAGATACCATAAACGGAAAAGCCACAATAATAGGCAAAAACATAGTTATGTAACCCGACATTGCCTTTTTGAAAATAAAAATTGAAGCAAAATCACTATTATTATGTATTATCTCTTTATCAAGCGTAAATAGAGATTCAAATACTGAATAGGTCTTATTTGTTGCACCATCAATATATGCATAAGCTGTAAAACACAAAAGACAAGTAATAAAAACAGCACCAATAAAACCTGAATTTACTACAGTTTTATTCAAATCACATCTTAAGGAATTCACTTTATAACCTCCGCCCTTTCAAATCACCCCGGAAAAAAGACTTCAATTTCTCCGGTAACACAGTCCACAGTAACATAGTTTATTGCGTGATATAATCCGCTGTCTTCATCATTATCCGATATGAAATACCATTTAGGCCTGCACTTTGTTGTCTTGCTTCCGTCAAATCCGTCCTCTGTTGTTGCGTCTAATATTGTACCTCTCGGTTCATACCATAGCTTCACATCATCAAATTCTAAAGTCATATTTTCTGCAAGTTGGGATTCTAAAATATCACATGCACCTTTTAATGAAATTATCTTTTCTATTGCTTCATCTTTTACCGGAATGTAATTATTGCAACCATAATATAAATATAATTTTAAGTTTATATCATACAAGAATCTAATATCAAATGCATCTGCTAAAATAACATCATCACCGTTCTCATAATCATTGTTATTCGTAGAATTTATACATTGTATTCCTATGTTTTTATAAATAGGCTGTAAACTCAGTTCATAAAAAGTTTTACCCTTATAATCTCTGACGTATAAATCTATTAAACTATGGCTAAAAACTCCACCAAAGCATGAACAAATATCATTTGCACACTTGATAGATTTATTGGTTACCTGTACATATTCTTTATTTATATTGTTTATTTGTTTTCTATCTAAATGTTCTATTTTACTTATTTTCATTTGGTTGATATCCCAATCATCATTCGAACAATAATAAGGTACAGAAAATACATCTGTGCGTACTTTTTCCTTTTCATTTTCCAGAGCATAAGCTATGTCACCAACATTTTTTAGATTACCATAGTTTTGAACATTAAAAATATCAGCAAGTTTATACACCCTTTCCTTCAACCAGTTCATACTTTTATCCGCATTGACGTATTTAAGTTCAAGATTGTAAACTTCCTCAGGCTGATTAATAATTACCTTGGATTTTTCGGGAAGACTGAATTTTGAATATTTCGTTTCAAAAGCCTCGTCGAAGTCGTCAAGTATGTGTTCAACGGATACATATGAATATTTATTATCTGAACCCGTTTTGTGATTGTTGCCTTGTATATTGTCAGGTGTCTGAGAACAGGAAGATAACAAACATAGGGCAAGCATAGAATTTGATATTACTCTTTTTTTCATTTTTGGTCACCTATTGTCATTATACAACAACTTCAACTTCACCTGTTGAACAATCTACTGTTATATAGCTAATGCCATGCCATCCGCCATCTTCTTCATCCATTACAAAAAACCATTTAGGTGTACATTTTATTGTTTTTGTTCCGTCAAATCCGTCCTCTGATATTGCATCTAATATTGTACCCCTCGGCTCATACCATAGCTTCACATCATCAAATTCTAAAGTCATATTTTCTGCGAGTTCAGTTTCTAAAATACCACATGCACTTTTAAACGATATTATATTTTCAATCTGTTCTTCTTTAATTGGAATATAATTATTACACCCGTTAAAAAAATAAAGATTTAAATTTGAGTCATAAAGTAAATGAGAGTACATTGACATTGCCATAATGGCATTGTCACCTAATAGCATTCCATCCTTAGGATGTTTAGGAGAGATACATTGAATTGCTAATCCCTTGTAACTTTGCTGTAAATCTAATTCATAGAATTTTTGACCGTTATAATCCTGAATATACAAATCTGTTGGATTATTTTCAAGCTTTCCATCCATTAAATTATTAATCTCGTTTGCCAGTTTGACGGATTTATCAATAATAGTCTTATATTCCTCGCGATCTTTCGAATTCATTCGGTCTATATATTTTGATTTTTTTAAAATCAAATCAGTAAGATTCAAATCATATTTTAAATGATAAGAAGGATTTGAGAATAGTATAATATCAACTGATTTATCTGAGGTTTCCATAATAAATCTACTATTTTCATTATTAACATTTTCAATTTGTGCTTTGTTAGGTATATCAAAAAAGTTTGCAAGTTCAGTTAATTTTTCCTTCATCCATTTCGTATTCTTATCCGCATTGACGTATTTAAGTTCAAGATTGTAAACTTCCTCAGGCTGATTAATAATTACCTTGGATTTTTCGGGAAGACTGAATTTTGTATATTTGGTTTCAAAAGCTTCGTCGAAGTCGTCGAGAATATGTTTAACAGAAACTTTGTTATTTTCTGAATCTAAATCAACATTATGATTATTGCCTTGTATATTGTTAGGAGTCTTAGAACAGGAAGTTAAAATACATAGGACAATAAGAGAAATTGATATTATTCTTTTTTTCATTTTTGGTCACCTCAGACGGTATATTCCGTTTATTCCTCATTTTCGACAAGCCACTCTTTAACGTTATCATATATTATT
>JAHZHC010000014.1 GCA_019420505.1 Ruminococcus sp.
AGCCTCGAGCTTTTCTCCCCGCCGTTTCGGCGACTTGTTTATTCTATCACCTTTTCCTTGCGTTGTCAACTGTTTTTTCAGACTTTGTATACTTGCACAATTTTACACTTAAACAGTTGTTGAAATTATATTAAATGCACTGACAATAAATGCGGCAACAGCATCTGCCATTACCGCATTAAATATTTAGTCTTCAAAATTAGGTTCTGCATTTGGTTCTGTGTCCGATGCAGTAGGTTCGCTGACCGGCGGGTCAACCGAAACAACAGGATCAGTTGTCGGTTTAGGCTTTGATACAGGTTTTGTCACCGGTTGCGTGCTATTTTTTGTAGTTTTCTTTGTAGTAGCAGCTGTTTTCTTTGTAGAAGCCGCAGTTTTTTTAGTTGTCGATGCAGCAGTCTTCTTAGTTGTCACAGGTGCCACCCAACGTGAACTTGAAGCGGTTGTCCAGTTGTTATTATAATCGTCATCTTCGGACGAGTCATTTACGGATGAATCTTCATCTTCTTTTTTTGAATTTTCTTCTTCAGATTCAGCCTCAGAATCTTTTGATTTCTCGCTTTCCTCTTCAGATGATTCGGCGATTTCAATAACAGAGGATTCCTCAGACGGTGTTGTTACAGATTTCTTCACTACAGTCGCCGGTTCTCTGAAAACATCACATCCACAAAGAAAAAGCATTGATATCAGAAAAATTGACAGTATTTTTTTATTCATATATTATGATACATACCCTTGATTAAGGTACTTCTCCTTTCTCACATCTTCATAAACCATTTCCATTATAATATATCAGCTTAAAAATTGCAAGAGCGATAATCAAATATATTATATGATTTTATTAATTTTCAGCCAGTTCTGAAATTATCTGAATAAACGAATCAACATCGTTAAAATCCTTATACACCGATGCAAATCTCACATATGCAACATGATCCAAGTCCTTCAGACCTTTCAGCACCATGTCTCCGATTTCACTGGTCGTTGTCTCTGTCTGCATTGCATTTGCATAAGAATTCTCAATGTTATCCACCAGTTCATTCATCTGATCAACACTGACAGGACGCTTTTTTATAGCATTCTGCAAGCCCTTGAAAAGCTTCGCTCTGTCAAAAGGTTCAAAGCTTCCGTCCTTTTTATATACCATAAGTGAAGGCTTTTCAACCACCTCATATGTAGTAAACCGTCTTCCGCAGTTTGAGCATTCACGGCGGCGGCGTTTTTTTCCTTCGCTCGGGCGGGAATCAATTACTTTTGTATCTTCAAAGTTACAAAACGGACATTTCATTCGCTTTTCTTCCTTTCACTGCAATATCTTATTCGTTTTACGTTATACTATTATATATAGTATAATAATCATTTTTATTATACCATGGATTGTATATAATTTCAAGAGATTTGCCTGAACTTTTTAATATTCAAATATAACCAACGGCAAAATACTAATTTTTTATCTATTTTATCAATTTTTTTATCGCCTGAATATCAATTAAATATTTAAATACATATACACCGCTTTATTCTTTGTTACCTCTAATTATGGTTAGCTCTGACTTTTGCTCGTCAGTTGTACTGTCATACTCTGTAAACTCATATCTGTCCTCATATATTGTCAATACTGCATAACGTTTTAGTGTACTTGAAATCTGTACATCAGTCATATCAGTATCATCTACTTTTTTGTTGATTAGTCCATCTTTATGCTCATGACCGTTGATAAATAAATCCACACCATATTGACCAAGCAGCTCCATCAGCTCGTCACGATGTCCGTCCATTACAACACCACTATAATTTGTCACGGTGTCACAAATAGGCCATTTAAAATTTGCCAAATCATCAGCGACAATACAATAATGACTTAACATAATATTTGTGTACTCGTTGCACTCGGACAAGGTCTCAGAAATCCACGTAATATCTTCTTCGGTCAATCTTCCTCTGCTGTTGTATGAACCGGTGCTCGTATCTTCCATTTGCACATATTTGGGGAATATACAAATAAATCTAAGCCCGTTAAATGTAATTACTCCAAAATCCGTAAAAGAAGTAACATCAACGTCATGATTGCCACGCATTTTAAAGCATGGCGCTTTTAATTTTTTTAGATATGTGTTTAAAATTTCTTTTTGCTCTTGCATAAGTTCCGGTGTATGTGAGTAACCGCTGTTAATGCAGTCTCCAAGAACAACACAAAAATCCGGTTGTTTTTTGTTCATATTGTTCATTATTTTATCCAGCTTAGAATAATCGCCCCAACTGGAATAACCCACATGTATATCTGCAAACAAACCAATTTTTGCAATATAATCTCTTGGTAATGTTGATTCTATTTTTCCTTTTTTAATAATCATATAAACATTCCTCCTTAGTATAATACGACAGTTGACTGCAAGTTCACCATATCTGAATCCATGCTGTTAAATTCAGCGGTTGAAATAAAATTTAATACACTGTCATTTTCCAATACGGCTATTCTTTCATCCTGGTCAGCTTGCTGTGATTCGATTTCCTGCATTTGTTCACTCAAAGAAACAGGAACTTTTTTTATTATAGAAACATTTTTATCAAACACTTCAGGAGTCGCTGCATAGGTCGAAATTATCAGAGTCGTTACTTTATCAGGAATTACAACCGGAACTTCTGTCATTTCTATTACATCACTTGCCCCTATATAATTCTTAATAATTACGTTATTTTCATCCAACCCAATAATATATCGTGCATATGTTGACGCAGTTCTTTTTACGTTAATTAAATATCTGTCCTTCGGTGCAACATCAATTTTTGTATGACTCCATGAAGCAATTTCGGAAATTGAATGTACATCGCCTATTTCCGTCTTGTGATTCGTACGTCCGGGGATAACGCTACTAACTGATATTATTTCATCACGATATTTACGCTCACCTATATCTAAATCCATATCCGATTTAAAATCATTTATAGCTGCTTCTGCTGTATTAACACGATTTTCAAGTTCATTTACTCTGCTATTAAGTTCAGCTATCTTTTTTCCCTCAGCATTGACTATGTTCAATTCAATATTAGCAGACTCATCTGTAATTTCTGTTCCAAAATTATGATGAAAATTAAGTCTGTAATATCCTTCGGAAAAACTTAATTCAGTGTCTTTACTAAAAGTAGTACTTGATTTAACAAGATTTGAACCATCGCTTTCACAAGCCCAGATCGTTGCTGTTAAAGGTAAGTCTGATGTGTACAGCAATGTACATTCCACAGGAATGTTAATAATATTTGTTAATAAATATTTTTCATGATTCAAAATACTGCCGTTATTAGCGATGTATTTATTTTCCAAGCTCAACTCTATTCTTTCTCCTTGTGGGAATATGATCCCGGTATACATCGCTTTATTTTCTGATTCTGTTGTTTTCATTATGATACCTCCGTTGTTTCCAGTTTATTGTATATCTCCACGGGCATATCAGTGTCCGCAGGTTTTGAAAAATTGCAATTGCCCTATTTGTCATAAAACACCTCATAGCCTTCCATAACTAACTAAAGCAGATTGTGATATCCCAGTATCAATTGACACTCGATACGCTGTTATGCCCTTTTGTTTAATAAGCTTTTTAAAAGCTTTATGCATATATTATTTACACCTCCTTAATAAAATGTTATTTAATATACTATGGAAATACGATATAGTTTAAATACAAACGAAAAAAATCCAAAGTAATTAATAAACCTTCAGCTTAGATTTTTTTAACCCGATTTTGGCTATACTTAATTATTTCTAAGTATATGTTTATTATACACTCAAAAGTTTAACTTGTCAAGAGGAATTGGATAGAAAATTCTAAGTATTTTTAAGTTTGTGAAAGGTGTATAGAATATGTATGAAAGATTTGTTCAATTGTTACAAAACTATGGAGTAACTGCCTATCGAGTTTCTAAAGAAACCGGCATTCCACAAGCTACATTTAGTGAATGGAAAAGAGGCAAATCCACACCCAAAGTAGATAAGCTGCAAAAAATAGCCGACTACTTCAAAGTTCCGCTTGACTACTTAACCGGTAACGATAATATAAGAGTTGAAGCACAAAACGAGCCTATCTATTTAGATGACGAAACAAGAGATATTATTGACAGCTTACGTACTCGTCCTGAAATGAAAATATTGTTTTCAGTTTCAAAGAATGTAACAAAAGAAGATATAGAAGCAACTGTAGAAATTCTTAAGCGATTTAAGAAAGAAAGTGGAGATTAATGGACTATATCATAAGATATGTTGACTTTCCTATCGCCGTAAAAGGTGTGACAGCTATGGATGATAACGGCTTTTATAATATTTACATAAATTCAAGACTATCATTTGAAGAACAAAAAAGAGCTATAGCCCATGAAATGGAGCATATAGCCAGAGAAGACTTTTTTAGTTACGATACTTTGGAAGAAGTTGAAAGTATGTGATGTTTTATAAATTATTGTTGATTCTTAGCTTAACATACGTAAATTTCAGTAACCAATTTATTATTGATAGTTTAATTCAGCAGTCTAAATAAAAAAGCACCCTGAATCACTTTTCAGAGTGCAAAAAAGCCCGACATATCGGGCTTTCAAACGTTGGCGCGCTGCAAGGGACTCGAACCCCTGACCTACTGGTTCGTAGCCAGTCACTCTATCCAGCTGAGCTAGCAGCGCATTCAACTTTAATATTATATCACAATGGTTAGTTTAAGTCAAGCATGGCTTAAAGCCAATACTAAAATTTACATTTAATTAATAACTCAATTAAAATATATACATATATATTTCATTTTTATCTCAAACAAATATATATCATAAATGCAAGATAAGCAAGAAGCATTAATAAACCTTCTTTTCTTTGAATCTGCCTTTTGGTCCATGCAAACAACCAGACAATAATGCTGAATATAACAAGTATGATTATATCTATCATATTCTCTGTAATAAATGCAATCGGACTTATTGCAGATGCCACTCCCAGAACTAACAGAATGTTAAATATGTTTGAGCCAATTACATTTCCCACTGCCATGTCAACCTCATTTTTCTTAGCAGCAACAATTGATGTTACCAGTTCAGGAAGACTTGTACCCAATGCAACAACAGTCAGCCCGATAAGATTCTGGCTAAGTCCTAAGCTTTTTGCTATTACACTTGCACCGTCTACAACAAAATCTCCGCCGAACATTATTGCCGCCGCCCCGCCAATAATGAATATTATGCATTTCCAAACAGGTAATATTTCGTAATCATCTGCATTTTCGTCTGAAGCTTGTCTTGCTTTTTTTGCGGACATTACCATCCATAAAAGATAAATTACAAAAACGGCTGTCAGCAATATACCGTCAATTCGGCCAAGTGATGTTCCGAGATAGCCCATAACTAACAGCAGTAATGCGCATATCACGGAAAAAGGAAATTCTTTTTTCAGCGTTTTCACATCTACCGCAAGGGGAGCAAATAATGCACACGCACCACAGACAACCATAAGATTAAATATATTCGAACCCACCGCATTACTTACCGCAAGCGCATTGTTGTTGCTTATTGATGCCGTAATGCTTACTGCACATTCAGGAAGACTCGTCCCCATTGCTACAATTGTAAGTCCGATAATCATGGAAGGAATTTTAAACCTTTTGGCAACTGAGGAACTTCCGTCAACAAAAAAATCTGCACCCTTTATAAGTAAAACAAAACCTCCGACAAGTAAAAATACCGCCTTTATTACTTCGTTCATTTTAAAATCCTCCGTTTTTCTTCAGTTTATAAATAAGGTGCAAAACCCCGTAAATTCATCTGCCGTGGCTATGTTACTATTGTTATCCAAAAAGGCTCACAAAATCCGACACAATATATTATAACACAATATTTACAGATTTCAAGTCAGTGCTGAAATCAATCTGCCTATCTTTTATCCGATATCCCTTCAGGCATAAGGATGCCCCTTTCAATCAGACATACTTCAGTATAATTCTATTATACCGCATTGCCTGACAAAAGGGGCACAAACCGCCTCGCCGTATTATTCAATAAGGCCGTCAGTCTCCTCCCGGTCCGTCCCGTCTTTCTCTCTTGTCCGGTTTATTTTTAAGGTGAGTGCTTGTCCATTGATTATTTCCGGCAGTTTTCTCATGTTTTTTATCTTTCATGAAAATCTATCCTTTCTTTATTGAAATGCACCGTTTTCGGTATAATTCTACTGTTCCCATAAAGCCAAAACCTTATACACAAGCTTTTATTTTATATTTAATTCATTTTTTTCTGAACTCTTGACAAAATAAATCCTCAGTGGTATACTTTATTAAATAAAAGCATTAAAGTGAGCATAGATTATGAAGATAAATATTGTGTGAATTCAATATGAAAGGACTGTAATATATGAAAATAGGTATTGTCGGCTTGGGACTTATCGGCGGTTCTCTTGCAAAAGCAATAAAGAAAAATACAAACGAAATCTGTTATGGACTTGATATTAATAAAGCTACAATAGCAGGAGCTTTTGCTCAGGAAGCTATTGACGACGAGATCACAATTGACCAGCTTGACCGCTGCGACGTGGTTGTAATTTGTTTATATCCACAGGAAACTATTGATTTCATACTTGAAAATAAAAACCGTTTTAAAAGGGGCGGCATTGTCATCGATTCCTGCGGTATTAAAAGAAAAATTGTGTCTTCTGTAGAAACAGAGCTTAATCAATGCGGCGTTAGATTTTTAGGATGTCATCCAATGGCAGGGCGTGAATTTTCAGGCTTTGCGTATTCCGTAGACAACCTGTTTGACAAAGCAAGCTTTATCATGACGCCTACAGACAATACTCCAATTTCAGTAGTAAAAGAAATTTCAAACTTAGCCTATAATATCGGTTTTGCCAAATGTGTAGTTTCTTCTCCCGAAGAGCATGACCAGATAATAGCTTTTACTTCGCAGCTTGCCCACGTAGTATCAAGCGCATACATCAAAAGTCCCAGCCTGTTAAAACAATCAGGTTTTTCAGCAGGAAGCTTCAAAGACCTGACAAGAGTAGCAAAGCTTAATGAAGATATGTGGACTACTCTGTTTATGATGAACAAGGAGCCTCTGCTTACGGAAATAAATCATATCATAAACAGCCTTGAAGACTATAGAAACGCTATTTCCGATAATGATTATTCAAAGCTTCATGAATTGCTTAAGGAAGGCAGAGAGCTTAAAGAAATCAGCAATAACCAGAATAACAAATAAATAACCGGAAAATTCAAAAGCATAACTAAATAAATTACGGTACAGTTATTAATAACTGTACCGTTTTTAATTTCTCTGATTTATGCCATATCTGATATATCTGTATACTATAGAATTTTACAGACATCAACCCAATCTATAAAATCAGAATATTCCTCCAATTCATCTAAAGAAAGCTCAATAGCACTGTTAGAACTGCCGCAAGCAGGGAAGACCGTATCAAAACGTTTGAGCGATACATCCAAATAAGTTTCTACCTCAGTATTTACCGCAAAAGGGCAAACACCTCCGACAGCATGTCCGATTAATGGCTCTGCTTCATCAAAAGACAGCATTTTGGCTTTTTTACCGAATTGTGCTTTATATTTTGCATTATCAATTTTTGCATCTCCTGCCGCAACAATTAATACAACCTTCTCTCCCACATGAAAAGACAGCGTCTTGGCAATACGGTTTTCATCACAATTCAAAGCTCTTGCCGCAAGAGCAACCGTTGCGCTGGAAACATCAAATTCCTGTATTCTTTCCTCTATTCCTTTTGTTTTGAAATATTCTCTTACCTTTTCAATAGACATTATTTTAACCTCCCTGCTATAAACTGTTCCAAATCAGTAAATTGTCCTTAAAAACTGCGTCAATCTTTTTATTATCTTTAAGCCACGATAAATAAGAACGAACCGTACTTCCCACTAAAACATACTGTTCAAAATTCATTGTCAGTTTATATTTATCAAACAGATGCTTCAAAAGCTCCTCAAAGCACATAGGCGCTTTCAGAATATCCTGTATTTCTGCCGATATATCATAAACCTTCTCCCGATTGAACCGTACCAGTTCCCTGATGTCGTCAGTAGCATCAGCATGAGCAGGAACAAACATATCTGCTTCCAGATCCTCAACAAAATCCAGTGTTTCCAAATATGCTGAAACATCATAAATAAAAGAAATCTGATATTTTTCCAGCGTGCTCTTGCTGCTTATACAGTCCGCAAGAAAAACAATATTATCCGGGGTGCAAATTCCTATCATATCAAAAAAATGACCCTTCAAAGGAATTACTTTTAGTTCACTTGGAAAATCTTCATGAAAAATATCTGTAACATCGCTTTCTGCGGCAAGCAAAAATTTATGTCTCAAATCCTTGCAAGGATATCCTCCATAAAGAAAAGAAGGCTCCAAAACAGGATATTGGGTGAACGCACTTTCAATACCGTTAGCAAATACCCTGCATCCTGTCTGCTGCTGCAAATATCTGTTTCCGCCAATGTGATCAGCATTAGAATGCGTGTTAATAATACCCTTTAAAGTCCAGCCGTTTTGATCTAATATTTTACGGATCTTTCTTCCTGCGTCTTTGTCATTTCCGCTGTCTATCAAATAAACCTCTGTGTCACTTGATTTGTAAATACCGATTTTTGCAGGGCAATTTATATAATAACTTTTCTCTCCCACCTGATTTAATTCAAACAATCTCATCACCCTCTCATACTTTATAAAATATAGTGTTATAAACAGTGCACATATCTTTATATGGATTAATATAAGAATGAGGAATATCAGCTTCAAATCTGATTGCCTGCTTTTCTTTTAATGTTATCTTTTCTCCGTTTAGAATCAAATCCAGTTTCCCTTGAATAACAAAAACATATTCTTCAACGCCCTCATTATGACTTTCTGAATTATGTTGACAGCCGGAATCAAATTCAATGTAAAAAATCTCATAGCTGTGTATAGGATCAAAAGCAAAAATAGTATATGCTCTCATTTTGCCATTCTCCTCAGATACTGCGTCCCGTTCCAATAAATCAACGATCGTATAATTCATTTCCTGAGCCTTTAAAAAAGCAGAAAACGGCACCTTCATGCCCGTGGAAATTTTCCATAGTGTGTTAACTGACGGAACCGATTGCCCTCTTTCGATCTGACCCAGCATTGCTTTGCTGACTCCCGTAACTTCTGCCGCATCATCTAATGTCATATTCCTGTTTTTACGTGCAGTTTTTAACCGTTGTCCGATATTCATATCCTTCAAAATACCCCTCCCCGCTAATGCGCAAAAACATATTTTAATATATTATAGCATATAACATATGATTTTTCAAGTATTAAAATCTGTTTTATCCTTTGTTTTTCATCATATATAAAAAACCAGCAGGATATTTAAATCCTGCTGTAATCAAATTCGCTTAATAACTCATAGTCATAGAAAGAGCAACCTTGTCTGATTCAAGCAAAAGCGTCGCCTTGTCATAAGTATATTTATACTCAGCTTTTTTTCCGTCACTGTCTTTTATGACAACCTTGTCTTTATTTTGCGAAAATTTAAATTCATTTATTTCGGTTTCCTGCTTACCCGGGTCAATAATTGTTCCGGTTCCATCTTCATTGAAAGTCCAGATCTCACTACCGCTTTCATTTGGCTTTAAACAATTATATGTACCTGAAATCTTAAAGAAATCTGTCTTTTTCCATTCGATTTTTTTGCTGTTGTCTTCATATTTTAATGTTTTGCCGTCAAAACTATATGGATTGAATAAATCAACAGGTGGTCTTGATATCCGATATATCATAAGACCATCCTTAGACGCTTCAATACCCAAAGGCTTTACCAGACCTGAAGCCTTTTCAACACAAACCGCTCCGTTGTCGTTAATAGATATAAACCCGGTTTCTTCCCCGTCAGTAGTTTCAATAAAATAACCTGTAAGATTACTTAAATCATCATTATTTCCTACTTTAGTTATTTCAGTTTTCATCCTGTAGCCATTGACTTCAGGAGTCTTATGAGTTGATGCCGCAGATTTTGAAGACGAGCTGCCGGGCTTCTCTGGTCTGCCGCAAGCGCCTAATGATAATACCATCACAGCAGCAAGCGCCGATATAATAATCTTTTTTTTCATAGCTATTCTCCTAATTGGTTTTAAAAAATCCCGTAAACCGAATATTTGTTTACGGGATTATTATATCACAGACTTTTATTCCTGTCAATTAAAAATGCTGAAAATCACGATATAACAAAGTTTTCACCATTATAATCCACATTGATAATGCTTTCAGGCTCAACCTCACCGGCGATTATCTTCTTTGCCGCAAGAGTTTCTATCTTTCTCTGAATAAATCGTTTAAGAGGTCTTGCACCATAACTCGGATCAAAGCCCTGATCGATAACCGCCTGTTTCGCCCTGTCCGTTACCTTAATACCCACTTGTTTGTCCTCAAGCCTTTTTCTCAGCTCATCAAGCATAAGATCAACGATTTTAAGTATTTCGGTTTTCTGTAACGGCTTGTAGTAAACAATTTCGTCCAGACGATTAAGGAACTCCGGCCTGAAGTGACTCTTTAACAGCTTATCGACCTCGTCTCTTGCCCCTTGTGATATCTCTCCGCCGGGTTCTATTCCGTCAAGAATATACGGAGAACCAAGATTTGAAGTGAGAATGATTATGGTGTTCTTAAAGTCAACCGTCCTGCCCTGTGAATCAGTAATTCTTCCGTCATCCAACACCTGAAGAAGAATATTGAATACGTCAGGGTGTGCCTTCTCAATTTCATCCAAAAGCACAACGGAATATGGCTTTCTTCTCACTGCCTCTGTCAGCTGACCTCCTTCTTCATAGCCTACATATCCCGGAGGCGCTCCGATAAGACGGCTTACACTGAACTTTTCCATATATTCAGACATATCTATTCTGACAATGTTCTTTTCATCGTCAAAAAGCGCTTCAGCCAGAGCCTTTGCCAATTCCGTTTTACCAACACCCGTAGGACCGAGAAACAGGAATGAACCTATCGGCTGATCAGGATTTGCAATTCCTGCCCTTGAACGCAGAATTGCCTCTGTCACTTTTTCAACTGCTTCATTCTGACCTATAACACGCTTATGAAGAATGTCTTCAAGACCCAATAGCTTTTCTCTTTCACCTTCCATTAGTTTGGCTACAGGTATTCCTGTCCAGCGGCAGATGATCTTTGCGATTTCTTCTTCGGTTACCTTATCCCTCAGCAGAGTATTCTCTGTGTATGCCTGCTCTGCAATCCGCTCCTCTTCTTCAAGCTGTTTCTGAAGGCTCGGAAGCTTGCCGTATTTCAGTTCTGCGGCCTTGTTTAAATCATAAGTTCTCTCGGCTTTGTCAATTTCACCGTTAACCTGTTCAATATCCTCACGCAGCTTTTGCACCTTTGATATAGCAGATTTCTCATTTTCCCATTTTGCTTTCATTTCATTGAACTGCTCACGCATTTCCGAAAGCTCCTTCTGAACCTCTTTTAAATGTTCAGCCGCAAGCTTGTCTGTTTCTTTCTTTAATGCAGCCTCTTCAATTTCATGCTGCATTATCTTACGCTGAATTTCATCAAGCTCAGTAGGCATTGAATCCATTTCTGTACGTATAAGAGCACATGCTTCATCTACTAAATCAATAGCCTTGTCAGGAAGAAATCTGTCGGATATATATCTGTTCGACAAGGTTGCCGCCGCAATAAGCGCCTGATCCTGAATTTTCACACCATGAAAAACTTCGTATCTCTCTTTAAGTCCACGCAGTATAGATATTGTATCCTCAACAGTAGGTTCATCAACAAGCACCGTCTGAAAGCGTCTTTCAAGCGCAGCGTCCTTCTCAATATACTGACGGTATTCATTTAAAGTAGTTGCACCGATGCAATGCAGTTCGCCTCTTGCCAGCATAGGCTTAAGCAGATTTCCCGCATCCATCGCTCCATCTGTTTTTCCTGCACCCACGATCGTATGAAGCTCGTCAATAAACAGAATAATTTGTCCCTCGCTCTTTTTTACTTCCTGTAAAACAGCTTTAAGACGTTCCTCAAATTCCCCTCTGTACTTTGCTCCTGCAACAAGAGAACCCATATCAAGGGAAAATATCTTTCTGTCCTTAAGGTTATCAGGCACATCTCCCCTGACGATTCTGAGTGCCAAGCCCTCAGCAATAGCCGTCTTTCCGACTCCGGGTTCGCCTATCAGCACAGGGTTGTTTTTGGTTTTTCTTGAAAGAATCCTGATTACGTTTCTGATTTCGCTGTCCCTGCCGATGACCGGATCAAGCTTATTGTTTCTTGCCAGCTCCACAAGCTCCTGACCGTATTTTTTCAGCACATCATAAGTTTCTTCAGGATTCTGACTGGTAACCTGAGTGTTTCCCCTTACCTGCTGAAGTGCTTTCAGAAACTCAGATTTTGAAATCCCAAGGCTTTTAAATATCTCTTTAACCGCATTGTTCTGATTATCGAGAATTCCTAAAAAAATATGCTCAACAGAAACATATTCGTCTTTCATTCTGTCTGCCTGTTGTTCTGCATCTGCAAGAGCCTTGTTAAGTTCCTGAGAAACATAAACAGAATCGGCCGTCTGCCCTCCGATCTGCACCTTAGGAACAGCATTTACAGCATGCTCCATTCTGCTTACTGCAATTTTCGGATCTATCCCCATTTTTACAAGAAGCTGAGGAATAAGTCCCGATTCCTGCAAAAGCAGAGCCAAAAGCAAATGTTCTTCATCAACGGTCTGATTTGAATTTCTTGTCGCAATTGACTGCGCTTCACCCATTGCCTCCAATGATTTTTGTGTGAATTTCTGTGCATTCATAATTGCTCCTCCTTTCAAGATTACATCTTTTTTATTTGTTTATACGATTACAAGTCCTTTTCTCAGGTGCTCCCGATATTTATCTTCTATAATTCTTTTGGCATTTTCAATGTCGTTTATTCTTTCAAAGAAAATTTTTATACACTCGTCCAGAAGGACGATATACATACCGATTGCTTCAGCAATATCATCATCGGTTAGATTTTCGGGATCGGGAGCATAGAAATCCCTTGTAAAATTGATATCCCGAAGCTCCCACGGCACTCCGTCCTCAAAAACACTTTCAAGATATTTGTTTTCAAGCACATGCCAGAGAATAAAGAATTGATTCAGAATATCAATAAGATGACGGCTCTGTGTTCTGAACGAAACCTTAAGCCGTCCTACTCCGCCCTCAAAGGATCTGAAAAGCTCCACGCTGTATTTGATCGTAGGCTTATATTTATATTTCAGCGGACTTTTCACCGACATCATTGCATCCGAAGGCTGTTCCAAAAGCTGAAAACGGCTGTCCATCAACTGCTCAATTCTTGAAAAAATATCCCTCATTCTCATTTCAGGGGTAACATAGCTGACTCTTTCAGCAAGAATCTGATTTATAAGATTTGAACGGCTTGTATTCATGGAATATGCCATTCTGTCAATCGCTTCAACAACATCGTCCATAAGCACAAGGCTGTAAACGCTCTTTTTCATACCCATCATCTCCTGTTTTTCCTCTATAATATATTATAGCACAATTAAATAATTTGTCAATAGAATTATATAATTTTAATTGCAAATTATATAAATACACAAATTAAATAATAAACAATCCTCTATTTAACAGCACATTTCACAACACAAATTGAAATATTGTTTTTGATATGTTATAATAAGTTCACAATGAATAAATTTCAAAAAGGCGGTGAATAAGTTGATAGTTCTTCATGGAAAAGGTGTCTCACAGGGAAAAGCGACAGGAAAATTAATTTTTTATACACCGGCACAAAAACATATTCAAAAAATCACAGTTAATAATACTCAAGCGGAAATTGAAAAACTAAAAAAAGCAAAACAAAGTTCATTAAAGGAACTTCAGCAGACATATGAAAAAGCACGAAAAATTATGTCCCCTAAAAATGCGGATATCTTCAAGGCTCATATATTGCTGTTGGAAAGTCCCGATTTCTTTGAAAGTATAATCAACACTGTTATCAACGATTCTGTTTCTGCTGAGTATGCAGTTTATGCTGTTGCACAGAAGCTTATGAAAAAGCTTGACAGAGAAAATATGACAAGTCCGATAAATGATATTGAAGATGTCTCTCAAACTCTTATCAGCAACCTTGCAAATAAAAAGTTCAATGATGTTATAGAAAATGAAAAGGTCATAATCTGTGCAGATAACTTAGTTCCCTCCAAGATTCTTGAGTTTAACAGAAAGAATATTGCCGGGTTTTGTCTTATTAATTCCGAACAGAATCTTCACACAGCTATCATCGCAAAATCTATGAATATTCCTGCTATAACAGGTATCAGCGGACTGACCGCAGAGCATATGAACAAGCCCGCAGAAATTGACGGTGAAAAAGGTATTCTTTACATAGAACCAGATATGAATCCGTAAAAATACAGCGATCACACCGCATTTAACAGCATGGCATTTTAAAAATAATTTTTAACACTTTAGCATAATGGTTGACTAAAACTGTCAACTATAGTATAATAAAAAAAGTTACTGTCTTATTTGAAAATATAAAACGGGGTGCTGACTTTTGAATTTTGAAGATATAAAAAATGTTGCAGGTATATTGCTTCAATATCTGCCAAATACGCTAAAGCTTTTTGCATGGACGCTCGTCCTTTCAATTCCGGTTGGAGTTATTGTAACATGGTTAAAAAAATGCAGATTCAAACCGATTTCATGGTTGACAAATCTATATATTCTTATAATGAGAGGAACTCCTCTCATGCTTCAGATCATCGCAGTTTATTATGCAATCCCCATGCTTATGGCAGGTGCGAGAAAATCAGGTGCGGACAATTGGTTTTATACTCTGTTGGGTAAAATCAATACCAGAGATGAGAATTATATGTTTATTGCACTTGTGATCGCATTTGTACTCAACTATGCCGCATATTTTGCAGAGATTTTCAGGGGCGGAATCGAATCGATACCAATAGGTCAGTATGAAGCTTCTTCAATGCTGGGTATGACCAGAATGCAGACTTTTTTCAGGATCATACTTCCGCAGGTAGTAAAAAGAGTTATCCCTGCTACGTCAAACGAAGTCATCGTGCTCGTTAAGGATACCTCACTGGCTAACGTTATTGCCTTTGCAGAAATCACATTGAAGTCAAAACAGATGATGAATACATACAGTTCAATCGTACCGCTCTTTGTGGCCGGTGTGTTCTATTTTATAATGAATGCAATAGTCACTTTAGCATTTGTCTATATAGAAAAGAAATTCAATTATTATAAATAACGGAGGTAAAAGAAAGCTATGGCTATACTTGAAGTTAAAAATCTTTCAAAAACCTTCGGAGACTTAAAGGTTTTAAAGGATATTTCATTCAACGTTGAACAAGGACAGGTTGTGGCAATAATCGGGCCGTCGGGAAGCGGAAAATCTACGCTTTTACGGTGCATTAACATGCTTGAACGTGCTGATGGCGGTGAAATCAGCGTTTCCGGTCTTAAAATGATGACAACTGAAAAAAACAAGGCTGTTTTTGCGCCGTCAAAGGTTTTAAGACAAATAAGACTTAAAATAGGTCTTGTTTTTCAGAACTTTAATTTGTTCCCGCATATGTCGGTAATGCAGAATATAATTGAGGCGCCGACTCATGTATTGAAGCAGCCTAAAAAGGAAGCAAAAGCTGCTGCCGAAAAGCTGCTGAAAAAAATGGGGCTTGAAGAAAAAGCGCTGTCTTACCCCTGTGAGCTTTCAGGAGGTCAGCAGCAGCGTGTTTCAATTGCCAGAGCATTGGCTCTTAATCCTGAAATATTGTTTTTTGACGAACCTACATCAGCTCTTGATCCGGAGCTTACAGGTGAGATTTTAAAAGTAATAAAAGAGCTTGCAAAAGAAAAAATGACGATGGTGATAGTAACCCACGAAATGGCTTTTGCAAGAGAGGTCGCAAACCATGTTATTTTTATGGACGGCGGCTATATCGTGGAGGAGGGTGACCCTGAAGAGCTTTTCGGAAACACTCAGAACGAACGGACAAAACAATTTTTACAGCGATATAACAATTAAAAATAAAGCCGAGAGAAAAATTCCTCTCGGCTTTATTTTTATTCTACAAAAGATTTCATGCCTCTCGAACGTCTGAATTCAAGATATTCCTCATAAGTTCCCTGTCTGTCAATACAGCCATCCGGAGTGATCTCAATTATTCTGTTAGCAACAGTCTCCATAATCTCATGGTCGTGTGAAGCAAACAGTACAACGCCTTTAAAATCACGCAGCCCATTATTAACAGCCGTAATACTTTCAAGGTCAAGATGGTTTGTAGGACGGTCAAGAATTATTACATTTGAACCGAAAAGCATCATTCTTGAAAACATACATCTGACCTTTTCTCCTCCCGAAAGAACTTCGACCTTTTTGTAAATATCATCTCCTGAGAAAAGCATTTTCCCTAAAAATCCTCTTAAAAAAGTATCAGTTTCTTCGGTTGTGGAATATTGTCTGATCCAGTCAACTATGGTCATATCACATCCGTCAAAAAAGCTTGAGTTATCCACAGGGAAATATGAACGTGACGTCGTTGATCCCCACTTAAATGTTCCCTCGTCAGCTTGTTCCTCTTCCATCAGTATTTTAAACAGCATTGTTATTGCCTGTTCCGATTCACCGATAAATGCAACCTTATCCGTTCTTCCGAGAGTAAAGCTTACGTTGTTTAACAGCTTTTCTCCGTCAACAGTTTTTGAAATCCCGTCAACCCTTAAAATTTCCTTACCCGGTTCTCTGTCCATATTGAATCCGATATAAGGATATTTTCTTGAAGATGCCGGCATTTCTTCAACCGTCAGCTTATCAATCAGCTTACGTCTTGAAGTTGCCTGTTTTGACTTTGATTTGTTAGCCGAGAACCTTGCAATAAAGTCCTGTAATTCCTTGATTTTTTCCTCAGCCTTTTTGTTCTGCTGTTTTATCATTCTCTGCATAAGCTGTGACGACTCATACCAGAACTCATAGTTGCCGACATACATCTTAATTTTTGTATAATCAATATCCACAATATGAGTGCAGACATTATTAAGAAAATGTCTGTCATGGGATACAACAAGCACTGTTCCGAAATACTCGGCGAGAAAATCCTCAAGCCATCTTATAGCGTCAATATCCAGATGGTTAGTAGGCTCGTCAAGAAGTATAATATCGGGATTTCCGAACAAAGCCTGTGCAAGAAGCACCTTTACCTTTTCATTTCCTGAAAGCGACGACATCTGCATATAAAGTAAATCTTCTGAAAGTCCCAGCCCCTGAATAAGTCTTGAGGCATCCGATTCAGCCTCCCAGCCGTTAAGCTCTGCAAACTCGCCCTCAAGAAGCGCAGCCCTTTCTCCGTCTTCTTCTGTGAAATCTTCCTTTGCATAAAGCTTGTCTTTTTCCTGAATTATGTCATAAAGTCTCTGATTCCCCATAATAACCGTATCAAGAACGTTGAATTCATCAAATGCAAAGTGATCCTGTTTAAGAACAGATAATCTCGTTTCTTTAGGAATTGAAACCTCGCCTGTGGTTGGCTCAAGCTCTCCGCATAGAATTCTGAGAAAAGTAGATTTTCCGGCACCGTTAGCTCCGATTATACCATAACAATTGCCGTTCGTAAATTTTAAATCTACGTCTTTAAAAAGCATCTGCCCTCCGAATGAAAGGCTTACATTAGAAACTGTAATCATCTGTGTTCTCCTTTTTTATCAAATTATCATATTGATTTATTATAACATATTTTTTTACGCTTGTCTACCTGAATAACAAAAGGCTGCCTTTATCCAAGACAGCCTTTATAATTAATCAACATCATAGATATTCTTATATAAATACTTTTTGTTTTTGTCGAAATCAATGCCCAGCACCGACATGCTTCTGATAGTCAGATATTCATAAGTATCGTCCATAGGCACTCTGCATTGCTTAACATCATAGCCGAAATATACCGGCGATTTAATTATCATAGAAAACAGTTCGCTTTCCGTAAGGTTCGTCGTAATATTAGGGAAAAGTTCATCAACAAGCTCATCTAAATCGCCAAGACTCAAATCAGCTGCTTTTTGAATAAGCTTTTCAAGAACCGTTCTCTGTCTTTCAGTTCTTCCAAAGTCAGTTCCTACATAACGAATTCTCGAATAAGCCAAAGCTTGTTTTCCGTTAAGAAGCTGTTTTCCTGCTGATTTTAAATTTCCGCTGCCCTGAGGATCTCCCTCAAGTCTGTTTATTTCAACAAGATAATTTGATATATAAGGAAGCTCCTCCTCAGTTACATTTATCTCAACTCCGCCAACTGCGTCAACAACAGTTATAAATGAAGAAAAATCAACCTGTGCATATTTGTCGATTTTTATCTTGAAATTCTTTTCTAAAGTATCAATTACCAGATCTGCTCCGCCGTATGCATATGCATGGTTCAAACGTGTCGATTCAATATCGGGAATCGCCAGATAGATATCTCTCAAAAATGATGTCAATACAATTTCTTTGGTAGCCTTATTTATCGATACAAGAATCATACTGTCAGAACGTCCACGGTCGTTTTTGCTTCTTGCGTCCGTACCGAGAAGAAGAATGTTCATAACATCCTCCGACTGCATAAGACCTTCCTTATTTAGGTTAGCTTTAATCCTGCCCTCAAGTGAATTGATCTGATCCTTAGGCGAATCAGGACCGCTTACAAGATCATCAATATCAATAGAATCTACAATCTCAGCCCTTTCACTTGGATCAACCAGATTAAGCTTTGAAATATAATGATGAATAATTATTCCGGCAGTGATAAGAAAAGCAAGCAGAATTCCTAAAATAATGCCTATAATTATCATAGCCTTTTTCTTCGCCGATGTTTTTTTTCCACTCTTTAAATTCTTGCCGCTGTGATTACCAAGCTCCTCTTCACCGTCATAATACTTAAATTTCAATTCTTTTTTATGTAAATCGTCAACTGATTTCTCATCTGTCATATTATCTTTATTGTCAGAAGCATTTTTGTTTTTCATAGCCTGTGCAATAATATCTTCCAGTGACTTTTCGTTTTCATCAGCCATTTTTTATACCGCCTTTCTTTTAAACCTATTTTATTTATCCGAATTTTCGTATTATAATATATGATTATATCATACTTACATTCTATTTTCAAGTTAATTATATATGTCTGTTAATATGTTAAATAAAAATCAATAGATTTTAATAGAAACCGTAACTTCAATAAAGACCTTTCCTAAGTTATAATTGACAGAGTAAATGTAAATATGTTATACTGTTATTGTTAAATATATGGGAAAGGAAAGTTTTTTTATGACATACAAAGAAGAATTTATAAAATTTATGGTTGAAAGCGGCGTCCTCACATTTGGTGAATTTACTCTGAAAAGCGGAAGAATTGCCCCGTATTTTATAAATGCAGGCAATTATAAAACCGGCGCTCAGCTTGCAAAATTAGGCGGCTTCTATGCCGAATGCATCAAAGATAACAATATTGATGTTGAAACCCTCTTCGGACCTGCATATAAAGGAATTCCTCTTGCTGTTTCTGCCGCAACAGCGCTGTATAATAAGTTCGGAATTGATGTTTCATATTGCTTCGACCGAAAGGAAGCTAAGGATCACGGCGAGGGCGGTATGTTTGTCGGACGTACTCTTGAAGACGGTGAAAAAGTCGTGATCATCGACGATGTTATGACATCAGGAAAAGCTATGAGAGAATCTCTTCCAAAGCTGAAAAGTGCAGCTGACGTCAATGTAACAGGAATGGTAATTACGGTTGACAGAATGGAAAAAGGGCTGAACACTGACGACTCTGCGGTTCAGGAAGTGTATAAGGAATTCGGCATCAAAGTTTATTCTATTATTAATATTAATGATATTATCGATGCTATTAAAAACGGCGTCGTTGAAGGTAAAGAATACCTTGACGCTATGCTTGCTTACCGTGAGAAGTACGGTGCGGTCTGATTGACAGTTATTACAGACTGTAATTGATGTAACGATATTGTAGTAAAATGTAATAATATTGTTGTTGAATTGGGAGGAAAAAAGTTCTATAATTATTGGGTAGGACAAAGAAAGAAAAAAAGAATGAAAAACTAAGACATTTAAAACTCTTAGCTCATTTCATCCTCTCCAAAATTTTTACACAAGATTAAGACAGTCTTCGGACTGTCTTTTTTCTTTATCTTTTATACTATAGAAAATTAATAAATTTTGAAAACCTTAAAAATCCACTGGAAATCATGAAATTTATGTGTTATAATGATATCAGCATATTGAATTAGTCATAATTTTTTATCGAAAGGATTGTTTTGATTATGTTGACAGATATTGAAATTGCTCAGCAGGCTAAAATGAAAAAAATTACGGATATCGCTAAGGAGCTGAACATATCCGATGATTATCTCGAACCTTACGGACATTACAAGGCAAAGCTTTCCGAAAAATTATTCACTGAACTTAAAGATAAAAAGGACGGCAGACTGATCCTTGTCACCGCAATAAATCCTACCCCTGCCGGAGAGGGGAAAACTACAATCTCCGTGGGACTTGCCGAAGCTATGGCGAAAGCAGGGAAAAAGGCTATACTTGCATTGCGTGAACCGTCATTGGGACCCGTTTTCGGTATTAAGGGCGGAGCTGCCGGCGGCGGTTATGCTCAGGTCGTTCCAATGGAAGATATAAATCTTCATTTTACAGGAGATATGCATGCCATCACTGCGGCAAATAACCTCCTCTGTGCTATGATCGATAATTCTATGCAGCAGGGAAATCCCTTGAACATGGACCAGAGAAGAATACTTTTTAAAAGATGTCTTGATATGAACGACCGTGCACTCAGAAATATCGTTATAGGCATGGGCGGAAAAGTCAATGGTGTACCCCGTGAGGACGGCTTCCAGATTACAGTTGCGTCTGAAATAATGGCAATCCTCTGCCTTGCTTCTGATCTTGAAGATTTAAAAGCACGTCTTGAACGTATTCTTGTTGCATATACACTTGACAATAAGCCTGTCTATGCTAAAGATATCGGCGCTTGCGGAGCTATGACGGCTTTGTTGAAGGACGCATTAAAACCTAATCTGGTCCAGACGCTTGAAAATACTCCCGCTATCATGCACGGAGGTCCATTCGCAAATATTGCTCATGGATGTAATTCGGTAAGAGCAACAAAACTCGGACTTAAACTTGCAGATTATTGTATTACCGAAGCAGGCTTCGGTTCAGATCTTGGCGCAGAAAAATTCTTTGATATAAAATGCCGTTTTGCAGAATTAAAACCCGACTGCGTCGTACTCGTAGCAACGATCCGTGCGCTGAAATATAACGGCGGAGTTCCCAAAACCGATCTCACCGAAGAAAATGTTGACGCATTAAAAAAAGGCATAGTAAACCTGAAAACCCATGTTGAAAATATGCATAAATTCGGTGTTCCTGTTGTTGTTGCAATCAACAGATTCCATACCGATACAGAAGCTGAAATCGAAGTAATTGAAAACACCTGCAAGGAACTGGGCGTTGAGGTTTCATTGGCTGAAATATTTGCAAAAGGCGGCGAGGGCGGAATTGATCTGGTTGAAAAGGTTTGCACTACTATTGACCGATGCGAGGACTGTATGACTAACTTCAGACCCCTTTATGACGAAAAGCTGCCGATTAAAGAAAAGCTTGATATTATAGCAAGAGAAATTTACAGAGCTGACGGCGTAGTTTATACTGCTCAGGCTGAAAAGGCAATAAAGGAAATTGAGGGATTGGGCTTTGGAAATATCCCTGTCTGTGTAGCAAAAACACAGTATTCTTTATCTGACGACCCGACAAAGCTCGGCAAACCCGAAAACTTTAAAATTACAGTAAGCAACGCAAGACTTTCTGCCGGTGCAGGCTTCGTTGTTATCTATACAGGTAATATTATGACAATGCCGGGACTTCCTAAAGTTCCTGCCGCAGAAAAAATCGACTGCGATAATGAGGGCAATATTACCGGACTTTTCTGATAATATAATAACGACTTATGTCCCCCGCCTCTAAGGAGCTAATGCCCAGTCGTTTGTTGAATGACGAGGTGATGCCCCTTATTGAAACAAAAGAAATCAATGACGCAGAAACCGAATTCATTCACAATAAGTTGAATTCATTAAATAAGGAATTGAAATGAAAAATAATAAAAAAATGAAGATTTCTACTAAAATTCTTATTGTGATTTTTATATTGTGTGTTATGCTTAACGGTCTTGCATGGCTTTCAGAAGGCTTTTGCAACTGGTATACATCAAATATTTTTCCGATCTGGACTAATACATACGGACGATTGACGTCAGTTCTTCCATTTTCACTGGGGGAAATTCTTATTTGGATTGCAGTTTTAGGACTTCCGTTATCTTTTATCCTGCTTGCAATACTGCTGCTTGCAAAGAAAGATAAACGCAAAAAAATTAAAAAGGCTTTCAGACTTACATATCTTTGGATCATTGCCTTTATCGCCGTTACCGAAACACTGAATTGTTTTATACTCTATCACTGCTCAAGCTTTGCAAAGCTTCATGATATTCCTGAAAAACAGCATACTACCGCACAGCTTGAACAGCTCGCCGAAGATTTGATAAAAGAAACGAATAAGCTTGCCGTTATGGTTGAAAGAGACACTAACGGCAGATTTATTCTTACTTCTGATCTTAATGAAACGGCAAAAGAAGCAATGAGAAGCCTCGGAGAAGAATTTCCCGCCCTCGGAGGATATTATGTCACTCCTAAACCGGTAATGTATTCTTATTTTATGAGCCAGCAGTATCTGATGGGAATATATTTTCCGTTTACTATGGAAGCTAACTATAATCATCTGATGTATCCTCATAATCTGCCTGATACCGTATGTCACGAGCTTGCGCATACGAAAGGCTTCATACAGGAGGATGAAGCAAACTTTATTGCTTTTCTCGCCTGTACCCGTTCAGATAATATAGAATATCAATACAGCGGCTATCTCAGTGCGCTGAAATATGTTATAAATAAAATTGACGAATTTTCTTCTGACGATAAAAAAACAGAGCTGAGTAAAATGATACGCAATGAGATTTTTATCGACTACGCAGGAAACGCAGCTTATTGGAAATCCGTCCAGGAGGACGACAGCGGTATCGTTTCAAGTAAAACTATCGCTAAAGTTTCAGATAAAGCAATGGAAACATCGCTTAAGCTAAACGGCGTGGAGGACGGAAAAAAATCTTACGGCAGAATGGTAGACCTGCTGTTGAATTATTATTACGATTTATCATAAAAGGATGTGAAATCTTGATCTTCACCACTGTTACCCGATCGCCCGAGGACACAATCAAACTGGGCGAAAAAATCGGAAATCTTTTAAAAAGCGGAGATATTGTCGCCTACAGCGGAGGACTCGGTGCAGGAAAAACCACCATAACAAGAGGAATTTCCATAGGACTGGGACTTGGAGATGAGGTTATATCTCCTACATTTTCATTGGTCAATGAGTATTCCGGAGTTAATGCAAGGCTCTATCACTTCGATATGTACCGCATAACATCTTCTGAGGATCTGGAAACCACAGGATTTTATGATTATCTTGAGGACGGCGGCATTCTTGCAATTGAATGGTCTGAGAATATAGAATCCGAACTTCCTGAAAATACAATAAGGATCAATATAGAAAGAATCGATGATAATTCAAGAAAAATTACGATAGATGGAGATGACCGCTTTGCGAATATTGGGGATTGACACATCAGGAAAGATAGCTTCAGTTGCCTTAACTGATGATGAAAAGCTGATCTGTGAAAAGATTTTATATACAAACCTGACTCATTCCCAGATCATAATGCCTACCATTCAGGAGGTTTTGGATAACTGCGGACTGACACTTGAAGATATTGACGCTGTTGCTGTTGCTGACGGTCCCGGTTCATATACTGGCTTGAGAATAGGTATTGCAGCTGTAAAAGGAATATGCCTTGGTGCACCGCATATAAAATGTGCGGGAATATCCACCCTTGAAGCATTGGCCTATAACTGCTCTGCATTCTGCGGAAGAATAATTTCTGTGATGAGGGCACGACCTGATATTGTTTATGCAGGCGAATTCTTATCGGACGGCGAAAACATTTCACGAATAAGCAATGACAGAGTTTGTACGGAAGATGAAATTTTTCTGAAGCTTGATGTTTCAGAAAAGATTATGCTGACCGGCGACTATTGTACACAAATAAAACAAAAGTATTTCAGTAATGAGAAAAATGTGATCTGTACAGATAAAGCACACAGGTTACAGCATGCGTCCTCACTTTGCATTGCGCTTGAAAACAATCCCGAATATTATACAGGCGCTGAAGGACTTGAAGTTGCATATCTTCAGGCTACAAAAGCCGAAAAAGATAAAGCGCACAAATAATAAGAGGATATGGAAATGGAATTCAGTGAACTTTTTACACTTGAACAACTATTGCCGCATATATGGATAGAATAGCAGAACATACGGAGGTAAAGAAAATGAAAATTGCAATAGGAAATGATCATGCCGCACCTGAGCTTAAGCTTGCGGTAATTGAACATCTTAAAGACAAAAATATTGAGTGTGTTGATTTGGGCTGCGCTGTGGGAGAAAAATGTGATTATCCCGATGCGGCTAAGGCAGTTTGTGAAAAGGTTGCCGGCGGTGAATGTGATTTGGGAATACTTATTTGCGGAACCGGAGTCGGAATGTCTATTGCTGCAAATAAGGTAAAAGGAATAAGAGCAGCTTGCTGTTCAGATTATTTTTCTGCAAGACTTACAAGAGAACACAACAATGCCAATGTACTTTGCTTCGGAGCAAGGGTTATAGGCGAGGGTACTGCTATGGATCTGGTTGACACTTTTGTAGATACGCCATATTCCAATGAAGAAAGGCATCAGAAAAGAATTGATCTGATCACAGAGTTAGAAAAAGCTTAGCGCAGACAGCTCAGAGCATGATATCTGTTTGCAACAGTTCACTGTTCTGACCTTGCTGCCGTGAAAAGGTTTAAAAAACCTGAAACAAGAATTCATTTCTTAAAAAGCTTGACCTGAAATTTTATATTCGGAAAATATAGTTAATAGATTTTTTGGCGGACAATGTTCGCCTTTTTTTATAACTTAGACAAGATGTCCCCCACTGATTACAGATTGACAAAAGTTAACCCTTGCCACGCCCCATAACGGGCAAGCCCTTATTGAATTAAATATTGAAACCTGCCCAACCCTTTCTTAAAAACTGCCACTATATTATTGAAACAGGTTTCAATCCAATGCTTCCGGAGGCGCAAAATGGAAAAACAATATGCTGATAAACTGATTTTACAGTATCAAAACAAAATATTCGGATTTGCCCTTGAAAAAATGCGGAATATTTCTCAGGCAGAAGAGCTTGCTTCCAACATTGTATGCGAGGTTTACAAATCGTTTTTAAATGCAGAAAACATTATAAATACCGACGGATATGTATACCGCATTGCAAGAAATGTTTATGCAAGGTTTATACATAGTCTTAACGAAGGCAAAAGCTTTGAAAACATATATGAAATTACGATGCCTTTTTATGACGATGGTTTTTATAAGTCAGAAAATGAAGAGACATTGGCCGAACTTCGCCGCCAGATAGGATATCTCTCACAAAGACAGAGAACTATTATTTACCTTCATTATTATGAGAAAAAATCTGCAAAGGATATTGCACAGCGGCTTGGAATATCGGAGGGTACTGTTAAATGGCATTTGTCAGACGCACGGTCAGCTTTAAAGGAGGAACTAACCATGAAAAAATACAATGATGATCTTGCCGTAAATCCAATTAAATTCAGCTCAATGGGACATAACGGATATATCGGAGAAAAAGGCGATACAAACGATATGTTTGACACTCAGCTAAAACAGAATATTGCTTTTGCCTGCTACTACGAACCGATGACGGCAGAAGAAATTGCAAGAAAAATCAATGTTCCTGTAACTTATGTTTCCGATGAACTTAAAATTCTTTGCGAATATGGGTATATTGACAGAATGGACAACACAAAAAATCCAAAGTTCCGCACTAATATGTTTATAACAGACAACAGGCTTTTTGATAATACTGAAGGTGAAATGCTCAAACACGCTGCAAAATTTATGTGTGACAACTTTTATCCGAAGGTATTTGAAGACTTTGATCTTTCTGGTGACAACTGGGGATTTTCATGTGATGGAAACGATAAGAATTTCATGAAATATACACTTATAATGCTTTGTACAAATTTTGCTTATTCAAAATATGACAACGATTATTGGAAAATCAATGACAAGCTTACGGTCAAACGTCCTGACGGGGGCTGTTTTATTGCTCATGCGGCAGTATCTGATGACTGTTGCAACAAAACAAAGTCAGAAAACGACCCATACTGGAGCTGCGGTTACATGACAAGGAACACCCAAACCAATTCCAGTATACAGGTAGACTGTCGTTTCAGCAACAGAAGTGATTTAACTTGGCGTGACAATCCGGACAGCGACTGGGATTCACTTTACACATTTATAAAAAATTACTGCAACCCCGATTCATTAACAATTGAAGAATACAAGCGGCTTTGTGACAAAGGATATATTTTTGATGACAAGGTTCAGCTTATGACATGCAGATATTCTTCAGACGGCGTTCAAAACGGATTTGATTTTTTAAAGAGAATTATCTGGAATAATGTATTTGTCAGCGATGAAATTAAAAAATACTGCCTTGACTTTGACGAACGCCATTATGAATATCAAAAGGACAAATATCCCAAACATATTCATCCAATTGTGAAACATTACAGCACAAGCGTTTTAAGCGGCGGACACTTTATTCCTTATCTAATTGAAGAAATGCTTGAAAGAGGCATGCTTAAACCGCTGACAGAATTACAGAAAAAGAATGTTTTTTCTGTTCTGGCTTTTACTGATTAAGTTCATTCAATTTAAAAGCCTCTCTACTAATAGTCTTATTTTAAGTTTTTTTGCACGCAAACGTGCAACTTTGAATGAAATATGTCTAAGTTAAAACAAAAACCGTATACCTGCACAAAACAGGATACGGTTTTTTGTCTAATTTGACATATATTTTTATCATTATGATCAAATGCAGGAATAGTGTTGGCGCACACGGCGCAATTCACGTTATCGGTTTGCAATATCTATAGTTTAGACCTCGCTGTGGTGAGTTTACAAGCATGGAAAATTTCTGTTTAAGTGTTGGCGCACACGGCGCAATTCACGTTATCGGTTTGCTATATCTATAGCTTTGACCTCGCTGTGGTGAGCTTACAAGCATGGAAAATTTCTGTTTAAGTGTTGGCGCACACGGCGCAATTCACGTTATCGGTTTGCTATATCTATAGCTTTGACCTCGCTGTGGTAAGTTTGCAAATTCATTACAAAAGCATACTAAGATTCGACACTTTGGCGGTCAAGTTCCATTTTATATGCTGAAAGAATCTGATTTTCCATTTCCTTTCTGATATCGCCGTTTATGGGATGGACAATGTCACGGAACATTCCGTTGTCATCACGTCGGCTTGGCATTGCGGCAAACAGCCTTTCCTCACCCTGAACAATTTTTATGTCATGAATTGCGAGTACATTGTCTATAGTTATGCTGACAATTCCCTTAAGTTTGCCCTCTGTTATTAATTTTCTTACTCTTATTTCTGTAATAGTCATTTTTTTCGTCCTTTCTTTGGTCGTTATTGGAACTTCTGTTTTAATTTTTGCCCCATTTCAAAAAAATATTCAAAAAGGGGTTTATTTTTTTTCAGAAATGTACTATAATATATGTATAAAACTACAATTTGTTAATGGATTTTTTATTCTTTTATATAGAGGAGCATTATAATGATCTCAAACGAAATGCTTAAAAACATACGCCGTGTTCATTTTATTGGTATCGGCGGTTCGGGAATGTATCCTTTAGCACAGATTTTACACAAACAGGGATATATTATTTCAGGCTCTGACAACAATGAAACCGAAACGCTTGAAGCTGTAAGAAAGCTTGGCATTACCGTTTTTATGGGTCAGAGAGCAGAAAATATTAAGGGTGCAGAATTAATTGTTTATTCTGCGGCAATTATGGAGGATAATCCTGAACTTATTGCGGCAAAGGCAAGCTCTGCCGTCACTATTGAACGTTCTGAGATGCTGGGTTTGATTACGAGCCGGTATAAAAATGCTATCTGCATTTCAGGTACGCACGGAAAGACTACTACTTCCTCAATGCTGACACAGATATTTGTAGAAGAAGGCGTTGATTTATCCTGCGTTATAGGTGGAAAGCTTCCCAGCATCGGCGGTTCGGGACGGTCGGGAAACAGCGACATAATGGTATGTGAGGCCTGTGAGTTTGTAGACACGTTTCTTAAACTTTATCCTGACACAGCGGTTATCCTTAACGTTGACGAAGATCATCTTGATTATTTCGGAAGCTTGGAGAATATAATAAAATCATTCAGACGGTTTGCATCTAAGGCTACTAAGGCACTGATTATAAACGGAGATGACGAAAACACTTTTAAAGCTGTTGACGGACTTGACAAAGAGATTATTACGTTTGGATTTGGCCGAAATAATGATTATTCAGCTGAAATTACTAATAAAAAAGGCTTACAGACTAACTTTGATTTATATTACAAGGGTGAAAAGCAAAGAAATTTTGCAATTCACGTTCCGGGAGATCACAATGTTCTGAATGCTCTTGCCGCTATTGCTTCTGCAAGATATGCGGGTGTATCAATGGACGGAATTGAACTGGGGCTTCAGACGTTCAGAGGAGCTATCAGAAGATTTGAAAAAATCGATTATGTCAAGGGAATCACTGTTGTTGATGATTATGCACATCACCCTCAGGAAATCACATGCACGCTGACGGCGGCAAAGGGACTTGATTTCAAGCGTGTCTGGGCAGTATTTCAGCCTTTCACATATTCCCGTACAGAGATATTAATGGACGATTTTGTAAAGGCTTTATCTATTGCGGATATTCCTGTTATAACTGACATAATGGGCAGCCGTGAGAAAAACCTGCACGGCATTTATAGTGAACAGCTTGCACAAAAGATTGACGGGGCTGTATGGTTTGATACTCCTCATGAAATTGCAGACAGGCAGACAGCAGAACAAAAGGACAAGAATTTTAATGAAATTATAGATTACATTTCAAAAAATGCACAAGAGGGAGATTTAGTTATTACTCTTGGCTGCGGAGATGTATATAAGCTGGCAAAGAAGCTGGCAAAAAGGCTTAGGGAAATCTGATACCGAAGTTTTCATACTTTGGGAAAGGGAACGATTATTATATGAAATTATCTGATAACGAAAGAAAGGTCTTTGAATACATAAAACAAAGACTTGAAGAAGGGTATCCTCCGACAGTCAGAGAAATCTGTGCGGAATTCGGTTTTAAATCGACTTCGACTGCTCATCGTTATATTGCATCATTAACCGAAAAGGGATTACTTGAAAAGGGCAACAATCAGAACCGTGCAATTAAGCTGGTCGGCAAACCCGGTATAAAGGTTCCGATTGTAGGTACTGTTACGGCAGGTCAGCCGATTACTGCTATTGAAGATATCACCGGATATCTGAACTTTCATCCGGAAAAAAACTATGCTTATCCTTTGTTCGCTTTAAAGGTTAGAGGCGAATCTATGATCAATGCTGCTATTCTGGATGGAGATATAGTTATTGTGGAACAGATTCCGGTTGCAGAAAACGGAGAAATTGTTGTGGCATTGGTTGATAATGATTCGGCAACGGTAAAAAGATTTTACAAGGAAGACGGTCATTTCCGTTTACAGCCGGAAAATGACGCTATGGAGCCGATTATTACGGATAATGTTAGTATACTCGGCAAGGTTATTGCGGTTATGAGATACATTTGAGGAATCATGACCAAATTAAAAAGGGATTTTAAATTATGGAAAGAAAATGTTCGTCATGCGGAGCAAGGATCAGTGACGGAATGAAAATTTGTGCTAACTGCGGTAAGGTTGTACCACCGCTTAGGACGGTTCGTTCGTCTGATTCATCCTATACAGTCAGGCAGAGAAATAACCAAAAAGTTAAAAGCATGCCTAAGCCTTCGAGGGAACAGTCTGCAAACAGACAGGCAATTCCGCAAAACAGGCAGGTAAAATCAAATCAAAATCGATCGGTGGCTTCGAAACCTTTAAAGAATCAGCAGGCGGTCATGCCGCAAAAGAAAACTTATGTTAAATCCGCAGGTAAAACGGAAAGCAATGTTAAATCAAAGGTTTTAAAATGCACAAAAATTGCTGCAGTTATACTGATTATATATGTTATAATCTCGGTAATACAGATTTTCAGAGTTCGTCTTTCGACTTATGATTTTAAGGTTGACATGAAGATGAGCAAGGAAAATTACGGTCAGGCAATAGACAGTTTTTTTGACGGAGGTCTTTGGACATACAACCCGTTCACATTTACTGTTACATACAAGGGAGAAAAACAGCGTGAGGGAGAATATGAACTTAAATTCTCAGCTGTTGGTTCGGTCAAGCTGAAAGCTGTTATTGTTGATGGGTCGGAAAAGGATTCTGACAGACTTGAATCGGCAATTATGGGGTTGTTTATTTAATAAGGCAACAAAAACAAGATGAAAATATAAATTTATCAGATTCAGTTACTATAAGCACTGCTTCTGCCATTAACAAAAACACGCCCTGCATTTAATGCAGGGCATTACATATTATTTTAAACAGAAAAGAGTTTATAAGAGGACTATCTCTTTAGATTAAGATATTATAAAACACCGTTAGTTTAAAAGACTGACCGGTGTTTTTTTATTATATAAGAAACTTCAATTTTTATTGAAAATATAGGTTTCATCCTTTCAAATCACCCCGGAAAAAAGACTTCAATTTCTCCGGTAACACAGTCGACAGTAACATAATTTATTGAGTGATGTAGATTACTATCGTCATCATTATCCGATATGAAAAACCATTTAGGTGTGC
>JAHZHC010000015.1 GCA_019420505.1 Ruminococcus sp.
TGCTTCTTTTCTCAACTTTGTTCATTTTGCCTATTGATTTTTCTTAGCAGGTTTCCGATTTTTCCAACAAAAAAACGGTCAAGCTTTTTTCAAAACTTGACCGTCACATTGATATATTCATTTCTTCATCTTCTGTTTGCTCACTATCTTCACTTACAATATGGAAATCGTCCACACCAGGGATAACTCCGAGCGTTCTGCCGTTATCAAAGACGCAATGCACAGTGCCGATATCATCCATATGTTCGATATTTTTTGTTGTGTAGAGTCCAACTTCCTTTTTGGTGAAAACCGGTGAAAAGCATCTACGGTTTTACACCTGAAATTTTTTACCCTCAAAACGCAAAAAAAGCTCGTAAATACGAGCTTTTCGAGGTGTGCATCTATTTCATTGCACTAATATGGTGCGGGTGACAGGACTTGAACCTGCACGGTGTTGCCAATAGAACCTAATGGTAATGCAACGTCGTTGAAAAATACATATAAGAAAAAAGCTAAGTATTTGTTGAATGATATGGATTCTTATGAATTGTTGATTGACCTAGTAAGGCTAACTGGCTCTTAATCATATTTTTTATTGTTTTATTAAGAGAACCTAAAACTAAAAGATTTCCATGATATTTATTATTTGGTGTTGGTCTTCGTTCATATAAGAGATTCTTTTGTATGAATTGAGGCTTCATTCTTTCATCAAGCTCTTTTCGTATAACCTCTGAAATTCCTGCTGGAAACTGCAATGAACCATCTTCCTTACATTGAGATGCAATAACATCAAATGCATTAGAATCGTCACACCAAGTAATAGATATTTCGCAATATCCATCTTCGCGTTCTTTATCTAAGCGAAATGCTTCTGGCAAAAGATAACCATTTTCCAGATAACAATTAGAAATTCCTCTAAAAAATTTATCTGGATATATTACTTCATTCATTTTAATACACCCTAAAAATAAAGTCTATTGCTTCATACAGAATATCGTTTATATTGTTAAGTGATATATTTCCGGCTCTTGTTTCATAATTTTTCTTTATATTATCATTCCAAATAATGCCCATACTACTTTCTTCGTTAATAGATTCAAATGAAAAATAAAGAAGAGCCTCGCCCTCATCCCATGTTGAGTGCAATTGTATTATTTCATTTTCTTCGTTTTCATTATTAATGTATTCGAGCTTAGGGAGATTTTTATTTATGTTCTTATGTTGAATGGATTCTATAAAAAGCTCTCTAAATAGTCTCATAAGATTACCCATTTGTTTATTATGTGAATCGCTGAATACAAAGATAGGTAAATTTGAAAAGATATCTACTTCAGTAGGAATCCGCATAGCATAACTTGAAGAAGTAAGTATATTCAATTTATTAAGAATAGATATAGAACGAGTTAAATCTATATCCATTATTTTAGATATGCTCTCGTTCTTTTTATTAATTAATCGGGATTCGTCAATTAAATCCAAATATGAATTAATTTGAGGGGAAAATGTTTTTTTATTTGTTAAATAACTACTCATTTTTGCCTTCCAATTCTATCGGTTTCATTGCGTGATGAAGCTTGTCTTGAATCGAATCTCTAAAAAAGATATGTGACCTCGTATGCAGCTTATCAGCAACTTTACTGATGTCATCTTTTGAAAATTGTCCATATGAATAATAATCACAGTTTAACAAAAACGCTTCAACTGGTGAATTGCCGTCTCTATGATCAACACTTCCAAGCCCAGACTCTGAATGAACTATCACATCATCAAAGCATAATTCTGAAATTACACTTGCTGATTTTACTTGCATATAGTCTTGTGTAGTATAGCTTAATGATCCTAGTAAGTGTGGTTTTAAAAGATCTTTCCACGGTGAATCAGATAATCCTAGTTTTTCTTTTTCGAAAGAATCAATATATCTCAATCCAACTCTAGAATAATAAACTGGGTGATAAATCTCAGAAAAATAATTGATGGGAATCATTACTCTTGAAAGCATATCCTCCCAATGCGAATAAGCTACAGTAGAAAGCACCAACATATCCCTTGATAACACTACTTTCCATTTTCCATCTGTTGATACAAATGAATAAAATCGTTTTGATGTTGTACTATGAGAGAATGTCGGTTGGCTTTGTCCTAAACCAACAGTAACTTGCCCCATTTCTTGTGTCTGAAAATCATAAATAGGGTACAGTTCTCTAATTCTATCTTGAAAATCAGCAGGTTCCTTAGAATCAATTGCAAGAATCGTAGGATAATTTACTTGAAATACCACTTCAATCAAAGGGCAGTTTTCATACTTTATTTTTTTCATTTTTAGCACCTTTCACTTACTACAGTAACTTATTTATGGAGACAATATTCCATAAAGCTAATTTTTAACATTTCAATATTATGTTTATATCATTAAATAAATGCTAAGATATGTACTTTTAGTTTGGCTATTTATTTGTTCAAGGGTTTAAGATATCTAAGAGATTCATATAAAAAGATATTAAAATATAATTATAACTTATCCTTATTTGTGAACAATCAAATACGCATTGATTTGGTATATTTATTGTCTATAAATCAAAGAGTTACGAATATTATCACTCTTTTATAGTATTATATCACAGTTTAATATAAAATTCAAGACTTTTGTTCGTTGTAAATAATTAAATTTATAAATAGTCACGTAAATAGAATTAACATAAACATTATAATTATTATGGTTTATTGTATTTCAATAATCCAAATTGTGTGTAAGAAAACTATTAAAGGATTTCTAATGATTTCGTGAGAATTGTTGACTTATCTTTGGGTGTGTGCTATAATTTACATAACCCATTATTGCATTAGAGTGTGCAGGAAGGAATGAATTATAGTGGCAGTAAGCTACAACAATCTTTGGAAATTACTTATCGATAAAGGTATGAATAAAACCGAACTGAAAGAAGCATCAGGTATCAGTTTCAATGTAATGGCTCGTATGGGAAAGAATGAAACGGTTTCCCTTGAAAGCCTTGAAAAGATATGTATGGTGCTGAACTGTAACATCGGTGATATTATGGATATAACCGCAAATAAAGAATCGAAGAAATTTTCATGTATTGAACTGTTTGCTGGTGCAGGCGGTCTTGCTCTCGGAATCGAAAAAGCTGGATTCGACACGATTGGACTTATTGAAGTGGATAAAGATGCATCGGATACGCTTCGTAGAAACAGACCAGAATGGCGAGTTATTAATGATGATATAGCAAATATTTCCTGTCTTGATCTACAAGATTACTTTGGTTTGGATAAGGGTGAACTTGATCTACTTTCAGGCGGCGCACCTTGCCAGAGTTTCTCCTATGCAGGTAAAAGACTTGGCTTGGAAGATGCCCGTGGCACACTATTCTATCACTATGCGAAGTTTCTTGAACAACTGCAGCCTAAGATGTTTCTTTTTGAGAATGTTCGTGGTCTGCTGACTCATGATAAGGGCAGAACATACAAGACCATTACTGACATTTTTGAAAGCACAGGCTACACAATTCAAAAGAAGGTTCTGAATGCTTGGGACTATGGTGTTGCTCAGAAGCGTGAAAGACTTATCACTATCGGTATCAGAAATGACCTTACCGATCAAATAAAGTTTACTTTCCCCACACCCCATGAATACAAACCTGTTCTTCGTGACGTCTTGCTCGATTGCCCAGAGAGTGCAGGTACTCCATATTCTGAATACAAGCGTAAGATATTTGAGCTTGTGCCTCCAGGTGGATATTGGAGAGATATTCCCGAGAATATTGCTAAAGAATACATGAAAAGCTGTTGGTTCATGGAAGGTGGAAGAACAGGTATCCTCCGCAGGCTAAGCCTTGACGAGCCTTCACTTACTGTTCTGACTTCACCAAGCCAGAAACAGACAGATCGCTGTCATCCACTCGAACCAAGACCGTTTACTATTCGTGAAAATGCTCGGTGTCAAAGTTTTCCTGATGAATGGCAGTTCTGCGGAAGTATCGGTTCGCAGTATAAACAGGTTGGTAATGCCGTTCCTGTCAATCTTGCAATGGACATAGCAAAACAAATTAAAATCGCATTGGAGGGCTTATCATAATGTGGACACTTAGTTTTATCAGTGAAGAAGATTTTACAAAGCACGTTAAGAAGACCATAGAGAAATATGGTGAGAAGCTGGAATCCTTCGATTTGAAACGGTTTAATAAGAATATCATTGACCCTATCAAACTGATTTTTGATAAGACCGTTTATCAGGCTTCTTGGGAGGAAATCGTTAGCAACGAGATATTCCGCCAGCGTGATAAATCCAATAACAACGACATCGGATACTTCCATCAGAGAATATTCCAGTACATAGCTAACTGCCGTGTTCCCGATAATGGTAAAGAAGGCGGCTGGGACGTTATCTTTGAGAATTCCGATGGCATCGTTGTTACTGATAGGATCAGCGTACATACCGTGTACGTTGAGATGAAGAACAAGCATAACACTATGAACTCGGCTTCGGCAGGCAAGACCTTTATCAAGATGCAGAATCAGCTCCTCACCGATGATGATTGTGCTTGTTTCCTTGTTGAAGCTATCGCCCAGAAGTCGCAGAACATCAAGTGGGAAACAACAGTCGATAAGAAGAAGGTTGGTCACAAGCTGATCCGTCGTGTGAGCCTCGACCAGTTCTATGCTCTCGTGACAGGACAGGAAGATGCTTTCTACCAGATGTGTATGGTGCTGCCGTCCATCATTCAGAAAGCTGTGGACGAGCTTGAAGGCTCAATCGTTCCACACGATATTGTTATTGATGAGCTGAAGGAGCTTGCTAAAAAACAGAATGTTGACGATGAGAACCTTGCTGTGGCTATGGCGGTATATATGCTGGGATTTGGAAGCTACACAGGTTTTTAATAAAGAAGGTGTTGTATGAAAATACTTGATTTTAAAAAAGCAACTGAATTAGATAAGCAAAATCAAACAATTCAAGCGGCATTACTATGCTACTATCATTACAAAACAACAGATGAGCAAATTTTTGATATGAAAGGAATTCAAGAACTATTCTCTGATGCTGGATTTAACCCAATTAATAGCAGCAGAGTTAAAAAAAGTTTGATTGAAAAGAAAATCATGCGCATACCCAAAGGATTAAAAACTTCGCTTGAGTTTATTCCTTCTGTATTTCAGGAATATGAACAACAGTATGGTATACTTTGGAATGATAATGAGACAATAAATTCAGAAAGCGAACTAATTGATGAGAGTAAGTTTTGCGGTAAACGGAATTATCTCACCCGATTAATACAGCAAATTAATCACTCATATGCGAATAATTGTTATGATGCAGTTGCTGTCCTAATGCGAAGGCTTTTTGAGATCATGTTAATTCTATCATATCAAAATCTTGGAATTGATGATGAAATCAAAGATAAAAGCGGTTCTGGGTATATAATGCTTGACGGAATAGTGAAAAATGCAATTAACAATAATACACTCAAGTTATCTCGAATTAAGACTGAATTTGATTCATTCAGAAAAGTCGGTAATTTTTCTGCCCATAATATTACATATACGGCAGGAATAAAGGATATCGATGATATTAAGCTAAACTATCGTGTTATGCTTGAGGAATTATATAATAAAGCAGGACTTATGGAAAAGGAGGATATTTAAGATTGGAAAATCGAGTAAAATTTAAAATTGGTGAAATTGAATTTGAAGCAGAAGGCTCTGCTGAGGTCATCGAAAGAGAACGGAATGTTTTTATGAATGCTCTTCTTCCTGCGGCAGTAGATGCTATAGTAAGAACTAGGGGAGCAGGAAGTGCTAATCAGTACATAGAAAACAATGAAACGCCACTTATCGAACAAGTTGATTCGCCAATAAATAATGATGAAAGTTCTGTTATTGTAAATAAACAACCTCAAGATCTTTCTAGAACAAGTCTTTCTGCGTTTTTAAGCGATAAAGGCGTTTTAAGTGAACAAGACTTTGTCCTAATGGCTGCTTATTATGATGAAAAGAAGAATAACGTCAAATCGTTTAATTCTGAAACAGTAAAACAGTACTACTCTGATGCACGTCGTCCAAAATGCTCTAATATAAGCGATGTTCTATTAAAGCTAACACAAAAGGGATATATTATGGATGATGATAAGTCAGAACAAAAAACTCCTAAACCGTATACATTAACTAACAAAGGTATAAAGTATATAGAAAATTATGCGCCCAAGGACTCTGTTGAAAAAAAGGTTGCTAGAGTAAGAAAACCAAGAGCAAAGAGTGAGTCAATATATAGTGAAATGAATCCTGATGAATTGAACTTGAGTAATTACCCTGGCATCAATAAGTTAAATAATTTCAAAGAACAGATGCTTATGATTATGTATATCGTTTCCAATGAAGGAAAAGGAGAAAGCTTTTCAGTGACGGATATTCAATGTTTGATGACAGACATTTTGGGATTACCTGCTTCACGAGACCAAATTAATGGAGTTTTTAAAAACAACAAAACATGGTTTAAAAAAGAAGAGGATTCAGACAACAAGCGTGCATACAAAAGAAGGTTGCTTCAAGGGGCAAAAGATTTTATAATTAAGCTAATTGAAGACAATAATGCACAATAGCATACTTTCCGATTAATGAAAAATATTCTTTTCATTATATTTCTTATACCAAGAACGAAACAAATGCGTTAAAATTTTTGCGATTTGTACGAGCGAAAGCATTTCCATTTGCATTTAGTATGCTATTAAGAAAAACAGATTAATAATCAGGACTTGATGACAAATCACGCCGTATCACAGGGCAGCTTCGGTTGTCCTGTTTCTTTTTTCAAGGGCTTGACAAACATAAAAAAGCATGTTAGAATATAGTTATCAAGTAATATGTTTGCAAAAAAATATAATTACAGGAGAAACGTATGGAACAGCTATTAGTAAGCCATTGGCATAAAAATACAAGATACGAAATACAGAGCATAGACGGCATGGAGTACATTGTTCCCTGCGAATACGGTTCGGTATATGATCCGATAAAGAGCGAAAATGAAATGATGACTGAGGCATTGAATCTCGGCAAGTACCTGACGGAGAATGACCTCGGTCAGAACGAAATGGTTCTGGACTTCGTTCACAAATACGGTCTGCTTGGTATAATGCCTGACATAGCAGGCTCAGACATAGGTAAAAATGAGCACGTCATCGTTCACGACAATATCTTTACTGATAGCGGTATCATTGATGTGAACGAGTTTGCCAAAATCTTCTTTCCTCTTGATAGCATTGATCTGCTTGATAAAACCAACAAGAAGGGCAAGCTGAGACTGTACTACCGCAGTCCGATATACTCAACAATGTTCCTGCGGAAGTATAAGTACTGCGAACCACTTGAATGGGTGAAGAAATACTTCAAGTACTTGTACAGTTTCACGACAGGAAAAGGATCAAAGCTGACGGAGTTCATTCCTCCTCGCCTAACATACAAGATAGACGATAGGAACGGTCTGAACCTGCTGTGCGAGTATGATTCCCTCAAGGCAATGATGGATCTCGCCTTTGCCAAAGCAGTAACCGGCAATAAGAAACCACTCCGTACCTGCAAACACTGTGGAAAGCTGTTCTATGCCACCGATATACGCAGCGAGTTCTGTTCCGCAAGATGCCGAAATCAGTATAACGTATACAAATCCAGAGCAAAGCACAATTGATGCTTTGCTCTTTTTGTTTCAAAATAAAAATGGAGGCCTTGACAAATAAAAATAGTGTGTTATAATATAATCACGAGAGTAATAGTATATATTTTATATGCAATTACAGAATTAATATGAAGTGCGAGCAGAGTTCGATTTAGAGACCCTGCTCATTCTTCTCCAAACCGTGTAATATGATATAGCAGAATATATATTACACAACCGGTTGTATAAAGAGGTGACCTGAAATGAACAAATAAAAACCAAAAAGTAACTTGAAAATTGAATATGGGATCAGGAGTTACGTTGTTTCCGATGGTGGGGCGGTGAGCCGTACCATCCCAGAGATGCGCGATGACGCGAGAGCCGAGCGATAACATCTTTGGTTTCACATAGCGCAGATGTGAAGCAGCGATGAAAGTCGGGAACGGATACTTACACTCAGCCACAGTCCGAGCGTGATAAAACCGTCGCAGGCAATGGGAGTGTGCTGGGGCAGCCGAGCATTTAAGCTGCCTATGAGTCCGATGTGCAGTCGGGCGGCTTCTGATTCGTCAGGTATAGTACGGCGGATACTGCTGTAAAAAACAGTGTGTCCGTTATGCTGGACGTACTATGTCCTGATGCGTTCGTGATGTGTCTGATTTATGTGCCAAAAATAGTTCAAATTGCAATAAAGATACTGCTCCCACATTTTTCACTTGGGATAGCAGAAATCCGTCGGACACAGCCCACACAAATAGTTCGCACGAGCAACTTGCCCGTAACGAAAAAAGCTGTCGGCTGTGTTCGGGAATCTCATGGGAAAGGAGGAATCACATGAGTAATATGTTACAAACGAAAACCGCAGAAGAAATACTGTCAACAGTATTCAAGCCGAAGGAGTTCATCATTGACGGACTGCTCACGCAGGGATTGTATGTACTTGCAGGTGCACAAAAGGTTCGTAAGTCTTGGATGGCAATGGATATTTGCCTCAGCATTGCAACAGGAGTTCCTGTACTTGGACGTGGTACTATTCAAGGAACTGCTTTGTATCTTTGTCTCGAGGATAACTATCTGCGACTACAGCGCAGATTGTTTCAGATGAACGCCGAACCGATTGAGAATCTTCACTTCGCACTTGCTGCTGATAAGATAGGCGCAGGTCTTGAAGAGCAGATAGAAGCGTTCAAGAAAGAGCACGATGACTTGAAAATAGTTGTTGTCGATGTTATGCAAATGGTGCGCAGCAATGTTGAGTCGAGTTATGGTTCTGATTATGCAGAACTGATCGCGCTCAAACAGCTTGCATATCGCTTGAACATCTGCATACTGCTGATACATCATATGCGAAAAGCTAAGGACGATAATCCGTTCAATATGATGACAGGCAGTACAGGTATCGGCGGAGCTACTGACGGAAACTTTGCGCTCAAGGAAACAAAGTGCGGCTCAGGAAAAGCAATCATGTATTGTCAGGGACGTGACATTGAATACACTGAACTGCGAATGCATTTCGATACCGATGCCATGCGTTGGATAGTTGAGAACGAAGCTACATGAGTCTGAATATCAAACCGTGTAAATGCCAATAATAACCACAAACAAAAGTGGA
>JAHZHC010000016.1 GCA_019420505.1 Ruminococcus sp.
TGTAAAGAACATGATCACAGGTGCTGCTCAGATGGACGGCGCTATCCTCGTTGTTGCTGCTTCTGACGGTCCTATGGCTCAGACAAGAGAGCATTTGCTCCTTGCTCGTCAGGTTGGCGTTCCTTCAATCGTTGTATTTATGAACAAAGCTGACCAGGTTGACGATGAAGAGCTTCTCGAACTCGTTGAAATGGATATCAGAGAGCTTCTTGACAAGTATGAATTCCCTGGCGATGATACACCAATCATCAAGGGTTCAGCTCTTGCTGCTCTTAATGCTCCTGACGATCTTTCAGATCCTGCATACGCTCCAATCGTTGAATTGATGGATGCAGTTGATGATTTCATTCCTACACCTGACAGAAAAGCAGATCTTCCTTTCCTTATGCCTGTTGAAGACGTATTCACAATTACTGGTCGTGGTACAGTTGCTACAGGTAGAGTAGAAAGAGGTCAGCTCAACACTGGTGATGAAGTAGAAATCATCGGTCTTACAGAAGAAAGAGCTAAGACAGTTGTAACAGGTATCGAAATGTTCAGAAAGATTCTTGATTACGCTGAGGCTGGCGATAACATCGGCGCACTTCTCCGTGGTATCCAGAGAACTGATATCGAAAGAGGTCAGGTTCTTTGTAAGCCAGGTTCAATCCATCCTTTGACAAAGTTCTCAGGTCAGGTTTACGTTCTTAAGAAAGAAGAAGGCGGACGTCATACTCCTTTCTTTAACAACTACAGACCTCAGTTCTATTTCAGAACAACAGACGTTACAGGTGTTATTACACTTCCTGCTGATAAGGAAATGTGCATGCCTGGTGATAACGTAACAATGGATGTTGAACTTATCACACCTATCGCTATCGAAGAAGGTCTCCGTTTCGCTATTCGTGAAGGCGGAAGAACAGTTGGTTCAGGTGTTGTAACTGCTGTTAATAACTAATTCTTATATATTAGTATTTAAAACCGCTGTCATTTTGACGGCGGTTTTTATTTATATTTTAATACGGTGATTATTGTGAATGAAGATAAATATTATATGTCAAAGGCTTTGGAACTGGCACACAAGGCAGCTGAAATGGGTGAAGTCCCTGTCGGCGCTGTAATTGTAAAAAGATCTACAGGCGAAATTATCGGAGAAGGCTATAACAGACGGGAAGTGGACAAAAACTCTATTGCACATGCTGAAATCATAGCGATAAATCAAGCAGGTAAAAAGTTAGGAGGATGGCGTTTGATTGACTGTGAATTGTTTGTTACACTTGAACCATGCCCTATGTGTGCGGGTGCTATTATAAACGCACGAATTCAACGAGTTGTCTTTGGTGCGTCAGATTTTAAAGCAGGTTCTTGCGGTTCGGTTATTAATTTGTTTAAGCTTCCTTATAATCACAAGCCTGATTTGTGCGGCGGAGTTTTAAAAGAAGAATGCAGTGCTGTTTTGACTGATTTTTTTAGAGAATTACGCAAAAAAACAAATTCATGATGCTGTTAGCTATTTACTTATTGACTTAAATAGATTTTTATGTTATAATAAAGTAATTTATTTATTGAATAAATGCTATATTAAATATATTTTAGTAAGGAGAGATTATTATGAAAATGACGGCTGCTCAGGCTATTGTAGAATGTTTGAAAGCGGAGAACATTAAGGTCGTCTATGGCTATCCCGGCGCTGCAATCTGTCCTTTTTATGATGCTTTGTTAGACGCAAAGGATGATATAACACATGTATTGGTAAGACATGAAGCTAACGGTGGTCATGCGGCTAACGGATATGCAAGAATTTCGGGAAAACCCGCAGTTTGTATAGCCACTTCAGGACCGGGCGCTGTTAATCTTGTGACAGCCATTGCAACTGCTTATGCAGATTCAATACCTATTGTTTGCATTACAGGACAGGTGAATACAGACCAAATAGGCCGTGATGTTTTTCAGGAAGCTGATATAACAGGTGCTGCTGAGCCTTTTGTGAAGCATAGCTACTTATTGAGTGATCCAAATGATTTACCACGTGTTTTTAAAGAGGCATTTTATATCGCAGGAACAGGACGGCCAGGTCCGGTTCTGATTGATATTCCAATGGATGTGCAGAAATCCGAAATAGATTTTGAGTATCCGGAATCAGTAAGCATCAGAGGATATAAGCCCGCAGCCAAAGGAAATTATAATCAAATAAAAAGAGTTTTATCTGCACTTGAAAACGCTGAAAAACCGTTAATTTGTATCGGCGGCGGTGTATTTGCATCTAATGCGCAGAATGAAATTTGCAAGCTTGCTGAAATAATGCAGATTCCCGTAATAACAACTATGATGGGTATATCTGTTTTTTCTGATGATAATCCTTTGTTTTTCGGAATGCTTGGAATGCATGGCGTACAATCGGCAAATAGGGCAGTGAATGACTGTGATGTGTTGTTTCTTGTCGGTGCAAGGGTTGGTGATAGAGCAGTAAGAACTCCGCTTACTCTCGAAAAAACAACAAAAATACTGCATATTGATATTGATCCGGCAGAAATCGGAAAAAATGTCGGAGCAGATTATCCGTTGGTTGGAGATGCTAAACTTGTTCTTCAGGACATGCTTGAAATGGCAAAACCAATGGAGCATAAGGAATGGATTAATTACTTGAATTCTTTAAAAATAGAAAGGGAATTTGAAGAAGCTCCTGCCGGTACTGTAAATCCACGAAAGTTTATGTATGAACTTTCAGAAGCAATGCCGGAAAATACGATAATATCTGCTGATGTAGGTCAAAATCAGATCTGGGCGGCAACAGGCTACAAAATAAAAGACGGCGGACGTTTTATCACTTCAGGCGGTATGGGTACTATGGGATATTCTGTTCCTGCAGCTATCGGCGCAAAAATGGCTGATCCTGACCGTCCGGTTGTGGTTATATGCGGTGACGGTTCTTTTCAAATGGAATTTATGGAGCTTGCCACTGCAATTCAACACGGCGTAGCTATCAGTATTGTTGTTATGACAAACAATCGTCTTGGTATGGTAAGAGAACTTCAAACCAACGGATATAATGACAGGCAAACTGCTGTTTTCCTTGATGGTTCTCCTGATTTTATAAAGCTTGCCGAAGCTTATGGTATAAAATCTTATCGTGTCACTGATGATGAAACGATGAAGACAGCAATTGATATTCTTAAAAATCAGAATGAACTTTGTCTTATAGAAGTAGTTGTTGATAAAATGGCTAAAACATTATAATTAATCTTACATAGAATAAATATTTATAAAAAATTAACAATATTATGTTATAATAATATATTAGAGAGAAAATCTCAATTCGGAGGAGTAAAGAATGAAGCATACAATTTCTGTTTTGGTTGAAAACCATAGCGGTGTTCTTTCAAGAATTTCAGGCCTTTTTTCGAGAAGAGGATTTAACATTGACAGCCTGGCTGTCGGTCCGACTCATGATCCTACAATATCAAGAATAACAATTATTGCCGATGGAAATGAATATACCGTTGAGCAAATTGAAAAACAGCTTAATAAGCTTGTAGAGGTTATTAAAGTAAAAACACTTGAAAAAGATGAATGTCTTGCAAGAGAGCTTTTGATTGCAAAGCTGTCCGTTCCTGCTGACAAGCGCAGTGAGGTTATGACGATTGCTGAAATCACAGGGGCAAAGGTCATGGATTTAACCTTAACGACAATGACTCTTGAATTGTGTGATACTTATTCTCATCTGAAAAGGTTTGAAGAAATCATTGCACCATACAATGTTATTGAACTTGTAAGAACCGGTACAATTGCTATTTCTAAGGGTGCTGACACAATTACAGCAAAAAAGTAATGATTATATAGCCAAAAGGCTACATATAAATAAGTTAATCTATTGGAGGAGTTTAAAATGGCAAAAATTTATTATCAGCAAGATTGTGACTTGAATATACTTAAGGGCAAAACTGTTGCAATTATTGGTTATGGTTCACAGGGTCATGCTCACGCTCTTAATCTTAAAGACAGCGGCGTAGACGTTGTTGTTGGTCTTTATGAAGGTTCAAAGAGCAAAGCTAAAGCTGAGGCTCAGGGACTTAAGGTTGTTTCTGTAAGCGAAGCTACAAAGATGGCCGATGTTATTATGATTCTTATTCCTGATGAGAAACAGGCTGCACTTTATAAGAGTGATATTGCTCCAAATCTTTCAGAAGGTAAAACTCTTGCATTTGCACACGGTTTCAACATTCATTTCGGATGTATTGTTCCACCGGCAGACTGCAATGTTATCATGATTGCACCTAAGGGACCGGGACATACAGTAAGAAGTGAATATCAGGCAGGTAAAGGCGTTCCTTGTCTTATCGCTGTTGAACAGGATGCTACAGGAAATGCTACTGATATCGGTCTTGCTTATGCACTTGGAATCGGCGGAGCAAGAGCCGGAGTTCTTGAAACAACTTTCAGAACTGAAACAGAAACAGACTTATTTGGTGAACAAGCTGTACTTTGCGGCGGTGTCTGTGCACTTATGCAGGCTGGTTTTGAAACTCTTGTTGAGGCAGGATATGATCCGAGAAATGCTTATTTTGAATGTATTCATGAAATGAAACTCATTGTTGACCTTATATATCAGTCCGGTTTTGCAGGTATGAGATATTCTATTTCCAATACTGCTGAATATGGTGACTATATTACAGGTCCTAAGATCATTACTGAAGAAACCAAGAAGGCTATGAAGAAAGTTCTTTCTGACATTCAGGATGGTTCATTTGCTAAGGAATTCTTACTTGATATGTCTGATGCAGGTTCACAGGTTCACTTCAAGGCTATGAGAAAACTTCATGCTGAGCACCCATCTGAGGTTGTTGGTGAAGAAATCCGTAAGCTTTATAGCTGGAACGGAGAAGATAAGCTTATTAACAACTAATTGTATAATTAAAAAGCTCAGCTGTGGCTGGGCTTTTTTAATAAAATCATATCTGATCTGAAAGGAGCTGCGGAATAAAACCGCAGAATTTAAATTTATGCATACTAATACGAATACAAAAAATGCTTTTGTTACTATAATAGGCCGGCCTAATGCAGGAAAATCCTCGCTTCTTAATGCTCTTGTCGGAGAAAAAATCGCTGCGGTGAGCGCAAAACCACAGACAACACGTACAAAAATAACCGGTGTGATAACAAAAGATGAAACGCAATATGTATTTATGGATACTCCGGGTATGCATAAATCAAAAAATAAACTTTCTGAACATATGATGAAAACTGTTAATGAATCGGTTGCTGATGTGGACATTGCAATGTTTGTTGCGGATTGCACTAAAAAGTCATCTGAAAATGAAAGGCTACTTCTTAATAACCTTAAATCAAATAGAGGAAAATCAATTTTAATTATTAATAAAATTGATTTGCTTGATAATAAAGAGGACTTAATTAAAATTATTGCTGATTATTCAACTCTGCATGATTTTGATGAGGTTATTCCTGTAAGCGCCTTAACCGGAGATGGTCTTGATATTATTATGAAAATATTAAGTAAATATGCAATTGACGGACCGCATTATTTCCCTGATGATATGTTAACCGATCAGCCTGAAAAAGTAATTATGGCTGAAATAATACGGGAAAAGGCTTTAAATAATTTAAATGAAGAGATTCCCCATGGAATTGCTGTAACAATTGAATCGCTTAAAGAACGTGATAACAGGGCAGGGGAAACAATTCTTGATATATCAGCAGTGATTTATTGTGAACGTGATTCTCACAAAGGAATAGTTATTGGCAAGAATGGTTCTATGCTGAGAAAAATCGGAGCCGAATCTAGAATTGAACTTGAAGATTTCTTTCAGATTAAGGTTAATCTTCAATGTTGGGTGAAAGTAAAAGAAGGCTGGCGCAACCGTGAAGGCATGATCAAAAATTTTGGCCTTTCATCTAATTAATTGCAGTGTAAAAATTACCGCTTATATTATTAAATTAAAAAGCAAATTCTAATACTATAATAAATCGGAGGTAATATTTATGGATTTGTGGGAAGCATTCACCAAGAGCGGTAAAATAACTGATTATTTGAAATATAAATCAACATCAGATAAGGAACATATATATGATAACCTTGAAAGCGCTTGTGGTTCGAGAGAATAAAATAGGGGAGAGCAGTAAGGCTGTTACTGTTCTTTCAAGTGAATTAGGTATAATTGATATATTTATTCGGGGCGGGGCTAAAAGCAGTAAAAGCACTTCTTCAACTCAGCTTTTTTCTTATTCTAAATTCTGTTTGGATGAAAAAAAAGATGCTTATGGACACGTGAATTATTATTTAAACAGCTGCGAACCGTTAAATATATTTTATAATTTAAGATTAGACGCCAAAAAAACGGCTTTAGGCTGCTATTTTTGTGATTTACTTTGCTTTTCAAGAATTGAAAATTCTTTTTGCGGGGAAATATTAAAACTATCATTAAACAGTCTTTATTTTCTTGATAAAGGCAAGCATGATATGGAGCTTTTGAAATCTATATTTGAATTCAGACTGCTTTGTGAAATTGGGTTCAGACCTAATTTAGTCGGCTGCAATAAATGCTATGTATATGAATGTGAAAAAATGCATTTTAATTTCAAATCAGGGCTTTTGGAATGCGATAATTGCTGTTATAATCCCGAAAGTATTTTTGATATAATCTTTGACCCTACACTGCTTTACATAGTTCGATTTATTGCTTTGACTGACTATAATAAGTTATTTAATTTTAAAATAAATGAGAAATATCAAAAAAAACTTACTGATTTTACGGAACGTTTTGTAAAATATAATTTTAAAGAGAATTTTGATACTTTAGAATTCTATAGAATGCTATAGTAATATTGATTTTTACTTATCAATGGTAATTGTGATTAGAAGGTTCAAAATTCGCCCAAAACATCAAAAGGGAGGATATGCTCATAACGGAGCATTAATAGAATAATGAATAATTTTTGTGAGGTTTTGGAGTTACATAAGGTTTTAAAGCTTTTGGAAAAAGAATGTGCTAATAACAGAACTAAAGAGCTTACATTAAAATTAAAGCCTTGCAGTGATTTATTTACTGTAAAAAGGGAAGTTCACAAGACTTCATCAGCTTTGGAACTGGCAATAAAATACGGTACACCTTTTTTTACAGATATTAAAGATATCACAGCTTCGCTTAAACGTGCTGAAGCCGGCGGAGTATTGACTCTTAAAGAACTTATTGAAATAAAAAGAGTACTTTTTCAAATTCGTGAATTAAAAAATTGGCGTGATGATTTTGAAAAAGAAACTCCTATAGATTATCTTTTTGAATGTTTGATTCCCAATAAGTCTTTAGAAAATAAGATCGAAAAATCAATAATTGATGAAAATGAACTTGCAGACGATGCCAGTCCGGAATTATCATCAATAAGACGAAAGATAAGTCATTCAAGCATCAAAATCCGTGAGATACTTGACAAGATGATCAAATCATCTTCAACACAGAAATATTTGCAGGAATGTGTAGTTACTATGCGTGATGGCAGGTATGTTCTTCCTGTCAAGACTGAACACAAAGGAAATGTTCAGGGTCTTATTCATGATACATCTGCTACCGGATCAACACTTTTTATTGAGCCAATGGCAGTCGTTGAGGCAAATAATGATATAAGAATTTTAAAGGGAAAAGAGCAGGATGAAATTCACCGCATAATATCAGAATTATCGTCTGAATGCGGCAATATGAAAAGCGAGCTTTTATCCGGTTTTGACGCTGTAGTAAATTTGAATTTATATTTTGCAAAAGCAAATCTTGCTGCAAAGATGAAAGCCTGTAAGCCTGAGATAAATGACAAAAGTATAATAATTTTAAATAAAGCAAGACATCCTTTGATAGATCCTGATAAAGTTGTTCCGATTGATTTTTCTATCGGAAGCGAATATAATACTTTAATAATTACCGGTCCGAATACAGGAGGAAAAACTGTTACATTAAAAACTGTTGGATTACTTACGTTAATGACAATGTGCGGATTATTGATTCCTGCATCAGATGGTTGTCAGATTGCAATATACAATAATATTTTAGTTGACATTGGCGATCAGCAATCTATTGAGCAAAATCTTTCAACTTTTTCTTCGCATATAAACAAGGTAATTGAAATTCTTAAAACTGCTGATAATCACAGTTTGGTTTTACTTGACGAGCTTGGTTCAGGTACAGATCCTATAGAAGGCGCTGCTTTAGCATTATCAATTATTGAAAAACTAAAAAATAACGGAGTTACCCTTGTAACAACAACTCATTATCAGGAACTGAAAATGTATGCAATTGATACAGACAATGTTCAAAATGCTTCCTGTGAATTCAATGTTGAAACTCTTCAGCCCACCTACAAGCTTATTATTGGAACTCCAGGCAAATCCAACGCTTTTGCAATTTCAAAAAAACTCGGCATGTCTGATGATATTATTGAATATGCTGAATCACTTATATCAAGCGAAAATAAAAAGTTTGAAAGCATAATTGACAGTCTTGAAAAAACGAGAATCAAGCTAAATGAGAACAATATAATTGCAGAAAGATTAAGATATGAAAACGAACAGCTTCGCAATGAGATGGTCATGGAACGTGAAAAGCTGGAAGAAGAAAAGTCTTTTGAACTTGAAAAAGCAAGGCGTGAATCGGCAGAAATACTTAAACGTGTTACCCGTGAATCACAGTCGCTGATTGATGAACTTGAATCAATCAGAAAACAAAAGTCAAAAGATAATTTTGCCCAAATGACTGTTGAGGCTAAACACAAACAAAAAAATACACTTGACAGAATTTATCAGGAAGCCAATTCAGTTGCTGAAAATAATGATAACTACGTACTTCCTCGTCCGTTAAAAAAAGGTGACAGGGTTATTATTTCTGATACAAACAGAAATGGAATTATTATTTCTCCGCCTGATAATAAAGGGATCTGCTTTGTTCAAATAGGTATAATGAAAACGAAAGTTGATATTTCTAAAATTAGGTTGGTTGAAAAGATAAAGAATGACAAAGCAAATGAAAAAAAGAAAAAATCTAATTCAATTTCAACTAAAGGTATAGAAAATCGAATGACCCGCAGGGTTCAATCAGAACTTGATATAAGAGGTTATGCTTCTGACGACGGCATATATGAAGTAGACAGCTTTCTTGATGACGCTGTAATGTCGGGATTATCAGTTGTTACTATAATTCACGGAAAGGGAACAGGTGTGCTTAAGAATGCCGTGAGGAATCATTTAAAACACCATCCTCACGTTAAATCATCACGTAAAGGAGTTTACGGAGAAGGTGAAGATGGTGTCACTGTAGTCGAATTAAAATAATAAGTATGCAGCAGCAAGATCATTTAACATTATTCTTGCTGCTGTTTTTCATTTTACTCAAAGGATTTGCATCAGCAGCCCGACGCAGGTTTTCATCAGATAAATGCGTATATATTTCAGTTGTTGAAATACTTTTATGTCCTAAAATATCACGTAAAACAAGTGTATCTACATTGCCGTGCTGATACATTAATGTAGCGGCGGTGTGCCTTAATTTATGTGTTGTGACACCTAAATTGGATAAACCGGCACGTTTCAGATTTTCTTCGACTATTTGCTGAACTCTGCGTTTATTTATTCTTGTTTTATTAGCCGATAAAAAAATAGCGTCTTTATCTTTAGCTGTTTCATCAGGACGAATATAATCCAAATAGTTATTCAAAGCTTCAATACAAGATTGATTAAGATAAACAATACGTTGTTTATTTCCTTTACCGAGAACTCTGAGAGTTTTATTATCACGGCTGTAATCAGATATATTTAAACCAACAAGTTCGCTCAATCGCATACCGCAATTAAGAAAAAGAACAATAATACAATAGTCACGGTCTTTATTCTTAGAATCAATACTTTCGAGCAATTTTATACTTTCTTCAAGCGATAAAAAAATCGGAAGCTTATTTTTTACTCTTGGAAGTTCCAAATCTCTTAGCGGATTTTCTTCAATAAGCTTAACTTTATTGGACAAATAGCTATAAAATTGTTTTAAGGCAGAAGTTTTTCTCGCACGGGTTGCAGTTCCATTATTTCTCACGTCTTTTAAAAATTTTAGATAAACATAAGCGTCCGGCAATGTAAAATGTTCTATCCATTCTATTGGCACATCATTTATAGCAATATCTGACCAATCATCAGTTGGTGAAGCGGCTTTATGCTTAATTTTGAGATATCTGAGAAAGGTTCTGATATCTATATAATAAGCTTCTTCGGTTCGATCGGCTCTGTCTTTTATTATTTTAAGGTTAGTCAGAAAATCTTCTAAATAGTAAGGACAATCATCTATATATTTTTGTTTCATTATTTGCCTTCTTTCACTTCTCTCAGTTTCACTAAATTTTTATTTAGTGAAACTGAGCATTATTATATTTAATACTTCACTTTTATATGATAATATGCTTTTATACTTTATAGGTTCCGATATATCCATTTGGAATATCACCTACTATAATAGTTTCTGAAATAACATAATCATTTTTTACGGTAATGTCTGTGGAATGTGCCGGTAGAATCGCAGACAGCTCAATGGTTACTCTAAGAACTAATCTATGCTTTGTCTGATTTATACCCGCAGATGTAAACTCACTTAATATTTCAGAATCTGCTGCACCGATCTGATGCAGTCTTAAATTAATATCAGGTCCACGTCCGCTGAGAAATGTCACACCTGACATAGTACCTATTGGAATAGAAATCTTATTATTTTCAATATTAGACAAATTATTATTTATTGTTTCTTTTAATTGAGTCTGAAGATTATTTATAAGTTTTGAATCAGTTTCAATAGAAATTATTTTTCCATACTCATCACGTTCGATGTTTATATAGCTTTGTTGTTCACTTCCCGTTAATTGTTCATTTATTGCTTCTGAAATTAAATGGTTTGCAGTTTCTCTGCCTTTATATTCGCAAATTTCAGACATATGCTTATTTAACTGCTTATAAAACAAACAAATTATTATGCTCAATAAAACAGCAGCTATTAGTATAATATGTAATATTTTATTGGTTTTTGTATCAGAATATTTTCTCAATTTAACCACCTCACATGTTCTTATAATATACAAAAACACAGAGATTTGTTAAAAGAATTACGAAATAACAATAAATTTATTGATATAGGCGCTCCCCTATTTGGGCTTTATAATATTTTCAATTTCTTGATTAAGTTTATCTATATCTGATTTATCTGTTTTTCTTGGATTTTTAGGTGATGAATTTCCGCAAATGCTCCAATATTCACAATATGTACAAGCCAGTGATTTTGAAGTTTCAATTGGATCCGCAAATATTTCTCCGCACTTCAGTTTACTTGCCATTTCATAAAGCTTCATTAGAGCAAACTGCTCAAGCCCGATAAAATATTCTTCTGTAACCGGCTTCTTACTGTTACCGCTTATTTCACCTTTTGATGTAAATTTGAAAGGTGTGAATACGCCGGAAAAGCGCTTATTTAGGGCTTTAAAGGTAAATTCATTTTCAACCATCATACCATCGGGTTTATATGTTGAGGCACGTTTTATTACAAGCTCCTCATCTAAATCGTCCCCTTTTTTCAGTTGCTCTATTTCATCAGGTGTAAAACCGGCTTTAACAAAATTAATATGAGAATATAATATTGCTGATGGTTTTAAATCTCCACTGTGATTCAGATCATTCTCCCTTTGTGTAACCGCAAGCAGATATATTAGCATCTGCAAATTCAGACCATTATAAAGCTCTTCAAGACGTAATGTTGTATCACCGGTTTTATAATCCACAATTCTTATGTACTGTTCACCATTTTCGGCTTTATAAATATCTGCACGGTCTATGCTACCTCGAATATTTATTTTTATATCGTCGTCAAGCTTAAGCTGTAATATACTTTTACCGTTATCTTTAGTTAGATTATATTCAAAAGCCCTGGGCACAAAAAGCGAATCCATAAATTCTGTTTGAATATTCTTCACAGCAAAAAATGCAGAATTTTCAAGGCGTTTCATGGCCTCAACAAAAGAGGAAGTTTTTCCGAAGTTTCCACCCAAAAATTCATTTGTATATTTAATAAATTCTTCATGTATCCTGTTCTTTATTACATCATCTGAGAGTTTGATAAAATTCACATCATAAGTACTTTTTCCGTTTTCATCTTTTACACTCATGATTTTTTCAAAACAGCTATGAATCAAATTACCGGTATTCATTGGATTAATTTCTACTGCTGAGGGTGATTTCAGCTTTAAACCGTATTTACAATAATAAGAAAACGGACATGAATAATAATCCTTAACCCTTGTTGCAGACAGATTCATTTCACGATTAAAAAATAATTTTTCAGCCATTTTGGATGTTAATTCATGTTTTTGTTTTTTTGACACAGCATTTACAAAATCAAGTTTTAGTTTATAGATATCAGATTCTTTTAGTGACTCACCGACTGAAGCCGTTATAGCATCCTTATCACTTGATTTTTCAAGATATTTATAAAAAGCGGTTCTATATGACGTACAAAAAAAGTCAATGGGCATATCCTGTATTTTAGTTTCTATATTTCCAAACATTCGTTTTATCATTGAAACAATAACAGACGGACGTTTTAATGAGCCTTGAAAATCTGATTCGGAATATGTAATATAAAGCTTATCCTCCGGCATTGTTAAAGCAAGATAAACATTAAGTCTTTCTCCTTCAATTTGTTTCATAGTATTACTTGACACATTAAGATTTAACTGCTCAAGACTTTTCTTATCATTATTAGTCAACAGTCCGTTGTTTCTGATATCAGCAGGAAATATACCATTGTTTGCTTCAATGACAAAGGCAACCTTTACATCAGAAAGCCTCGAATGATCTGTAGATGCAATTCTTATACAATCTACTGTCTGAGGAGGTTTTGAAACGGTCATTTCAGAAATCATTAAAGCAAAAATATCACTGAACTCTCTTAATGACATTTTTTCATCGTCAAATTTTGTATAAATCGCAGTAATTGCAGACAATACAGTTTTCCACAGCTGTTTAAATTCTCTTGCAAGTTCAAAATCTTTTTCCTTATCAGAAGTGGCTGTCTTGATTTTTGAAAACATTTGCTGAGACAAATTAATTTCATCTAACATTTTATATAATGCGAGACATATATCTTTTGCTGTGGCATTTGAGCATGATTTTTTTAATTCATAAAGGGGGGATATAATTTTTCTTCTTGTTTCATTAATTCGTTTCAGTGAACTCCCCTCATCAGCCGGTGCTGTAAACTCGCTGTCCCACATATCACCGTCTACATTCCATGTAATACAATAATTCTCAATGTCACAAATGTCGTAATCAAGAAAATCAGAAAGGGGTGATTTTATATATTTTAATATTTTCTCCGTACTCCATTTTCTTGAAACTACGCAATCAAATATACTTTTCAGATATAAAACCAAGGCAGATCGTCCGGCATTAAGGGAGCAGTCAATAAAATACGGTATTTCATAACGCTCAAATGTTCCTTCTAAAATAGGTGAAATTTCCTGAATATTGCCTAAAAGAATTGCAATATCCTTATATCTATAACCTTCTTCCCTTACAAGTCTTGAAATTTCCGAACATATATATTCTGTTTCTTCATAAACATCTGTTCCTGAAACTATTTTAATATTATCTGTTTGATTAGATTTGACAGGACTTGTACTATAAAGATTTTCATCTATGTGGATTATTTCAGCGGAACAATTATTTTTATCCGTTTTCACTTTATATTCTTCAACGATAATATTTTTATAGACAGCTAAATTTTTAATATTTTGTGCAGTTCGTATAGTTTCGGCAAAAGGAGACTGATACAATCTCGCTTTATTTTCATGAGAAAAGATCAGAGATATAGTAATCTGAAGCGATTGCTTCAACATACATTCTATTAAATTAATCTCATCAACAGAAAAATCTGTAAAGGAATCAATAAAAATTGATTTTCCTTTAAAAAATTTATTCTTCTCCGCTAATTCGCAGCACTCCCCTAAAGCTGTTAAGGAATCTTTCAAGCCTAACTTATCAAGTTCATCTAAGTAGAAGTAAAATATTCTTGATAGATCAAACAATTTTATTTGTAACGAACCGCTGGATTTTTCAGATGCCAATCTTAAATCCTCCGGGGTAATACCTGACTGAACAAATTCAGATATCAAATTAGTAGCGTCATTTATAAATGAAGATTTTTTTAAAGATCTTTCATAAAATTTGATATTTCCTGTTGCTTTCAATCTTTTGACAGCTTTATACATTGCTATGATTCTGTCGTTATTATCGGCATCTTTTTTTGAATTTCTGCCATATTTTTTAGCCATTAATTCCGCTAATCTGTTAAAACCAACGGTTTGTATTTTATTAAATACCTTAGCTCCAAGCGCTGAATACAGCTTTTTATCATATTCAAATGAAAATTGATCAGGAATCAAAACAAGAATATCATCATTCATTTCTGCAGCTTGTTTAATCAAACTCACAAACATTTTTTCTCTTTCACTATGAGTTCCTCCTGAAATCAATTTAAGCACGACATTTAACCTCCAATCAAAAACATTGTTCAAATACATTTTATCATGTAAATCTATTAAAGTCAAATGACGTACAGGATTATCAGAAACAAAGAATATACACTTATTTAAACCAATCAGCAAATATCTCAAAAATTTTAAAAGAATATTCTACATTTTCATTTTTATCTACAATTGATATTTTTTCATTGCTTTCCTTTTTGTCATTATTTATTATTGAATAACCTAATGAAAATCCCGGAAAAAACATTGAATATTTTGTAATATCTTTTTTGCCGCTACTAAAAAATACAGAAGTCAAAATTATTAAACATAATGCTGATGAAACTGCTTTTTGAAATTTTGTCATAAAAAAATTCCTCCATAATAATCGGTCTGAATTGTTTTGCTTCAGCCTAATTATGGACGGAATTTTTTTGTTTATTCAATTCTAATTAACAGGATAAAATTCTTCAAAGACTTTTTTGGCAATATCGCAGGATTCTTTAGCATCTTTTGCATAAAAATCGGCACCAATCTGTTTTGCATATTCTGGTGTAAGGACAGCCCCGCCAACCATAATTTTGCAATCCACATTATTTTCATGCAAAAGCTTGATTGTTTTTTCCATACTGACTAAGGTTGTTGTCATCAATGCTGATAAACCAATCAGATGCACATTATTTTTAACGGCGCAATCAACAACGGCTTGGTAATCTACATCCTTTCCCAGATCTATAACTTCATATCCGTAATTCTCAAGTAAAACTTTTACTATGTTTTTTCCGATATCATGAATATCTCCCTTAACGGTTGCAACAATTATTTTACCTTTTGACACAGATTTTTCCCCGGTTTGCGCAAAATGAGTTTTGAGCACCTCGAAACATGCTTGTGCAACTCCTGCTGAAAGAATTAATTGAGGCAAAAATATTTTTCCCGTTTCAAATTCAGAACCGGCTTTATCTAATGCAGGAATAAGGATATCATTAATTATATCCATAGGATCTTGTTCTTTAAGTAAATCTTTTGTCAATCGTGCACCTTCGCTTTTCAGTCCATTTTCCAAAGCATAAGGCAAATCTATGACATTTTTTTCTGAATTATTGATCTTCGCAGTATTCTTTTCAGATGAACCATAATTCGCTATATATTCTACAGAATTTTTATCGTATCCCGCTAAGAGATTATATGATCTTACAGCTGCGGTCATGGAATCGGTATTAGGATTAATAATAGGCAGGTCAAGACCTTTTGTCAACGCCATCATAAGAAAATTACGGGTAACAATTTCACGCTCCGGAAGTCCAAAACTGATATTTGAAACACCGAGAACAGTTTTTAAGCCTAATTCGTTTTTGACTCTCTTCAAAGCATTAAGCGTCTGCATTGCGGCTTCTTGTTCTGCGGAAACGGTAAGCGTAAGGCAGTCAATATATACATCCTCACGGCGGATACCTATGGATAAGGCTCTGTCAAGTATTTTTTTCGCAATATTAAACCTGCCTTCAGCAGTTTTAGGAATACCGTTTTCATCCAAGCAAAGTCCTACGACAGCTGCACCATATTTTTTTACTAATGGCAAAACTGTTTTAAGAGACTTTTCTTCACCGTTTACAGAATTAACAATGGGTTTGCCATTATACACTCTGAGAGCGGCTTCAAGAACCTCAGGGATAGTTGAGTCAAGCTGTAGAGGTACGTCTGTTACACCCTGAAGAGCTTTGACAGCACGAACCATCATGTCTTTCTCATCAATTCCGGGTAAACCAACATTTACATCAAGTATATCTGCTCCGGCATTGACTTGCTCAATGGCTTGTCCTAAAATATAATCGATATCACCTTCAAGCAGAGCGGCTTTAAACCGTTTTTTGCCGGTCGGATTTATTCTTTCACCGATTATTCTCGGACGGTTTATAATGACAGTATTTGAAGGAGTACAGCAGGCAGCGGGTATATCATTATTAAATTTAACTTGTTTTTTATCTCTGAGAACATTTTTTAGTGCTTTTATAAACTCAGGCGTTGTCCCACAGCAGCCTCCAAATATTTTTACACCTAACGGGATAAGTTTACACATAAGTTCCGCAAATTCTTCAGGTGTAATGTTATATTCATTAGTCAGGGGATCGGGCAAACCTGCATTAGGTTTAACAATCACCGGAAGATTAGTCCATTTACATAAATCCTCAACTACAGGATAAAGCTCAGCAGGACCAAGTGAACAGTTAACTCCGATTGCGTCAACCCCGAGGCTTTCAAGAGTTAAAGCCATAGAACTTATTGAACAGCCTGTAAAAGTTCTCATGTTCTCTTCAAAAGTCATTGTACAGACAACAGGCTTATCTGAATTCTCTTTAGCGGCAAGTACTGCTGCTTTTAATTCATACAAGTCAGTCATTGTTTCAAATACAATTAAATCACAATTTATACCTGAAATGATCTGTTCTTTAAAAATATCATATGCTTCTTCAAAGGTTAAAGTTCCTGTAGGTTCAAGAAGCTGACCTATTGGCCCTATATCTAAGGCGACAAGTGTTTCAGATTCACTGCATGCTTTTCTTGCATTTGATATTCCCGCTTCTATAATTTCTTTAACGGAATAGCCGCAATCAGCCAATTTATATTTATTTGCGCCGAAAGTATTTGCATAAATTATATCTGCTCCTGCATTAATATACATACTGTGTATATCAATAAGCCACTGAGGATTTTCTATATTAAGAACTTCAGGAGTTTCACCCATTTTCAATCCTTTTGCCTGAAGCATTGTTCCCATTGCGCCGTCAAGACAAACAAATTCTCTTTTCATTAATTCTTTAAAATCCACAGTGATCACCTTTCTTCCTATACTCACATCTATCTCTCATATTACAGCTGACGCAGCCTCGCTTTCCCTTCGAAATTGGATTCTTTGATATACCTATAACTGCGGTAACAGATTTTCTCGGTATTAAAATCAGACTTTCCGTACAACTCAATCCTATTCGTTTCTGAGCATCAAGAACATTTAAAAACTCAGGCTGTATTATTAAAGGAAAATCTCCATATCCCGGAGAAAAACGCCAAGTGAAATTGTAATCCGGCAATTTTTCTTTGATTTCAATTTCTGCCTGATTGCATACTTCCTCCACTGCGGCAGACGCAAGGCAATCTGAAATTACGGTTTTTGTCATATCAATTGTTTCATATGATCTGATTATTTTATCAACTTCTGCAGAAACCGTTGCACATAAAAGAATACATTTATCGCATCCTTTCAAGTGTTCTTTTATATTGTTACCCTCAAACAGCAAAGATGTTCCTAATACTGATATACCATTTTCCAATGTTTTAATATCAAAAAGCTTATAAGTATATCTTGGTTTTACAGATTCGAGCAAAACGGATTCACATTCATCAATTATATTCATAACATTTTCATCAGGTTCTTTATCTTTATAACCCATATATCTCAATGCTTCCGCCCGATTAAGTTCCAGCAATTCCAAACTTATCATCACTCCGAATAAAAATATACAATTATTATATCACACATACCGCAAAAATACAAGTAATATAACTTTACATACCAAAACATAGAGAAAAAACGCATGACATATAATCATGCGTTTTCGATATAATTTTACTGTGGCTCTTCTTCTGTTTCATTCTGATTTGCTGTTGAACCGCAGCAGCCCATTGAATTTTCATTTTCAAGGCTTCTGGGGAAGAATTCGCTTGTCGGGAAGTTGATTTTTTCAAACAATTCGCAGGGGCTGTCGGTATTAGTTGAACATTCCTTATTTGGTATACAATAATCATATGCCGGAATAAGAATAGGCACTGCCCTTTGAAGCTGTACAATTGCAAACATACCAATAGTAACAAGCACGGTTTTAGTACAATTTTCGCTGCTAATCGGCACAAGCTTTGCATCCAGACAGATAGGCTCTACAACGCTTACACTTGCTTTTGGAAGGTTAGGATAACAGCATCCTTTTGGCGTCGGATCACAGATCGGATCATCTGATGAAAAGTGCTTTGTGTTTCCGTCACTTCCGAACAAAATTACTTTTTTGCTGAATGTAGTCGTACCTGTTGCAAACTGTGGTGTGGAACAATTTGAATGATATACATCCAGATCAACTTTGAAAGTGTAAGTCAAATCCACAGTGTAGAAGCCTTTGTTAAAGGGTACCGGGTCAATACCAAAGGTAGTATTCACAACCTCTACACATTTGCATTTAATGTAACTTGCTGAATTAATAAGCTCCTGCATACATGGATCACAGAAGGTTAACTCCAGATCTTCCAGACAATCCTGTGAACTGCATGAATCAAAAACACGCATTGCCTCAATGCATACTGCTTCTTTAAAGCAATTATTCGGTTTAAATTCGCTCATTAAAAATCCTCCTGACTAAGTAATTTAAAAGTAAATGTTTTTACTTCCTTACATCATATTCAAAAAGTCTTTTTATTGTTACGAATTTTCTTTATTTTCTTTGTGTATTATAAATAACAACAAAATTTTAACGTCATATATAAATTTTCTGATATACATTTAAGACAAAGTTTTTAATTTGACTTTGCTATATGTATTATGATATAATAAAATTAAATTTTAATTAACGATTGGATATTGAAATATGAAAAAGATAGAAATATTCACTGACGGAGCTTGTTCCGGAAATCCCGGTCCTGGCGGTTACGGAGTAATATTAAAATATAAAGATAATGTTAAAGAGCTTTGTGGCGGCGAACCCGATACTACCAACAATCGAATGGAGCTTACTGCGGTTATTACAGGCTTGAAAGCTCTTAAAGAGCCTTGCGAAGTCGATTTATACAGTGATTCAAAATATATAATTGACGCTGTAACTAAAGGCTGGGCTGTGAAATGGAAACAAAACAACTGGATTAAGTCAGATAAGAAGAAGGCTTTGAATTCTGATTTATGGGAACAACTTTTAGAACTTCTTAAAATACACAAAGTCAATTTCTTTTGGGTGAAAGGTCACGCAGGGCATGCTGAAAATGAAAGATGCGATAAACTTGCAGTTAAAGGCTCAAAAAGTTTTCTATAAAAGTTAACCCTGTTAAACCCTATTTAACAAGTATGATTAAAAAGACTTATTTTTGTTGATTTTAAATAGTTTTTTATTATTTTTCCTATAAAACAAGAGTGAATTGATAAATTTTTCTTTAACAAGGTTGCATTTTATAGAAAAAAGGTATATAATAATATCATGTGAAAAATGCGGAAATAAAATTCTGTGTAAAAGAAAGGTTATGGTTATATGGAAAAACGCTTTGTCTATGCTGATAACGCCGCCACAACCTGTGTTTCCAAAAAAGCACTTGAGGCTGCTCTGCCCTATTTTACAGAGCAATACGGAAATGCCTCAAGTATATATACAATTGGAATGAATGCGGCTAAAGCTATTCTTAAAGCAAGAGAACAGATTGCTGATGCTATCGGTGCAAAGGTAAATGAGATATATTTTACAAGCGGCGGTTCTGAAGCGGACAACTGGGCAATAAGAGGATCTGCTTTAAACGGTGCCAAAAAAGGCAAAAAACATATTATTACAACTGTTTTTGAACATCATGCTGTTCTTCATACGTGCGAATTTCTTGAAAAACAGGGATATGAAGTGACATATCTTCCTGTTGACGAAAAAGGTCTTATTACAGCAAAACAGGTTGAAGACGCAATTCGTGAAGATACTTGTCTGGTAACAATTATGTTTGCAAATAATGAGATAGGAACTATAATGCCTATAGCTGAAATCGGAAATATATGCAAGGAGAAGAAAATTCCTTTCCATACAGATGCAGTTCAGGCAATTGGAAATGTTCCAATCAATGTTAAAGAAATGAACATTGACATGCTTTCTCTATCGGGTCATAAAATTCATGCTCCAAAAGGCATTGGCTGTCTGTATATCAGAGGCGGGATTTCAATTCCAAATCTTATTTTTGGCGGTGCACAGGAAAGAAGCAAAAGAGCCGGTACTGAAAATGTACCATCTATAGTTGCGCTTGGTGTTGCTATTACCGATGCCTGTGCGGATATTTCAGGGAAATTTGATAAGGTTTCAAAATTAAGAGACAAGCTTATTGAAGGCATTTTAAAAATTCCTGAAACAAGACTTAATGGAGATATTGAAAAACGTCTTCCCGGAAATGTGAACATTTCAATAAGAGGTGTAGAAGGTGAAAGCCTTTTACTTACTTTGGATATGAATGGTATCGCAGCTTCTTCCGGTTCTGCATGTACCAGCGGTTCTCTTGATCCGTCTCATGTTTTGCTTTCTATAGGTCTTCCTCATGAAATAGCACATGGTTCTTTAAGACTTACTATTAACGAAGACACAACCGAAGAAGATGTGGATTACATTCTTTCTGTAATTCCTGAGGTTGTGAAAAAGCTCAGAGCTATGTCTCCGCTTTGGGAAAAAATCTGCAAAGACGAAGGATTGTCCTCTGACGGCAATAAATTATAATAAATCATAGGGTTTACCCTTTATTAAAAAGAACTTATCAAAGGAGAATTTAAATGATTTACAGTGAAAAGGTTATGGATCATTTTGCTAATCCACGCAATGTCGGCGAAATTGACAACGCTGACGGAATTGGCGAAGTTGGAAATGCAAAATGCGGAGATATTATGAAAATGTACATTAAGGTTGACGATGGTGTTATTTCCGATGTCAAATTTAAAACTTTCGGATGCGGAGCTGCTATTGCAACTTCATCAATTGCCACAGAAATGATTAAAGGAAAAGCAATTGAAGATGCACTTAAAGTTACAAATAAGGCTGTTATTGAAGCTCTGGACGGACTTCCTCCTGCAAAGCTGCACTGCTCTGTTCTTGCTGAACAGGCAATGAAAGCTGCTATTTCCGATTATTATAAGAGACAAGGTATTGATCCTACTCCTTATGTTGGTGAATCTTGCAGCTGTGAGGACTGTGAAGGCTGTCATTAAGATCATAAATTCAGGCGGATTTATCCGCCTGTTTTATTATATAGATTTAAAAGGTGATAATATGTCAAAAAATAAAAAAGTTCTTGTTGCAATGAGCGGCGGAGTTGACAGTTCTGTTGCTGTTAAATTGCTTCTTGATAAAGGCTATGAATGTGCCGGGGCTACCATGCGGTTATATTCTAATGAGGACATAGGATTGGATCAATCAAAGACCTGTTGTTCTCTCAGTGATGTAGAAGACGCAAGATATGTTGCTTATAAACTTGGAATTAATTTTCATGTATTTAATTTTTCTGCTGACTTTAAAGAAAAAGTAATTCAACATTTTATTAATACTTATCTTGAGGGTGGTACTCCTAATCCTTGCATAGAATGCAACAGATACTTAAAGTTTGAAAAATTTCTTGAACGAGCAAGACTTCTTGACTATGATTATATTGCAACCGGTCATTATGTGAAACGTGAGTTCAACGAGAAAAGCGGCCGATGGCTTTTAAAAAGATCCCCTGATGTAAAGAAAGATCAGAGTTATGTACTTTATTCAATGACACAGGATCAAATTGCGCATACGTTATTCCCTGTGGGAGATTTAAACAAGACTGAAATAAGAGAGATTGCCGAAAAAAACTTACTTATAAATGCTGATAAACCCGATTCTCAAGATATTTGTTTTATTCCCGATGGTGATTATGCAAAATTTATTACTGATAATGCCGGAGAACAATATGAGGGGGATATTATACTTTCTGACGGTACTGTTCTCGGAAAGCATAAGGGTCTGATCAATTATACCATAGGACAGCGAAAAGGCATTGGTGTTTCTTATTCTGATCCCTTATTTGTGATTGATAAAAATATAGAACATAATACCCTTATACTTGGAACAAGTGATAAACAAGGCTGTTCGGCTCTTATAGCTGATAATGTTAATTTTATTCCATTTGATAGTCTTGTAAGTCCCCTTGAATGCACTGCGCAAACCAGATATCATCAAAAGGATGTTCCCTGTACAGTATATCCAATAGAAAACGGACAAATAAAAGTCGTATTTCACAAACCTCACAAAGCCGTTTCAAAGGGACAGGCTGTTGTACTTTATAACGGTGAATATATTATTGGAGGGGGAACAATCGTAAAGGCTACAAACGACAATATTTAATAAAATAATCTCACTATCAAGGCTGAGAAAACAAAGCAGGTAAAGTCTGCTGTTAAAGATGATATAAATACTTTTGACTCCGCTTTTAATCGTACTGCCGAATAATAAACTGCAATTGTATAAAATGTTGTTTCTGATGAACCCATTAACACACTTGCTACTCTTCCGGCATAGCTATCAGGTGAAATATCACCAAGCAATGATTCAAATACGGCTATTGCACCGCTGCCGGAAATTGGTCTTATCAGCGCAAGGGAAGTACATTCTGACGGAAATCCCAAAGCCTGCGTCAAGGGTGAAAGCAGATCTGACAAAATTCTAATTGTGCCGGAAGCAGACAGCATCTCAATAGAAGTTAATAATACGATTAACGGCGGAATCAAATCAACTGCAATCAACAGATTTTCTTTTGCACCTTGTATAAATACATTAAATATATCTACCTTTTTTATTAATGCATAAACAAATATAATACAAATTATAAGAGGTATCAGTAAATCAGAAACGCTCATTTATTTTTCTCCTGTGCATATAAAGTACGGATATCATAGTACAGCCTGCAATAACAGATAAAAATGATACTAATAATATTGGAATTGTACAATCCCAAGGTGTTACTGATCCATGAGCCATTCTCAGGGCTGCTACGGTGATGGATATAAGCTGTATTGAAGAAGTATTTAAAACTACAAGCATAGCCATATTTCGACTTTTGTTTTCGTAATTATCAAGATGTTTTATGGCCTTTATTCCAAGTGGTGTAGCAGCATTACCAAGTCCAAAAAGATTTGCTGTTATATTCATGCAGATCGTTTCAAAGGCTTTACTTTGTGTTGAAAGCGACGGAAATAACAGACTGATTGGTTTTCTGAGAAACAATGCAATTTTGTTAGTCAAGCCGGCTTTTTCAGCTACTTTCATAACGCCGCCCCACAACGCCATTGCCCCTGCAAGGCTGCCAACTGTTTTCAATGCTTTACCGGAAGCTTGAAGCACTGATTGAGAAAGCTCCGATGTATTCCCATTAATTATTGAAACTAATAAAGATATTACCATAAATAATGTTATTATATAGTTCACTATTTCTTCACCTTTTGTTAAAGATATATTTGGATATTTTACGATTTAATGATAATTTTTTGAGATTATGCTTGACAAAAAACGACAAGCTATGTTATAATGTAATTGTCATAAACTTTTTATGAATTTAGATTTTATTTAAAGGGGATTATTATTATGAAATCTACAGGAATCGTAAGAAAAGTTGATGAACTTGGAAGAATCGTATTGCCAATCGAATTAAGAAGAACATATGATTTGGCAATAAAGGATGCTGTTGAAATCTACACAGATGACGACATGATTATCCTTAAGAAGTTCCAGCGTACATGTGTATTCTGCAACAGCCCAGAGGATGTTGTTGAATACAAAGGCAAGACAATTTGTTCAGAATGTATGGCAGAGCTTAAAGGAAACAAGTAAATCAGCAGGAAAACAGGGAACATTTTAGTTCCCTGTTTTTATTGTTATTCTTTTAAAGTAATAATTATGCAAAAAAGCGGTCAAGAATTTGACCGCTTAATTTATTTTTTATTATACAATTCAAAAGCTTTATCAATTTCTCCGTCATATTCTACCTTGCCGCCTTTTAAATAAATAGCACGACTGCATGTATCTTTTATGGAACTATTTGAATGAGAAACAAATAAAACAGTTACACCGGAGTTGATTAACTCTTTGATTTTATTGTTACATTTCTTTTTAAATTCAGCATCTCCAACACTAAGTGCTTCATCAATAACAAGAATATCCGGTTTTATATTAATATTAATAGCAAAACCAAGCCGCATTTTCATTCCGCTTGAATATGTTCTTACCGGCTGATCAATATATTCCCCCAAATCAGCAAAAGAAACAATATCATTTTCAAGGGATTTGATTTCATCATCATTTAAACCCAAAAGATACCCCTTAAGATATATATTCTCCATTCCTGTCATATCCGGTGAAAAACCTGCCGTTAACTCAAGAAGTGCAGCTACTTTTCCTCTGACAACAATCTCGCCCGAATCCGGAAAAGTGACGCCTGTAATCATTTTCAAAACTGTTGACTTCCCTGCACCGTTCTTACCGATTATGCCCACAGATTCACCGGGATAGATTTTAAAATTAATGCCATTTAAAGCTTTATGTCGCTTTACACCACGATTATTATTAAAAATGGCCTTAAAACGTGCTTTTTCATTTTTATAAAGCAGATATTCTTTATGAACATCAGAAAATTCAATAATCGGTTGTTTTTCCATATTGTATACCTTTCAGATTTGAATTAAATTATAAAATATCAGGAAGAATTTTTCTAAGCTTTTTATAATAATGTGATCCTATGAAAATCAACAAAATAAATTCAACATAGAATATCAACGTTTCCGTTGTGTAGTTACTGTCAAATATAAATTCATTATACAAAAAGCTTTTACGGTATCCATTCACAAAATAATTAATAGGATTAATATACATTAATCTTTTTATCCAAATATTGCTGACATCATAGGTGTTCCAGAATATACCTGACAGCCAAAACAGACCTGTTATAATCGAATTTATAAGATTCTCAAAGTCTTTACTGAATGCGCTTAACGGTGCTGTAGCCCAGGATAAAACCAAGAAAAACAGGAACATCATAGGACAGTAATAGAAGAACTGAAGATTATATACAGACGGACCATATCCAAAACACAAAACAACTACATACATTATCACGCACAGCATTGCATGTACATAAAGCGTAGATAATGATGTAAAGGTCATTATATTTGAAACAGGAAAAGAAAGTTTAGTTACGAACTGACGGTTTTGTCTGATGCATCTTGAGCCGCCTATAATGTTTTCACTTATAAAAAACCACGGAACATAACCTGTAAGCATAAAAACAAATCTCGGATATCCGTTTACATATCCTGAAGCTCTCAGTCCTATTGCAAATGCAAACCAAAGTATGAACAAAGTGAAAGTCGGTTTAATAAGAGCCCATATTGATCCAAGAGCCGCACCTTTGTATTTCTTTTTCAATTCATTTACAGACAAAAGAATAATTTGTTTCCTTTGTCCTTTATGCTCATTAATTATATTTGTCAATCCAAAAAAATCAAACTTATTTTTGTTGATGTTAATCACCTCAAAAGTCAGAACCATTTATTAATCTGTTATCGTCTTAAAAATCTTTTATATATTTTACCGGTACATCTTTTAGGAAGGATAAAGATTATCATCTGCATTGTACACGGAACTATAAAATCAAGAATATTTGAAAATCCCATTTTATATATTCTCCATCTTACAGAAATAAAAGATTTTGTATTAGCCCAATTCTGGCGGCGTTCATAATTGCTTTTAGAAACACGATATTTAACTAAAACCTCTTGAATATTAGCACCTTTTGCACCATTATTAAGCATTCTGACAACAAAATCGTAGTCCTCACAACGTTTTACTGTAGTATATCCGCCTATTTTTTTTGCAAAGCTTTTTTTAAAAACAAGCGTTTGATTATTAAACGGATTTCTTCGTTTTGCATATTTATAGATTGCTTCATGATCTTCAGGAGTTTTCTTTACGGCAATAAAATCATTAGTTTCAGTATCAAATTCTTCGATAAAAGCTCCGCACATATCAAGATCAGGATATTTGCTAAGAAGACTTAACTGTTTTTCGCACCTGTCAGGCAAGGCTATATCATCAGAATCCATTTTAACTATATATTCGTTCAAGCAAGCATCAATGCCAATATTGGCACATTCACCTGTACCAACATTATTCTTCAACCTTATAATATGAAAAATATCATTATATAGCTGTTCATACTTGGAAATCACTTCATTCAGCTTGTCCGTTAACTTTCCGTCACAAACAAGTACAAAATCATTTGTTTGATAGGACTGGTTAATCATACTGTTAATGCTTTGTTCCAAATACTCAGCTTTTTCCCCGGAATAAACTGACATCAAAATACTATAGGGTGGTAAGCGCCCTATGTCAGACTTCATCATATTATTCCTCCTACTATTAAAACATAAGTTATTATATCATTTTGACATGTTTTTGTCAAGTTACATAGTAAAAACAGACGCATAAGAGCGTCTGGATATACCTATTTTAGCAGTCTTTTCAAAAGCACTTCCCTACATCTGTTTTCAAGGTCGTCGTTTATCTTAGCAAGCTTAATATTATCATCAGAACTGCGGTTTATACAATATTCGATAATATAATCTGCTACTTCAGGGTTTTTGGAAAGCAATGGTCCGTGAAGATAGGTTGCTATTACATTTTTCTCAAAATAGCCTTCACTGGTGTCATTAAAACAATTGCCGTTTCCGAAAACAACTTTTCCAAACGGCATACTGACATTTGAAGTTTGTCCTCCGTGATTTTCAAATCCTATAACCTTTGTTTTTCTTCCGTTAAGATCAGCTTCCAAGATAATATTACCGATACACCTTTTCCCCTTATCAGGTGAGGCTACAGTATAATAATCAAACAACCCCAATCCCGGAATTTTTTCTTTATTAGAGTCAATATAATACTGACCCATAAGCTGATATCCGCCGCAAATCAACAACAAAAAAGCACCTTTTTTATATGCTGACACAATTGAGTCCTTGCATTTCTGCAAATCCTCTTCAAGAAGCTGCTGTTCAAAATCTGCGCCTCCGCCAAGATAAATCAAGTCATATTTTGAAAAATCAGTATTTTCAGTTCCAAGGCTGTGATATTCAACAATACATTCTATATTACGCATTTTGCAGCGATATTTCAATACTTCTATATTACCGCTGTCACCATATAGATCCAATATATTTGAATACATATGCAGAATTTTTATGGTATTCATTTGATTGTTTCCGCCTTTCCGTTGATAAAGTTTCTTATCGCTGATCTTGTTGGCTGGACTGCTGTATAATTTGCAATGGCATATTTTCTGCTATTTGTAGAGAATATTGATTCAACAGCATCATTTAAATCAGGTTTAACAATTATTTTTTCAGGATCATATCCGCTGTTTTTTATTCTTACAGCTATATCAAAAGCACGGGTACCGGAAGTTACGACACGGGTCACATTATTAAAAATCGTAAAATTAATATCCCAGATCCAGGAAACATCATGTCCGTCTGCAAGATTATCATTCAGAACAAACAACAATTCTTTTTCATTTTCATCTTCATTAAGCATTCTCAGGGTCATATTCGCTCCAACAGGATTCTTTGCTAAATTAAGCGTAAGTAAGCTGTCTTTATATATGAAATTTTCCATACGGCCATTGTCGACCCTGAATTTTAAAAAGCAATTACGTACTATCTCTCTGTCAATATTATATATTTTTGACGCAGTATAAACTGCAGCAAGATTATACATATTGTAAATACTGTTGTTTAACGTTATATATTTCTCCCCGTCAACAGTAAATGATGGTTCTTTCAAATCAACGTCCTTTAATTGAACATACGGCTTTACATTGCCAAAACCGCAATTAGGACAATAAAAATTTCCTACATGAGAATATTGATAATAATCATACTTTAAAGCTGTGCCGCATTCCGGACAAAAATGCCCTTCACCAGCCTCATAAAGCTTATCGGTTGCATACTTATACTTTTCAACACTGAAGTAATAAATATTTTTGTTATCGGGATTAGCAAGTCCAAGACGATAGGTATTAGGATCATCACCGTTTAGTATTAAATTTCCATCAAAAGTTTCTAAAAATCTTTTAACTTTTAAAATTAAAGTTTCAACCTCACCGTTTCTGTCAAGCTGATCCCTGAAAAAATTCAGAACCACAAGAGTTTCAAGCTTCAATTGTGAAAAAACAACAGGAACATGCGATTCATCAACCTCTAAAACAAGATAATCGGCGTGTACTTTTCCTGTCATTGTACAATTATTCAGCAGGAGAGAACAAATTCCTGTATCAAGGTTATTACCCTGATGATTTGTAATAATATGCTTGTCCCCTTGTGAAAAAATATTATTCAGATAATTTGTCACGGAAGTTTTACCGTTTGTACCGGTAACAGCAATAATGGGACAATCTACTTTAAATGCTCTTAAACACTTTTTATTTAAGGTCCAAAGCACAAGTCCCGGAGCATTTCCGGCATCTCGCTTTAAAATGTGCAATGTTTTTACCATTAATTTTCCGAAAAACACAGTTAATAAGTCAACAATTTTCATATTTATGATTATGCCCCTGCTCAGAGCATATCCTCCTCTTAAAGTTTTCAGCTTATAATATACTTTCTATAGTATTACTTTTTTTTATAATTGTCAATAGAAATGAATATAATTAACATGATGATAATTATAAACTTCAATTTTTCAAAAAATTATTAGTCAATATTAACAAAATTTCATATGCGTTTACAGCCATAATATTCAAAGAAAATAGCATAATATGTTTTTTTCTTGCTAAAATATTTTATTTGTGTTATAATTAGATGTAACTATTAAATTTATTAAGGAGGACTTTCTATGCTTTACACATTAAAAAATGATTATATTACAATAACTGCCGATACCTTTGGCGCTGAGCTTCACTCAATCAAAGGTAATGAAATTGAATATTTATGGCAGTGCGGACCATCATGGAATAGATATGCACCCATTCTCTTCCCTTTTATTTGTTCACCAACCGGAAAGAAGTATTCTGCCAAAGGAAAAGAATATACAATGCCTTCAAATCATGGTTTTGCAAGAGACAGTGAATTTGAAGTTTTGAAGCAGACCGATAATTCCATTTCATTTGTTTTGAAATCAAATGAAAAAACCTTGTCGGTTTATCCTTATAACTTTGAATTTATTGTTTCATATACTATCAATAAAAATCAGGTTATTGTTTCGAACATAGTTAAAAATACTGATAATGACAAAATGTATTTTTACGTTGGAGGACATCCCGCATTTAACTGTCCAATAGAAAAAGATTTGGATTTTTCTGATTATTATGTTGAATACGATAAAAAGGAAAATATTATACAGAGCCTTCCTGATAATAAAAAGAGAACAATACTTGACAATGAAAACATACTTCCGATAAGCCGTGAATTATTTGCTTTTGATGTAATAATGAAAGATTCACCTGCTTCAGATAATATTACATTAAAATCAAACAAAGGCTCTCGTTCAGTAACTGTGTCTTTCCCGGAAAGCAATTGCATAGCTGTATGGTCTCCTACAGGAGATGATAATGCAGCTTTTGTTTGTCTTGAGCCTTGGACTTCCGTCCCCACATATGCTGATGATGACAACTTTGATATTGAAAATAAAAAGCATGCTATTGAACTTGAAAGCGGAAAAGAATTTGATTATAAATATTCCATTATTATAAACTGAGGTGAAAATTAATGAGGGCTGTTATACAGCGGGTTAAAAAAGCTAATGTTGATGTTAATGAAAAAACAGTCGGAGAAATATCAGAGGGATTTCTTATTCTTTTAGCTGCCGGAAACAAAGACACAAAAGCTGATTGTGAAAAGCTTGCGGAGAAAATTTCAAAACTCAGAATCTTTTCAGATAAAAATGACAAAATCAATTTATCTGTTAATGATATAAACGGAAATATATTGGTTGTATCTCAATTTACTTTATATGCAGATTGCAGAAAAGGTAATCGTCCGAGTTTTACTAATGCTTGCGAACCTATAACAGCAGAAAAACTATACGAACGTTTCATCGAGTGCCTAAAAACAAAAATTAACGGAAAAGTAGAACATGGAATTTTTGGCGCTGATATGAAAGTATCATTAATTAACGATGGTCCATTTACTGTCGTTTTAGAAAGTATAAACGGTGAAATAATTTAATGAATATTCAAATTTTCGGAAAAAGAAAGTGTTTTGATACTAAAAAAGCTGAACGCTTTTTTAAAGACAGAAATATAAAATTTCAATATATAGATTTAGAATTAAAAGGATTAAGCAAAGGTGAATATAATAGTATAAAAACAGCTGTTGGAGGATTTAAGAATCTGTTTGATGAAAATTCAAAAGATAAGACAGCTTTGCTTATAAAATATCTTTCCAATGATGATGACAAGGAAGAAAAACTTCTTGAAAATCCTAAGCTGTTTAAAACTCCTATAGTAAGGAACGGAAAACATGCTACTGTGGGATATTGTCCCGACGTATGGAAAGATTGGGAATAAATATTTTATTTACTGGGAGGCTATATGAAAAACAGAATTAAAGCTTTGGGGTTGTGCTTTCTCATCTTAATTTCATTTTCCGGATGTTCCATTCCGGGTTTTACGCAGGATATTGACGATGAAGATGATTACTTATTTACCAAACCCACAACAGTTGAAAAAACGAAAAAAAACGCTGAAACTATAGTATATAAATGGCTTAAAAGCCCTCAGATAAGAGCTGCCAATATTATATCGTTCGACGGAAGTCAAATAGATCCCGCTTTAAAGAAAAATGAAGCTTATAAAAAATATTCAATAATATATAACGACGGTAAATACGGTTTCATAGATTATAATGGTAAAAAAATAGTTTCTCCTGAATATGAACATTTTTATTTATGCCCATGTGGTGAAATGGTATTATACAATATTTTGAATTCAAATGAAGAATGTGAATATTGCACCATAAGCAGCACGGGAAAGGTTACACATACTATTACAAAGCATGATAACACCTCTTCACTTTATTACTGGGATTCTAAAAATAAAAAAATTTATGAAAAAAGTGCTGACTCAAACTTTGTTACTCAATATAACGGCAACAATCCAGTTATAGCTTTAAAAACAGAGATAACCAAATTGGAAAACGGTAATTTTGCGGCTTCACAACAAATTAACCCTGCATATGGATTAATAAAAAACAATAAAATCATACTTGACTTTTTATATGAAAACTATTATACATCTGCGTCTGAAATTAATAATAAGTCTATTATTGCATTTAAACAGAATGGAAAATGGGGATATATGAATGGAAAAGGCAAAATAATAATACCTTTTTCATGCAATGATATCTTAAGTTCTGACTGTGGAGAAATTATCGATTTTAATGATAAGCTACATCCCTATCTTTTTTCAGACGGTTTTTTACCTGTATCCACCGATTCCGGTTACTGTTATTATGACACTGACGGGAATTGCGTAATTCCTACCGGAGAATTTGAACAAGCACGTCCTGTACATAATGGTAAAGCATGGGTTCGTCAAAATGGGAAATGGGGTATAGTTCAAATCGGTGAAATCATTGAAGAGGAACCTCCAAAAACGACCAAGAAAAAAACAAGTAAGACAACCACAAAAAAGACGACCAAAAAAGAAAAAACTACAACTAAGAAAAAAACTTCTGTTACGAAAAAAACAACTAAAAAAACTGTAACTAAAAAGAAAACTCAAAAGATAACAACTACTGTCAAGCCTGTAACAACTAAAAAAACAAAACCTACTACTTCGAAATTAACTACATCTGAAACATCAGGCAATACATCACAATTACCTCAAACAACTCCATCAGTTTCACAAACTGCAAAACCTTCTGAACCTATTGTCACAGAATAATAAAAAATCAAGGAACTTTAAATTATCAAAGTTCCTTGATTTTTATTGTTTTAATTAGAATTTTAAGTTTTTAATTCTCTTCATAGCTTCAACTGTTTTGTCTTTATCGCCAAACGCTGTCAGTCTGAACCAGCCTTCTCCGTTCTTGCCAAAGCCTGATCCCGGAGTTCCTACCACATTTGCTTCTTTTAAAAGGTAATCAAAAAATTCCCAGCTATCCATACCATCAGGACACTTTAACCAAATATACGGTGAATTTTTTCCGCCGGTATATTTTATACCCATTTCATCAAGTGTTGAAGATATAACTTTTGCATTTTCCTGATAATATTTGATATTCTTTTTAACTTGGCACTGACCTTCATCTGAGAAAACAGCTGCGGCACCGCACTGTACAGGATAAGAAACACCGTTGAATTTAGAGCCCTGACGTCTTCCCCAAATCTGCGAAATGCTGACTGTTGTTCCATCGCTTGCAGTAACTTCAAGTTCATTGGGAATAACTGTATACCCGCATCTCATTCCGGTAAAACCGGCTGTCTTTGAAAGAGAGCACATTTCAATTGCACATTTTCTTGCACCCTCAACAGCAAAAATACTTCTTGGAACATTATTTTCAGTAATGAATGCTTCATATGCAGCGTCATAAATTATAATTGCTTTGTTATCAATAGCATAATCAATCCATGACTTAAGTTCATCATAAGTGAATGCTGCGCCGGTTGGGTTATTTGGTGAGCAAAGATAAATTAAATCAGCATGAACATTTTTATCAGGTATCGCTCTGAACCCATTTTCTTCTGTAGCATCAGCAAAAATTACTTTTCTGCCATTCATAAGATTTGAATCTACATATACAGGATAAGCGGGATCTGTAATTAATACTGTATTATCATCTCCGAAAATATCTACGATGTTACCACAATCAGATTTAGCTCCGTCATTGACACGAATTTCATCCGCATCAACTTTTACACCAAAGCTGTTATAGTAACCTGAAATTGCTTCTTTCAAAAAATCGTAACCTGTACCACTGTCCTCATAACCCTTAAAGGTTTCTTTAACGCCCATTTCATCTGCGCCTTTTTTAACAGCTTCTATAACGCATTTTGCAATAGGTTGTGTAACATCGCCGATGCCCATTCTGATAATATTATCTTTTTTATCGGGATTTGCTTCAATAAATGCATTGATTCTTTTGGCAATGTTTATAAATAAATAATTCTTCTCAAGTTTTAAAAAGTTTTCATTAATTGATGGCATTGTTATCAACTTCCTTCCTGAATTATTGAGCTATATTATAATGTCACCGGAGAATACAGTAACGGCATCTCCATTGAGATATACTGCTTCATCTGTATAACGGATTTTTAACGTTCCGCCCTTAAGGATAACTGTAATATCCGTATCTTTTTTACAATATCCGTTAAGAACAGCAGCTGTTGCAGCGGCGCAAGCACCTGTTCCGCATGCCCAGGTTTCTCCTGATCCTCTTTCCCAAACACGCATCTTTAAAGTATTTTCATCAATTACCTTAATAAATTCAGCATTAACACGTTCAGGGAAAATACTATCAAACTCAAATGCGCTTCCGACTTTTTCAATGTCAAGACCATCAACATTATCCGTAAAAACAACGCAGTGAGGATTTCCCATGGAAACACATGTGATATTATAATTACATCCGTCAATATTAACTTCACGGTTTATAACAGCACCGTTTTCATCTGCTTCAAGATTTACCGGAACCTGAACGGGATCAAGTATAGCTTTGCCCATATTAACGGTAGCTCCGCAAATTTCGCCATAGTGACGCTGTAAGCTGATTTTCATAATACCGCTTAAAGTTTCGACAGTAATATCATCCTTATCGACAAGACCGTTATCTCTCATAAATTTAGCTACACAGCGTATGCCGTTTCCGCACATTTTACCTTCTGAACCATCAAGGTTAAACATTCTCATCTTTCCGTCTGCAACATCAGATTTGCAAATAAGAATAACACCGTCTCCCCCGATGCCGAAGTGGCGGTCTGAAAGCCTTAATGCCAATCCTTCTGGATTATCGATTCTCTGATTGAAGCAATTGAAATAGATATAGTCATTTCCGCATCCCTGCATTTTGGTGAAATGTACAGTCTGTTTTTCGATTCTCATATTATTGATATCAACAATTTCCGTAGATTGTTCGGAATATTTACTTCTGATTGATGATGCAACGGCATTCGCTGTATCAAGAGATGTAAGACAAGGAATATTTCTTTCAACAGTTTTTCTTCTTATTTTAACCGAATCTCTTGTAGGAATTCTTCCCTTTGAAGATGTTGAAATAACATAAGCAATCTTACCGCTTTCTATAAGAGTAAGTGTATTGTTATTTGATTCATGAATTTTATCAACGACTTCATTTGGAATTCCATGCTCAGTAAGAACTTTTGAAGTTCCTTTTGTAGCATAAATTTCAAAGCCTAAATCATAGAACATTTTTGCTGTCTGAGGAATTTCATTTTTATCTGAGTTTCGGACAGTAATAAGAACTCCGCCTTTTTCATCAAGCTTATATCCTGCGGCAGTAAGACCTTTATACAAAGATTCTTCAAGAGAACTTGAAACAGCTAAAACTTCACCGGTTGATTTCATCTCAGGGCCAAGGTGATTATCAACACCAATTAATTTCTCAAAGGAGAATACAGGAACCTTAACAGCAACATAAGGTGAATTCCTGTAAAGACCTGTTCCATAGCCCATATCCCTAAGTTTTTCGCCCAGCATACATCTTGTCGCAAGATCTACCATAGGAACTCCTGTAACCTTAGAAATATACGGGATAGTTCTTGAAGAACGTGGATTTACTTCGATTACATAAATTTCATCATTATATGCAATATATTGAATATTTACAAGACCCTTTGTATTAAGAGAAATAGCAAGTTTTTTAGAGCATTCTATAATTCTTTCAATAAGACTGTCAGACACATTCCAAGCAGGATAAACTGCAATAGAATCTCCTGAATGTATACCTGTTCTTTCGATATGTTCCATGATACCGGGAATAAGAATATCCTCACCGTCACATATTGCATCGATTTCAAGCTCAGTACCCATTAAGTATTTATCAATAAGTACCGGATTTTCAATGCCCTGATCAAGAATAATCTCCATATATTCTTTTATATCGTCATCATTGAAGGCAATAATCATATTCTGGCCGCCAAGAACATACGAAGGACGCATAAGAACCGGATAATTGATTTTATTAGCAACCTCAAGAGCCTCTTCACAGGTCATAACCGTAAAGCCTTGCGGACGCTTGATTTCCAATTGCTCAAGCAATTCATCAAAACGTTCTCTATCCTCTGCTGCATCAATTGAATCAGGAGGAGTTCCTAAAATATTGACATTGTTTTCAGACAAATGCTTTGTAAGCTTAATTGCAGTCTGACCGCCGAATGCAACAACTACACCATATGGTTTTTCAATGTTAATAATATTCATTACATCTTCGTTGGTAAGCGGTTCAAAATATAGTCTGTCGGCTGTATCAAAGTCAGTTGAAACAGTTTCAGGGTTATTATTTACAATAACAACATCATACCCACGTTCTTTTAATGCCCACACACAATGAACTGATGCATAGTCAAATTCTATACCCTGACCAATTCTGATAGGTCCTGAACCGAATACAATTACTGTTTTATTGCCTGAATTTTTATTTGCAATAAATTCAGAAGCTTCATCCTCTTTGTCATAAGTTGAATAGAAATAAGGTGTTTGTGCTGAGAATTCTGCCGCACAGGTATCAACCATTTTATAAACAGCCGGCAAAGGCTTTTCTATCTTACAGCCTGAAATTCGTTCTATTACTTTATCGGGATAACCAAGTTTTTTAGCTGTTTCGTAAAGTTCAAACGGAAGCTCACCTTTTGACATTTCCTTTTCAATATCAATAAGTTTACAAAGCTTATTTAAAAACCACTCATCAATCTTTGTAATCTCATGAATTTCATCAACTGTAACACCTCTTCTGAGAGCTTCATAAACAACAAATAATCTCTCGTCGTTACAATTATGAATTCTTGATTTTATTTCTTCGTCCGAAAGCTGAAGCATTTTAGGTGAAATAAGACAATCATGACCTATTTCAGCACCTCTCACAGCCTTCATAATAGCCTGTTCAAACGTTGTACCAATTGCCATTACTTCTCCGGTTGCCTTCATTTGTGTGCCTAAGGTTCTCTTTGCATAAACAAACTTATCAAAAGGCCATTTAGGAAGCTTAACAACTACGTAATCCAATGCGGGTTCAAAGCATGCATATGTTTTTCCTGTTACTGCATTTTTAATTTCATCGAGAGTATATCCAATCGCAATCTTTGCTGCAACTTTTGCAATAGGATATCCGGTAGCCTTTGAAGCAAGTGCTGATGAACGTGATACACGTGGATTAACTTCAATTACAGCATATTCAAAGCTATCGGGATTAAGAGCAAACTGACAGTTGCAACCGCCCTCAACCTTCAAAGTATCAATGATTTTCAAAGCGGCTGAACGCAGCATCTGATATTCTTTGTCAGCAAGCGTAACAGCAGGTGCAATTACAATAGAGTCTCCGGTATGAACTCCTACAGGATCAAAGTTTTCCATTGAGCAGACTGTAATAACATTGCCCTTTGCATCTCTCATAACTTCAAACTCAATTTCTTTCCAGCCGGCTATACATTTTTCCACGAGCACCTGTGTAATAGGTGAAAGATAAAGACCATTTCTTGTTATTTCACGCAATTCTTCTTCATTATTGACAATTCCGCCGCCTGTTCCGCCTAAAGTGAATGCAGGACGAATAATGAGAGGATAACCTATTCCCTCTTTATTAGCAAAATCAACAGCAGCCTCAACAGTATTGACGACCAAAGATGGAATACATGGCTGATCAATAGATTCCATAGTGTCTTTGAACATCTGTCTATCTTCCGCTTTATCTATAGTTTCAGGATTAGCACCAAGTAGCTTTACACCGTGTTTCTCAAGAAAACCTTCCTTTGCAAGCTGCATTGATATAGTAAGACCTGTCTGTCCGCCCAAAGTGGAAAGAAGACTGTCCGGTTTTTCTTTTTTTATAACACGCTTTACTGTTTCAAGTGTAAGCGGTTCAATATATATTTTGTCTGCCATTGCATTATCGGTCATAATTGTAGCAGGATTTGAGTTTATCAGAATTACCTCAAGGCCTTCTTCTTTCAAGGCACGGCAAGCCTGTGTTCCTGCATAGTCAAATTCAGCAGCCTGACCGATAACGATAGGACCTGACCCGATTACAAGCACACGTTTTATATCTTTATTTAAAGGCACAATATTCAATCCTTTCTAAAAATATTATTTATTATCGTCAATTAGTTTCATAAACTTATCAAATAAAAATCCTGTATCAAGCGGTCCGCCGCAAGCTTCCGGATGAAATTGAACAGAAAATGCAGGCATATTTGTATATGTAATACCCTCACAGGTTCCGTCATTTGCATTAACAAAAGAAATCTTAGCATTATCTCCCATTGAATCATTTATTACAGCATAACCATGATTTTGACTGGTAATATAGACCTTTCCGGTTTCAATTTCAGTTGCAGGCTGATTAGCACCCCTATGACCATATTTAAGCTTCTCGGTTTTTCCGCCCTGAGATAATGCGAGAAGCTGATGTCCCAGGCAAATTCCAAAGGTAGGAATTTTCTTTTCAGACAGCTTTTTCAGTTCTGAAATAATTTCAACATTTTCAGCAGGATCGCCCGGTCCGTTAGAAAGCATGATTCCATCCGGATCAAGTTCTTCTACTCTTTCAATCTTTGTATATGCAGGTAAAACAGTGACTTCACATCCTCGTTTTACTAATTCACGTCTAATATTATCTTTAGCCCCGAAATCAAAAAGACATACTCTTCTTTTTATTTCACCTTCAGGTTTAAATATTTGCTCTTTTTCACATGTAGTATTTTTAACGGCGTCAGTAATAGTATAATTCTTTAAATCAGCAAGACCTATTCCCGATCCTTCTGTTACAATCTTACCGTTCATAACACCAGATTCACGAACAATTTTCGTCAAGGCACGGGTATCAATACCATAAAGTCCAACTATATTATTCTGCTTTAAAAAAGTGTCAAGATTGCCCTCACAACGGAAATTGCTGGGTTCCTGACACCAATCTCTAACAATATACGCTTTAACATGCGGGAATTCACTTTCAAAATCTTCGGGAATAACACCATAGTTACCAATAAGAGGGAAAGTTTGAACAACAATCTGACCGTAATAACTCGGATCAGTCAATGTTTCAAGATAACCTGTCATTGCAGTTGTAAAAACAATTTCACCAATAACTTCACCCTGTGCTCCAAAGCTCTTACCTTCAAAAATAGTACCGTTTTCTAAAATAAGATATGCTTTCTGCACCTTTAACTCCTCCTTTAATATTGCAAACTTTTACGAATACAATTATAACACAATAAAATAAATTTGTAAATAGGTTTATGTTCATTGTTTTAAATTTATTAATAATAAGAAAAGAAGCAAGCTAATATAAAGAACTAATTATACGCATTAAGACTATTGTTTATATGATTTAACGATAGCAGCAGTATTTGCATATATTAATAGTGTCCTTGCTGTTACCATTTGAAGGACAAATAGAAAAGGTGGAATTTATGTGGGCAAAACATTAATAACAATGACATCAATAACCTACGCAATGAAAGCCAAAGCTATTCTGAATAACAAAAAGATATATTGTGAAATAGAGAAAACTCCAAAAAATATTGGAAGCGGATGCGGATATTCAATCAGAATAAAAGACAATACTAATTATATAATAAAAATACTTGATGAAAACAACATCCCTTATAAAAACAGTTTTCAGCTTTATTAGTGCTTTGACTGCGATTGTTAAATGATATTACTTGACTTTCCGCCGAAGTTAAGACTGAATCAATGGATAATATCTGAAATAACCGGCGGAGAAAGGAGGTAACATATTGAACAGAATTGTAAATTTCGATAATTCCGCTACTACATTCCCAAAGCCTGTTAGCGTTAAAAATGCTGTATCTACTGCGGTTGCAAGATATGGCGGGAATCCGGGACGAAGCGGACATAAACTGTCGATGGAAGTATCAAATCAAGTTTTCAAGGTGAGAGAACAAGCCGGAAAAATGTTTCATGCGGATACTGAAAATGTAGCATTTACTGCCAATTGTACATTTGCAGTAAACATGGCAGTCAAAGGTATAATGCAATACGGCGGTCACATTATAATTTCTGATTATGAGCATAATGCAGTGTCCAGACCTGTTTATTCATTATCAAAAACAAGAGGCGTTGAATACTCTATTGCCAAAATTACAGACAATACTGATGAAACAATATCAAACTTTGAAAAACTTATTAATCCCCGTACCAAATGCATATGCTGCACAGTAGCCTCGAATGTAACAGGAAGAATACTTCCCTACCGTGAAATTGCGGATTTATGCAAAAGAAAAGGATTATGTTTTATATTAGACGGTGCTCAGGGCTGTGGTTTGCTGGACTTATCTTTAGATGATGGATTTAATTTTCTCTGTACAGCAGGTCACAAATCATTATACGGACCAACCGGTACCGGTTTATTAATTACAGACGGAAAATATCCTCTTTCAACCATAATTGAAGGAGGTACAGGAGCAACCTCGACAGAACTTGCACAAACGCCTTTTCTTCCCGAACGTCTTGAAAGCGGAACAATAAATACTGTTGGGATTATAGGTTTAGGTGCCGGTCTGAAATTTGTAGAAACAAAAACGCCTGAACGAATTATGGCTCATGAAGAAGAGCTTTGCAGGCAGCTTATAAATGGTTTGAATTCACTGCCTGATATTAAAATATACAGAAGCGAATGTAAACATGTGCCCATTGTAGCTTTCAATATAGGGGACATAAATTCTCAGGAAGCTGCAAATTATTTAAGCGATAACGGTTATGCATTAAGAGGAGGAATTCAATGTGCTGCTCTTGCACACAATACTTTAGGTACAACCGAACAGGGTGTTATCAGATTTTCGCCCTCAGCTTTTAATAATAAGCAACAGGTTTCGGGATTGCTTAATACTATAAAAAGATATAAACCATAGCTTAATATAAAGACCCGACAGAATAAAAACTGTCGGGTTAATTTGTCATAGACATCATATAATTATATAGTCTTTTATTTCATTGTATACCTTCTCTGAAAGTTCATCTATATACAATAATTCAAGACTATTTGAAAAATATTGAATCTGGCTTCTCAGGTCAACGATTTTTTCCGCAAGCGTTAAATTGATCAAAAGACAATCAGAAATTTCTAAAGCATCAGCAACATTTATATTAACTTTTTGTTTTATTCTTTGAGAAACCAACGTACTTACAGAAGTATGAACTGTTGCAGTTGCTTTTGTTTCAGCATTTGTAGTATAAACAGAAGTTACAGTGTTCTTATAATCTGCATCAGCCACATACAAATACTGTTTCAATATAATAAGCTTCGATTCTCCTATGCCATCAATTTTAAGCAGCAAATCCATATTTGAAATAGTACCTTCATTAAAACGAAAATCAATAATTCTTTGTGCCAGTGTTTCGCCTATCCCATTTATTTGCAGCAGTTCTTCAAATGTAACCAGATTGACATCAACAGGAAAATTAACAGATTCAGTCGTTGCAAATGTCTGCTTGAAAGTTATTGATGATTTTGAAGTTTTCTTATCCCTTGTTGTTTTGGATGTCATTTTAGTTTTAGTTTTTGTAGTTTTAGTATCAGTTGTTTTAGTTTGAACAGTATTTGATATAGCCGTTATACTATTATTATCAAAGCTGCTTTCTGATGTATGATTACTGTTATAAGCTTTTTGTAATAATGCTGTTGAGGCAATTGCAGAACTAACAGAAATAATAACAAATAGAAATAAAAAAATATCAGTTTTCGATAAATTAAATTTTTTCTTGGAATTATCGGTGTTTTTACCTGTATTGTCTGCCAATTTTGTCACTCCAATAATCTACAATTATTATAAGATAATAATAGCAAAGCATATTTTAATAATCAACAATTTTCGATAACTATTAAGATTTATACATATTAAACTTTACATTTTGTATATATTTGTATTTCCCGATAATATTATTAATTCTTACTGATTTTAAGTCTTTAATGCAACAAAATTTTTTCTTTTAAACTATTGTGCTTTTAAAAATAATATGATACAATTAAATATATATAATGTGTGAAATTTTGAATAGTTTCTTGAAGTGAAAAGGGTGAAAAAATGTTTAGTGCTATTGCCAGCAGCTTTAATATGCTTTGGAATGTCTTTAAATATATAAGAATAAATGATGTTATTGATATTGCTATTTTATCTTTTCTTATATTCCATGGAATAAAACTTATAAGAGAAACCCGTGCACAGCAATTAGTCAAGGGTATTTTGGTTTTAATTGTAGCTTATTTGTTAGCTATTTTCTTTAATCTGCAAACAATGCGTTTTTTCCTTAAAACGTGTTTTGAATGGGGAATTCTTGCAATCATAATCGTATTTCAGCCTGAATTAAGACGAATTCTTGAAAAAGTCGGTCGAACAAAATTTACTGAATTAAATTTTTTTGCAGGTAATGAAATTGAAAATTCAGCTGATAAATGGAAGAATTGTATTGATGCTGTTTGTGATACTGCTCAGAATTTGTCCTCTACCTGCACAGGTGCACTTATTATCTGTGAACGAAAAACAAAACTCGGAGAACAAATTGATACAGGAACAATATTGAATTGCAATCCTTCCGCTGCTATTTTGGGAAATATATTTTTCCCTAATACACCGCTTCATGATGGCGCTGTTATTATACGAAACGGTATAATACTTGCCGCAGGCTGTTTTCTCCCAAAACCACAAAAAGAAGAATTGATTGCAAAACAATTGGGTTCACGACATCGTGCCGCCATAGGAATGAGTGAAATTTCTGACGCCATAGTAATTGTTGTATCTGAAGAAACCGGTACAATTTCCGTTGCAGAAAACGGAGAACTCACAAGAGGGTTTACGAAAGAAAGCCTCAAAAAATTGCTTAGCCTTCGTTTTCTACCTGAAAAGGATTCTAATTCGGTAAAAGATAATTTTGCGGGGAGGGTTATTTCAAAATGGAAAAAATAAAGAAAGTTTTACCTCCAAAAAATCATGAATCTGATTTTGTTTTAAGAATTCTTGCAGTAGTAATTGCAGTTATAATTTGGGTTGTTCTTTCAATAACACAATATCCAACAACGACAATTCAGATTGCAAATGTTCCTGTTGTTTTTGCCTTAGATGGTACTAAAGCTAATGATAAATCTTTATCCCCGATAAATTTACCCAATAATCTGACTGTAAATGTTGAGATAAAGGGTATGAAATATGAAATCGGAGGATATACAGAAAAAGATCTTATTGCAACTGTTAACCTTGATCCGGTCACTAACGAAGGAACTTATTCACTTGATATAAATGTTGAATCGACACACAGCTCAGATCAATGTACAATCGTATCTGTTTCTCCGGCAACAATTGATGTTTCATTTGAAAAAATCAGCAGCAAAACCTTCGATCTCAGTACTGAGACCCCTTATGTGAGCGTAGAAAAAGGTTTAACACTTAAAGAGGTTAAGGTTTCTCCTTCTGAAATTGAAATCCAGGGAACTGAAAAAGATCTTGAAAATCTTTCTAAAGTAAGCGCAAGAGTCAAAGATTCTATGGTTTTATCTGAAAGCACCGTAATCTCAACAAGTGATCTGTTATTTTATGATAAAAATGATAACATACTTCGTTCAGATAAATACACTGTTTTAAATAATAAGAATTTTGATGTTTTATTTTCTCTTTACAAGAAAAAAGATGCCAATTTAAAAGTTGACTTTACAGAATGTCCAGATCATTTTGATTCATCATCAATTCCTTATACTATTTCGCCCAAAACAGTTGAAATAATTTCCCCCATTTTAGATAGTGAGACAGTTGTTGAAAAATCAATCGGTACAATTCCTTTAAATGAAATAAATTTGGATAAAAAATTTGATTTTACTTTAAAATTAAATGATGGTGAAGAAATATTGAACGGAACAGATGAAATATCAGTTTCCTTTGATAAAACAGGATATGCATCAAAAAAATTTGCAGTTAATTCAAGCAATTTTAAAATAATTAACAGACCCACAGGTAAAAAAGTATCTGTAAAAACCGAAAAAATTTCAGGTATAACTATTATTGGTCCCGAGTCAATAATAAGCAATATTTCGGAAAAAGATCTTACTGTTGAGATTGATTTAAATGGAACAGTAAAAAATGGCACAGTAAGCAAAAATGTTTCTGTGTATTCAAATGAATACGATAACATCTGGTGCTATGGAAAATATAAGGCAGATGTTGTCATATCATAAATTATCAGCGGTCTTGTTTTAAAATACAGACCGCTTTAATTTTATTGAAAGGATCAAATTATGCCGATAATTATTAATCAAATAAAAACAAATTTGAAAGCGCAAAAAAATGATGTTATAAATAAAGCTCTTAAACTTTCCGGCATCAATAACTGTGATATAAAAACCGTTGAAATTTATAAAACCTCTCTTGATGCCAGAAATCAAAATAATATTCAATTTGTTCATTCAGTATTTGTTCAGCTTAACGAACATGATAAGGAGCAAAGCCTTTGCAACAAACATAAATCATTGAATTATATAGAAAACAGTAATATCAATCCTGTTATTTCAAATATAAAAAAAGAAGGGCGAATTGTAATTGCGGGATTTGGACCTGCGGGAATGTTCTGCGGATTAATTCTTGCAGAAAACGGATACAAACCAATAATTCTTGAAAAAGGTCAGGATGTAGACAAGCGCACTTCTGCTGTATCGGATTTCTGGACAAAAGGGATATTGAATCCAAAGTCTAATGTGCAATTCGGCGAAGGAGGAGCAGGTACATTTTCAGACGGTAAGCTTACAACAAGAATTAAAGATCCTGCTTGCAGATATATTACTGAACGATTTGTTGAATTTGGCGCTCCCAAAGAAATACTCACCAAAGCCAAAGCTCATATCGGAACTGATAATCTTAGAAAAATAGTTAAGGAAATCAGAAAACGAATAATAAAGCTTGGCGGTGAAATAAGATTTGAAAATGAATTAATTGATTTTACAGAAGAGAATGGTATAATTAATTGTGTTAAAACAAATAATGATAATATTTCATGCTCAAATCTGGTGCTTGCAATAGGACATTCGTCAAGAAATACTTTTGAAATGCTTGCAGGCAAAGGAATTTTTCTGGAACCAAAACCGTTCTCTGTTGGTACAAGAATTGAACATTCTCAACAATCTGTTGAAGAAAGCTTATATGGAGCAAATGCAGGAAACCCATTATTACCTAAAGGTGAATATCAACTTTCACACAGGGATAAGTCAGGGCGTGGAGTATATACATTTTGTATGTGTCCCGGCGGTGTGGTCGTTCCTGCTGCTTCTGAAGAAATGGGTGTTGTAACGAACGGAATGAGTTATTTTTCAAGAGACGGAAAAAATGCTAATGCTGCTATGGTTGTTTCAGTTACTCCAAATGATTTTGGAAAATCACCCTTGGACGGCATGAATTTTGCAAAACAGCTTGAGCAAAACGCTTATAACGCAACCGGAGGTTATACTGCTCCTGCCACAACAGTAACAGGCTTTTTGAACGAAAAACCTAATATATCATCTAACATTTCTCCTACTTATGCTTTAGGAATAAAACCAATAGAATTCAGAAGCGTTTTCCCGAAATTTGTAACAGATATGATGTCAGCAGGACTTAATGAATTTTCAAAGAAAATGAAATGCTTCAGTGACGGAAAAGCACTTTTAACAGCACCTGAAACAAGAACAAGTTCTCCTGTTCGTATTACAAGAACAGAACAACTGCATTCCCTGTCAATAAATAACTTATATCCATGCGGTGAAGGAGCAGGATATGCCGGAGGAATTATGTCTGCTGCTGCCGACGGTATAAAAACAGCTCTAAAAATAATGGAGACTCAAGCCCCACAATAAAAAAGAAAGGTTTATTATGAATAACAAATATTATTGCGTCAGCGGTATAGTTACAATAGATAGTAAAATTCTATTTGTTCGTCACACCTATGGAACAGCAAGAGACAGAATACTAATACCGGGCGGTTTTTGCAAAGAAAAAGAAATGCCTGAAAAGGCTATAGAAAGAGAGATTTTTGAAGAAACAGGAGTAACTTCAAAAGTTAATTCAATATTATCTGTACAATTTAAACCGGAACAATGGTGTATTATTTTTTTAATGGATTATATCTGCGGAACACCACATTCTGATAATTTAGAAAATAGTGAGGTTCTTTTGCTTAGTGCGGAAGAAGCGGTAAAACGCAGTAATATTACAAATCTGAGCAAAAGAATAATGGAAACCATTATTAATAATGATTTTCCAACGCTGAACAAAAGTCATTATATTTCTCAAACATCTGACCCGGATGAATACAGGATATTCGGAGTAATATAACAAAAAACGATTTGGAAGTTTTCCAAATCGTTTTTTGTCTATAATCTTGATTTAAAATCGTCATATCCAAAGTCTTTTATTAACTTCAATTCTCCATCAAGGCTGTGAAGGTAAATTGAGGGAAGCGGCATGCCATTAAAGGTATTGTTCTTTACCATTGAGTAAATAGCCATATCTGTAAACACCAATTTGTCACCTTCTTTAAGAGGCTCGGCAAATGAGTAATCTCCGATAATATCACCTGCAAGACAAGTCGGACCTCCTAAACGATAAGTATATAGCTTTTCTCCAGCCTTTCCCGAATTCATTATAAACGGTCGGTATGGCATTTCAAGCACATCTGGCATGTGACAGGCTGCTGAAGTATCAACAATAGCTAAATGCATACCGTTTTTGCTGACATCAAGAACTTCGGTTACAAGGAATCCGGCATTAAGCGCAACGGCTTCTCCCGGCTCAAGGTAAACCTGAACATTATATTTATTACTTATATATTTAATACATTCTATAAGCAAATCAATATTGTAATCATCTCTTGTAATGTGATGACCTCCGCCGAAATTTACCCACTTCATTTTATATAAATATTTTCCGAATTTCTTTTCAAAATGAAGCAGCGTTCGTTCCAACGTTTCTGCACCCTGTTCGCACATTGTATGAAAATGCAGACCCTCTATGCCTTCAAGCAATGTTTCGTCAAACTGTTCTTCAGTAACTCCAAGTCTTGAGTTTTTTGCACAAGGATTATAAATTTCAGTTTCAATTTCCGAATACTCCGGATTCACTCTGATTCCGCAGGAAATATTACGATCGCAGTTTTTAATTAACTCACGATATTTTTTCCATTGAAAAAAGCTGTTGAATACAATATGATCAGAAATTTTTACTAACTGCTCTATTTCATCTTTCTTATAAGCAGGTGAAAATACATGAACCTCACCTTCGAACTCTTCCCTTCCAAGCTTTGCTTCAAAAAATCCGCTTGCTGTAGTACCATCTAAATATTTAGAAAGCAATGGATAAACAGAATACATAGAAAAAGCTTTTTGCGCTAAAAGAATTTTACAGCCGGTTGCTTTGCGAACATTATCAAGTATTTTTAAATTATTCAAAAGCAAACTTTCATCAGTTACATAACATGGTGTTTTTAATTTTGAAATATCAAACATTAAAGTGCTCCCAGGTATTACTCAGCAACAAACTTAACAGCTGTGCCATACGCAATAACTTCAGCAGCGCCGGCAGCTATTGCAGATGAAGCATATCTTATGTTAACTACTGCATCAGCCCCATAATTCTCAGCTTCTTCAACCATTCTTTTAGTTGCAAGCGCTCTTGCTTCATTCATCATTTCATTGTATGATTTCAGTTCTCCACCAACAAGATTTTTAAAGCTTTGCATAATATCTTTGCCGACATTTTTTGTTTGAATTGTTGAACCTTTAACCAAACCAAGCATTTCAAGTTTTTTTCCTGAAATATAATCAGTATTTACTAAGATCATTTTCCTCGCCCTTTCTGATTTCAATTATTCTCTGAAATAAAACTGCCAGAGAAGCAGCTGCCAAAACTGACGGAATAATAACTGCCAAAAGTCTTATTAACAATGATGCGCCGTCAATACAAAGAAAGAATATACCGATTCCTAAATAATAAAGGCACAATATTGTTACTATTACTATGGGAGCGATCATTTTTTTAGTACTTTTTTTCATATATAACCCTACTTAATAATCTATTAATCAACCAATACCGGATCAAAATTCTCTTTCCACGGAAGTCCCCATTTATTAAGTGCCTCCATAAATGGATCCGGATCAAATTCTTCAATATTATGAACGCCAGGTTTCTTCCACTTACCTGTCATAAGCATCATCGCACCGATCATTGCAGGCACTCCGGTTGTATAAGAAACAGCCTGAGAACCAACTTCTTTATAGCATTCTTCATGGTCACAAACATTATAAACATAATAATTTCTGGCCTTTCCATCTTTAAAACCTTGAAAAATACACCCTATATTAGTCTTGCCTTTTGTTCGTGGACCAAGAGTAGCAGGATCAGGCAATACTGCTTTTAAAAACTGTAACGGAACAATTTCTTTTCCCTCAAACATAATAGGTTCAATAGAAGTCATCCCTACATTTTCAAGACATTTCAAATGAGTCAGATAACTTTGACCAAAAGTCATGAAAAATCTTATGCGCTTAATTCCCTTAATGTTAAGTGCAAGTGATTCCAACTCCTCGTGATGGAGCAGATACATATCCTTTTCTCCTACTTCATCAAAGTCATAGACTCTCTTAATTTCCATGGGTTCAGTTTCTACCCATTCACCATTTTCTATATATGAACCCTTTGCAGAAACTTCACGGATATTAATTTCCGGATTAAAGTTCGTTGCAAAAGGATAACCGTGATCTCCTCCGTTGCAGTCAAGTATGTCAATATAATTAATTTCATCAAAATAGTGCTTCTGAGCATATGCAGAGAAAACTCCTGTTACTCCGGGATCAAAGCCCGAACCAAGCAAAGCAGTGATACCGGCTTTTTCAAATCTTTCACGATAAGCCCATTGCCATGAATACTCAAATTTTGCTGTATCCTCAGGTTCATAATTAGCAGTATCAACATAATCTACCTTACATTCAAGACAAGCGTCCATAATATGCAGATCCTGATAAGGCAGAGCCACATTTATTACAACATCAGGTTTATATTCTTTAATTAAACTAACAAGTTCAGTGACATTATCAGCATCAACCTGAGCAGTTGTGATATTTGTGCTTGTCTTATCCTGAAGCTCAGCCTTAAATTTATCGCATTTTGATTTAGTTCTGCTGGCTATACAAATATCAGTAAACACCTCACTGTTTTGACAGCATTTATGAATAACAACTCCGGCCACTCCTCCGGCGCCTATTATCAAAGCTCTTCCCATTTTGGTCAACGTCCTTTCATATTATTATCTATAAAAATAAAGCAAAATTTCTCTTAAAAGTTTACAAGCCAATGCTGTTGATGCTCCGCTTTGGTCATAAACAGGGCAAAGCTCGTTTACATCAAAACCTACAATATTTAACTTTGAAACTTCTTTTATTGCATTTAAAAGTTCAGTAAATACAACTCCACCCGCTTCAGGAGTTCCCGTTCCGGGAAATTGGGACGGATCAAGGACATCCAGATCTAAAGTAAAGTATACCGGATTTTGCCCAATTTTTTCTACGGCCTCTTTAAGACCGTCAAAATTAAACTTTTGCATAATCGTGTGATTTTCGGCAAAATTAAATTCTTCTCTATCCCCGCTTCTGATACCAAATTGATATATCCTTCCATCTCCTAATATATCATGACATCTATGCATTACACAGGCATGAGAAAATCTTTCACCAAGATAATCTTCACGAAGATCCGCATGTGCGTCAAAATGCACAATATGAAGATTGCTGTATCTCTTTGCGGCTGCTCTGACAGATCCTAAAGTAACAAGATGCTCTCCGCCGATCATACAAGGTATTTTATTATCAGTTAAAATTTCATCAGATGCTGCTTCAATATCAGACAAAGCTTTTTCCGGGGTTCCAAAAATTAATTCTAAATCACCGCTGTCAAATACGTTGATATCCAGCAGATCTTTATCTTGATACGGAGAATAAGTTTCAATTCCAAAGCTTTCATTTCTCATAGCAGACGGACCAAAACGTGTTCCCGGACGAAAGCTTGTAGTGCTGTCATACGGCGCACCGAATATTACAATTTTTGAATCAACATAATCACAATCGCATCCTATAAAAGTATGAACATTCTTATTCATCATTTAAAACCTCCATAACATCATTAGGCAATGCAAAACAACCTTTATGAAGATTTGTATTATAGTATTTAGTTTTTAACTTAAATTCATTCCACTTATCTTCCTGCAAGTCATGTATAGGATGAAGATTTTTAGATGCGAAGCCAAACAGCCACTGTCCTGACGGATATGTCGGTATATGTGTCTGATATACCATTGCAACCGGGAAAGAGCCTCCTATACGCTTATGTGTGCGTTTTACCATATCAACATAAGAATCATAATAGGTGCTCTCATGCTGATTTATTAGAATACCTTTATCAGTTAATGCTTTAAAACAGTTTCCATAAAACTCTTTTGTAAACAATCCTTCTCCAGGTCCGAAAGGATCGGTTGAATCCACAATAATCAGGTCATAATCATTGCTTTTCTGTCTTACAAATTTAAGACCGTCAGCGATAAAAAGATTTAATCTCGGATCGTTAAAGCTGCAAGCTGTCTGCGGTAAATATTCTTTACACACATTTACAACCTGTTCATCAATTTCGACCATATCTATTCTTTTTATGTGTTTATATCTGCAAATTTCCCGAAGTGTTCCGCCGTCTCCTGCACCAATAATAAGAACATTTTCAATTTCAGGATTCACTGCCATTGGAACATGAGTTACCATTTCGTGATATATATACTCGTCTTTCTCGGTCAGCATAAGATAACCGTCAAGCACCAAAACACGTCCGAATTCAAATGTATCAAAAACATCTATTTGCTGATAGTAGCTTTTAGAAGAATAAAGCTGTTTTTTTATTTTAAATGAAAACCGAACATTTTCTGTATGATTTTCGGTAAACCACAAATCCATATATGCTTTCCTTTCTTGATATTACACAACAACATTTATATAATTAATCTCCATATCTTCCGTTCCGGTCATAAAACAACCTTTTTCCTTGCAATACGAAATATAGTCAAGTATTTCGGCAGTTATTCTTTCTCCCGGCGCAAGAATCGGTATTCCCGGCGGATAACACATCACAAATTCTCCGCATATCATTCCGCAGGATTTTTCTATTGCTATAGATTTTTTATTACTATAAAAAGCCTGTTGAGGCGCAAGAACAACATTGGGATTAATATATTCATGATCAAAAAGACCCGATGAATCCTTGCCATATAGTCTTTTAATTTCTGATAAAGCCGAAATAAAACGTTCAATTTCAAGCTCTCGGTCACCGGCAGAAACTATAGCAAGGATATTTCCTATATCACCGAATTCAATCTGAATGTCGTAGTCATCCCTTAATATATCGTAAACTTCAACACCTGCCAATCCCATTGCTCTTGTATGGACAGAAAGCTTAGTTCTGTCAAAATCAAAAATGTCTTTATGATTAATCAATTCATCAGCAAAGGCATAGTATCCGCCTATTTTATTTATTTCCTCCCTTGCATAAGAAGCATAATCAACAGTTTTTCTGAACATATCTTTTCCGTTCAAAGAAAGATTTTTTCTTGCAAGGTCAAGGGACACCATAAGAAGATATGAACCACTTGTTGTTTGAGTAAGATTAATAACCTGCCTTACATATCCTTCGGACACATTATTGTTGCAAAGTAAAAAAGAAGATTGTGTCAAAGAACCGCCGGTTTTGTGTATACTTACCGCTGCCATGTCAGCTCCTGCAGCCATAGCTGACACTGGAAGATTTTCACCAAAATAAAAATGAGTACCATGGGCTTCGTCTGCTAATACAAGCATATTATGTGCGTGGGCAATATCAGTAATTCTTCTTAAATCAGAACAAATACCATAATATGTCGGATTATTTACAAGAACTGCTTTAGCGTCAGGATTTTGCAAAATTGCTTTCTCCACATCTTCTACAGACATACCCAATGGTATTCCAAGCTGTTTATTTGTACCCGGATTAACGTAAACAGGAATTGCACCGCAAACTACCAAGGCATTTATAGCGCTTCTGTGAACATTTCTCGGCATAATTATTTTATCACCGGACTTGCATGATGCAAAAATCATTGCCTGAACTGCCGCTGTAGTACCGTTTACAATAAAAAATGTATGTTTTGAACCAAACGCTTGACTTGCAAGCATTTCAGCATCCTTAATAACCGAAACCGGGTGACACAGGTTGTCCAGCGGTTTCATAGAGTTTACATCGACTTTAAGACAGTCAGCCCCCAAAAAATCCCTTAATTCTTTATTTCCTCGTCCGCCCTTATGACCCGGAACATCAAGCTGAACCACTCTGTTGCTTTTATGTTTCTTTAACGCCTCAAAAACAGGCGCATTATTCTGAGTTAATTTCGTTTTAATTACCACCTTTTCAAATGGTGTTTATTGTTTATATATAAAAAATTTTACTTCTGCAATAACTGCACTAAAGTTATCTTTATTATAATAACATTAATAAATATTCATTCCGCTGAATATCTCAATCATTTCACGGCGCAGAGAATCTGTAATCTCCAATCTTTGACTTGGTGTAAGTTCATAAACATCTTTTTTAAATAAATAATTCTGAAGTTCGATGTCCTTAATCAGCATTTTAGTGTGAAAAAAATTGGACTGATATACATTAACGTCTATAGCGTCATATTTTGTAAGCGTAGTTTTATCTATATATTCCTGAATTGACGTAATATTGTGATCAATAAAAAATTTTTTCCCCAACACATCTCTTGTAAAGCCTCTTACACGATAATCTATCGTAATAATATCGGAATCAAAGCTTCCTATAAGATAATTAAGGGCATTCAGAGGTGAAATTGTTCCGCAGGTTGAAACGTCAATATCTACTCTGAATGTTGAAATAGAATTGTCAGGATGATATTCAGGATAAGTATGAACAGTAAGATGACTTTTGTCAAGGTGTGCATGGAGAGTTTCACTCTGAGGAATATAGTTTCCACGATTACATGAAACATCAATGGAATCATCATCAAGTTCTCTTTCTGCAATAAGCACATTTACAGAAGCCCCCTGAGGCTCATAATCCTGTTTAGATATATTTAAAATCCTCGCCCCAATAATTTCTGTAACATCGCAAAGTATTTTAGTCAAACGCTCAGAATTATATTGTTCATCAATATATGCAATATAATCCTTTTGTTCTCTTTCACTTTTTGCATAGCATACATCATAAATATTGAAACTAAGAGTTTTTGTAAGATTATTAAATCCATAAAGCGTAAGCTTCTGTTCCAACCCTAACATCCCATCCTTTCACAATATCCCGAATTATTTCAGAATACACCATATTAATAGTATAACATATATTTTCTTAATTGTATATAGTTTTTTTATTTTTTTTACAGATAAAATTACAGTATTAAATAAAAGACAAATTAAACAAAAACGCTGCATATATTATAGAATCCGAATCCATATAATGCAGCGCTCATACAGTTTATTTTAATTTTTCACATCATATACAAAAATAAAAATTATCCAAATTAATAAAGACAGAACTAAGCCAAATAAAGCTAATAGGTTACTAATAAAAAAATTATATATATTATAGAAAACAGAAACATCCCAAAAAACTTCAACAGCAACAGCCACGGACACTATAGCTGAAACGAGAACAGCCCCGGCTGATGCATCTTTAGCTTTTTTCGCCAACACATGATATTTAGGAGAACATAAATTAACAACTGATTCAATAGCTGTATTGACCAGCTCAAGTGAAATAACTATTCCCATTGTCAAAAAAATAATAACTTTCTCAGAATTCGACAAGTCATAAAATTGCATAAATATCAAAACATAAAACGCAGCACAAAGATGGACTCTCATATTACGTTCAGTTTTTATTGAAGCTATTAATCCATTAAAGGCAAATTTAAAGCTTTTTAAAAATGAAGTCAGACGCTTATTTATTATATTCATGTTCATCAATAACGAAAGTCGCATCTCGGGAAACACCCAATATATTAAGTATATCTTCTTCCTTTTCACGCATTAATCTTTCCTGAAGCTTCCCCTGTTCATGGTCATACCCGAAAAGATGAAGCATTGAATGTACTGTTAAAAAGCCGATTTCACGTTCAAGTGAATGACCGTATATCTGGGCTTGCTTAAAAGCCGTTTCAATAGAAATTACGATATCGCCTAAAAGGCATGCGCCTGTTTCGTTATTTATATCATATTTACCATCCACACCCAACGGAAAAGATAAAACGTCTGTAGGTCTATCAATATTACGATATTCAAGATTAAGTTCATGGATTCTTTTATCATCAACAAAAGAAACGCTTACTTCAAAATCTCTTTCAAACTTTTCACTGACTGCTACAGCATGACAGCATCTTCTTACCAACAGTCTGATTCCTACAGGAATTTTTATTTCTGTCTGATCATTAGTAATTAATACTTTAGCCTTTCCCATAATTATTAATACTTCCCTTCTCGTGATAATTTTCATATGCACGAATAATGTCCTGAACAAGTTTATGCCGAACAACATCTTTTTCTGAAAACTTTATTATTGATATATCTTCAATATTTTTTAATACCTTCATAGCTTGTATAAGTCCGGATTTTCTTGAATCAGGCAAATCTATTTGAGTTATATCTCCTGTAATAACAATTTTAGAATTAAAACCAAGTCTTGTTAAAAACATTTTCATTTGCTCATGTGTAGTATTCTGAGCCTCATCAAGTATTATAAAAGAATCATCTAATGTTCTTCCTCTCATATACGCAAGAGGAGCGACTTCAATACAACCTCTTTCCTGCTGTTTAGCAAATGTTTCAGGTCCTAACATATCAAACAAAGCATCATAGAGAGGTCTTAGATACGGATCAACTTTATTTTGCAGATCACCGGGAAGAAAGCCAAGTTTTTCACCTGCTTCTACAGCCGGTCTTGTTAGAATTATTTTATTAATTTCATGTGCTCTGAATGCTTTTACAGCCATAGCGACTGAAAGATATGTTTTTCCTGTTCCCGCAGGTCCGACACCAAGGACGATTGTTTTATTTCTGATTGCATCAACATATTTTTTCTGACCAAGAGTTTTAGGCTTGACAATTTTACCGCTCATGGTGACACAAATTCCGTCATCACTCAGTTTTTGCAATTCATTCTGAGTTCCCTCTTTCACGAGCGAAAACACATATCTGATATTCTGTTCATTTATATTTTCACCTTTATTTGCGAGAGAAATAAGAGCGTCAATTGCTTTTGAGGCATAATAAACATTTTCTTCATCACCGGTAATTTTGATATCTCCTCCCCGGCTTAGAATAACAACATTATATTCTTTCTGTATAAGGTTTACATTTTCATCATAATTACCGAAAAGATTAAGAATAAGCTCCATTCTATCAACATTCAAGGTTTTTTCAATCATTCAACACAACATCCTATTCCAAAGTTATTAAAATTAGTATATCACAATAAATAAAAAAATGCAATGAACTTCTGTTGTTTTTACTAAAAGTTTTTATTTTTTTATAAAAAATTCGTTTTCTTCACCTATATCGCCATATAGCATATATGTAGCAGTCAGTGTAATACCATCATCTGTAATTTCTTTTTGCACATCCTCGTTTTTTATTTCATAATCCGAAAAAAAGTTATTTTTGTAGTTTTTCAACTTTTTTTCTGCTTCTTTTGTGGCTTCATTCTCTGTTAAAACTGTATCTTCATAATTAAACTCATTTAGACTGACTTTTTTTATTCCTATAGGAAAATCAAAACCCAAAATAGAGAAATTTTTATATTTTGTCTCAGATATGAACTCTCCTTTAGGAAAACTAATAAACATAGGAATATCTGTATCAAATAATTTAAAATATTTTTTATTTATGGTTTTATTTGATACAACTTTTTTTGTTTCTTTATACGGCTGAAATACAGCAATCGTTTCTTCAAAGGTTCCATAAATATTGGCTAAAGATCTGACATACTTAGTATGCGTTTCTTTTACTTCTTTTCCATCTTTGTATCTGACTTTTTCATTAACAACTACCCCGCTTACTAAAGTTTCTCCTTTTAAAACTGCACTGCCTACAGTCGTTTTAAGTTCACCGTCAAACACCTCTGCTTTATCAATTACTGCATCTCTTTTTGCTACAAGATTTGAAGGAAGCCGATTGCTTTGCATTTTCGGTTTTGGTATGTTTTCTACAATATCTATAGTTAAAGTAGAACCGCTGATTGATATTCCTGCCCAAGAAATCCCTTCAACCTTTTGTTTTAATTCCCTTTCAAGATTAACACAATTCAGATTTGGAATATAGCTTCCTGTACCGGCATTGTTCTCTTTTAATACAGATAATATATCATTCTTTATTACACTGTTATCAGACAATATTTTGATTTTTAAAACAAAATTGGACAGAACAAAACATGATATAATAATAAGAGCAACACCTGTAACAATGCCAATATGTTTTTTAAAACGTGAAATATAAATTAAAAAACCTTTTTTATTTTTAACTTCGTAATCCAGATTCAGATCATCACACAATAACTTTACACGCTCAGCATATTCAACAGAGATTTTAAATGTTAAGACACCTTTTATTTCTTTCAGATTAACACACGGAAGCCTTTGTTCCATAATTTGATTATAAAATTTTGTATAGTTATCTCCTATTATTGAAAAATTAGCATATCCGAAAATCATTTATCTTTCTCCCTTTTGCTTCTTAGAGTTAAATTTATGCTTTCAATTATCCCACGCACCTCAACACATTCGGTACAATAATTGTTTAAAAATAAATCCTTTCCCCATATTTCCACCTCAAAATTACCTGTTAATATCCTTGCCAATACTTCATTACATTCTAATATTTGTTTGCAATTTTCTATAACTGCTGCTTTATTATCAAGAATTGTAATATGAGAATTTAGACTCATAAATTCTTTGGCCTTTACGGCAAATTTTATTTTAGTATCAGGTTTATTCATTATAATTTCCTCCGCATTTCGTTTGTATATTATATTAATGAATTTAATTACATATACTTAAAATATGTTAATGGAGGTATATTCGATCATGAAAAGAATTTTTAAAGAATTAATAATTTATCTTGCAGCCGGTTTAACAGTCTGGTTATGTATTCTAATTATATCTAAAGGTAACAGCATATTTTCTCAAACAACGAAAGCTATTGAGAGATGTTTAAATGTTATAATTCCCTCATTGTTCTCTTTCATGGCTATATCAGCAATTATTATTAATACTAAGCTCTATTTGTATATTTCAAAACCTTTTTATCCAATTACAAAATACATAATGAAAATGCCTAATAATTTATTTTTTATATTCCTTTTAGGTAATATTTCGGGATATCCTGTAGGTGCAAAATTGCTTGTTGAACTAAAAAATAAAGGGGTTATTGACAAAAAAACTGCTGAAATCATGAGTTGTTTCTGTTATGGAGGCGGACCGGCTTTTTTTACAGGAGTTATTGGTTTAACTGTTTATAATAACACTAAAATCGGTATGATTATTTTTTTATCAGTGATTATTTCTAATTTTTTATTAGCCTGCATAATGTGCAGAATATTTAATCTTAAATGTTCTGAAACTGATAAAAAAATTATATTTAATTCTGATAATATTATTCAGGCAATTATATCTACCGGAAAATCATTATTTATCATATGCATAACAATTATATTTTTTGCAGTATTTATGGCACTTTTTGATAATGAAAGCATAGTTGGACTAATAAAGCAATCAGGTTTATCGCAAGATATTGATATTTTAATAAAATCATTCTTAGAGATATCTAACATATCTGATATTTCACCAAAATCACTTGATATTATTCCATTAATAGCAGGCATTTGTTCGTTTGGCGGAGTATGCGTTTTAATGCAGGTAAAGGCTATTGTAAGGAATACTTATTCTTTAAAGCTTTTCTTTTTCTCAAGAATAGTTGGTTTTACATTATCAACTATAATTTGCAATATAATTTTGCACTATTTTCATGAAAAAATTGTTACTGCTTCTTCAGAAAAAATAATTATATCATCTGTTCCGAATAACATTATACCTTCAATTTGCCTTATTTCAATGATATTTATTATAGGCCTTAGAGAACAAATTAATTTCTCTTCAAAAAGAAAAAAGCTGTCTTCACATGACATGAAAACAGCTCAATACTGAATTAATATTAAATATTATCAAGTTTTCTACTTATAATTCCTTTCATCATTCCAGGATTTGCTTTTCCTTTAGAAGCTTTCATACACTGTCCTACAAGGAATCCAAGAGCATTTGTCTTACCATTCTTAAAATCTGAAACCGATTTTTCATTGGAAGCTAACACTTCATCAGCAATTTTTTCCAACATTGCTGTATCAGATACCTGAGCAAGTCCCAACTCATCTACAAGCTTCTTTACATCCTTATCTTCTTCAAGAATAACTGCAAAAATCTTTTTTCCGCCGGCATTAGAAATAGTTTTGCTCTCAATCAATCCTACAAGTTCAGTAAGATTATCTGCATTAATTTTTGTGTCAGATAATTTTTTACCTGTTTCGTTTAAATGCTTGACTAAATCTCCTAAAATCCATACAGAATAGGATTTAGCAGGATACTTGTTCTTTTTGAGACAAGAGTCGAAAAGTGAAGCTAACTCAACAGATTCCGCAATAAATGTTGCTTCCTTCTGAGGCAGATTCCAATCCTTAACATACCTCATGATCTTAGCATTCGGCAACTCAGGAATTTCTGCTTTGAGCTTATCTACTCTCTCCTGATCAACCACTATGGTAAGCAGGTCCGGTTCAGGAAAATACCTGTAATCCTGTGCATCCTCTTTTGAACGCATTGATACACTTATTCCCTTAACATCATCCCAGCGCCTTGTTTCCTGCACAATAGTACCGCCGTTTTCAAGCACTTCAATCTGACGGTTAACTTCATAATCTATTCCCCTGACAGCAGCTGAAAAACTATTTACGTTTTTCATTTCAGAACGTGTTCCCATAGGTTCTCCGGGCTTATGAACAGAAACGTTTACATCGCATCTGATTGAACCCTCCTGCATTTTACAGTCACATATATCAAGATACTGCAAAATTGATTTTAAAGTTTCAAGATAAGCTTTTGCTTCAGCAGAACTTCTCATATCCGGTTCAGAAACAATCTCAATTAATGGCACTCCGCATCTGTTTAAATCCACCAAAGAGCAGCCATCAAATTTATCAGAATGAAGAAGCTTACCTGCGTCCTCTTCTATATGAATACGAGTAATGCCTATTCTACGATCTTCACCATTTACCATAATGTCAACATAACCATTTTCACATAAAGGTACTTCCGCCTGGGAAATCTGATATGCTTTAGGTAGGTCAGGATAAAAGTAATTTTTTCTATCCTGTTTACAAATACGGTTTATATTACAATTTAAAGCATGACCCATTTTTATTGCATAATCTACAACAGTTTCATTTAATGTAGGCAGTGCGCCCGGCATTCCCATACAAATCGGACAAACCTGAGAATTAACCTCAAGACCAAACTGGTTTTTGCAATCACAATATATTTTAGAATCGGTATTTAATTCAGCATGAGTTTCAAGACCGATTACGACTTCATAACCATTTACCATTTACAACAAACTCCTTTCCTTAAAGTTTCGGCATTTTAAATCCACCACAGAAATTTTCATAAGCATAAGCTGTATTTAAAAGCGTCTGTTCTGTGAATTTGTTGCCTATAAGCTGCAATCCGATAGGAAGTTTATTGCTGTCAGTTCCACAAGGAATCGACACGGCAGGAAGACCTGCTATATTTACAGTTACCGTACAAATGTCCGTAGCATACATTTTTAACGGATCATCTATATTTTCACCTATTTTAAAAGCTGTTGTAGGGACAGTAGGTGCTGCAATTATATCTATATCTTTAAATGCACTGTTAAATTCTTCGGAAATTCTTTTTTGTAAAAGCTTAGCTTTACCGTAATATGCATCATAGAAACCTGAACTTAAAACAAAAGTGCCAAGCATTATACGTCTTTTAACTTCATCACCAAAACCTTCAGAACGAGTCTTTTCATACATATCAATAAGACTGTTATAGTTTTCAGCACGGTAACCGTATCTTACGCCATCAAAGCGGGCAAGATTTGATGATGCCTCAGCTGATGATATAATGTAATATGCTGAAAGTGCATAATCGGTTGAAGGTAATGAGATTTCTTTTACAACAGCTCCCTGCTTCTCCAATTCTTTAACTGCATTAAGTACAGAACCCTTTACTTCGTCATCAATACCCTCTCCAAAATACTCATTTGGAATACCTATTTTAAGTCCTTTTACATCTGACTTAAGATTTGCAGACAAATCTGTATAGTCCCTATATGCTGATGTAGCGTCCATTCTGTCATGTCCGTTAATTACAGACTGAACCATAGCAACATCTTTTACACATTTTCCTATAGGTCCGATTTGATCAAGTGATGACGCAAAAGCTACAAGTCCAAAACGGGATACTGCACCATATGTAGGCTTTAACCCTACCACTCCGCAATAGGAAGCCGGCTGTCTGATGGATCCTCCTGTATCAGATCCCAATGAAACAACAGCTTCGCAGGCAGCTACAGCAGCGGCAGAACCTCCGGAAGAACCTCCCGGAATTCTGTCAAGTGCATGAGGATTACATGTAGGCTTAAAATATGACGTTTCTGTTGAAGAACCCATAGCAAACTCATCCATATTAAGCTTACCTGTTATTACAGCACCCGCATCATTTAATTTATTAATTACTGTTGCATTAAACGGGGGTACATAATTATTAAGCATTTTAGATGAACAAGTTGTTTTCAATCCTTTAGTAGATATATTGTCTTTAATACCCATTGGTATTCCGGCTAAATCTGACAATGATTCTTGATTTGCTCTTTTTTTATCAATTTCAGCAGCAGTTTCAAGTGCGTTTTCTTCATTTAATGTAACATAAGAATTCACCTTATTCTCTACTGATTTAATGCGGTCGAAAACCGATTTAGTTAATTCCACTGAACTTATTTCTTTATTTTTAAGCATGTCTGATAATTCATATGCATTTCTTTCAAAAAGCTCCAAATCTAGACCTCCTCTATTCTACAGTTTTAGGAACAACAAGACAGCCTGCTTTAACCTGCGGTGCATTTGCCATAAGTTCCTGTCTTGAATATTTACCTGTTACTGCTTCGTCTTTTCTTAAAATCATTGAATTGCTTTCATCCAAAGCCATTTTCTCATCAATATCGGGCAGCTTTTCTACCATATTGACAATATTCTGCATTTGATTTTCAAATTCCTCAAGCTTATCATCTTCTATTTTGAGTCGGGATAGCTTTGCAATATGCTTAATATCAATATTCATATTTCTCCTCCTATTTCGTCATATCTAAAAACTCTTGTTCAGAGATAATCTTTATTCCTAATTCTTGTGCTTTTGTTAACTTACTTCCTGCATCTTCTCCTGCAAGAACATAATCTGTTTTCTTTGAAACCGAACCGCTTGCTTTGCCGCCGAATTTTTCAATAATTGATTTTGCATCGTTGCGTTTCAAAGTTGGAAGTGTACCAGTCAAGACAAATGTTTTACCCTTAAAACGATTGTCCGTCTGAATTTTTTCATAATGGGTATTAACACCATATTCTTTTAAACGTTTAATAAGTTTTAACATATGAGGTTCAGAAAGCTCTTTAGCGACGCTTTGTGCCATTATGCTTCCGAAGCCTTCAATTTCAGCAATTTCATCATCTGTTGCTTTAATTATATCATCCAAATCACCGAATTTATCACAAAGCAATTTCGCCGAAGCCTGTCCGATATTTCTTATTCCTAAACCGAAAATGAGCCTGTCAAGTGAGTTATTCTTTGATTTATTAATAGCATTAATCAAATTATTAGCTGATTTTTCTTTAAAGTTTTCAAGCTCCATAAGCTGTTCAGCTTTAAGCTCATATAAATCTGCAACAGATTTTATTAGTTCATTATCAAGCAAAGTTTCAACTATTGCAGGACCTAAACCATCGATATCCATAGCACCTTTTGAGGCAAAATGAACTATACTTCTGAAAATCTGAGCCGGACAATCCACATTGGGGCATCTTATTGCTGCTTCATCGTCAGATTTCACAACTTCAGTGCCACACACCGGACACTTATCAGGAATAGTAAACACATCTTTTCCGTGCTTTTGCGCTACACACAAAACCTCCGGAATAATATCTCCTGCTTTTCTAACTGTAATAATATCTCCAATTGAAATATTCTTCTCTTCAATATAGTCCTGATTATGAAGTGTTGCTCTCGAAACGCTTGTACCAGCTAATAAGATCGGTTCAAATATTGCTACCGGTGTTATAGCTCCGGTTCTTCCTACGTTTAATTCAATATCAAGAAGTTTGGTTTGCTTTTCTTCCGGCGGAAACTTATATGCAACTGCCCATTTAGGAGTTTTAGCTGTAGAACCAAGAACATCCCGCTGTTCAAAGCTATCCACTTTAATAACTACGCCGTCAATATCAAAAGGTAACTCAAAACGCTTTTCACCAATAAAATCAATACATGTCTTTATATCATCAAAAGCTGATACTTTTTGATAATAAGGTACAGTTTTAAAGCCAAGGGATTTAATATACTCCAATGATTGTTTATGTGAAGTCAATATCTTACCTTCAATTTGCTGAATATTAAAACAAAAGATATCAAGTTTACGTTTAGCGGTAATTTTAGAATCCTTTTGTCTTAATGAGCCGGCAGCTGCATTTCTTGGATTTTTAAAATGTTGTTCTCCGTTAGCCTCCTGTTCGTTTATAAGTTCAAGAAAAACATTACGGGGCATATACACCTCACCCCTCAATTCAAGTAAAGGAAGCTTTTCGGATACACTCATTGGAATAGATTTAACCGTTTTTAAATTTTCGGTAACATTTTCACCTACAAATCCGTCTCCTCTGGTAGAACCAATCAAAAACTCACCGTTTTGATACTCTAAAGAAACAGACAATCCATCAATTTTAGGTTCAACAACAAATTCAGGATTATCAACGGTTTGTCTGACAGTATTGACAAACTGTTCAACTTGTTCAAAAGAAAACACATCCTGGATTGAACCCATCTGGACTTTATGTTTTACTTTTTCAAACAAAGAAACTGCTTTCCCACCTACACGTTGTGTAGGTGAATCTTTTCTGATAAATTCAGGATATTCTTCTTCAAGCTTTTTTAATTCCTGCTGAAGCATATCATAATCATAGTCTGAAATTTCGTTTCTGTCTTCAACATAATAAAGTCTGGCATGATAATTAAGCAATTCAACCAGTTCATTTATTCTTGCTTGTGCATTATTCTTTGATTCCATAAAACACCATTCCAAATTCCAATAATGTAGTTATTATACCACATACGTATAAAAAATACAAGAGATTTAATCAAGTTTTAATTGATTCAAAGATGTTTGACCAATTTTTCATCAGACATTTAAAATTAAACTTCAACACACTTTATGGTAAAGCTTTATTTGATAAGATTATAAGAATCAACATGAATCTAAAATAAAAATGATGACCGACACTGTTTTGTGTCTGTCATCATTTTTTTATTTCACAATAATACGTATATTATTCATTTTACTTTATTTCAATTCTTTTCGTTTCTGAATGTTCTTCTGACTTTTTCGGTAAAATTAATTTTAGTATACCATTAGTATAAGAGGCATCAATTTCACTTTCATTGATATTTGAAATATCAAAGCTTCTGCAATATGAACCATAGCTTCTTTCCCTGCGGATATATTCTCCATTGCTGTTCTTCTGATTATTTTCAAACTTGTGTTCTGCACATAAAGTCAAAATACTTCCGCTTATATCAATTTTTATATCGTTTTTATCAAAGCCGGGCATTTCACACTCAAGTATATATTTACTGCCCTCGTCCTTAATATCAGTACGACAATTACCGATAGTTCCAAAGCCCTTAAAAAACTCCTTTTCAAAATCACCAAACGGATTCCAAAAACTATTTCTCTCAAACGGTGTAATATTAAACATAGAAAAACCTCCTTTTTAATATTATTGTATTTTTCTGATTTATTATTCGTTACATTCTTATTGAATACTTTCTTTATAACGCTGCCTTTTATCATGGAAATTCAAACATATTACAGAAAAATACACTTTGATTTTTTACGTTTTATGGAATAATTAAGGTGCATTAAAAGCGGGAAAGTATTAATAAAACACTGATGAACTTTATCCGTAATTTGTTTAATTTTTAATACAGACATATCTTATATCTTTTTGAAAGATTTTTGTACACCCTGTATCATAATATCATCAGGTTTGACATTCCCCAACAGTAATGGTGAAGTCGGATCATGATATTTAAAATTTTCAAATGCTTTACGGGGATTTTTATTCGCATAGCAATATTTGCATCCGTTCATGCAGGTATCATATGCACCTATATCACGACTCTCAATGCAATGACACCCCTGTCTTGAGCCTTTATGCTTTAAGTTCTTAAATACGATTCCATTTGCACTACCGAGAATATCCAGTGTCATACAACCGGACTTTTGAATGCCGTAACTGGTAAAATCCCCGTCTGTTCCACAAGTCTTAATACATATTCCGAATTTTTCGGCAATAGTACCAAGACCCTTTGCCAGCGTTATCATATCCTGCTCAGAAAGTGGTATAAGTTCCGGCATATTATATTCCAGCTTTTTATACATCTCAACAAAACTGAAAATACATCGGTCAATATAAGGCGCAAGCATCTTTGCAATACTCTCAAAGGTTTTAAGATGTCGCTCTATGGTGTAATTCCTTGTCAGCAAAACAGGGTCATATCTCCACGCAATACGCTGTTTGCCCACTTGTTTTGATAATTCTATCAGTGTCATTATACTATTCCCAATAGACGGCACACCCGGCTCGATATCCTTTCCATAAGCAGTAATGGTATAGTGAAAATAGGTATTAAATTTATCTGTAATTTCATGTAATCTTGGCAGTATGGGTTTAAAATTTTTAGAGCAGAAAACCACGCAGTCTACTTTATCAGGTGTCAGCTCGTAGCGTGTTACCTTGTTCGGAAAAAGCGGATTGCGTGAGAGAACATAGCCCTCAGAAAAGCGATTTAAAAGCCATTCGGTATAATATTGTACGGTATCTGTCCGTCCTCCTGTATTAATAATCATTTCTCTTCCTCCCGAAGCTCATCAAATTTTTTCTTCATACAATCAGAAAATAGTGAAGTAAGGCGTACAAGCTCCGCAGCATTCTCTATAGATAATTCACACATGGCATTTATCTCTGCATCAGCGGCAGGCGGAATAATTTCTTTTGCATATTCTAAGCCAGCATTTGTAAAACGAATAATTTTATTTCGCCTGTCTGTTTCTGATTCCGTCAAATATATATGGCCCTGTTTCAAAAATTTCTTGATAATTGCACTAATAGTTTGTTTTGTAGCAGACAGCCGTTCACAAATTTCCGATTGTAAACAGCCATTAGGAGCAAACCATATCAGATCTAACACAAACAATTCCTTTGCCGTAAGATTATGCTTTCTCGCATACAGTTCATAGGCGGCAAACTGTATATCTCTTAATTTACAATATTGATTCACATAGTCCCTGATTTCTTCTTGCTTCATATTTATCGCCCCTTTCAAATATCAGACCGTCTAATATTTGACTTAATTTTAGCATATAGCAATTCATTTGTCAAGCAAACGAAATATAATAAATTTATGCGGATCTGTAATAGCAAATTATATGTTATTCAGACAAATGTTGTTTTTTTAATAATGAAAATTGAATTATCTATAACAGTAATAACAATTTCAGAACTACCTGCAAATATAACAAATATTTAAATTTACACATAAATAAAATCGCCAACAATTCCTGTTGAATTATTGGCTGCAAAAAACAAAACCGCCTATTTTAGGCGGTTTTAATGTATATGGTCGGGGCGACAGGACTTGAACCTGCGGCATCTTGGTCCCAAACCAAGCACTCTACCAAACTGAGTTACGCCCCGATCTATGTAAAGTCAAATCTCAAAGAATTACTCAATTCAATTAAATTTGACAGCTTAGTTATTATACACTTTTTCCGACAAGTTGTCAAGCTAAATATAAAACTTCTGCATTTTGCATAAATAAATATAAATATAAATTTAAATATATAGGTGTTTTGCTTAACTGACGCTCCTAAAAAATAATTGATTTTTTTCAGAAGAAATAAATAATTCTGTGAAAAATATCTGCTTTTTGCTTTAATCTTGTTGCATTTTTTATTAAAATGTGTTATTATGATATTAATAAAATATATTTAGGAGGATTATTGCATGAGAACAAGAATTTGTCCGTATTGCCATGAAGAAATTTCAGACGAGGCAATATTATGTAAATATTGTCATAATCTGTTGATTGATGACAACAATGACAATACACGTACTGTTATTTTTGACAAAATTAAGCCTACAGTAAATGATACAATTGATGAAGACTATGACAACAGCCAATTTAATAACGATGAAAATATTGACGATTATGATTATAACAGCAATTCCGACAATGGCTATGATGAAAATTATTATGATTATGACGGATATGAAAATGAAGAGTATGATGAATACGAGGACGAAGACAGCTATAATCAGCAGGAATATTATGACGAAGAAATTTCCGACATTAATGATTCTAAAAAGAAAAATATTATGATTGCTGCCGTTATTGCAGCAGGGGTTATTATTATAGTTATCATTGCTTTTATTGTCGGTAACAAGCTTTTTGGTTCTAAATCTGACGATGGATCATCTGTAATTTCTGTTAATGCCAATATAACTTCATCAAAATCATCCGATGATAATACAGAAAATAGTCAGAATAATTCTCAGAACCCAGCCGCAACAGACAGTACTGCTCCTGATGTAAACAGCACTTCGGTAGATTCTGTTACAACTGATGAATCTTCAGATGACGTTTCATCTGCATATTATGATGAAAATTCATCAGTATATGATGTGGATTCTTCTGAAATTATTCAAGACAGTTCCACTGTTTCATCCAATGCTGAATCTTCTGCTGCTAATTCGGACAACTTAAGTTCATCACAAACAAGCGGAGAAAATGCAAATATCGTTTCAGCAATAACTTCTGAGATTTCTAAGCTCGGAACTGTTCAGAGTTATCAATACAGAGAAGATGATTCTACATACAGCTACTATTACTTCTTTACAACCGATGGTAAAGGCTACAGTATAGCTTATAATAAGCTTGATGGTACAATGATTATTAAATAAAAACTGTATACGAAAACCGCACTCTTATATGGGTGCGGTTTTTATAATATACTATTATTTAAAAATTGTCGTTATAATGAACAAAATTAATATTTCATTTATATTGATTTTATATTTGCAATAAGAGATAAAACATGGTATAATATTATTTTGGAAAGATAAAGAATAGGTTAATAAACTGGAGGAATTTAAATGATAAGAGAAGATTTGAGAAACGTAGCGATTATTGCTCACGTTGACCATGGAAAAACTACTCTCGTTGACGAAATGCTGAAACAGAGCGGAACATTTCGTGATAACCAGGCTGTTGATGAAAGAGTTATGGATAGCAACGACATTGAACGAGAAAGAGGAATAACTATTCTTGCTAAAAATACATCCATTCATTACAAAGATGTTAAAATAAATGTAATTGATACTCCCGGCCATGCGGATTTCGGCGGAGAAGTTGAACGTGTGCTTAAAATGGTGAATGGTGTAATTCTCCTTGTTGATGCAGCCGAAGGCCCTATGCCGCAAACAAGATTTGTACTTCAGAAAGCTTTGGAACTCGGTCATAAAATAATTGTTGTTATTAATAAAATTGACCGTCCCGACGCTCGTCTTAACGAAGTAGGCGATGAAGTACTTGAGCTTCTTATGGATCTTGATGCAACTGATGAACAGCTTGACAGCCCGATACTTTATTGTTCGGGACGAGATGGCACAGCCTCATATAATCCTAATGAACAAGGTGAAAATCTTATTCCTTTACTTGATGAAATTCTTTCATATATTCCTGCTCCTGAAGTAGATACTGATGGAGATATGCAGTTCTTAGTTTCTGCTATTGATTATAATGAATATGTAGGAAGAATAGCTGTCGGACGCATTGAACGAGGAGTTATAAAAGTAAATCAGGAAGTAACTGTCGGTGATTACCATAATACCAAAAAAGAATACAGGGGAAAGATTGTATCAATGTATCAGATCGAAGGACTCAACAGAGTACCCTGCGAAAGTGCAAAAGCCGGTGACATCGTTTGCATAAGCGGTATTGAAAACATTACTATCGGTGATACAATCTGTACTTTCGGAAGTTTTGAGGCTCTTCCGTTTGTCAAAATATCAGAACCTACCGTTGAGATGACATTTTCAGTTAACGACTCGCCTTTTGCCGGAAGAGAGGGCAAATTTGTCACTTCCCGTCAATTAAGAGACAGACTTTTCAAAGAACTGCTTAAGGATGTTTCATTGAGAGTGTCTGAAACAGATTCTACTGATTCATTTAAAGTAGCTGGACGAGGAGAAATGCACTTATCAATTCTTATTGAGAACATGAGGCGAGAAGGATATGAGCTTTCAGTTTCAACTCCTCATGTACTTTATAAAGAAATAGACGGAAAGCTTAACGAACCTATAGAAAGACTTGTTATTGATGTTCCGGAAAATTGTGTCGGTTCGGTAATGGAAAAGCTTGGTTCAAGAAAAGGAGAGCTTACACAAATGACCCCGGTCGGAAGCCGCATGCGAATCGAATTTCTTATTCCGGCAAGAGGTTTATTCGGATACAGAAGTGAATTCTTGACAGATACAAAAGGCGAAGGTATTTTAAGTTCAGTATTCCACAGCTATCAACCGTATAAAGGTGAAATTCCCAGAAGAAATACAGGATCTTTGGTAGCATTTGAAACAGGTGAAGCAGTAACATACGGGTTATTTAATGCTCAGGAAAGAGGAGAACTTTTCATTACAGCAGGTACACCGGTATATGAAGGAATGATTGTGGGTGCATCTCCAAAATCAGAAGATTTAGTTGTAAATGTGTGCAAGAAAAAGCATCTTACAAACACACGTGCAAGCGGAAGCGACGATGCGCTTAGACTTATTACACCAAGAAATCTAAGCCTTGAAGACTCGTTAGAATTTCTTGCAGATGATGAGCTTCTCGAAGTTACCCCTAAAAATATCCGTATCAGAAAGCGCACATTGAGTAATCAAATGAGAGCAAAAGAAAGAGCAAAAGCGCAGTAAAAAATATAAAGATAACAGCAGTTCACAATGAACTGCTGTTTTTTTGCATATAATAAAGCAGACGGTGAATCGTCTGCTTTATTACAATTATGAATTAGCTTTTTTAGCCTCAATATCTGCAAGAGCGTCTTTTCTTGATAGATTAATTCTTCCCTGCTGGTCAATTTCCATTACTTTAACTACAATCTCGTCGCCAATTGAAACAATGTCTTCAACTTTTTCAACTCTTGACTTGTCAAGCTTTGAAATATGAACCAATCCGTCTTTTCCCGGAGCAATTTCTACAAAAGCACCAAAGTTCATTATTCTAACTACTTTGCCCTTATAGATAGCGCCGACCTCAGGATCGTTTGCAATTGTATTTATAATTGAAACAGCCTGCTCAGCCTTTGCTTTATCAAGACCTGAAACAAAGACATTTCCATCCTCAGATATATCGATTTTAACATCGCACTCAGCAGAAATTTTCTGAATTACTTTTCCGCCTGATCCTATAACTTCACGAATTTTATCAACAGGAATCTTTGTTGTAAACATCTTAGGAGCCCATTTGTTTACACTTTCACGAGGTTCAGGAATTGCCTTAAGCATAATTTCATCGAGGATATAAAGACGTGCTTTATGTGTTTTTTCAAAGGCTTCTTTGATTATTTCCGGTGTAAGCCCATCAACCTTAATATCTACCTGAATAGCTGTTATACCCTTATGAGTACCGCCGACCTTAAAGTCCATATCACCAAAGAAGTCTTCAAGGCCCTGAATATCTACCATAGTCATCCAGTCACCGTTTTCTTTAGTAATGAGGCCGCATGAAATACCGGCTACCGGTGCTTTAATAGGAACACCTGCGTCCATAAGCGCAAGTGTAGAACCGCAGATTGAGCCCTGTGATGTTGAACCATTTGAAGAAAGGACCTCAGAAACCATACGGATAGCATATGGGAATTCTTCAACGCTTGGAATCACAGGTACGAGTGCTTTCTCAGCCAATGCTCCATGACCTATTTCACGTCTTCCCGGACCTCTTGAAGGTCTTGTTTCACCTACAGAATAAGATGGGAAATTATAATGATGAATATATCTTTTTGATTCTTCCTCATCAAGTCCATCAAGCTTTTGTGCGTCGCTTACAGGACCGAGTGTACAAATTGTAAGAACCTGAGTCTGACCTCTTGTAAAGAGACCTGATCCATGAACTCTTGGGATAAGACCAACCTCAGAAGCCAACGGACGAATTTCATCAATTGCACGTCCGTCTACACGCTTACCATCATAAAGCCAGTTTCTAACAATTTTCTTCTGAAGTTTATACAGGCACTCATCTAGCATAGCACCCTGTTCAGGATACTGCTCGTCGTACTTTTCATGAATTTCATCAATAATCGGCTGAAGTCTTGCGTCACGTACAGTTTTATCATCTGTATCCAAAGCTGCCTTAACCTTTTCACCTACAAGCGCTTCAATTTCTTCAAACAAGTCATGATCAAGCTCCATTGACTGGAATTCAAATTTAGGCTTACCAATTTCAGCTTTGATTTCATTAATAAAAGCAACCATTTTCTTTATTTCTTCGTGTCCCTTAAGAATGGCTTCAAGCATTGTGTCGTCAGGAACTTCGTCAGCTCCGGCTTCAATCATTACGATTTTTTCCATTGAGCCAGCAACTGTTAAATTCAAATGATTATTTTGTCTTTGCTCAAGGGTCGGATTAAGGACAATTTCATCGTCAACAAGACCCACGCTTATACCTGCAATCGGTCCGTTCCAAGGAATATCTGAAATTGAAATAGCGATTGATGTAGCAATCATGCCCGTAATTTCTGGTGAACAATCAGGATCAACAGCAAGAACAGTCATAACTACAGAAACATCGTTTCTCATATCCTTAGGGAACAATGGTCTGATTGGACGGTCAACCATACGTGATGTAAGAATTGCTTTTTCAGATGGCTTTCCCTCTCTTTTCATAAAAGAACCCGGAATTTTGCCAACAGAATAAAGTCTTTCTTCATAATCCACTGAAAGCGGGAAAAAGTCTATTCCATCTCTTGGTTTTGCAGAAGCAGTGACATTAGCCATTACAACTGTTTCGCCGTATCTTACCCAGCAGGATCCGTTGGAAAGCTGACATGTCTTTCCTGTTTCTACAACCAAAGGACGGCCTGCATATGTTGTTTCAAATTTTCTGTAACCTTCAAACATAAATACTTCCTCCAATTTTTATTTTATGAATTGGCAAAGTGTATTAGCAATAAACAGAAACCACGACATCCTCATGCTTTCTGTTTAATGCTAAAATACCATCGCCAAAACACAGTTATTTTACACAGCGACAATGAAAAATATCGCTGAATTAAACACCAAAAGGCAGTGGCATAAATGCCTCTGCCTTGATGTAAAATCCGATTTATTTACGAATACCAAGTTTTTCAATCAATGTTCTGTATCTCTCAATATCCTTGCTCTTTAAATAGTTAAGAAGGTTTCTTCTTTTACCAACCATTTTCAAAAGACCTCTTCTTGAATGATGGTCCTTTTTATGAACTTTAAGATGTTCAGTAAGATCATTGATTCTTTTTGTAAGAATAGCGATCTGTACCTCAGGAGATCCGGTATCGTTTTCATGAGTCTTGTTAGCTTCAATTACTGCAGCTTTTTCATCTTTTCTAAGCATTTTTTGTACCTCTTTCAAATAAATTTCCGATGTAAAAGAATACGGCAGGTAACATTCCCATATTACATAAATTATAATTATCTGGGCTTAACCCGTATTCCGTTGCATGGATTGTTCAAACAACATTTAGTATTATACTATATTTCCAAACCTTTGTAAATAGTATTCATATAAATTTTACATTTCATATACTTAATTAAAGCAGTCCATTTTGTGCTTTTGCAGCAGTTAACGTATTCTGCATAAGCATTGCAATAGTCATAGGACCTACACCGCCCGGAACGGGAGTGATGTACCCGGCCTTTTCCTTACAGTCATCAAAATCCACATCTCCACAAAGCTTTCCGTTTTCATCACGGTTCATGCCAACATCAATCACAACTGCACCTTCTTTAATATAATCAGAAGTAATCATTTTTGCACGTCCCACAGCAGCTACAAGAATATCTGCTCTTGAACAAACTTCCTTTAGATTTTTAGTTTTTGAATGACAAATCGTTACTGTTCCGTTTTTATGCAGAAGGAGCATTGCCTGTGGTTTTCCGACAATATTGCTCCTGCCGATAACAACACAATCCTTTCCCGATACATCCGTGCCGGTAGAAGCAATAAGCTCCATTACACCTGCAGGAGTACATGGCAGGAAATTATAATCTCCTATCATAATTTTTCCTACATTTACAGGATGGAAAGCATCTACGTCCTTTTCCGGCAAAATATTATTAATAATCACCTTATCATCAAGGTGTGATGGCAATGGAAGCTGAACAAGAATTCCATTGACTTTATCATCAGCATTTAATTTCTTTACCAGCTCAAGAAGCTCTTCTTCAGTTGTTTCAGCCGGCAAAGCATACTCATAGGAATTGAACCCCACAGTTTCACATGCTTTTTTCTTATTTCTTACATATACCTTTGAGGCCGGATCATCTCCTACAATAACAACGGCAAGTCCTACCTCAATTCCTCTTTTTCCAAGCTGTTCAGTTTCCAGCCTGATACGCTCCTTAACCTGTGCTGAAACAGCTTTACCGTCAATAATATTACTCATCTGCACTTTCCTCCTCTGTTGAATTAGAATTAATGTTAACCTCAGAATCTTCATCGTCTAAAATTGACTTATAGCCGTCATTTTCGACGGTTTCTTCTGCAATTTCTGTCTGTAATGTGTTTTTATTTAAAGCTTTTTTACCGTACTTTTCATTATATTCTCTTTCAAATTCAGCAAAGCTTTCACCTTTTGACTTCGCATCTTTGATCTTCTTTTTCAAATCTTTTTTATCCTTTTGAATTTCCGAATATCTATTGGCTTTTGCAAGCTGTCTTTTAGATATTTCAGTTTCATAAAAGAATTTATAATCTCCTCTTCTGCGGAAAATCCCTCTGAATACAATAATAAGAACAATTGAAGCAACAAAACATAGAGCAGCTAAAAGCTGAGATACTTTAATGTTTGCAAGGTAGAGCGAATCTGTACGAATTGACTCAATAAAGAATCTGCCCAACCCATACCAGCCTATATACATAAGGAATAATTCACCGTCAAACTTACGGTGTTTCATATATAGATGAATGAGAACAAATCCAAGAATACACCACAGTGATTCATAAAGAAAACATGGATGAACAGGAGCATACACCGACAGCGTTCCACCGAGATTATCATTTTCGGCTATAAAATTCATGGTCTTATAGCTCATCATACCCCAAGGCAGGTCAGTATTTGTACCGAACGCTTCCTGATTAAAGAAGTTACCCCAGCGTCCCACAGCTTGACCTATCAGAAAACAAGGTGCAACCACATCAAGCAATGCTGTAAGCTTCAGCTTTCTCAGCTTCGCAATTATTCCGCCGACAAGAAGAGCACCGATTATTCCTCCATAGATAGCAAGTCCGCCTTGTCTGAAATCAAAGAAATCAGAAATGGACATCTCTGAATTAAACAAGATATAATAAAGTCTTGCACCGAGAATTGCACCAACAAGTCCTCCGATTACAGCATCGGTTGCCCGGTCAGAATCGATTCCAAACGATTTCATTTTTCTGAAACCGTATATCATTGCAAGCAGGATACCCAATGCAATCAAAAAGCCATACCAATAAATATTGAAATCAGTACCCGGAATTTTAAACATTACTCTGTCAAGAGAAAATCCATTTTTCAAGATGTTGTCACCGCTGCCGAAGTTGGGAAAATAAACCTTATCAGGATTATCAATAATAGTTTCCCTTACTCCTTCACTAACGTCTGAAGCAAACTGTGTTAATAGTTGTGTCATAATAGTCCTCTTTTCTTAAGATTTATTGTCAATAATTGAAATTGAAACATTTTCTGTATTAAAAATAATATCCATTATCTCATTGCATTCTTCAACTGTAAGATTTGCTAATTCCTCAACCAAAGTAAATGCATCAACTCCTGCGAAATATGCAGACATCATCAGAGATGCGCAATTCTCAACATTGTTAAAACCTCTGATTATTCCTCCGTATTTTGATTTCTTATACATTTCAAACTGCTTTTTATCAAGTCCGTTCCTTTTTACATTTTCAACAGCTTTAATACACTTTTCCAAAACCTTATGAGGATCGTTGGATTCACCGCCGCATATGCATGAAAAGAATCCTTCACCATCAAAAATTTCATGAGAAAACTGAGAATTAATCAAGCCTTCATCAAACAATTCCTTATACAAAGGAGAAACAGGGCCAAAAATCATTGGTATTATAATTGAAGCAGCAGTTTCAACTTTAACCAGTTTCCTGCCCTTAAATCCGGGAGCTTTAAAACCAATATTAAAAATCGGGATACCCACTTTAAAATATTCCACAATTTCCTTTTGATTTATTTTCAAAGGTTCATCCTCAAAAACAGACTGAAGATTTTTATTTTCAGAATAAATTAAAAACTTATCACAGATATCTATAACTTCTCGTTCATCCACATTTCCTGCAATTGAAAGACACATATTATGCAGATTATAAAACGTATTATAACAATCATACAGAAGTTTTTTGTTTATATGTGATATTGACTCCACCGTACCTGCAATGTCTATCCTTACAGGATGCTTAATATACATAGCCTTAAGCAAATTAAAAAAACACTTTCTGTCAGGAGAATCGTCACACATTTTAATTTCCTGTGCGATAATACCCTGTTCCTTATCAACTGTTTGTTGTGTAAAATAAGGCTTTTGCACAAAGCTAAGCAAAATCTCCAACGGCTTCCTATAGTCCCCTGAAGTAGTAAATGTATATGCCGTTTGTTCAAATGAAGTATAGGCATTAGCACTTGCTCCTGTTTCGGCATACAAATCAAAAACATCACAATCCTCATTTTCAAACAGCTTATGCTCCAAAAAATGTGCAATGCCTTCAGGAACTTCAATATAATCGTCACTGTCGCTCGTTTTAAATCTTGTATTTACAGAACCGTATTTGGCCGCAAACAGTGCTTCAACGGTAGAAAAGCCTTCCATTTTCCAGATCAGAATATCAAGACCTGACGGATGTTTTATTTTTGTATAGCTTTCACCTGTTCTTTTATCCTCATAAACAACCTTTGGATAGTTCAATCATTCCACCTCCGGTTCCATTAAATAAACTGTATCAAGCTTAAAGGATTTTGCCGCCTGAACAACTCTTTCTCTGGATATATTTTTAATAATATCATTAATTTCATCAGGCGACGCCTGTGCGCCCCTTACTCTTTGTATAAAAAACCAAGAATTCAAAGCTGCTATGCTGTCATAATTAGATTTAAATCCATTATAAAGTGCTCTCTTAGTATTTTCAAGCATTTCATCAGTAAAATCGCCGTCTGCAATGGCTTCTATCTGTTTTATAATCTCTATTTTAGCTTTTTCTGCATTATGCCTTTCAATGCCACTGTCAATATACATTACTTTTTTACATTCTGCAATTGTCGAACTGCAATAATAACAAAGAGACAGTTTTTCTCTTACATTAGCAAAAAGCTTTGAAAAAGGCGTTCCTCCAAGCAAAGCACACATAAGCTTCTGAGCATAAAAATCTTCGCTTTCTGTTTTAAAAGCCATAATCATTTTACACTGATTGACATCATTTTTTTCTGATATTTCTGCAGCCTTTTGTTTTATTGGTGAAGGGCAAAGATAATTTATATTAATTTCATTTGGTCTTTCAATTAATCTAAAAGCTTTTTCAATCATTTCATTGACTTCCGGGCAAGGTTTTCCTCCTCCGACAGAAATATCAATATAGGAATTACTGAACATACGATTATATGTTTCAAGCAATTCAATTTGTGAAATGCTTTCTGCCTCTTCAAGCGATCCATTAACAGAAACTGAAGCCGGTTCATCTTTATATACACTTTGATTAGCTCTAAAAACTGCATATGATCTTCTGTCGTTAATTTCACTTTTTATATTATCAATAAGCTCTTGCTTACGCAAATCAAAATACTTTTCAGGAAATTTTCCATCTTCAATATGGGGATTAAAAATACAATCCAAAAGTATTTTAGTCGCTCTAACAGAAATTTTTTCATTATTGATTGTATAGTCATCACCTAAATATTTGACGCTAAGTCCCGAAATCTGATAGTCACCGACAGAATATGAAAATACGCTCATTAAAGAGTCATATAATCCGATTAATTCTTCATTTAGCTTTGTTCTTGAGGTAATAAATTTATTTGAAGTTCCCAAAATCATAGAAAGCAAAGAAAGTCTTGGAGACATTTTTTCATTTAGAGGTGTAACAAATCTTATTGATACAAAATCTGATTTAAATTTTGCATCATATATACCCGAAAACATTATTCCGTTTCCAATTTCTTTTTGAACATATGAAACTGCCATAAAAGCTCCTTTTAATTAAACAAAATATTAATTATATTATATCACACTAACTAATAAATTACTATAGTTTTCACAATTTTTTCATTTTTAATGTACAAAAAACAAAAGAGAGCAAGCTGATAACCTGCTCTCTTCATCATTAATTATTTATAATAATACAATTTAACATTCATTAAATGTACATGGGATTCACTCCAATAAAATTTTTAATAAATCCAACTAACTTAATTAAGCTAAATGTCTTGGCGGACTCACCCCTTATTTTCAGATATTCAAATATTTAATGCATACTTTAAACATACGCATCACTCCTATTTAAAACTCTGCCGGTTATAATTCTACCATATTTAACATATTGAATTAATTACCCATTGGACTTACACCTTTCAGTTAAGATACACAATTAAAGCTTAGATTTCTGGCGGACTCACTCCTTACAAATTAAATAATAAGTCTTGATGTACAGTATTTCAAAATCATACCGTATCACTCCTCAGAATCTCTTATAATTGTCGAGGTGAAATTTCTTTTTACATTGGAATCACACTTTCAAGTTATTTAAAAACCATCTCGTTTAAACTTGAATAGTACATTGGACCCACTCCCTGCTATTATTTATTCAGACGCCTAACAAAGTAAATCATATCAATCGCTCCTCTGTTATTTCTGAATTATTCAATTTTAACATTTAGGAATATCCCATCTTTCAAAAACTATATACTAAAATCGCCTATACAGACTCAATTCTTCCTGTTTTAACTGTTTAGTTTGAGATTATCAGTTCTTACGCTTGAGTTCATTCTCATAAATTAGAACTTATTGAGTCTATGGATATTCTGCTGACTCTCTGTTGTGTCCATTGGACTCGCCTCACACTTCCAACCAAATTAGCTTATTATAAGCACCTTAAAGCCTTATTAAAGTTTATGTATCATCCGGCTTTTCAGCATTGATCTTATAACCCGCTTGATTTTGGATAAAATAAATGAATTTGATTATTTCAAACTTATTCTTTATCCTTGATTATAATATATCACACTTTTTGTAAAATGTCAATAGTTTTTTTCAACTTTTTATAAAATATTTTATTTAATACTTCTTTTACTTTATATGGTTGACATTGATGGATAATAGTAGTATAATTAAAATGTTATAGCATTATAATATTAACACTATTACACTTTAAGGCGTTTTTGCCGCAGAAAGGAATGTATACAAATGGCTGAAGAATACACACCGGATTTATACACACTGGAAGACGAAGAAGGAAACGAGCAAACCTTTGAAATGCTTGATGCAATGGAATATGAAGGAGAAAAATACTTTGCGCTTACTCCATATTTTGAAAATCCCGAAGATATGCTTGAAGATTCAGGCGAAGTTGTGATACTGAAATCTGATTTTGACGGCGATGAGGAAATCATGGTTTCAATTGATGACGATGATGAATATGAAAAAATCGGCAATATATTTATGAAAAGAATTGAAGAAATGTTTGTATTTGATGACGATGATACTGATGAATGCGACTGCGGCCATATACACTAAAATTTGATTTTCTGCTCCGATTCGGTTTTCGAATCGGAGTTTTTTATTCTTTATTTGAAAATTTTAAAAAAATTCTAAAAAAGGACTGTTAATTTTTAAGGATATGTGTTATACTATTTTAGATTAATTAATAAAATGGAGGTGAAGTATGTTAAAAAAATTAAAAAATACTGATGTATTACTGCTAATTTTAACTCTTATATGTTGTGCAGGAGGTATAATTCTTGTTTTTTCTCTTGTTTACAATAATGGTTCGGGAGCAATTTCTTCAAATATTACCTCATCACTTTGGAAAACAAAACTGGCAGCTACAGTTCTTGGATTAACTTGTGCAGCAATAATATATTCTTTAGGAATCAAACGAATTGCAAAGCTATGGATAATTCTTATTATCGGAGGCTTAGCATTGACTGCTCTTACGTTTACATCACTGGGAATAGGTCCGGCAGGTGCCGACGACAAAGCTTGGCTCGATTTAAAAGGTTTCACCATTCAGCCTTCAGAAATACTTAAAATATGCTTCATAATCTCCTTTGCTTCACATATAGCTAAAGTAAAAGAAAAGTTGAACAAACCGCTGATTCTTTTGAGTCTGATTTTTCATGCTGCCGTTCCTGTTACTATCGTATGCATGCAGGGTGATCAGGGAACAGCCGTTATTTTTATAATAATCGCAATAGTTATGCTGTTTGCAGGCGGACTGAAATGGCAGTATATCATTACCACCGTTATACTTTCTCCGGTTATCATATGGAGTATATGGCATTTCTTTTTATTAGATCATCAAAAACAAAGAATTCTCGTTCTTTTTAATCCGGAGCTTGATCCTTTAGGAACCGGATATCAGCAGCTTCAAGGCAAAAAAGCCATACAAAGCGGAGGATTATGGGGAAAAGGTTTGTTTAACGGAAACGAAAAAGAATTCATTTTTGTCTCTGAATCACAAAATGATTTTATATTTTCATATGCTGGACAAACCATCGGATTTATAGGCTGCATTATAATAGTAATTTTATTATTTGCGATTTGTTTCAGAATACTTATTGACAGTACAAAGTGCAATTCTTTGGAATCAGAAGTTTGCGCCGGAGTTACAGGCCTCATTTTTTCTCATTCAATCATTAATATCGGCATGGTTTTAGGCTTTATGCCGGTAATCGGAGTTCCCCTTCCCTTTTTTTCAGCCGGAGGAACAGCAATGGTTACAATGCTGTCTGCAATTGGTCTGGTGCTTGCATGTTTAAAGGATAAAACAAATAAAAAATAATATATAGGAGTTTTTATTATGTCAAAAAACACGCTTGAAAAAGTATATTCTGAAGGTACGATTGACTTTCAGAAAAAAAGATATGCAGAGTTATCTGACGGATTTGAAAAAATCTTCGGAATTAAAGCTGAAAGATTTTTTTCCGCACCCGGACGTACGGAAGTTTGCGGAAATCATACTGATCATCAGAATGGAAAGGTTCTTGCCGCAGGTGTATCTCTTGACGTTATTGCCGCAGTAGTTCCTACCAATGACGGAACAGTTCAAATCAAGTCAAAAGGTTATCCGATGGATACGATTGATTTGTCTGATCTTGATATAAAAAGCAAAGAAAAAAACACCTCAAAAGCTCTAATAAGAGGAGTTTTGCGTGGATTTTCCGACAGAGGGTATAAAATCGGAGGCTTCAAAGCCTATACAGTTTCAAATGTACTGAAAGGATCCGGTCTTTCCTCCTCCGCAGCTTTTGAAGTTTTAGCAGGAGCAATTATTAACGGAATATATAATGAAGGTTCTGTAAATGACGTAGAAATTGCTAAAATTGCGCAGTTTGCAGAAAACGTATATTTCGGCAAACCGTCAGGGTTAATGGATCAGATGGCTTCATCCGTAGGAAATTTTATTTCCATTGACTTTAAAGACCCTAAAAACCCCGTAATCAAAGCTATTGATTTTAATTTTAAAACAAGCGGTCATGCACTTTGTATTATTGATACAAAAGGCAATCACGCTAATCTTACTCCGGAATACGCTGCTATACCTAAAGAAATGAAAGAAATTGCCGGTTTCTTTAATGCACAGGTACTGCGTCAGATTTCTAAAGAAAGCATTATGAATAATTATGCTGAACTTCGCAAAAAATTTGGTGACAGAGCCGTCTTAAGAGCACTGCACTTTATGGATTGCAACGATAGGGTCGATAAGGAAAGCAAAGCTTTAGAAAATAACAATTTTGATGAATTTTTAAGTATCGTTAATCAATCCGGTGACTCATCATATAAATATCTTCAAAATATTTTTGCTTCATCTTCTCCAAAAGAACAAGGTTTATCGTCAGCTCTGTACATAGCTAAGGACATTCTACGTGAGAAGGGAGCCTGCAGAGTGCACGGAGGCGGTTTTGCCGGCACTATTCAGGCATTTGTTCCAAACGAAATGCTTAAGGAATTCAAGACAAAAATTGAAGCAGTATTTGGTGAAGGTTCATGTTATGTACTGGATATAAGACCAGTCGGCGGAACTGAAATTGAGTTATAATCCAAAAATACAGAGGTAAAAATCATGAGAATGAGAAAGAAAAAAAATCTGGATCAGCGTCTGGAAAACTGCGGTCAGCGTATAATTTATATGGACCGAAAAGACCGAAATTATCAGGTTAAGGACACTGAAAATCTTATTAATTATAAAACTTTATTTAAAAATGATAATCCCGTTGAATTGGAAATAGGCTGCGGAAAAGGACAATTTGCAAGAGAGATTGCTAAAAGAAACCCTGACATTAATTATCTTGCAGTTGAAAAAAGCAGTAATGTAATTGTTGAGGCTGCCGAAAAAGCCATAGAAGAAAACATCACTAATCTGTACTTTTTAAGAGGCGGAGCTGAATACCTCGACTGCTACATACCTGAAAATTCAGTGAATAGAATTTATCTTAACTTCAGCTGCCCCTTCCCTAAAAACTCCTATGCTTCACACAGACTTACTCATAGAAATTTTCTTGAAATTTATAAAAAGCTTTTAAAAAACGGCGCAGAGATACATCAGAAAACAGATAACATGCACTTTTTTGAATTTTCACTTGAGGAGTTCTCTGAAACAGGTTTTATACTAAAAAACATATCACTTGATTTACATAAAAGTGATTTTGAAGGAAACATTATTACTGAATATGAAAAACGGTTTTCTGATCAAGGATTCCCTATATACAGAGCAGAAGCCGTAATTAAAGAATAAGATAAAAGTTAACAGTTGATTGAGTAAAAAACTCAATCAACTGTTTTTTATTTAGAATTAATTTATTATCAATATTATAAAAAATTGTAAACTACAGTTATAATACTGACGGTACTTTAGGCGAAAATATAAGCGTATCTTATTCCGTAAATAAAACCATATATACAGATAACAAAACTGATGAAAAAGAAATTTTACAGTTTGATAAATACGGAAATCTTCTGACTTCACAAAACGCATATGGTTATACTTTAGTAAACCAATACGGAACCAGCGAAGGAAATACACCATCAAAAGCTCATAACGAACTGATAAATTCATTCGGATATCAAAAAAATGAAGTTAACTTATTGTCTAACTCAAGAGCGCAGAATGGAGTTTCAGGCTGGAGCGGATCAACAGTTTCAACTGATGAAAAAATGTTCGGTTCTCAAAGCTTTAAGCTTTGCGGCAAATCAGCATCAGCTAATCAAACCGTTAATCTAACCGGTGGACAGACATATGTATTATCCGCTTATGTAAAAACCAAAAATGCCAACGGAAGTATGGGGGCTTCTATAAAAGTAAACGGCGGAGATATAACATGTCATTCAGATGCACAATATATTACAGGAACATCAAAATGGACAAGAATTGCTGCAACTTTTAAAGCAAACAGTAACTGCACTGCTCAGGTTTCTTTAGTTTTAAACAGCACCAATTCCCTTGCAGAAGCATATTTTGACGGAATTCAACTTGAAAAAGGCACTACTGTATCTGATTACAGCTATATTGTCAACGCTGATTTTAATGATGCTTCAAATTGGTATTCAAACTCCATTAAATCTCAATCTGCACCTTCTATTAACAGCCAGAAAGGTATATACTGTTTCGTTGATGATGATACACCGTTTGACTCCAAATGTATAAAGCTTTTTGGCGACCCACGATATGAAAATAGCGTTTATCAGGAAATTACAGACTTAAATGGTCAAAAAGGCGATACATATAATTTTGGAGGCTGGGCTAAAGCCAATGCCGCTGCATTAAGGAATAACAGAACATTTGGAATAAAAATAGAGTTCTTTAATAACCAAAATTCAGTCGGTGAAGCACAGAACTTAACCTTTAACAGTTATATAAATGACTGGCAGTTTAATATGTCAAATGCAGTTGCATCTGATGTATATAACAAGATTAAAATTTCTGCTGTTTATGACTATCAGGTAAATTACGCTTTGTTTGACAGACTTCTGCTTCAATATGACGGAATATCTGACATAGATGAAGAATCCTCTGACGAAATCGGAGATGAAGAGAGTTCGGAAGACGAAAGCTCTGAAAATCAGCCTATTACTGACGCACATGGCAGAGAAATTGAATATACCGATGAAGATGGCGTTAAAACCATCACAACGTATGACGATTATGATAATATAACAAGAAGCGCTACTCAGATTAACGGAAAAATCATGGAATCAATAAACGGTTACAGCGCTGATGGTAATTATCAGATCTCGGAAACCAATGCTTTAGGAAAAACCACTGTATTTGATTATGACAATCAACTCGGACTACTGAAAAAGATTACTGATCCGAAAGGAAATTCTGTTAACTATACTTATGACAGTGCAGATAATATTGCCACTGTTTCACAAGGAAGATTATCCAACACATATTCGTATGATAACGGTGACAGATTAACCCGGATTAATTCCTGCGGTCAAAACTCATATAGTTTTGGGTATGATAAATTCGGCGCGCTCAACAGCATTAAATTGGGCAGTCAAAGTCTTGTTCAGTATTCATACGACAATAATTATATTTTATCAGGTATAAATTACGGTAATGGTCAGTCAATAAATTACAGCTATGATAAATCAGGAAATAAGCTGGGAATCAGTTCAGATGATTCTGAAAAATATAGCTATTTTTATGACGATTTCGGCACTCTTCTTTCTGTTAAGGATAATGTAAACAATACAATAACATCATATTCTATAGATGAAGATGGTATTGAATATACTCAGGAAAGAAAAAATAACAGCCTTATTCACTCATACTACAACAACGGAAGTTCATTTGTAGAATACCTGAATGGCAGTGAAAAAGAGACTGAATATGCTTCAAAGGAAGCTTCCTCAAGCGACAATCAACCGCTTATTGACTGGAGCCGTACCTCATGGAAGAAAAACGGTTACAACACTTTTTATAATGTAAAAAGCACTACAGATGAATTCGGAAGACTTTCAAATCAGGAAATCTTTGAGGCTAACCTTTCAGATAACAGACAAACTGAAAGCGGAAAAAATACATTAATCAGAAAGTCATATGAATATACCGCAACAAATAATGAAATCAATCAGAGTGAACAGGTTTCAAAAATCAAATATGAGGGTACATATGATAATGAAATCGTGTACACATATGACGCTAACGGAAACATTATTTCAGACGGAAAATACGAGTATTCATATGACAATCTGAACAGATTACAGCAAACTACTGATTTAAGCACAAATATTCACAAGCATTATACTTACAATAATGAAGGCAATTTAGTTAATGTTGTAACAACTAAAGGTCCAAGCACATTAAGTCAAATAGTACGAACCTATGATGGTATCAAAATGGTATCATATGACGGTAAAGCTATTACTTATGACGATCTTGGAAATCCGCTGACTTATTACAACGGAACACAATTTACATGGGAAATGGGAAGACAGCTTGCTTCTGCACAGCGTTCTGACGGCACACAGATAACATATAAATATAATGCCGAGGGGCTCAGAACGGAGAAAAAAATCGGGGAGAATTCAGTTTTATATACATTAACAGGAAGCAAGATCACAGGTCAGACTGACGGAACTAACACATTCTATTTCAGATATGATGAAAGCGATAATCTTATTGGGTTTGAGCTTGGAAGCAATCAGTATTTTTATATTACAAATCTTGTGGGAGATATCATATCAATAGTTGACAGCGAGGGTAATTGTGTAGTAGAATATGAGTATGATCCATGGGGCGTATGCACTATCGTTTCAGACACATCAAATAACAACCTTGGCGAGCTGAATCCGTTCAGATATCGTGGTTATTACTATGATGAAGAGACAAGCCTATACTATCTCCAGTCAAGATATTATGACCCTGTAATTTGTAAGTTTATTAATATTGATGAGCCGGCTATACTTTTTGAAACAGCCCTTGATTCCTTATCTGTTCATCTTTGGGATTATTGTGACGGTAATCCTGTGATGTATGTGGATTACACTGGTAATAAAAAAACTAATATCACTATTTTTACAACAAGTGAATTTATAACTTGGTCAACTCACATTTTGAATGAATTAGCTAAAGCTTTTCCCCAATATAGTTGTCTGATTCACTCTTATAATTCAAGCACAAAGTTTTCAAATAAATGGAACACATTAAAAAATCAGGATGTAGTTGTTATACTATCTCATGGTACATATAATTCTCTTGACCATTTATCTTCTTCAAATATTCAAAAATTAAAGAAAATAAATTGTAAACTTTTGATAATTTTAGGATGTAATTGCGGACATTATGACTATACGAACCTCAATATAGCATATGAATTTTCCAAAAAAATTACGGGTGTCACAATTGCAAGTGATGGAACTGTTCTTCTTAGTTATAAAAAGAAACAATTAACATTACAATCTGTTGCAGATAAGGATTTTTTTTCATTTTGCAGAAGAAAAAGACCTAATGTAGGTTGGATTATGTATGAGTATAGAAATAAAAAAAGCTACGTTTCCACATTGCAATTTAAAAATTTATATTTAAGTTCGTTAATAACTAATTTAAAACTTCGAAAAAAGTTTTAATGTATGGAGGTACATATGAAAAAAGGAATAAAGATCATAGCTATTATTGTAATACTCCTTTCAATTATATTGTATGTTGAATTCCGTGTTCAGAAATATAATAAAATGGAAAATAATAAAAATCTTAATCCAACACAGGGCATGTCAACGCAAGAAACAATAGATTTTTATTTTGATATTGAAATATCTGATGACAAATTAATCAAAGAAGAATATGTTAATAATGGTTGTGTTGCATATAAAGTAGATGTTTCTTCGTTAACAGACACAGACATTGCTTCTTTTGCTAAAGGTTATGAAGAATCTCAATATGAAAATTATAATTGGGAAGAAGGAGGAAATCCTTTTGATGATATTGATGGTGTAGACTGGTGGCATATAAATAAAGATAACGTTAAAAAATCATTTGAAAAACTTGCTTCCCCTAAAAGAGATATAGGTGCATTGACAGCAAGTTATAGATTGTTTTTTGTTAAAGAAAATGACGAAACTTTTCTTTATATGATTTATACAGATTAATATATAGAATATCAAGCCTATGATTAACTCATAGGCTTGATATACACTTTAAATTTACATATTAAATTGCAACACTTTCAAATACCGTGGTTATTACTATGACGAAGAGACTTCCCTTTACTACTTGCAATCAAGATATTATGACCCTGTGACCTGTAAGTTTATTAATGCGGATGATCCGAGTATCATAGCTTCTAATCCATACAATATCATGTCAGTATTTGCTTTCGATTATTGTAACAATAATCCGGTGATGTTTATAGATCCAGATGATTTTTGCCCATTTAATCGCAATTCAGCAATTGTTGATTAACGTACAAATGCATAATTTTGTATTTGCTAAAATAATAAGGAGAAATATATGAATAAAAAGATTGATAAAAAAAGAATCTTACTTGCTTTAATATTTGTCATAGTTTTTCTAAGTGTTATTTTATTATCATGTAGAACAAATGTAGGGTTTGTAAACGATAGAATTTATTATAAAATGTCTTATTCAAATTTAAAGTTTTTTATGGGAAAACCTACTGATGCCAATTTTTATGATGATCATATATATTGTACATATGATAATGTAATTTATAACGAACTAGAAGGTAAAGCATCTTTCGATTTTTATAATAATAAATTGATTAATGTTAATTTCTCTTCAAAGAATTGTAATACAAATAAAGCAAAATTAACAGCTAATTACATAAAAACTTTTTACAAAAACAAAAAAGGATATTACGAAAAGATTGATTCTGATGAAGACTGCAATTATGAAATATCTTTTGGGTTTTCTGATGGAGCAAAAGGAATTGATGTTTCTGTAAAATGCTTGAACAATTACTTGAACATCCATGGTATTTTATCAGAGTAAAAAATTTTACTAATTAAATTTATTTATCAAGCCTATGATAAACTCATAGGCTTGGTTGTATACTCTAAATTTACATATTAAATTGCAACAATTTCAAATATCGTGGTTACTACTATGGTGAGGACTTAGATTTTAAATCTTTAATTGCCTATTTAAAAATGATTAAAAAATATTAACAAAGGAGGTCCATCATGAAACAATTACTTAAAATTTCGATTACTTTCATAATAATTATTTCATTAACACTTTATGTCGCCTATCGTGTTAGAAAATATAACAGAGTTTATAATCCAACCAAAGGTATGACGTCTCTGGAAACAATAGATTTTTATTTTGATATTGAAATATCTGATAAAAAGTTAATCAAAGAAGAATACGTTAATAATGGTTGTGTTGCGTATAAAATTGATGTTTCTTCGCTAACAAACGCAAATATTTCTTCCTTGACTCAAGGCTATAATGAATATCAATATGAAGAATATAACTGGCCAGAAGGTGGAAATCCATTTGATGATGTTGCTGGTGTGGATTGGTGGCTTTTAAATAAAGACATCGTTAAAAAATCCTTTGAAAAAATTGCTTCTCCTAAAAGAGATACAGGTGCAAAATCGGCGATGTATCAATTGTTTTTTATTGATGAGAAAGAGAAAAAATATATGTATATGTTATATTTGGGTTAGTTTTACAAATTAATTAATCCTAAAAAATTAAATCTTCAAACCCTATTTTCGAAGAACTAGGATGACAAACTCAATCCGTTCCAATACCGTATTTATTGCCCAAGATATGAGCAAAGATACTAATACCTATATTTAAGGTGTTGCAACTCAAAATAATTTTACTTAAAACTTAATTATATCAAGCCTATGATTAACTCATAGGCTTGATAACCTTGTTTCAGACACATCAAATAACAATCTTGAAACACTTAATCCATTCAGATATCGTGGTTACTACTATGACGAGAAGACAAGCCTTTACTATTAACTTAACTAATTAAAATACCATGATTATTGAATTCAAAACATTTATCTCTTTTTGATTTCAGGAATATCGTAAAATTTATTCTTTTTCTTAATAATATACGATTGCAATAAAAGTAGACACAGATAATAAAAAAAGACCTTCTATAGTAGAATTAAAAGAACTACTATAGAAGGCTTTTTTATGCAAGAAAATACAGAGATATCTTAAAAGTATTAACGTTTTTATGATTTGTAAACCTTGTGAAATACTTTCTTGCCTTTTTTTATTATAACAGGATCTGTCAAGTCAATTAATCCTTTTGGATCAGTAAATTTTTCATCATTTACTGAGATCGCATTTTGAGTTACAAGAGTTCTGGCATCCCTGTTTGATGAGCAAATACCTGTTTTAACAAGCAATGTAAGTATTCCTATTTTGCCATCCTGCAAATCATCGGAAGCAATTTCAGTTGAAGGCATATCAGCACTGTCAGTACCCTTTGAAAAAAGAGCTTTTGCAGCAGCGTCAGCTTTATTAGCTTCTTCCTCACCATGAACAAGCTTAGTAAGTTCATATGCAAGAAGTTCCTTAGCTTTGTTAAATTCTGCACCCTCCATAGTTTTTTCCATTTCTTCAATCTGCTCTACAGGCACAAATGTAAGCATTTTAAGACATTTGATAACATCCGCATCTGAAACGTTTCTCCAGTACTGATAAAACTCATATGGTGAAGTCTTTTCAGCGTCAAGCCAAACAGCACCCTTTTCAGTTTTACCCATTTTCTTGCCCTCAGAATTCAGAAGCAAGGTAATTGTCATTGCATATGCATCCTTACCCAGCTTACGGCGAATTAGCTCTGTACCGCCAAGCATATTTGCCCACTGGTCATCACCGCCGAACTGCATATTGCAGCCGTAATCCTGAAACAGCTTATAGAAATCATAGCTCTGCATTATCATGTAGTTAAATTCAAGGAACGTAAGTCCTCTTTCCATTCTCTGTTTATAACATTCATGAGAGAGCATTCTGTTCACGCTGAAATGAGCGCCAACATCACGGAGCACATCAACATAATTCAAATCCAGAAGCCAGTCTGCATTATTTACAACAATAGCCTTATCCTCAGAAAAATCAATAAATCTGCTCATTTGCTTTTTGAAACATTCAACATTATGATCAATTGTTTCTTTTGTCATCATCTTTCTCATATCGGTTTTACCGCTTGGGTCACCGATCATAGCAGTACCCCCACCTATAAGAACAATAGGCTTATTTCCTGCCATTTGCAGACGTTTCATAAGGCATAGCGCCATAAAATGTCCAACATGCAAGCTGTCAGCTGTTGGGTCAAAGCCTATATAGAAAGTAGCCTTACCCGCATTCACAAGCTCCTTGATTTCATTTTCGTCTGTAAGCTGAGCCAACAGACCTCTTCTTTGTAATTCTTCAAATAGTGTCATTTTTATTCCTCCGTATTAATTAATATTTTTTAATGTGAAACTATAGCTATCTTATCGCCAAAATAACAGAAAACTTCTGATTTGAATACACACATTTTACTTCTTTAAAGCCACAGACTTTCAGCATATCAATTTCTTTTTCTACTGAACATTCTTTATCAAGCTTTCTGCGTTCCTTCCAAAGGCGAATATCCTCTTGTTTCAAACTGCTGTTTTCTAACTGCTTTTCCCAATACGAATCAAACCAGCTGTTCATTTTAGGAGAACCGCCGCAGAATTGATCATAATTAACGAATATACCTTCCGAAGGAAGCTTCTCATAAATGCGTTTAAATAAACTCTTTTTTTCTTCGTCTGAAAGATGATGAATTGACAGTGCTGAAATGATACCGTCAAAATCTCCTTGCGGAAATGTTTCTGAATAATCAAGCGTTTCATATTTTATGCTGTCAATCCCACCAAATCTTTTCCTTGCCACATTTATCATATCCTGAGCAATATCAACAAGAACATACTCAGACTCCGGGAAATTCAGATACCAGAAGTAAGACAAAAGCCCGGTTCCTGCACCCAAATCCAAAATACGATTTGGTGCATTAATATTAGACGTAATAAAATCTGTAGTCAGCTTATAAAACTCATCAAAACAAGAAATAAATTTTTTTCTGTTGCAGTCATATTCTTTTGCGATAATATTAAACTGTTCTTCTATTGTCATTTTATTTCTCCAAATTAATTAAAATTTTTATTTATAAATGATAAATAACTTTTACGTCTTACAAGTTCTTTATGATTTTTATACCATTCATAAGATTCCTTTAAACCCTGTTCTAAAGGTTTTGCATCTGACATTAACTTCTGCTGTTTTGTAACATCAAGAACATAGCCGTAATCAAGAAAAGGAAAATAATCACGCTGATTCATATTTCCGGTCACAAATCTTATCTCAGGCATTTTACCCAAAATACTATAGCAAAGCCTTACCCACTCGTTAATATCCACAGTTTGAGGATTCCCTACATTAAAAATATGCTGTTCAGGCTTTTTATCAATTATAATTTCAATAAACTTGCACATATCTTCTATATCGAAAAACTGCAATGGCATTTTACCGTCTTTTGGCACATAAAAAGGCATATCATTTTCAGCACAATCAAAAACAAATGCCTCACGATATAGATTGTTCATTGCTCCATACAAATAAGGCGGACGTAAGATATAGGCATTGGGAATTTGTTCAAGCAAAGCTTTTTCAGCTGAAATTTTATTAGTTCCATAATCTCCCCAGTGAATATTTTCTCCCACCGGCTGAGTTTCTTTAAAAGGCAGTGGCAAGGTTTCGGAATAAACATCACTTGAACTTATCATTACATAGTTTTCAAATTTGCCCAATCCATTCAACAAATCTATAATATCAGATTCATTATAAGCTGTTATATCTATAACCAAATTAAATTCAAAATTTTTAAGTGTATCACCTAAGTTATGCCTGTCACAATTTATCAGTTTAACACCCTCTGATTGAGGTCTTGAGTTTCTATTAATGACATAGACATCGTGACCCTTTTTCACAAAATATTCAGCAGTAAAACGACTTGCAAAAACTGTGCCGCCAGTTACAAGAATGTTCAATATAGTCACCTCATTTTAAAAATAAACTTATTAAAATAAAGTCATAAACGATGAAATCAAGCTTTGATTTCACGGATACCACCGCCTTTCAAATACAAACTTATTTCTTAACCTTACTCATATACTCTTCCTTGACAACATCTATAGTCTTTCCACCAACACCAATATTCTTATCAGAAAGTTCTTTTATCGTAGTGATAAAAAATTCCTGTGGAACTTTCATAATTTCGCTCGAAACCTCTGTTAGACGTTTAATAAGCAATTCTTTTTGCTCGTCGGTTAAATATCCACCTTCAACAGTAATATACGGCATAGATGATCTCCTTTATTTATCTTTTCAATTCCATTTCTATACAATTCCAAATTTCGCCCATACATTCATAGCATTCTCTTTTATCCAATATTACTTTTTTAAATCCACATGATTCATAACAATTTAGCGCTGCAATATTATTTTCAAAAACCCCTAAGGATATCTTATTTACTTTTAAAAATTCAAAGGCATACTTTATGGCTAAAGAAATCATTTCTTTACCATATCCTTTTCTTCTTTGAGAATCATCAATAATGACAAAACCTAATCTGATTTCATTTTTGTTATTGTTTGGATATCTCATTGTAAAATGGCCTACTATTCTCTTATCATTAAAAGCAGTCATTCCCCAAATATTATCATTATTTTTATCCCTGTCAAAATATTCATTCATATCGTCAGGCGTAATGGGATATTTGTCATAACGATCAGCACACCACTGGCGAAAAGCAAACTCACTTTTAAACCATTTTGTTATTATTAATGCATCACATGCTTTATACGGTCTTAATTTTAACATGACACCTCACCCTTTCTGTCAATCAAAAAAACTAAGCTGCATATCTCCATACCCCTGCTTATACGCTCTTATGATATCTTTCATATTATACAATATTCCAAATCTGTCGCACTCTGCGGTAAATATTCTCCACAGCTTTTTTGCATTGGACGACACGCAGTTATATCGATCCCCGTAATAACGGCGATATTTATCTGATAATCCAGGGAATATTCTATCCAGCTTTTCAAAGTAATAATCACGTTGATTTTGCCGTAAAGTCATACCAAAAGCAGGATATATTATTCTCACTCCACACTCACGAGCAGTTCTCACAATTTTTAAAATATTCTCCTCATTATCTTCAATAAACGGAAGAACAGGCATTAGTGTTATTCCCGTGAAAAGTCCGGCCTCTGACATTTTTGCCAATGCATCAAACCTTTCAGAAGATATTGATACATTTGGTTCTATAAGTTTGCATAGATTGTCGTCCGCCGTAGTAACAGTCATTTTGCACAGCACAGGACTATGTTCGGCAATACCCCTATATACATCAATATCACGAGAAATCAGACTGCTTTTAGTGATAACCGTTATGCCGAATTCAAAAGCGTCTATTAGTTCAAGAGAATGCCTTGTCACAAGCTCTGTTTTCTCGAAAGGATTATACGGATCGCTCATTGATCCTGTACCGATTATACCTGTTCGCACCTTTCGTCTTAGTTCATCACGTAGTAACTTCAAGCAGTTTTCCTTCACTTTTACAGTATCAAAATCTTTAATCTGATAACACTCACTTCTGCTGTCACAATAAATACAGCCATGACAACAACCCCGATAAAGGTTCATATTATAGTCGTTGCCAAACCAATCGGAAGACTTATTTTTTTGTAATATTGTTTTACAGGGAATTGTTTGCATAAGTTACACCCTTTATATAAAATAAAATCCTCCGACAGAAATTCATCTGCCGGAGGACGAAATTACTCGTGGTACCACCTCGGTTTACTACCTATATAAAGATAGCCTCATGGTCTGAAAAAACAAACCTGTTCTGTAACGGGAACGACCGTGATTCCCTACTGTAATTTCAGGAAACCTACTCCGAGATGTATTCACTTGCCATAATGTTATGTTCTCGCACCACCCGAACACTCTCTTAAACAGCAATAACAAGCTACTTATTCTCATCAATGCATTTAGATATTAATATTAATTTAGCACATTTAAATTATAATGTCAAGCATTATTCATACAAAGGATACTTCTTGCAGATTTCTGTTACGCCTGCTCTGATTTCATCAGCCTTATTTTCAAAATCAGTAACAGCAAGATAAATATACTCTGCGATTTTATCCATATCTTCTTCAACAAGTCCTCGTGTTGTGACAGCAGGAGTACCTATTCTGATACCGCTTGTTACGAACGGACTCTGCGGATCATTAGGAACAGCATTCTTATTAACAGTAATATAGACCTCGTCAAGACGTTTTTCAAGCTCTTTGCCTGTTATATCAAATGATTGCAAATCTACAAGCATAAGATGATTGTCACTTCCGTTGGATACAAGGTTGAAACCACGGGATACAAGTCCTTTTGCCAAAGCTTGGGCATTCTTAACTACCTGTTCTGCATAGGCTTTAAATTCAGGTTTCAAAGCTTCGCCGAAGCAAACCGCTTTTGCGGCAATAACATGCATCAAAGGACCGCCCTGTGTTCCGGGGAAAATAGCCTTATTAAATTTCTTTGCCAATTCCTCGTCGTTTGTCAGGATCATACCGCCTCTTGGTCCTCTTAATGTCTTATGGGTTGTAGTTGTAACCACATCAGCATACGGAACAGGAGATGGGTGCTGTCCGCCGGCAACAAGTCCTGCAATATGAGCCATATCAACCATAAAATATGCGCCGACTTCTTTTGCGATCTTAGAAATTCTTTCAAAATCTATTGTTCTTGGATAAGCTGAAGCTCCGGCAACAATTAGCTTAGGGCTGTTTTCTTTTGCAAGCTTTTCAAGCTCGTCATAGTCGAGATATCCATTATCATCAAGGCCGTATGAAATAAAGTTATAATTCTTTCCTGACATATTAACAGGAGAACCGTGTGTAAGATGACCACCGTGAGCAAGACTCATTCCAAGAATAGTATCACCTACTTCACACAGTGCAAAATAAACAGCAAGATTAGCCTGTGCACCTGAATGTGGCTGTACGTTTGCATATTTAGCACCGAAAAGCTTGCAGGCTCTTTCAATAGCGATATTTTCAACAACATCAACACACTCACAGCCGCCGTAATATCTTTTACCTGAATAGCCTTCAGCATACTTATTTGTCAAAGCGCTTCCCATTGCTGCCATAACAGCAGGTGAAACAATATTTTCACTTGCAATAAGCTCAAGGTTTCTTCTCTGACGGGCAAGTTCTGAATTCATTGCTTCTCCGACTTCTTTATCAAAGCCTTCAACAAAACCAATTGTGTCAACTATTTTCATATAAATACTCCTTACATATTAAATTCTGCTCAATTAAAGATATATTTATTATAGCTTATTTCCAATAATATTGCAAGTAAAAACGAATATTTTTTATTAATAAAATCATAAAGTGTTCATTCTGGACAAAAAGCACCATAATATCATAATAATTAATGTTGATAACATAGGAAGAATATTATATATCCAATAATCCTTTTTATTTTCTTTTCTTATCAACTGTATTACACGAAAAATAATTATTACAGGTATACCAATTATAAGCATAGCATAGCCAACAGGTACAAAGCTCTCTGCTTCAGCATCTTTTCTATCCGTAATAAAAAACCAAGAATAAAAGAATATCCAAAATGTTAACCAACCTGTAAAAATATTAATAATAACGTTTAATATATTTTTAAAATTATTATTAGTTCCCATATTTTATTTCTCCTAAGAATTATAGGTATTATATTTATTAAATAAATTATAATATCTATAACATATATTACTGTATGTTGTAACTTTTTGGCATTGCCATTGTTATATCTTGATAAAATTAAAATAGTACTTCTACTTGATGAAGCCAGTTTGTATTTTTCCATTTTCATCACTCATATTAATAGACTGATCTGAGGAATTGGCTATACTTAAAACATAGAATAATATTTTATAATTATTATTTAGCACTTGATGTATACAAGCCGCAATCACATCTACCTACATACCAATTGCCACCGCCGCCATGCTCAGATATATATTTCCTCGCTGCATTTTTGGCTTCATCATATGAATTAAACCATCCCATATTTTCTACTGGATGAACATGATGTGTTCCACCTTCTGTACACCAATATGGTTGTGTTTGTGTAGGTGTTGTTGTGCTAAGATTGAGTGCCCTTACTTCAACAGTCCACTTTCCACAATCACATTGATCTACATACCATCCACCATTTCCATTATAATGTTGATTTATATATTCACCACCAGCTTTATATGCCTCATCATAACTATTAAACCAACCTAATCCTTTTGATAATACATGATGTGTTCCACCCTCTGTACACCAATATGGTTGTGTTTGTGTAGGTGTCGTTGTATTAGGAATAGTAGTCTGAGGCTTTTGTGTAGCAGTTCCACTATTATTGTTTGGCTTTGTAGTGGTTTTTGGTGCTGTCGTAGAAGGTTTAGTTGTAGTAATAGGCTTTTCCTTTACATTTACTGTAGATGTAGATTGAACATTATTTGATTTAGCTGTAATTGTTGCTGTTCCTTTGTTTACTGCTGTAACCTTACCATTTTCTACTTTAGCGATTCCATTATCAGATGAAGACCATTCTACATCCTGATTGCTTCCTTTAACTGTAGCTTTTAAATCGGATTCTTCACCTACAATTAATTCTAAAGATGCTGGTTCAATACTGATGGTTGGTTCTATTACTTTAATCTTAATTTCTAGTTCAGCAACATTATTACTTTTATCCTTTGCAACAATTTTAGCTTCATATTCACCAGTAGCAGCATAATTTACATTACTATCATCTAATGACAAATCTAATTCTGAAAGATCTGTTGCTTTGAATTTATCTTTGATATTTTCAATTTTATCATCTTTATATACTTCGATTTCTTTTGGGTTAAATCCTTCTTCTTCCGCAAATACAGGAATGGTTGTATCTTTAATGCTAATCTTTACAGTTTTCTTATCATCTACAGAAAACAATGTCAGTCCAAACAACTTATATTGAATCTTGTGTTTTACATCAATATCATATGTTCCTGTTGCTGGATATTCTTTCTCAGACTCATTTTGAATGTTAAATTCAAGTTTTGTATTCTCGTCTGAAACATTAGAATATTTACTTATATCAATTAATTCATCCAATTTAGGTTCGTATTTTTCACCATATTCTATTGTTATTTCTGATTGTTTTATATCCCATTTATTTGCGTTTCTTTCAACCAAAAACCAGCCTAAAACAATAAGTAATATTGCAGCTACAACAGTAGAAACAATTATGATGTTTCTTTTTTTCTTGCTTAACTTTTTCTTGTCAGCCGGTGTTGCATCAACTATTACATTATCAGTTAGTTTAATATCAGCTTCATCATTTATCTTCATAATTTTGTCCCCTTAACTATCAGATTTAATAATTCGGTTTTATCTTTATACATTGTTTCCATTATACCCCAAAACAGCATTATTGTCAATAAAATAGTTATTTGCATATAAAAGGTATAATTTTGTCGTAACAATTGACATCTATCAGCTTTTATTGTATAATATCAATTAATTATTAAAATTACTTCAGATAAAGGAATGTTAATGCTTATGAAAATAATGGCGGTTGATTACGGTGATGTAAGAACAGGTCTTGCAGTATGCGACAGAACTGAATTCCTTGCTTCACCAATTGGTACAATAGAAGAACGAAATGCACAGATCCTTGCAATGAAAATTGCTCACATGGCGGAGCAATACGAAGTCGGCGAAATAGTGGTCGGGCTTCCCAAAAATATGAACGGATCAATGGGGCCAAGAGCTGAAAAATGCAAGGCTTTTGCTGATATGCTCAATGAAATAACAGAATGTCCGGTTAACATGTGGGATGAACGTTCAACTACAGTTACAGCACATCAAATTCTGAATGAAACCAATGTAAGGGGTAAAAACAGAAAAGCCGTTGTGGACACAGTGGCCGCAACGGTTATATTAGAAGGATATTTGGATTTCAGAAGGAAGAATAAGAAAACTGATTAATTTTTTCTTTTTTTTGAGAAAATTTCTTTAATTCCTGCAATTATGACAAACCCGCCGAATAGCTTCTGAAGCAGCCTGTTGTCAGTTTTATTTGCAATAATACTGAAAATTATTACAAAAATCGTTCCTGTTATCAATATGGGAACGATTTTTTTCCATTCCACAAGGTGATTTTTGTTATGATAATAAAGAGATAAGGCAGCAATAGGAACGAAAAAAATCAGATTAATTCCTTGCGCCGCCAACTGAGGTGTATGTGCAAATATTGTAAGATATAAAATCAGAACCATACCGCCGCCAAGACCCAGTGATGCAAATATGCCTGTAACAAACGATACAACTGCTATTATAAAAAAACTCATTTTTACCTCATTATCAATCTAATACCGAAAAATATCATTACTGCTCCGAAAATTCTTTTCAGCGTAATACTTGATAGCTTAATCAACAATTTTGTACCTAAAAATACACCTGCAATTCCAAATGGTATAAATTTAAGCGCATATATTATATCAATACTGCCCTTTGTAAAATAAATCATACCGCTTAATATGCTAAGCGGCAAGGTAATTGCAATTGATGTAGCATGGGCTTTCTTAACATCATCATCGTCATGTTCAAGCATAGGAACTGCTACAATACCTCCGCCGGAACCAAACATACCGTTGGCAGCACCGACAAAAGCACCCAAAACGTATAAATAAACTTTTTTCATATATTTTAACAAATAAAATCACCCTATACTATTATTAGTACAGGGTAAAAATTTATTCCAAATTCTATTAAGTTGCCAGTATTTATTAATTATTTACATTTAATTGGTTGACGATTTAAATTTACTATGTTATAATGATTCAGTTAGCTGACAAAAAATATATTTTTAAGGAGTTTCAATTAACGTGAAAAGAAGATTTATTTCAATGATATTAGCTTTATCATTAGCTTTTAGTGTTGTTGGACAGACAGTCGCAGCTTATGATAAAACTAATAGTAATAACGGACTTATTAAATTAGATTCCGCTAAAATACAAGAATGTGTTAAAGATGTTGCATTAGAATGGGCTGAAACAATTAAGCCAGGTGTTGATTTTAACTTAGGTGAAGTTAATGAGATTAATGTGATAGATTCTAATGATCCCGAATACACTGTTTCATATTTTTCAAATGCACTGCCTTATGGTTATGCAGTTGTTGTTTTTCAAAATCATGAAGCAATTATAAAGGAAGCCAATGTTAATCCAGGACAAGAGGGAATATATTCTGATTTAGTCGACACAGTAATTGATGTTACTGATACTTCAAGAAAAAATCTTGATATTGATAAGCAAATTGTCGAAATAGCACCAATGCAATATGGTGTTATTGCAAAGAAAAAATCTGATAAAACTAAAAAAGTGTATGACAACTATGGAAATGAAATGCTATCAGATGAGTTAATGGATGAATCAACTAAATATTCTTCAATAGGTAGCATTTATATCTATAATCTACAAAAAAGTAATAAATATAAGGTTTCAGAAAAAACTATATTAAAAAAATATACAAATAAATCTAGACTTTATACTCAAGATTATATAATTAATCGAACAAGTAGATACTGTTGTTGTACATCAGCTGCATATCAGATAGCGTATATGGAGGGATTAGCTACCGGTACAGATGCAGGTATTAGAAATGCATATAATTATATTTGGGAAAAATCAGGAGTTAAAGTATCTAAAACCAAGAATGAAATTGAATATGGAGTTTGTAATATAAGGAAAACAAAAAATGCTTTAGTTGATTTAGCTAAAAAGAAAGGTTATAAAGGAACAAAAAATTACTGGGTTGAAAATAAACCTTCTGTTAATTGGCTAAAAGATAAGTTAAAATATAATAGACCTGTATTAATGAGTTATGGAATAAATGTTGGTGGAAAGCGAAGCGGTCATGAAATTTCTATATTGGGACTGGTAAGGGCTAAAAAAGTTTCAAGTGGAAATACATACAATTACCTAATGGTGTATGACACTTGGAATAGTTCTCCGACATATATTAATTATACTACTGTGGACTTTATGGACTGTAGCGCTGCATATTTTTGGATTAAAAAGTAATAGGAGTTGTTATTATGAAAAAATACTTATTAACACTATTATCATTATCAGCATTGTTTGTTTTTTGCTCCTGTTCAGATAAACCAGATGGAGGCAATGATCACCTTGAATATTTTACAGGAAAGGTAATCGAAATAAAAGACGATAATACCATTCTTATTCAAATAACAGAAGAACGTGGTGGATATAAAGTTGATGATAAGGTTTATGTTTATTATGACCAAGCTATCAAACAGGATAAATCTATTGAATTTGACAATTCCAACGGTATATTGGATTCAAATTACAAACCTGTTATAGGCGATGAAATTTTTGCTCAATCATTTTACAAAGAATCTGAAAAAAAAGACGGATATGATTATAGAAAAAATGCTGGTCCAATATTTAAATATGTTGATCTTAACGAAAGTTCTGAAAACAATGACTAAGTAGGTATTGGGCTTGCAATTACTCTACTATATTTTCAAATATATTTTCAAAAAAATCACCCTATACTATTATTAGTATAGGGTGAGAATTTATTTCTAATAAAAATATCAGTCAATTTCAACCATTAACTTCTGATTAATACGAGAAGCTCCGGCTCTCATAACAGTACGAATCGCCTTTGCTATTCTGCCCTGCTTGCCAATAACTCTTCCCATATCAGATTGAGCCACATGAAGATGATAAACAACTATACCTTTTTCATTCGGTTCATCAACTGTAATTTCAACAGCTTCCTTATCTTCAACAAGTTCTGATACTATAATTTCAAGTAATTCTTTCATAATAAATCCTCCATTCTCCCACGGAAATGCGGCAGGGTAAACCCCACCGATAAATCAGCAAGGCTGTTGGTGGGATAAGAGCCTTACTGATTGGATAACACAAAATTAGATTGTGCCGTTCTTTTTCAAAAGTGCTTTAACGGTATCAGTTGGCTGTGCACCGTTAGCAATCCAAGATTTAGCCTTTTCGTCATCAATCTTAAGTACTGAAGGCTCCTTTGTAGGATCATAGTAGCCAAGTTCTTCAATAAAACGACCGTCACGTGGATATCTTGAATCAGCAACAACTATACGATAGAAAGGAGCTTTCTTAGCACCCATTCTTCTGAGTCTGATTTTAACTGCCATTGTAAAATTCACCTCCAAATATTAATTATATATCAACGCTTTCGCACTGATTTACAAATTTACATTGGGAAACCTCCGCCCATGCCACCGCCAAGACCTTTAAGCAGTGCGGCTCTGTTTCTCATACTCTTCTTTCCGCCTTTTCCTGTGATCCCCAGTTGTTTCATCATTTTCTGCATCTGATCAAACTGTTTAAGCAATGCATTTACATCAGAAACTTCTGTTCCGCTTCCTGCGGCAATTCGTCTTTTTCTCTTTGGATCAATAATAGCAGGTTTTTCACGTTCCTTTATAGTCATTGAATTAATCATTGCTTCTGTTTTCTTTAATTGCACTTCACCCTGCTCAAGCTGTTCATCATTTATATTACCTACACCGGGAAGCATTTTTATAATAGATCTCATTGAACCCATTTTGTGAATTTGCTTCATTTGTTCAAGCAAATCATTAAGGTCAAATCCTTTTTCCTTGACTTTTTTAGCAAGCTTTTCAGCATCCTTTGCATCAACGGTTGAGGACGCTTTTTCTATTAATGTCAGCATATCTCCCATGCCCAATATTCTTGAAGCCATTCTTTCGGGATGAAAAGGTTCAAATTCATCAAGTTTTTCACCCATACCTACAAATTTAATAGGCTTACCTGTTACTGAAAGAACAGATAATGCGGCACCGCCTCGGGTGTCTGAATCCAACTTTGTAAGTATAACGCTGTCAATACCTAACGCTTCATCAAAGCTTGAAGCCACTTTAACTGCATCCTGACCGATCATTGCATCAACAACCAGCATTATTTCATGCGGTTCTGCCAATTTTTTAATATCTTTAAGTTCATCCATAAGTTCTTCATCAATATGGAGACGTCCGGCAGTATCAAGTATAACTAAATCATTTCCGTAATCTTTAGCATGCTTAAGTCCCTCTTTAGCAATTTTTCTCGGATCAATCTGACCCATTTCAAATACAGGAACTTCTGCCTTTTCACCAACAATTTTCAGCTGATCAATTGCCGCAGGTCTATAAACGTCACACGCCACCAAAAGAGGTCTTTTACCCTGAGCCTTAAAATGCTTTGCAAGCTTTGCGGCATGAGTTGTTTTACCGGAACCCTGAAGTCCGCACATCATTATAACGCATGGAGGCTTATTGGGAAAATTGATTTTAGAATTAGCGTCACCCATAAGCTTTATAAGTTCTTCATTAACAATTTTTATTACCTGCTGACCGGGGGTAAGGCTTTTTAAAACATCTTCACCTACCGCTCTTTCAGTAACATTTGATATGAATTCTTTAACAACCTTATAACTTACGTCTGCTTCAAGAAGTGCCATTTTAACTTCACGCATAGCCTCTTTTACGTCAGCTTCATTAAGTTTACCTCTTGATTTTAGACGTTTAAATACACCGTTAAGCTTTTCCGACAGTCCTTCAAATGCCATTTCAATGTCCCCCTCTCTTCTGATTTAACAAAATTTATATTATTCACCCAATAGTTCCGAATTATCAAATTCAGCAAGTTTACTGTCTAAATTTTCAAGTAATACAATAGTTTTATCCGCAATATTTTTTCCGAAAGATACTTTTCTGCACTCATTCAAGATTTCAAGTGCCTGGGATTTAAATTCAACAAGAATATCCTGATATTTTTGCTGATTTTCAGAAAGCTTCAGGACTTTTTCATAATCCAATAAAAGTTCTTCTCCCCTTTTTATAGAATCATGAACACCTTGTCTGGATATATCATAATGTTCGGCAATTTCAGCAAGCGAAAAATCATTATTATAATAAAAATCAAGCATATCATACTGTTTTTCGGTAAGCAATTTACCATACAAATCAAGTAATACACTTATTTCAAAATTTTTGCTCATACTTAAGTTACCTTTCTTATTCTTTAAAGAATGTAAAGCGACAATGCTTTACATATATTATATATCAAGTCTAATAACTTGTCAAGCGTTATTTTCAAAATAATAATTTATTTACAATTGCTACAGGAATAAAAAATAAAAATGTGATATTATTATTTATAATGAATAGTATTATAAAGAAATTAAAAATACGCAAACGGGAGATATTATATGATAAAATATGAACTTAAAAATAAAAATCACAGTATTTTGATACCATCATTAACCTTTGGAACTGCAAGTTTTGAAAGAATCGAAAATGAAGATACCTATATTAAATTTCTTGATAAATACATTGAACTTGGCGGAAACTGCATTGATACAGCAAGAGTTTACTGTTCCTGGCTTGAAAACGGAGAAAATGCAAGTGAAACAGTTATCGGAAATTGGATTGAAAAACGAAACAATCGAAAAGAAATAATTATTTCGACCAAAGGCGGTCATCCGCATCTTGATGATATGAATATTTCAAGACTTTCCGCAGCAGATTTAAAATATGATTTGCAGCGCAGTTTAGAGTGTCTTAAAACAGATTATATTGACATTTACTTTCTTCACAGAGATGATGAAAATATACCCGTGGAGGAGATTATGCCGATTTTGAACGAATTTGTAGAAAATAAAAAAGTCAATTTTATCGGTGCATCTAATTGGACAACAAAGAGAATTCAGGAAGCAAATGAATATGCAGAAAAACATAATCTTGAACCCTTCAGAATAAGCCAGATAAATTATAGTCTGGCACATTCAAGTGTTGATACATTTGGTGATCCTACATTAGTTTGCATGGATACCATAGAACACAAATGGTATGCAAAAAATCAATTTCCTGTTATGGCTTTTTCTCCACAGGCTAAAGGATTCTTTGCAAAACTATCTAAGGGAGATGCAGCTAAAAATCTTCCTGAAGGACAGTTTACAAGTACAGCTAATCTGGCAAGACTTGCAAAAGTCAAAGAATTAAGTCTTAAAACAGGTCATAGTCCGGCAGTTATACCGTTAGGATATCTTTCAAGTCAGCCATTTTTTGTATCATCAGTATTTGCAGTTTCAAAGCTGTGGCAGCTTGAAGAGAACATGGCTGCTCAGGATTTAAAATATGATAAAAAAACTTTAGCTTATCTCGAAAACATGATATAGAAAAAAGCATCGGAAATGTTCTTTCACATATCCGATGCTTTTTATTATGGTATAAGTCTGTTTATATCTCTTGGGAACATAGAAGTTTCACGAATATTATTAATTCTAAGAATTTTCATAAGAAGTCTTTCAAGTCCGATTCCTAAACCACCATGAGGCGGCAGACCATATTTATGTGCTTCAAGATAACTCTCAAAATCAGCAGGATCAAGTCCCTGTTTTTTCATTTTTTCCACCTGTTCATTATAGTCATGAATACGCTGACCCCCTGAGGTTATTTCGAGTCCTCTGAAAAGCAAATCAAATTTATAAGCTTCTCTTGGATCCTCCTTGGAATTCATTGCGTAAAACGGTGGTTTTGATGATGGGAAATGGGTAACAAATATAAATTCACTTCCGTACTTTTCTTCAGCATATTTACAAAGATTAACCTCATCCTCCGGATCAAGATCAAATTTCTTACCGTTACTCTCTCCGCCTCTGAGAAGCGAAATAGCATCACAGAATTTAATTGACGGAATCTCTGTAATATCAGGAATGTCTGCATTAAGAATTCTTATTTCATTCTTATAATTTTTCTTAAGATATTCCATTATATATTTTAACATTGCCGTTTCCATTGCCATTACATCATACATGCTGTCAATAAAGCCCATTTCAAAATCAAGTCCGATATACTCATTGATATGACGTGATGTGGCATGCTTTTCTGCACGATAAACCGGAGCAATTTCATATACTCTGTTAAAAAAGGCTACAGCTGCCTGTTTATAAAACTGAGGTGACTGATTTAAGAACGCCGGCTTCTGGAAATAATCCAAGCGGAAAATATTTGCTCCGCCTTCTGCTCCTTGAGCAACGATTTTTGGAGTATGAATTTCAGTAAAGTTATTATTCCTCATGAATTCATGCATTCCGTGAACAATTCCCTCCTGAAGCTTGAACACAGCCCTCTCATAAGGATTTCTCAAAGCAACTGTACGATTATCAAGGTTTGCCTCAATAGAGCAATTCAATTTACCCTGTGAAATTTTAAGCGGATATTCTGCCGCAGGTTTAGATACAACTTTAATTGAAGAAAGAATTATTTCTATACCGTTAAAATCCTTTTCATTCGCACTTACTGTACCCTTAACCCAAACATAATACCCTTCTTTAAGTCCGTCAATACTGTCAGCGCAATTATCACAGCTATATACTGTCTGAATAACATTGAATGCAGTTCTGATGAGTACAAATGAGATATTTCCCATCTTTTTTACTCTATGCACACAGCCTTCAAAATCAATTTCCTTGCCTATTAGTTTCTGAGCTTCATCAAGTGAAAACTCTTTCTTTAAACTGTCAGTACCGACCATAAGCAATTTGCCATCAGAATCAGGCACATACGGGGTCTCATTTTTATATTCGCTGAGCTTTGAAACAGTTTCCTCATTTTTAACTTCAGCAGTTTCTGTCTTTACGGTTTTTACTTCATTAAGCAAAGCGTTTAATTTGCCTTCAAGAATTTCTTTTATGACCTTTGGTGTTGCAGCTCCTTTAAGAGCCTTTGTACACTGTCCCATTATAAATCCAAAAACCTTAGTCTCACCGTTTTTATACTGCTCTGTCTGTGCTGAATTAGCTTTTAAAATTTCATCTACAACAGCATTAACCTTAGCTGTATCCACGATAATAAGCATACCGTTTCTCTGTGCAATCTCCTCAGGCTTTCCGCCTTTTTCCACCATTTCTCTGAAGATGGCTTTAGCATCATTTTTAGATATCTTCTCATTATCAGCCATTTCAACCAAAGCTGCAAAGTCTTTCGCTGTAAATGTTATATTATCGGGATCAATTTCACCTAAATTTATTCTTCTCATAAATTCGGTAAGAATAAATGACGCTATACTTTTAGGACTGTTATAGACCGCAACTGCCTCATTAAAGAAATCCGAAATAACCTTGGAGTTAACAAGAATTTCTGCATCTTTTTCAGACAGTTTATAGTCCTCAACATATCTTTTAATTCTGTGATTTGGGAGTTCAGGCAGCTTTGCTCTGATTTCCTCAAGCTGTTCATCGGTAAGATTAACCTGCAAAATATCCGGTTCAGGAAAATAACGATAGTCATTGGCATTTTCCTTAGAACGCATAGATGTGGTTTTATCCCTGTTTGCGTTATAACGCCTTGTTTCCTGCACTACTTTTTTTCCTGCTTCAAGAAGCAAAGCCTGACGTCTTTCCTCATATTTTATAGCACGTCCGACTGATTTAATTGAGTTAATATTCTTAATTTCCGCACGTGTGCCGAATTCTTTATCATCAGGTCTCATCAAAGAAATATTTACATCACAGCGCAAAGAACCCTGCTCCATTTTACAGTCACAAACTCCTGCATATTTCAAAAGAAGAGAAATCTGTTCAACCAAAGCCATAGCTTCTTCAGCAGATGAAATATCAGGTTCGGTTACAATTTCAATTAGCGGAATACCGCATCTGTTATAGTCAGCCATTGAAATTCCGTTGAAGTCATCATGTACAAGTTTACCGGCATCCTCTTCCAAATGAATATGATTAATTCTGATATTCTTGATTACACCATTAACCTCAATAGGCACATATCCCGGTCCAACGATAGGATAATAAAGCTGGGATATCTGATAAGCCTTAGGAAGATCGGGATAAAAATAGTTTTTTCGGTCAAATACCGAGAATTTATTTATCTCACAGTTAAGCGCATAACCTGCTTTTACTGCATATTCAACAGCCGTTTGATTAATTATAGGCAAGGTTCCCGGCATTCCTGTACATACAGGACAACATCTTGTATTCTGGTTTCCGCCGAATTCAGCAGAACAATTACAGAAAATTTTTGTTTTAGTAAGCAGCTCCGCATGGATTTCAAGGCCTATGACAGTTTTAAATTTTTCCATTTGTCAATCTCCTTTCAATTAAAGCTTAGGTGCTATAGGTGTAAAACCTTTTTCAAATGCATCTGCAACTTGAATTATTGTTGCTTCATCAAATTTCTTACCTATAATCGACATACCTATAGGCATCCCATTCTCGTCATATCCGCATGGAGTTGACAATGCGGGAAGACCTGCTATATTAACTGTAACGGTACAAATATCTGCCTGATACATCTTAACAGGATCAGCCATCTCCTGAGGTCGATAAGCAACCGTAGGAGTAGTCGGTGTCAGTACTACATCGCATTTTTCAAATATATCGTTATATTCCTGTCTTATCAGCTGTCTTAATGCAAGAGCTTTTCTGTAATAAGCGTCATAATATCCGCTTGAAAGAGCATAGTTACCTAACAGAATTCTTCTCTTTACCTCATCACCAAAGCCCTCAGAACGGGATCTTACTATCAGCTGTTCATAGCTTTCGGCATTTTCAGTTCTGTGACCGTATTTTATACCGTCATATCTGGCAAGATTTGAAGTAGCTTCGGCACAAGCCAAAAGATAATATGCAGGAACAGCATATTTCAGAGAAGGCATTTTGCACTCAACAATTTCAGCACCCATTGCCTTATATTCATCAGCAGCCTTAAGAACTGTGCTCCTGACAGCCTCGTCTATACCGTCTGCAAAAAACTCAGCAGGAAGCGCAATTTTCATTCCCTTAAGGGATTCACCGATCTTCGCTGTAAAGTCAGGTACGCTTTCACCGGAGCTTGTACCGTCATGTGGATCATATCCGCAAATAGCATTTAAAACGATGCCACAGTCATGACTGTCTTTAGCGATCGGTCCGATCTGATCAAAAGATGATGCAAAAGCCACGAGTCCAAAACGTGAAACACGGCTGTAAGTAGGCTTAATTCCTGTTACCCCGCAAAAAGCAGACGGCTGTCTGATTGAACCGCCAGTATCTGATCCCAATGCGGCAGGACACATATCAGCAGCAACTGCTGCAGCCGAACCACCTGAAGATCCACCAGGAACACATTCTGTATTATACGGGTTTTTAGTTTTTGCAAATGCAGAAGTCTGAGTAGATCCTCCCATAGCAAATTCGTCCATTGAAGTTTTTCCAAGCATTACAATATTCTGTGCATTCAGTTTTTCCATTACCGTTGCATTATAAGGAGGAATAAAATTCTCCAACACCTTTGATGCACAAGTTGTTTTAACTCCCTCTGTACAGATATTATCCTTTATAGCTATAGGAATACCTGTAAGCGCTTTAGAATCTCCTTTATTTATAATATCCTGCGCTTTATCAGCTTGATTTACTGCTAAATCATCCGTTACAGTAATAAAGCTTTCAATTTTATTATTTAAATTATTAATTTTTGAAAGATATTCATTTGTAAGTTCTTTTACAGAGATATCCTTATTATCAAGAGCCTTGCGCATATCACGAATTTTCATTGAAGTCACGTCCACTGTTAAACACTCCCCTTCTTATAATATTTATTCTACAACCTTTGGAACAACGAAACAATTATTTGAATTAACTGCATTTTGAAGAATTTTTTCTGTAGCAAGAGACTGCATGACAGCGTCCTCTCTCAAATCATTAATATAAACGTCATGATTATCTTTAAGTGCATCATAAGTAATGTCAATTTCTTTGACTGTATCCATAAGATTGATAATATCAGTCATTTCATCAGCTTTTTTGGCAAGCTCATCATCGGAGAATTCCAGCTTTCCCAATTCAGCAAGATATTTTACCATTTCCAGATCCATTTTTTCTACCAACCCTTCATTAATTTTTACTATACCAATTTAATATTATACTATATTCTATAACCCATTGCAAGTTTTTTTGAATATTATTCCTTAAAAATTCATAAATTACACTTATAAAGCAAAGAAAATCCACAAACACACTTCGTTGTGGATTTTCAAACTCTACTTCATATATTTATCAAGAATTCCCGAAAAATCAAAAGTACTGAAATAATCAGCAGGAGTTTCGGCACGGCGGATCAATTGTGCTGAACCGTCTTCCTTTAAAAGCACTTCGGCTGAACGCAGTTTTCCGTTATAATTATATCCCATTGAAAAACCATGGGCACCGGTATCATGAATTGCTAAAATGTCTCCGATATCTATTTTAGGAAGCATTCTGTCAATTGCAAATTTATCATTATTTTCACACAAACCGCCTGTAACGTCATATTTATATTCACATGGTTCATTTTCCTTGCCAAGAACGGTAATGTGATGATATGATCCATACATTGCCGGGCGCATTAAATTACACGCACAGGCATCCACTCCTATATACTCCTTATATGTATGTTTTTGATGAATACATTTTGTAACAAGGTGTCCGTATGGTGCAAGCATATATCTTCCAAGCTCAGTAAAAATAGCTACGTCGCCCATTCCGGCAGGAACCAGAATTTCATCAAAGGCTTTATGAACTCCTTCTCCGATAGCAAATATATCATTCTGAGATTTATCAGGCTCGTATGCAATTCCTACACCGCCGGAAAGATTTATAAATTTAATCTCAACTCCCGTTTCTTTCTTCAAATCTACAGCAAGTTCAAACAAAATTCTTGCCAATTTTGGATAATAAGCATTTGAAACTGTATTTGAAGCAAGGAATGAATGTATTCCAAAATATTTTGCACCTTTGGCTTTCAGAATTTTAAATCCTTCGAAAAGCTGTTCACGGGTAAAACCATACTTTGCCTCTCCCGGATTATCCATTATTTGCGTTTCAATTTCAAAATGACCGCCCGGATTAAAACGGCAGCATATTGTTTCCGGTATACCGCAGAGATTATCAAGGAATTCAATATGTGTAAAATCATCAAGGTTTATGTATGCGCCAAGCTCCTTTGCTTTTTTCATATCAGCTTCAGGCGTAACATTTGATGAAAACATTATATCGCTTCCGCTGAATCCGCATGCATCACTCATCATCAGTTCAGTAAGTGACGAACAGTCAACGCCGCATCCCTCTTCCTGCAAAATCTTCAAAATATATGGATTAGGAGTAGCTTTTACAGCAAAATATTCTTTATAGCCTTTATTCCATGAAAACGCTTTCATAAGATTACGAGCATTTTCTCTTATACCCTTTTCATCATAAATATGAAAAGGAGTAGGATATTTAGTTATTATTTCTTCCGCTTGTTCTTTTGTTAAAAATGTTTTTTTCATATCAGGTCAATCCTTTATATAAAAATTTAGATAGATATATATTTTATGATATCACGTTTACTTAATTTCGTCAACAATCATTTTTAATTTTTCTGTTTCAACTAAATTTGAAAAATTTATCTTATTAATATTAGTAATATATACTAATCTTATATATCTTTAAGATTTAAATTTTAATTTACTTATTAATTATATATGATATATGTAAAAATCGCCTGCTGCAAAAAAGCAACAGGCGAAATATTTTGAATAAAAACGACTATGTATTATTCTGCAGCAGGAGCACCAACAGGGCATGTACCTGCGCAAGAACCGCAATCGATGCAAGCATCAGCGTCAATTACATATTTTCCGTCACTCTCAGAAATAGCACCTACTGGGCAAGCGTCTGCACAAGCGCCGCAGCCGATACATTCATCACTGATTTTATATGCCATAATGACAACCTCCTCAATTAAATTAAAGCTAATAAATATAACGCTTTATAATATTATAATAACACATTTTTAAAAAAATGCAAGCGTTTTTTTATAATATCACAAAATTTTCATAAATAATATAATCAGATATTCAGAAGTTCATCCTGTCCTACAAGAGAATATCCATTCTCAGTCAATGTTTTAACAGCGCTGTCATTATCATCTACTCTCAGAATCAAAAATGCTGTTCCATCTTCCTCTTTAATAAAAGCCGCATACATATACTCAACGCTTATATTTCCTTTATAAAGCACTTCCATTGCATCAGCAAGTCCACCCGGTTTATTCTGGATTTTAATAGCAAGCACATTGGTTATTGTAACTGAACAACCGTTATTTTTCAAAACTTCAAGGGCTTTTTCACTATCGTTTACAATAAGTCTGAGTATTCCGAAATCCTTTGTATCAGCAATAGACATTGCTTTTATAGAAATATCATTATCTCCCAGAAGCCTTGTTACAGCAGATAATCTTCCCGCACGGTTTTCCACAAAAACTGATAGTTGTTTTACTGTCATAAAAATCCCTCCTTTTAGGATATTATTAAACAAGCTTTCTTTTGTCAATTACTCGAACAGCTTTACCCTCTGAACGTGTAATGGTTTTTGGCTCAACAAGCTTAATTTTTGCACTGATTCCAAGAATTGAGTGAATTTCAGCGCCAATCTTCTTCTCAAGTTCTTCCACAGATTTTATCGTATCTGAAAGCATGTCATTGGAAAGCTCCACTTGAATTTCAAAAGTGTCTTTATTGTTAACTCTATCTACTATAATCTGATAGTTAGGAGTTACATTGCTCATTTTAAGCAGTACGGACTCAATCTGAGATGGAAATACGTTTACACCTTTAATGATAAGCATATCATCACTTCTGCCCATCGGTTTTGTCATTTTAATAAGAGTTCTTCCGCATGAACATTTTTCTCTTGAAAGAACACATATATCTCTTGTTCTATATCGAAGCAACGGAAAAGCCTCTTTTGTAATACTTGTAAACACAAGCTCTCCTTTAGAACCTTCAGGCAGCACTTCTCCTGTATCAGGATCTATAATTTCAGCAATAAAATGATCTTCATTTATATGCATACCTGTCTGTTCACTGCACTCAAACGAAACTCCCGGGCCGCTTGTTTCCGTAAGTCCATAAATATCATACGCCTTAATTCCAAGTAATCTCTCAATTTCTTTTCTCATTTCTTCAGTCCAGGGTTCAGCACCAAAAATACCTGCTTTTAAACTGATATCTTCAGGACCGTATCCCATTTCATGAAGTGTTTCTCCTATATATGCGGCATATGACGGAGTACAGCATATTATTGTAGATTTAAGGTCACGCATAAACTGAATCTGTCTTTCCGTATTACCGGAGGACATTGGCAATGTAAGACAGCCTACTTTATGAGAACCTCCGTTAAGCCCCGGTCCGCCTGTGAACAAGCCATAGCCATAACAAACCTGACAAACGTCATTTTTCGTTCCGCCGGCTGCAACAATTGCTCTTGCACAGCAATCTTCCCATAAATCAATGTCATGCTGTGTATAAAAAGCAACCACTCTCTTACCTGTAGTGCCGCTTGTAGACTGAATTCTGACGCAATCTGACAAAGGTTTAGCAAGCAAGCCATAAGGATATGCCTCACGCAAGTCAGCCTTCGTCAGAAACGGCAGCTTGTGCAAATCTTCTGTACCATTAATATCATCAGGGGTAACACCCTTTTCATCCATCAATTTCTTATAGTACGGAACATTTTCATATACATGCTTAACCTGAGCAACTAAACGTTCATCCTGAAGCTTTTTCATCTCCTCTCTTGACATACATTCTATTGATTCATTCCAATATCTTTCCATCGGAATAACCTCCTTTGTAATTATATATCGTTTATCATAATTTTTATTGAATTTCTCTGCCAAGAGCAAAAGCTTTTTTATTTAGTTCTAAAAATTTCGCAGGCACACACTGTTCAACAGCTTGTTCCCATACTTTAACATCAAAAGGCATTTTAGTTGATACAACACCCATAAGAACCACATTTGAAGCTTTAGCATTTCCGGCTTGTTCCGCAAGAGTCAGTGCGTCAACAGCAATTACATCAACACCCTGAGCCTTTATTTTTTCAATAATATCTTCGGGATAAACAGCCGCACCTGTAATAACAGGCATAGGGTCGATCTTTTGTGTGGAAGTTATCAAATGACCGCCTTTTTTCAAATAAGGAAGCCATCTTGCTGCTTCAAGCTGTTCAAAGCTGATAATGATATCAGCCTCTCCCTTCGTCACAACAGGAGAATTAACCTCATCTCCGTATTTTACATATGTAACGACCGAACCGCCTCTCTGGCTCATACCGTGGACTTCCGATACTTTAACATCATATCCATGCTGTAAAAGCACATTTCCTATAAGTCTTGACGCAAGCAAAGAACCTTGTCCGCCGACGCCCACTATCATAATTGATTTTCTTTCCATATTTGAACCTCTCCTGATAATTTATTCTTCAATAGCATTCAGCTTGCACATTTCCTTGCAAATTCCGCATCCGACGCACTGAGTATGATCGATAACACACTTGCCGTCGTGGATTGAAATTGCAGGACATCCGATTTTCAGGCACTGCTTACAGCCAACACACTTATCCTTATTGACCTTGAGAGGAGGATTATGCTTAACATACTTAAGCAAAGCACACGGGCGTCTTGAAATAATAACCGACGGCTCTTCCTTTTCAAGTTCTTCTTTAATAACCGCTTCGGTTTCTGCCATATGATAAGGATCAACTACTCTGACGCTTTTAATGCCTATCGCATGACACAGATCTTCAAGATTAACCGCAGCGGCAGGATCACCTTTAAGATTTTTACCAGTAGTAGGATTCTGCTGGTGACCTGTCATACCTGTAATTGAATTATCAAGAATTATAACTGTTGAATTAGTTGAATTATATGCAATATTCACGAGTCCCGTCATGCCGCTGTGCATAAACGTAGAATCTCCGATAACGGCTACAGATTTCTTTTCGGATTCTGCACCAAGAGCTTTGTTAAATCCATGCAGACCGCTTATTGAAGCGCCCATACAGATAGTAGAATCCATAGCACAAAGAGGAGCTGCTGCACCAAGTGTATAGCATCCGATGTCTCCCGAAACCATCACGCCAAGCTTTGAAAGGCAATAGAACAGGCCTCTGTGAGGACAGCCTGCACACATTACAGGAGGACGAACAGGAACTTCACCTTCAAAACAAGTTATTTCATTTGTTTTGCCAAGTATTTTTTCTGCAACAATAGCCTGTGAAATTTCGCCCAATAAGCTAAAAGTATCTTTACCATGAACCTGAACTCCAATTTTTTTGCAGTGAGTTTCAATTATATCATCAAGCTCTTCAATTACGTAAACTTCTTTGCATTTAGCAGCAAAATCTTTAATTATGTTTACAGGCAAAGGATTGACAATTCCAAGCTTTAAATAAGACGCATTATCTCCTAATGCCTCTTTTGCGTATTGATATGAAATTCCGGATGTAATAACACCGATTTCCGTATTATTTAGTTCCACTTTATTAAGATCAGACGTTTCAGCATATTCAGCTATTTTAACAAGTCTTTCCTCGACCTGAGGATGCCGTTTGATTGCATTTGCGGGCATCATAACGAATTTCTGCGGATTTTTTTGATATGTAATATGTTCTCTTTGCACTCTGTCACACATTTCAACTGTTGACTGTGAATGTGAAACTCTCGTAGACATTCTCACTATAACCGGTGTATCAAATTGTTCGGACAAATCATAAGCTGCTTTAGCGAATTCTTTGCATTCCGCCGAATCTGACGGTTCAATCATCATAACCTTTGAAGCAATTGCATGATGACGTGAATCCTGTTCATTTTGTGATGAATGCATTCCCGGGTCATCAGCAACAGCAATTACCATACCGGCATTTACACCTGTATATCCTGCTGTATACAACGGGTCAGCCGCTACATTCAACCCTACATGTTTCATTGCACAAAAGCTTCGTGCACCTGCAATTGATGCACCAAGAGCCACCTCCATTGCAACTTTTTCATTAGGTGCCCATTCAGCATAGACATCATCGTATTCGGCCACACATTCTGTTATTTCCGTTGACGGTGTTCCCGGATAAGATGAAGCAATTTCACAACCTGCTTCATAAAGACCCCTTGCAAAGGCTTCATTACCAAGCATTAATTTTTTCATACTAATTATCTTTCCTTTCATCAGAACCTTGTCTAAATCTATAACAATAATATTATTTACTTCATACAAATAATCTTCATGTTTATTGTTAAAATAGACAAAACATTTCTCAATACAAGTCATTATACCATAAAACTTAACAAAAAGCAACAGATTCTTGTAAAATAAAATAATATTTAACCCTTAAATAAAAAATACAAATCTTCTTAATCAGCTATTTTCAGATTTAACAAACTACATTTTCCCATTATATAACACACTGCCAATTTATCTGCCTTTTTTAAGTATTGAATTAAATTATCCAATGAAAAATAAAGTCAGCCGAATGTCAGATGAGAAAACTATTCATAATTATAATATGTTTCTATTTATTTGCCGAGAATCATATATTTTTAAAATAAAACTGTTATGATTTAAATTAACAGTTGAAATTTTTGAAGTGCTGTGATATAATATAGTTAGCCATGTGCAACTCTTTATTATCTGCTTTTTAACGGAGGAAATATGAAAGACAATACAATCAACGATTTATCAGTCGGAGAATCCGCACTTATACTTAAAATTAATTGTGACGGCGCTATGAAACGGCGTCTGATAGACATGGGAATCACTCCGGGAGTAAAAGTTAAATTGCATAAAATCGCTCCTTTGGGCGACCCGCTGGAACTTAAATTAAGAGGATATATGCTTTCCATAAGACGTTCCGAAGCAAAGAATATATTTGTAAAAAGGGAGATTGATTTATGATTTCTGTAGCTTTGGCAGGCAATCCTAACTGCGGCAAAACAACGCTTTTCAATGCGCTCACAGGTTCAAATCAGTATGTTGGCAACTGGGCGGGTGTAACAGTTGAAAAGAAGACAGGAAAAACCAAGGATGAAAAATTCAATATTATAGATCTGCCCGGAATATATTCTTTATCTCCATATTCAATGGAAGAGATAGTTAGCCGTGACTACATAATTAATGAAAAACCGCAGGCAATAATCAATATAATTGACGGTACCAATATTGAACGCAATTTATATTTAAGCGTTCAGCTTGTTGAATTAGGTATTCCAATGGTACTTGTAATAAATATGATGGATGACGTCGAGTCACAAGGCACTCAAATAGATACATGTTATTTGTCAAAACTTATGGGAATGCCGATTATACCAATTTCCGCAAGAAAAGGTGACAATATAGATGAAGTTCTCAGACAAATCGAATATGTAGTGAGCAACAATATAACTCCTCCGGAAATTAACTTTGATATCAATACCCAAAATGCATTAAACTCTATTTTTTCTGTAATATATAAAGAAAATGTAACTATTCCCTATTCATTTTACTCATCAAAGATTCTTGAAGGTGACGAAAGAATATTAAATGAATTGGATCTGTCCGATAAACAATTGGAGAAAATTGATTCCATAGTGAAAAAGTATGAAACATCAGGAGAATACGGCGACAGAGAAACTATGCTGGCTGATGCAAGATATCGATTTATTGAGGATGTAACACAAAAATGTGTTATTAAAGGTAAGGACGAAGAAAAACTCACTATATCCGATAAGATAGATTTAATTGTTACAAACAGATTTTTGGCATTGCCAATCTTCATACTTATAATGATGTTTATTTTCTCGCTTACTTTTGGTACAATCGGTACATTTTTCTCTGACCTGATTGAAAAGTTTTTTGGCGATATTCTTTCTCCTGCCGTAGGAAATATTTTAGAGCGAATTGATTCACCGCAATGGACAGCTTCATTGATAATAAACGGTATTATTAACGGAGTAGGCGGAATATTAACCTTTCTTCCTCAAATATCAATTCTTTTCCTTTGTTTATCAATTCTTGAGGACAGCGGTTATATGGCAAGGGCTGCTTTTATTACTGACAGATTTCTTAGAAAACTTGGTCTGTCAGGAAAAAGCTTTATACCTATGATAATGGGATTCGGCTGTACAACTCCTGCTGTTATGGCAACAAGAACACAGGAAAACGTAAATGAACGCAGAATGACGATTCTTCTTATTCCTTTTATGTCCTGCGGCGCAAAACTTCCGATTTACGCATTATTTGCCGGAGTGTTCTTCACGGCACATCAGGGATTAATTGTTTTTTCTATGTACATAATAGGTTTTATCCTTGCAATTATAATCGGATTAATACTCAAAAAAACATATTTCAAAAAAAATCAGGCACCTTTTATTATGGAGCTTCCGGCTTACAGGCTGCCAATGATTTCTTCAGTATTAAAGAACACCTGGGATAAATGCAAAGGATTTCTGATTAAAGCGGGAACTATAATATTTGCAATGTCAATAATAATATGGCTTCTTCAGTCGTTTACTCCGGATCTTAAATATACATCAGACAGCAGCGTAAGTCTGTTTGCATATTTAGGCAGCTTTATCGCTCCTGTTTTCAAACCTCTGGGATTCGGCAATTGGAAATCAAGTGTATCGCTTCTTTCAGGACTTGTTGCAAAAGAAGCAGTGGTAAGCACTATGCTCGTGCTATATTCAGCCGCAAATGAAGCTGCATTATCAGGAGCAATATTACAGGCATTCACTCCCCTGTCAGCCTTTTCATTTATGGTTTTCTGCCTTTTATATATGCCTTGCATATCAGCCTTTGTAACCATAAAGAAAGAAACAGGAAGTATAAAATGGGCTGCTGCCAGTGCAATAATGCAATGCTCTGTCGCATATATCGCAGCTTTACTTGTTTATCAAATCGGTTCATTATTTATTTAAAGGACGTAAAATATGAAATATATTGTCATTTTAATTTGTATTTTTATTATAATTTCGGCTTTTATAATTTTTGTAAAATTCTTAAAGAGAAGCATAAAAAATCAGTGCTGCGGAAATTGTAACTGTTGTTCTTTCAACTCATGTTCAAATAAACACAAAAAATAATGAAATATTGAGTTTTATCTAATTATTGACTTAGTCAGATGCTTGTGATATAATCTTTGTAATATATATAATTGTTCATTTGATAGATTATAACCACGACTGATACCCTAAAATACCACTTCCTGTCGTGTGTTTAATGACGAGATATTACATATGGATTTAAACACTAAAAATAAATGGAGGTTTATTATGAAAATTGATATGCATTCTCATATTCTCCCCGGAATTGACGATGGATCAAGATCAATTGAAGAGTCTTTAGAAATGCTTGATGATCTTGCTGAAAACGGAACTGATATCGTAGTAGCTACTCCTCATTTTTATTGTACTGAACAAAGCATTTCAAAGTTTTTAGAAAGACGGAATGCAGCATATGAAAATTTAGAACCTCATTTAAAGGCTGAACATCCACAAATAGTTTTAGGTGCAGAAGTTTTATATAATCCTGTACTTGTAGGCAATGAAGATATCTCAAAGCTTGTAATACAAGGAACAGATTTTGTATTGTTTGAAATGCCTTATCAAAAGATTACACCGGATATAATAAGCAATATTTCTAAAATCGTCGATTTTATGGATGTTAAACTTCTGATTGCACATATTGAACGTTATTTGCATTTTACTTCTTTTTCAGATTTGTCAAAGCTTATGGATTTAGATGTTCTCGGACAAATAAATGTTAAATCGCTTATGAAGCATTCTTCAAAAAAAGCATGCTTTAAATTAATAAAAAAAGGCTATGTCCACGCTTTGGGAACTGATTACCACAGATTTAATAACCCTGTTCCCCACATCAGAGATGCAGTTGAGATTTTAGACAAAAAATTCGGAAAAGGTTTTACAAATCATTTAATAAAAAATGAAGTTCATATTTTAAAAAATGAGAGCTTAGACTATTTTTTCAGGTAACAATTCATAATAAATTTACATCTGGTTTTCTACAGATGTTGACATAACCTAAGTATTATTGTATAATAATAGTGCTAAAATTAAATAGCCTTATCAAGAGTGGTGGAGGAACAGGTCCTTTGAAGCCCGGCAACCTAACATTTAACTACAGTTAAGGTGCTAATTCCTGCGGTGTTTTCCGAGAGATGAGGAATTTGTGAAAATTCAAGCGTTTCGGAATGAAACGCTTTTTTATTTGGCTATTTCTTATTAAGCATATGTTTTCAGAATTTTTAGAAAAGAGGTAGTTTAAATGTCGAAATATGTTTTTACTTCAGAGTCAGTAACAGAAGGACATCCTGACAAAATATGTGATCAGATATCTGACGCTATACTTGATGCTATGCTTGAACAGGATCCGATGTCAAGAGTAGCTTGTGAAACTGTTACTACAACAGGTATGGTAATGTGTATGGGAGAGATAACAACTAATGCTTCCGTAGATATACCTCAGATCGTGAGAGATACCGTTGTTGAAATTGGTTACGACCGTGCTAAGTACGGTTTTGACGGACACACCTGCGCCGTTTTCACTACAATAGACAAGCAGTCCCCTGACATTGCAATGGGTGTTGATAATGCACTTGAAGGACGGGCTGAGAACGAATATAATACAGGTGCAGGAGATCAGGGCATGATGTTCGGCTATGCCTGTGATGAAACACCTGAGCTTATGCCAATGCCTATTTCATTAGCTCACAAGCTTGCATTAAAACTTACTGAAGTCAGAAAAAACGGTACTCTTCCATATCTTCGTCCCGACGGTAAAACACAGATAACTGTTGAATATGAAGATGGAAAACCTATAAGAATTGACACAGTTGTAGTGTCTTCACAGCATGATGACGCTGTTTCTCTTGAACAAATCAGAGAAGATTTAATAAATTATGTTGTAAAAGCAGTAGTTCCTTCTGATCTTTTAGATGATAATACAAGATATTTTATAAATCCAACAGGAAGATTCGTTGTTGGCGGACCACAGGGAGACAGCGGACTTACAGGCAGAAAAATAATTGTTGATACTTATGGCGGATATGCCCGTCACGGCGGCGGAGCTTTCTCAGGAAAAGATCCGACAAAGGTTGACCGTTCTGCGACATACGCTGCAAGATATGTTGCTAAGAATATTGTTGCAGCAGGATTAGCTAAAAAATGTGAAGTTGAACTTGCTTATGCTATTGGAGTTGCAAATCCGGTTTCAATTACTGTTGATACTTTTGGAACAGGAAATTATACAGATGAGCAAATTGCAAAAGCAATTGAAAAAGTATTTGATTTAAGACCGGCTGCTATCATCAAAGATTTGGATCTCAGAAAACCGCAATACAAAGCTCTCGCTGCTTACGGACATATTGGACGTGAGGATTTAGGAGTTGCATGGGAAAGAACCGACCGTACAGAACAACTGATAGACGCTTTAAAATAATTTATTTAAAATTATACAATAAAATTAAGGTAGATTTATGTAAAACTTAACATAGATCTACCTTTTGATTTTACTAAATATAAAAAAGCAACAGATAAAAATAATTATCCGTTGCTTTTTCAATTTATTTTGAATTAACTGCTTCAACCGCAGTTTTTACAATGTTTTCACTTGAAAGACCAAATTCTTTTAACAAATCCACAGCCGGACCGGAATGACCGTAAACATCATTTACGCCTATTCTTATTACCTTTGTTGGATAGTTTTCAGATAAAACCTCAGAAACTGCTGAACCAAGACCTCCTATAACACTATGCTCCTCAACAGTTAAAACAAGTCCTGTTTTCTTAGCGGCTTCAATAATAATCTCCTTGTCTATTGGCTTTATAGTATGTATATTAATGACAGCAGCATCTATTCCCTTTGCTGACAGTACTTTTGCTGCCTCAATTGCCTCATTAACCATAAGACCGGTTGCAATGATAGCTACATCCTTACCATCTCTGAGTTTTATTCCTTTTCCAAGCTCAAACTTATATGTTTCAGGGTTATTGAAAACAGGAACTGCCAATCTGCCGAATCTCATATATACAGGACCGTAAAATTCAACTGCCGCTCTTACTGCTGCTTTAGCCTCTATATCATCAGCAGGATTAATAATAGTCATACCCGGTATTGTTCTCATTAGAGCAATATCTTCATTGCATTGATGAGTTGCACCATCTTCTCCGACAGAAATACCGGCATGAGTAGCACCGATTTTTACATTTAAATGTGGATAACCAATAGAGTTACGAACAATCTCATAAGCACGTCCTGCGGCAAACATTGCAAATGTAGAAGCAAACGGTATCTTACCTGATGCAGCCATTCCGGCAGCAACCCCCATCATGTTAGCTTCTGCAATTCCACAATCAAAAAATCTGTCCGGAAACTTTTTCTTAAAAATACTGGTTTTAGTTGCAGCAGCTAAATCTGCGTCAAATACGCAAAGGTTATCATATTCATCACCTAATTCGGCAAGTGCTTCACCATAGCTTTCCCTTGTAGCTTTCTTTATAATCTCTGCCATAAATTAGTCCTCCAACCTTTTTAATTGTTCTTTAAGCTCAGCCATTGCTATTTCATATTGTTCAGTATTAGGAGCTTTTCCATGCCAATCAGCTTCATTTTCCATAAAGGAAACTCCCTTTCCTTTAATACTGTTTTGAATAATTACAACCGGCTGTCCGGAAGTTGTTTCAGCTTCGTTAAAAGCTCTTTCCATATCTTCAAAATCATGAGCATCCATCTTAATTACGTGCCATCCAAATGCTTCAAATTTCTCTGCTATTGGATATGGCGACATAACATCTGAAATTTTTCCGTCTATCTGAAGATTATTATTATCAACTACAGCAATTAAATTATCAAGATTATAATGTGAAGCAAACATTGCAGCTTCCCAGACTTGACCCTCCTGAATCTCACCGTCACCTAAAACTGTATAGACTTTATATGTATCATTGGATATTTTACCTGACAAAGCCATGCCGCATGCGGCAGAAATTCCTTGACCTAAAGAACCGGAGGACATATCAATTCCCGGTATTTCAATGCAAGGATGGCCTTGAAGCATAGCACCAATATGTCTAAGTGATTTCAATTCTTTTTTATCAAAAAAACCTTTTTCAGCTAAAACAGCATATAAAGCAGGCGCAGTGTGTCCTTTTGAAAGTACAAACCGATCTCTCTGCTGCTCTTCGGGATTATCAGGATAAACATTAAGCTTAGTATAATAAAGAAATGTAAGAAGATCAGCAATTGAAAGCGAACCTCCGGGATGCCCTGATTTTGCATTATAAACTCCTTCAATTATCCCCATCCGGACTTTACACGCATTAATTTCAAGCTGTCTTTTTAAAATTGAATCCATTGTTATATCCTCCAATAAATTAGTAACACTATAATTGTTTAAAAATATAATCTATTACTTCTGAAATAACATCTTGCTCACAAGATACATCAAGAATTATATCCGATGCTTTCTTTACATCTTCAGATGCATTTAGCGGACAAATACCGACATCGGCATATTTAATCATTTCAATATCATTATTATAATCCCCTACAGCCACAAAAGTGTAATCCTCAAATCCGCATATTTCTCTCATCTTTTTTAGTGCACTGCCTTTTGAAATGTTTTGTGGAAGCATTTCAAAATATTGCGGTGCGGAAATAACAAAATCTACATCGTCAAAAGTTTGTTTCTCAATATAATTAATTAAATCAGGTAATTTTTCAGGAACATTAGTAAACAAGACCTTATACCAATTATCCGGAATATCATTGACATTGCACAATACAGGTGAAACCTTACAAATACCGCAATGTATTCTCTCCATTTCAGTATAATTGGGCACATACACTTCGTCAAGTCTTAAAACTTCACACCCAACCTCGGGATTATCTTTCAAGATCCGAGTTGTAAATTCTTTTGCCTTTACAGGCAAATATACATCAAATATTTGCTTCTGATTAACTAAATCATACACCATTCCACCATTGCACATTATAATTGGTGAATTAACCTCAAAATCATTAAAATACTGCTGTGACGCTTGAATAGCTCGTCCTGTAGCAATTGAAAACTTGCCTCCGGCTTCCTGAAATTTTTTAATTGCCGCTAAATTTTTAGAACTTGGAATCTTACTTGCAGGTAAAAAAGTTCCATCCATATCTGTAATTAAAAGAACCTTTGAAATATCTTCAAACATAAAAGAATCCTTTCTAATTTTTCAGCTTATTGATTATCTTAGTAAAATAGTCAGGAAGTTCACTGTCAAATTCAACATATTCATTAGTCAATGGATGAATAAATCCAATTTTTTTCGCATGTAAGCATTGACCATCAACACCTTTTACAGCTTTTCCATATACGTCATCACCGTACACAGGGTGACCAATGTAAGCAGAGTGCACTCGAATTTGATGTGTTCTTCCAGTTTCAAGAGTAAATTTTAATAATGAGAATTGACCGAACTCATCAATAACTTCATAATGTGTAACAGCATCTTTGGAGTTATGTTCAGTAACACACATTTTCTTTCTGTCATATTTATTCCTGCCGATAGGTTCGTTAATTGTGCCTTTAAATTCTTTGAATCTTCCGCATACAACAGCTTGATATTCTCTTGTAAAACTATGATCCTTAATTTGTTCTGCAAGAAAATTATGTGAATAATCAGTTTTCGCAATAATAAGCAAACCACTGGTGTTTTTATCAATTCTATGAACAATTCCCGGTCTTATCACACCATTTATACTTGAAAGCCTTCCATCACAATGATACAGCAAAGCATTCACAAGCGTACCGTCCGAATTACCGGCAGCAGGATGAACAACCATACCTTTAGGTTTATTAACAACCAGAAGCTCATCATCTTCGTATACTATATCTATAGGGATATTTTGCGGTAAAACATCCAGTTTAACAGGCTCCGGAAAATTTATTGTTATTAAATCATTTTCTTTAAGCTTATAATTTTTAGAAACAGCAGCAGAGTTCACCAGAATTGATTTATTGTCAATCAATTTTTGGATTGATGAACGTGTTAAGCCAATATCATAATTAAACAAAAATTTATCAATTCTGATTCCGATATCACCAGGAGTTACATAATATTCAGTTTGATTCATTTTTCTTTACCGATATATTTGATTTTTTTCTTTTGTTGACTTCATCTATTACAATAAAATATATGCAAAATAATATACCACCAATAACTACACATATATCTGCAAAATTAAATACCGGAAAGTTAATTGGTTCAAATTTTATATAATCAATAACTTCATGAAATCTTATTCTATCAATAAGATTTCCAATACCACCCGCTATAAGAACACTTAGTGAAAAAATTAAAAATTTTGAATCATTCCTCTTTTTATAAAGAAAAAATATTCCAATCAGTATAATTATTATAGGTATACCTATTAGAAACCACGGCTTTCCTGCCATGATACTCCATGCAGCTCCATCATTCTTCACGTGTGTTAAACTGAAAATCTTATGACTTCCTACTTTTATTATTTCATGAACCTCATAGAGAGGAATATTTTTTACAACAGCTAATTTTATAAGTTGATCAGCTATAGTTAAAATCGTAATCAGAATTAAAGAAAAAATAAACACTAATACGTCGTTCCTCTCATATTCAATAAGGGCTTGCCCGTCATTAAACGTGGCAAGGGTTGACTTTTGTCAACCTGTAATCAGTGGGGGATTGTATCCCCTTCTGATTACAAAATGTTCCCCGCCACCTTAGCGGTGGGGGACATCTTGACTAAGTTATAACTGCTATCATCTTAAAGGCTCTGTAAATAACAGAGCCTCTTAAATCTTTAAATAGTATTTCTGCATCTTTCACACAATGTAGGATGATCTTCAAATTTACCTACAGAATCTGAATATGACCAGCATCGTTCACATTTATTGCCGCTTGCTTTATCCACAGTAAACGAAATACCTTCAGCATCTCCACGATATTCACCATTTTCAGAACCTTTGAGCACTTCGGCTCTTGAAACAATTAAAAGTGCAGGTAATTCATCAGCAATATCCGAAACTGCGTCAAATTTGTCATCATCAACATATATATGCAAATCTGCTTCCAATGAAGCGCCGATAACTTTTTCAGCTCTCTTAATTTCAAGAGCCTTTTTAGCGTCCTCACGAATCTTAGCAATAAGTTCCCACTTGGTTATAAATTCATCTGAAACTGTAATATTGCTCTTTACAGGCATATCGTTAAGGAAAATGCTCTCAGAGTTATCATCCTTTGAATGTGGAATATAAGACCAAATTTCATCCGCAGTAAATGACATAATTGGTGCGATCAATCTTGAAATTGCGGAAAGAATACGGTAAATCGTTGTCTGAGCTGCTCTTCTTGAATCAGAATCAACGGCTTCGCAATATAATCTGTCCTTCAGAATATCGAGATAGAAATTAGACATATCGATTACGCAGAAGTTATGAATAGCATGAAAAACAATATGATAATCAAACGCCTCATATGCAGCATTTACCTTATCAATAAGTTCATCAAGCTTAAGCAGCGCCCATTTGTCCATTTCAAACAGCTTATCATCTGATACGCCGTCTTTATCAATGTCAAAACCGCCTTTATTTGAAAGATTACCAAGAATAAATCTTGCAGTATTTCTGATCTTTTTATATGCTTCAGAAAGCTGGGCAAGAATTTCTTTTGAAATTCTGATGTCTGAATGATAATCAGATGAAGCAACCCATAATCTCAGAATATCAGCGCCGTATTTATCGGTAATTTCCTTTGGTTCAATGCCATTTCCCAAAGACTTATGCATTGTCTTTCCTTGTCCGTCAACCACCCAGCCGTGGGTACAAACGTTTTTATACGGAGCTTTACCGTTACAAACAACAGAAGTAAGCAAAGAAGACTGGAACCAGCCTCTGTACTGATCAGCACCTTCGAGATATAAATCAGCAGGTGATGAAAGCTCTTTGCGTTCATTGAGAACAGCCAAATGTGTAACACCACTGTCAAACCAAACGTCAAAAATATCTGTTTCTTTTGTGAATTCTCCGCATCCGCATTCACATTTAACTGAATCAGGAATTATATCTTTAACATCTTTCAAATACCAGGAATCAGCGCCCTCATATCTGAACATATCTGAAATCGCTTTTATAGTGATATCATTTACAATTGGTTTTCCGCAGTCTTTGCAATAGACAACAGGAATCGGCACACCCCATACACGCTGTCTTGAAATACACCAGTCGGAACGATCCATAACCATACCTTTAATTCTGTCTTCGCCCCACTTGGGAATCCAATTTACATCCTCAATTGCTTTAATTGCCTGATCTTTAAAGTTCTTTACAGAACAGAACCACTGCTCTGTAGCTCTGAAAAGAATCGGTGATTTACATCTCCAGCAATGCGGATATTGATGGACTATTTTTTCTAACGCAAACAAAGCGTTATGTTCATCTAAATATTTAGCAATTTCTTTATTTGCCTGATCTGTTGTAAGACCTTCAAACATACCGGAATCCTTTGTAAGTACGCCTTTTCCGTCAACACCTACAACAATACCGATATCATCATAATTCTTACAAACCTCAAAGTCATCTACACCATATCCGGGAGCAGTATGAACGCATCCGGTACCGCTTTCAAGTGTAACATGATCGCCAAGAATTATTGGTGATGGTCTGTTCATAAATGGATGTTCGGTTTTTATACCTTCAAGGTCACTTCCGACAAATCTTGCAATAATCTCATAATTTTCAATACCGGCAGCTTTCATTGTTGAAGGAACTAAATACTCAGCCATTACATAATTTTCACCGTTATCAGCTTTTACTACGCAATAATCATATTTAGGTCCAAGACAAATAGCAAGGTTTCCGGGAAGAGTCCATGTAGTAGTTGTCCAAATAACGAAATAGGTATTATCGAGATTAATTCCCTTTTCTGTAAACAGACCTTTATCATCTGAAACTTTAAATTTAACATATATTGAATGACATGGATCATCTGAATATTCAATTTCCGCTTCAGCCAAAGCAGTCTGACATTCCGGACACCAATATACAGGTTTAAGACCCTTATATACATATCCATTCTTAGCCATTTCTCCGAACACTTCAACCTGACGTGCTTCAAACTCCGGTCTTAATGTCAGATAAGGATTATCAAAATCACCTAAAACACCTAATCTTTTAAACTGAGCTTTCTGATTATCAACAAAAGAAAGTGCAAATTCTTTACAATGTTTTCTGAGTTCTACAGGAGGAATAGCTCCGTTCTCAACACCGATAGATTTCATTGTTTTCAATTCAATCGGAAGTCCATGAGTATCCCAACCGGGAATATACGGTGAAGAATATCCGCTCATGTTTTTATACTTAACAATTATATCTTTAAGAACTTTATTTAAAGCGGTACCTAAATGAATATCACCGTTAGCATACGGAGGTCCGTCATGAAGAATATAAGTCGGTCTTCCCTCATTCTTCTCCATCATTTTATAATATAATCTGCTGTCATCCCACTTTTTCAATGCTTCCGGTTCTCTTTTAGGAAGATTTCCTCTCATTGGAAAATCAGTTTCAGGAAGATTTAGTGTTTTATTATAGTCCTGTGACATCTGGCAAACTCCTAACAATTAATTATTTTTACCGAATCGTAAATCATTATAAGTATTTTTAGGAATAACAGGATCAAATGAGCCGGTATTCAGTATCTCCTGAATTCTTTCCTGTGCTTCATTTGTTTCCGGTTCTTCTGCTGTTTCAACAGCCTTCGCTGCATTTTCAGCTTCCATTCTTTCTGCTTCTTCAGCAGCATCAATCGCCCTCTGAACTTGATCCTCATATTCTTTCAAATCATCTTCGGACATCTGAGGGATATCCATTATAAGGTGAAGCTGTTTATTATAAAGATCTGTAAGGTTGGCTTTAAAATATGTAACCTCAGCCTGAAGCTTATTGAAAGCTTCCTTCTGGTCTTCGTATGCTTTACGTATTGCAACTATTTTTTTCTGAGTGTCAACAGTATTTTCTCTGATGAGTTCAGCACACTTATCTTTATGCTCACGGATAATTCTATCACACTCTTCGGCATTTTGTTCAGCAATTCTAACCTGTTCGGTTTTAGCGGATTCAATCATATCCGAAGCCTGAGTTTTTGCCTCATTAATGATTCTGTTAGATTCTTTCTGTGCAGAAATCATAGCTACTTTTATAGCTTCCTCATCTTCACGATACTCATTAATTTTTTCCACTAATTTCATTATTTTAGCTTCACTGTCTTCGTTAAACTGATTTACTTCAGCCACATAGTCAGCTATTTCATTCAAAAAGCTATTTACAGCCTCAGGATCATATCCGTTTTTTACAGTATCAAATGTTCTGCCTCTGATATTACTGGGTTTTAACATATTTTAGCCTCCTATATATACTTATTCAAGGTTATATGAAATCTGTTTTTCTTTGAAACTCCGTTTACTGATTTAAAAATATACTTGCCAAAGCCTTTTACAGAAAATACATCACCCGTATTCAAAACCGTATCAACATTATAAGTCGCAGCATGATTCAGCATAACACCCTTTGAAATAATAATTGATTTTGATTTTTCACGGGAAACATGTAATCCAAGGCTCAGAATGCAATCCAGCCTCAATGATGAAACCGTACCTGTAATTTCTTCAAACTTCAATTCGGTTTGTATTGGTTTGATATCATTCTGTTGAACAGTAACACCCACATGTCCGATTTTAGAAATATTTTGGATTACAAGTTCACTCACTGTATTGTACATATAAACCTGTGCACAGCCTTTTCCGATAACAATATCCCCTACTGTATTTCGGGCTATATTTAATGACATAAGTGAGCCGAGAATATCCCTATGAGAAAGAATATAATTATCGTTATATTTAATCAATAAACAACTAACGGGAAAATCTTCGTTTTCAATAACACTATATTCTGAACAGACACAAAGAATTTTTCTTACGGAATTATCATAACCGCCATAAAACTTATAGTTGTTGAATTTTAATGATTTTAAAAGCTGCTCACAAAGGGCTGATTGCCGCTCATCCAGGAAAAAAGAAAACTTTTTCAGATATCTTTTTTCAGCAGCAGTTGTCCAATCGGCAATTTGGTTAAAAAATATTTTATCCTCATCTGTTAAATTTCTAAGAAAGGATAGATTAAGTTTTTTCATTAAAAGCTATAACCGTTATTCTCCAATTCACTCATCAAATCGATACCGGAAAAGCTTACATTACGAGGCATAATAGCAAATGTTTTCTGAGCCATCATTTTGATTTCGGCACCGTTAGCATATGCAACTCCGGATATAAAATCAAGAATACGTTTTGCATCATCACTTTTTACTGTTTCAAGATTCAGGAGAACCGTTTTCTGCTCATTGATTTCTCCTCCGATAGACTTGACTTCACTAAAATCATTAGGTCTTGCAAGAACAATCTGCAAGGTTGATGAAGAAGCTATTCTTGCTTCTCTTCTATTGTCACTGTATGTGTCTTCATAATCATTTTTGTTGTCATAAATTGATTGATATTCGCTCTCCTGTTCCAATTCATCTGTACCTACAAATAAACTTTTAATACCCTGAAGTACACTCATTTTTTAAACCTCCAAATATTTTCTTGCTCCGAAGAGCTTAGTTCCGATTCTTACAAGATTTGAACCGTGTTTTATTGCAAGTTCGTAATCTCCTGACATACCCATAGACAATGTTTTCATAGAAACATTTTTATATGACTTTTCTTTTGCTTTACAAAAAAGCTCATTCATTTCTTCAAAGACATATTCATCTGATCCGATAGGCGGAATTGCCATAAGTCCGCAAACAAAGACATTCTGAAGTTCAGATACCTGATTGAGCAAATCAAAAAGACTATCTTTTGATATACCGCTTTTTGACAACTCATTACCTATATTTACTTCAATTAGAACATCCATGATCTTATTATTCTTACCGGCAAGCCTGTCGATTTCACAAGCCAGTTTAAAGCTGGAAACAGACTGAATCATTTTTACATCGTTAATTATATATTTAACTTTATTTGTCTGCAAATGACCGATAAAATGGACTTCTGCTTTTTTATCATAATGATCTTTTTTGGACATATATTCCTGAACTCTATTCTCACCGAGCAATGAAACACCCTGAGAAACTGCAAAGTTGATTTTTTCAGGCTCTACGGTTTTGGTTACCGCCATAAGACTGATTTTCTGATCGCTTTTTCTATATTTAGACTTTGCATTCTCTATATTATAACATATCTCTTTATAATTTTCAAGAATATATTTAAATTCCGGATAATTATTTATTGTCTGACACATCTTTATCCAAAATCACCTCCAGAAGAATCTGATCATAAAGCAATAGAAATTCATCATCAGACGTATTTCTTGAAATTACATAATCTTCATCTTCATTTTCATATATTACATCTATCTTTTTAAAAATAATATCTTTTCCGAGCATTACATAAACGCCTTTTTGTTCACCCTGGAATCGGATAGCGCTTCTTGGAACCTTGATTCCATGATACTCGTCAAATACTATTTTCATTGGCAGAACTCTTGTTTGAACCATGATGTCATCTAATATTTCACAATTGAAAACTACAATAATTTTATTTTCATCTTCTGATGATCTGACAGATTCTACTGTCAAATCATAAACCTGCTGAGATGAATTTGTCATCATTCTCAATGATTCACCTTCGGCAATACGTTTATCGTTATTCATAACACCTACAATTTTGCAACTGTAATCATTAAACATTTTGCCTAAAACATTTTTAACAGGTTCAATTTTGCTGTTTACAATTTTATTTATTTCAGCTTCTGAAAGCTTTGCTGCATTTTCTGAATTAAGCTTTTCTTCATATCCGTCTGCATAAGAAACAAAATAACCTGTTGATTCTGCTTTAATTGAATCCAATGGTTTTGCAGATTTTTTCAGCTTTTCGGATTCAGCAGACAGAGATTTAATTCTTTCATTATAATTCTGAGAACTTCCTGTCACCAAATTATAAATATTTATTACAACCGACAAGTCATTCTTAATACTGTTAAACGCTGTATAATCGTGTTTTTGAGAGCAAGTTAAAATCTGCTTATATTCATTCTCAATTTTTGTTTTCAGCGTTTCCGGCTGAATATAATCTGTTGTGCCCGGATTCTGTGATCTGTTAAGATCAGAAATTAAAGAATTGATTTTTTCAATTTTTCTTTGAGTAATTACATCATCCAAAGATGAATATACATTTGCTATTGTACTGTTAACAGAAACTTTATTACCGTCTTTATAAAGATAATCAAGAACTCCTTTTCCGTCATATTTCAAAACCTTTTCATCTCTGATTATAATACCCTGAAATGAAATGTCCTCATTTATATTACAAAGTTCGGCTTCTTCCGTATCATGTTTATCATTAATCTGATAATATATCTGACTGCCTATTGTTGCAAAAAGCAGGACAGACAATACTCCAACAAGTATTTTGGTAGTAAGGGATTTCATTTATTATCACCTTAATTATTATCATTATCGTTTGCTGCATCCAAAATATTTATTGTTCTTGAAGGAACTATAGTAGAAATTGCATGCTTATAAACTACATTTTGTTTTCCTTCACAATCAAGGATAACTATGTAGCTGTCAAATCCTTTTACATAGCCCTTGAACTGATAACCGTTCATTAGAAATATAGTAACGGATATTCTATCTTTTCTTGCCTGATTAAGAAACACATCCTGAAGATTAATATTTTTATTCATTATAAATACACTCCTTATTTTTACACACAACACTGATACCAACTTATATTATATCATAAAATAAATGATTTGGCTATAACATTTTCAACTTTTTCAATAAAATTTTTATATTTGTCAAATTTATCGATTTGAATCCATTGAATTCCGTCAATTCGTCTAAACCAGGTAAGCTGTCTTTTAGCATAATGACGGGTTTCCTGCTTAATTTTTTCCACACAGGATTCCAGACTACACAGGTTTTCAAAATACGGAATAAGTTCTTTATAACCTATCGCTTGTTTTGAGGTCGCTGTTTTACAATTTTCATACATATACTTCGCTTCGTCAACAAGTCCGTTTTCTATCATTGAATCCACTCTGCTGTTTATTCTGTCATAAAGCAAAGCCCTGTCCGAAAAAGTCAATCCGATTACACAGCTGTCAAAAGGTGTAATCTCTTTTCTGCTGTTTATTTTATGCTCTGAAAGCTTTATTCCCGTTAATTCAAAAACTTCAATTCCTCTTATTACTCTTGACAAATTGTTCTCATGCACCTTCGAGGCAGTTTCAGGATCAATTTTGTTTAATTTCTCCCAAAGATAATGATTCCCATATCTTTCAGCCTCATCTTGCAGCTTAAGCCTTATTAAATCGTCATTTCCGGTATCGTCAAATTTCACATTATCAATCAGTGAACTTATATAAAGGCCGGTTCCACCGCAAAGAATAGGGGTTTTATTACGTGAATGAATGTCAGCAATAGCTTCCTTAGCCATTTTAACATACTCAGCCACACTGAAATTATGGTCAGGTTCAAAAATATCAATCAAATGGTGAGGAATCCCCTGCATTTCTTCTTCGGTAGGTTTTGCACTGGCGATATTCATATATTTATATATCTGCATAGAATCAGCAGAAACAACTTCGCCGTTATATTTTTTTGCAAGTTCAACTGCTAACTTTGTTTTTCCTGAAGCAGTAGGTCCTGCAATTACAATAAGAGGTATTTTCTTAAATTGATTTGGCATTTCATACTCCGAATAATATTTTACACGATTCTTTTAAATTGTTTTTCAATGTCTTTCTTAGAAAGCTTTATCATGACCGGTCTTCCATGAGGACAATATCTGATGTTATCGTTTTCAAACACTGCATTAACCAGAGCCTGTAATTCTATTAAACCGGAATTATCATTAGCCTTGATTGCAGCCTTACAAGCTATTGAATGAAATAATTCATCAAAAATTTCAAGCTGCGGATTATGTCTGCATTCAATAAAGTTTTCCGCAAGCTCAGTCACAATTTCAGTCGGATTTTCATCTTTCAGAACCATTGGTACTCCTGTGACTGCTACAGTAGGCGCAACATCAGGCTCAACAGCGAATCCAAGCTGTTTTATTTTTTCAAGATTACAGCTTAAAGCGTCATATTCCTCATAAGACAACAGCACCATAATCGGTTCGAGATACATTTGTGTATCCAATTGCTGTGCATCATTTTTAATTTGCTCAAAAATATATCTCTCGTGAGCCGCATGCTTATCAAACAAAAGCATATCGTCTCCGGATTGGGCGACAATATAAGTTTTAAAAAGTTCACCTATAACAACGGGTTTTACTTCAGGTTTTACCTCATCAACAATAATTGCAGATTCTTTTTTTTCAAATGCATTCTGATTTATATATTTATACTCAGAAACATCCTCTTGCTGAGCAAAGTTGTTATATGGCGGAGAAGCCTGATTACCTGCATCAAAATGAGTTTCATAATCATCCTTCTTAACCGTATCTGTGCTTTTATCAGAAATATAATCAGATTTGATTTCATCAGCAAATTCAGAAGCTTCGTTTGCTGATTTTCTTACGGGAACGGATTGAACAGCAAATGTTTCAGAAATTGTCCGATTTTCACTATGTGTATTATTTGTAACAGCTTTAACAGAGCTTATTGTTTCAAACTTCAACTGTTCGTTCTGATCCGGAGGCGGCGGAAAATCATATAACTCCTCATTTGTATAACGCTTATTTTCAAATTTAATATCATTAGGTTTATCAAACTGCAACAGCGCATTTTTCACAGCAAAAAATACTGATTCATAAATAATTTTATTATCTGAAAATCTGACTTCAATTTTAGTTGGATGAACGTTCACATCAACAATATTCGGCGAAATCTGAACATTCAAAACACATGCCGGAAACTTTCCCGTCATTATATTATTTCTATATGCTTCTTCAAGTGCCGCCGCACATGTTGGAGATTTAATATATCTTCCGTTTACAAAAAAGTTTTGAAATTTACGATTATTTTTAGCAGATAGAGGTTTAATAACATATCCGGAAACTTTCACATCATGATAAATATAATCAACAGGTATTAGTGAATTTGCAAATTCACGTCCGAAAACTGCATATATTCCGGAAAAAAGCTTCCCGTCACCCGCAGTTAATAATTCGGTTTTATTATCTCTGATAAATTTAAACGATACATCAGGATGAGAGAGAGCCAATTTGCTTACAAACATAGCAACATAATTAGCTTCGGTAGTATCTTTTTTTAAAAATTTAAGCCTTGCAGGTACATTATAAAAAATATCCCTGACTATAAAAGTCGTTCCATCAGGACAACCTGATTTCTCAATAAGCTTTTCTTCCGAACCCTCTATAACATAATGAGTGCCGTAATCATCATTTGTCATTTTTGTCAGGACTTCAACCTTGGCAACTGCGCTGATTGAGGCAAGTGCTTCTCCACGGAAACCGAGGGTCAAAATTTTATCAAGATCGTCTTTAATTGATATTTTACTTGTGGCATGACGAAGAAAGGCCTTGGAAACATCATTTTCTGATATACCGCTGCCGTTATCGGTCACTCTTATATATGTTCGCCCGCCGTTTTTTATTTCTACTGTTATTACATTAGCGCCGGCGTCAATTGAATTTTCAAGAAGTTCTTTTATAATTGCCGCCGGTCTGTCGATAACTTCCCCCGCAGCAATCAATTCGGAAACTTCTTTGCTTAATACATTTATTCTTGACATTTAGATTTCCTTTGCTTTAAATGTTATATCAATTTTTATCACTAAACATATCTAATCAAGTCTTTTACAAAAGCCCTGAGATCTGAATCGTTCATTTCATCAATATTTGTTTTTCTGAGCTTTTCCGAAATAATATTGTCGCTGATTCTGTCAAATGATATCTGTTCGGTATTTATCTGTTTAACTGCATTTTCAGCTTTTTTATTATCAGTTTCAAGCTGTTCAAGAAGTGTCTTAGCTCTTGAAATTATTTTATTAGGCAATCCTGCAAGCTTTGCAACTTCAATACCATAGCTTTCATCAACACCGCCGGGAACTATTTTTCTCAGAAATTTAATCCCATCTCCGTTCTTGGCAACGGCAACAGAGAAATTCTTTATACCCGGAAGCTCATTTTCAAGATCTATAAGCTCATGATAATGTGTTGCAAACAATGTTTTACAGCCTAAAGATTTAGATGTTGATATATATTCTGAAACGGCTTTGGCTATACTTATTCCGTCAAAAGTTGAGGTGCCTCTTCCCACTTCGTCCAGAATTACAAGGCTTTGTTTGGTGGCATGCTTTACAATATCCGCAACCTCACTCATTTCAACCATAAAGGTTGACTGACCTGCTGTTAAGTCATCAGATGCACCGATTCTTGTGAAAATCTGGTCAACAACCGATATTTTAGCATAATCCGCAGGAACAAAGCAACCAATCTGCGCCATTAAAGTTATCAATGCTACCTGACGCATATAGGTAGATTTACCTGACATATTAGGTCCTGTTATTACAGCCATACGATTGCTTGTTAAATCAAGATATGTATCATTTGGAACGAACATTTCATCCTTCTGCATAATTTCAACAACAGGATGGCGGCCGTTTTTGATATCAACAATACCATCGATAGCAATTTCAGGCTTAGAGTAATTATTCTTAATAGAGGCGGTTGCATATGAACACAGCACATCTATTGCAGCGACAGAAGCAGCAGTTTCCTGAACAAGCCGTAACTGAGTTCCGATGAAATCACGCAGCTCAGTAAATATATCAGACTCAAGCCTTATAATCTTTTCACTTGCACCCAAAATTGTATTTTCGGCAATTTTCAATTCATCTGTAATAAATCTTTCACAGTTTGCAAGTGTTTGTTTTCTGATATATGTTTCCGGAATTAGATCATAATAAGACTTTGTAACCTCAATATAATATCCAAAAACTCTGTTATATCCGATTTTAAGATTCTTTATACCGGTTTTCTCCCGTTCACGCTGTTCAATATCATCAATTATACCTTTACCGCCTGATATAATATTCCGCAGGTCATCAAGCTGTTCATTAAAACCGTCCTTAATAACACCGCCCTCTTTTACATTAGCAGGAGGCTCATCCACTATAGCATTTTCAATTAAATTAGAAACTGCGTCCAGTGTAGAAATTTTACTGTTAAGAGATAAAATAAGTTTAGAATCAAAATTATTTAAAACAGACTTGATTTCAGGTAGTTTTAAAGCGGTAAGTGAAAGAGATTTCAAATCTCTCGGGGTTGCTGTTTTATACATAACTCTTGTCATAAGACGTTCAAGATCATATACACCTGACATTATCTCAGTAAGCTCGCCAAGTTCAACCGGAGCGCCTACCAGCTGTTCTACTGCATTAAGTCTGTCAATTATTTTTGATGGGTTAACAAGAGGCTGTTCAAGATAAGACTTGAGCATACGTTTTCCCATTGAGGTTTTTGTGTGGTCAAGCACCCACAGCAAAGATCCCTTTTTCTCTTTATTGCGAAGTGTTTCAGTAAGCTCAAGATTTCGTCTTGCTGTAAAACCGATTGTCATAATAGGATCACTGTCGTGCCTGATAATGTTAGAAAATCTGCCCACCAAAGCCTTTTGAGTATCATGAATATATCCGAAAAGTCCACATACAGCAAAAGCTGCAACAGAGGTTTCTTCAATATTCAGTGATTCAAGACTGTTGACAGAAAATTGTTTTAACACTTCTTCAGTATGTATAAGCGGAGAAAATCTGTTTTCGTCAAGAAGCTGAACAGAAGTTTTAAGCTTTTCTCTGATAAAAGCACCGATTTCCTTTTTTGACAAAAAGGCATCGTTGATTAATATTTCAACAGGAGAAAATCTTGATAATTCATTAATTGCGTTGTTAGACATATCTTTGCCTGAAAACTCAAACAAGTGCACCTCGCCGGTAGATATATCAGCAAAACAAAGAGCGCTTTCCTTTGTTTGCACATAAAAAGAACAGATGTAATTGTTTGAAGTCTCATCAAGCATACTGCTTTCAATCAACGTACCGGGAGTTACCACTCTTATTACATCTCTCGGCACAATACCTTTACAGGATGATGGATCAGCAGTTTGCTCGCAAATTGCAACCATATATCCTTTATCGATCAATTTCTTCAGGTATAATTCACAGGCATGATATGGAACGCCGCACATTGGTGCACGTTCCTCAAGCCCGCAATCCCTTCCGGTAAGAGTGAGTTCAAGTTCACGTGATGCCGTTACAGCATCATCAAAAAACATTTCATAAAAGTCACCCAAACGATAGAATAAAATATGATTTTTATACTTCATTTTGATTTCAAAATATTGTTTCATCATTGGTGAAACTTTTGATATATCAACATCTTTTAAAAGCATGAACCTTCACTCCTCTCGTATAAAATTTAAGTTTTAGTGGCATCCTCCGCAGGTTGAACAAGAACCGCCGCAGTTATGAGGAGGCTCTTCAGGACAAGTCATCGGATCTTCGCCGTTAGCAGCCATAGAAATAATATAATTTACAGATTGAAGAAGTGCATCAAGTTCATCCTTAGCGTCATTATATGCTTTCATTGATGGCATTTCCATAATTTCATCATAAAGAGCCTTAATTTGATTATCAAGCTCTGTCATTTTATCAGGTGATTTATCAGGCTTGGACATTTCCTGATTCAGCTGCATTCTAAGCATGTTAAACTCACCGATTTTATTCTGCATTTCAGTATCATTATCGCTTTTTTTAGAAGCTTCACTGAACTTTGCATATCTTTCATCTTCCTGAAGAGCTTTTCCCAAAGCTCTTGCGCTTTCAATAACAGTCATTGTATTAACTCCTTTAATTAATTTATTTATTTCAAACAAGTTCTCCTTCCAAAGCCCAATTCATTGCTTTGGTTATGCGAACCTGTATGAATTCGCCTATCAAGTTTTTATCGCCTTTAAACTCTACGATAATATTCTCATCATTTTTGCCTGTAAGATACTCGCTGTTTTTTCTTCCCTCGCCCTCAACGAGTACTTTGCAGGTTTTTCCGACAAATCTGGACAGCCATTCAGAAGAAATCTCACGCTGTTCCAGCAAAAGTTCTCTTAGCCAAAGTCCTTTTTGCTTATCAGTAACCTTATCCTCCATATCAGCAGCTTTTGTTCCTGAACGCTTTGAATACACAAAAGAATAAATATTATCATATTTTACTCTTTTAATAATATCCTTTGTCATACAGAATTCTTCATACGTTTCTCCGGGAAATCCTACGATTAAATCAGTTGTAAAAGAAAATTCAGGAGATTTTTCTCTTGCATAATCAATAATTTTCATATAGTCGTTAACAGAATATTTACGGTTCATGACTTTCAATATTCTATCACTTCCCGACTGAATAGGTAAATGAAGGTGTTTGCACACTTTTTCACAGCCTAAAATCGTATCAATAAGCTCTTTAGTTGCGTCTTTTGGATGAGAACTCATAAATCTTATTCGAAAGTTACCTTCTATTTCATTAAGCCTTTTTAATAAATCAGGAAATCCATAACTATAAGAGTTTACATTCTGCCCCAACAACGTTATTTCTTTATACCCATTAGCTATCAGCTGTTTCACTTCTTCTATTACTGATTCAGGTTTTCTGCTTCTCTCACGTCCTCTCACGTAAGGAACAATGCAATATGTGCAGAAATTATTACAGCCATACATTATTGGTACAAATGCACGAACCTTATCATCACGCAGCTGAAGAAAATCCTCATCAATATCTATATTATTCTCAGCAATATTAAATATCCTCTTACGCTTATCTATAACTTCCCACAGCATACCGTAAAGGTCGTTATATGCAAATGTTCCAAAAACAAGGTCAACCTGTTTATAGGTATCCTTAATTTTGTCGGCAATATGCTGTTGTTGTGCCATACACCCGCACAAGCCAATAATTAAATCAGGATTTTTTTCTTTCACATGCTTTAGATCTCCGATAGTACCGAAAACCTTATCCTCAGCATTTTCTCTTACTGCACATGTATTATATATTATAAACTGAGCAGAAGCTATAGAATATGTAAACCCATATCCTGCTTTTGAAAGAAGTCCTTTTATTTTTTCCCCGTCGCTGACATTTTGCTGACAGCCGAAAGACTTCAGATATACTAAAGGTTGACACCCGTTTTGAGCAGAATACTTTATATTGTGCTCTAACAGCCGCTGTAAAGCATACTGATTGTTATAGTTCATATATAAATTCTCCACATGATCTTATTAGAATATACATATTAAATTATACACCTATTTGATGATTTTGTCAATGGCTTATATACTTGCTATATATGTTAATACGCTTAGGTAATCATATATTGCAAAAGTTTTAACAAAAAACAAATAGTGATATAACTAAGATTTTATCTTTGCCCTCAATCATTATTATTTATAACAACAAAAAACTTCCCATCAGATGATTTTCACCTGATAGGAAGTTTTTTATTTTGCTGTAATTATATTTGTAATATTACCCCAACATTGCCTCAGCAGCAACAGAATATTTGTAAAGAGATTTTACAAGATTCTGTGTGTCTTCTGATGCAGAAGTTCTCAGTGTTGAGTATATGTATG
>JAHZHC010000017.1 GCA_019420505.1 Ruminococcus sp.
TAACAGATACAGTAAAATACGGAGCATACTCATACATATACTCAACACTGAGAACCTCTGCATCAGAAGACACACAGAATCTTGTTAAATCTCTTTACAAATATTCTGTTGCTGCTGAGGCAATGCTGGGGTAAAATTCAATTCTATTAAGGTATAATTATATTTGATAAAGCGGTGAGATTTTTCTTGCCGCTTTAAATATAAAAACCGATTTTGAAAAAACTCAAAATCGGTTAATTTTGTGATTTTCTAAATATAAAAGCTAACCACTTAGTTCATTCAAATCAAATGGAGTACGCTGATATACGCAATAGTTAAGCCAGTTAGCATAAAATAAATTTGCTGAACATCCCCAGTTAAAAAGCGGAGGATTTTTGGGATCATCATCAGGGAAATAGTTTTCTGGAACAGCAATATTCAACCCTTTTTCAGAGTCACGAAAATATTCATTGCTAAGGGTTTCACGATCATATTCCCAATGACCCGTTAAAAAGAAATTCCTTTCAGCCTTGTCGGAAATAAGATGAATACCGGCCTCATATGATTCGGCAAGAATTATTAGATCTGAAATTCTTTCAATATCTTCACGTCTTATTTCTGTGTGCCGTGAATGAGGACAATGAAACACGTCACCAAATCCTTTTAAAACTAAACTGTCAGGATAATCTATATGATGCTTATATATACCGAACATTTTCTGTTCAAGCTGATATTTAGGTATGTTATAATGATAATAAAGACCTGCTTGTGCACCCCAACATATATGTATTGTAGAAAAAACATTGGTTTTTGACCATTCAAATACTTTGCATATCTCATCCCAATAATCCACTTTTTCAAAGTCCATCTGTTCAACAGGTGCTCCTGTTATTATAAGTCCGTCATAGAGGTTATCTTTTACCTCATCAAAGTTTTTATAGAACTTAAACATATGCTCCTGAGATGTATTTTTTGAAACATGACTTTCCATTTGGATAAGATCTATCTCTACGTGGAGCGGAGTATTACTTAACAGTCTTAAAAGCTGAGTTTCAGTTGTGATTTTATTAGGCATAAGATTGAGAATCGCAATCTTTAATGCACGGATATCCTGATGAATGGCCCTGTCATCAGGTATAACAAATATATTTTCAGCTTCCAGCGTTGAAAATGCAGGAAGGTTATCCGGTATTTTAATTGGCATTTATTTTGCTCCTTTAAATAATATCTTATTAATTATATCATATTTTTATAAGTTTTACAATAGCTTAAATTTTAATGGGTTTATAATAGTTTTTAATAATATAATCAATTTTAATTACAAAATATTTTGTGTTTCATAACTTATGTTTTTTGTCGGAAGTCGTTGTATGAATATTAATTATTATAGGTTTTCTTGACATTGATACAACTACAATGTATAATTAAAATATCATATAAAAGGAGAAATATTATGGATTTTTCAAAAAGCATGCAGTTTAATCAGAAAAAAGTCGAAAATTTGGTTTTTCTTGCGGCTATAACAATTATTGGTCTGCTTGCGAGACATTATTTGTTTCCTATTGAGTCGGGAGATTATCATCAGTTTTTATTGCCTTGGTATAATCAGCTTTATGATAACGGCGGATTTGCAGCAGTGGGAATGGATATCGGAGATTATATGCCTACATATTATTATATACTTGCATTTCTCACATATCTTCCTTTTGAGCCTTTAACCGGAATAAAAATTGTTTCCTGCATTGCGGATATTATTTTAGCTGTTATTATTTACAAGATAGTATTTCATGTCACAAAAAATGAAAATAGGAGTATTGCTGCATATGGCATAGTAATTTTTTTGCCGTCAGTTCTTCTTAATTCCGCAGCCTGGGCACAATGTGACGGGATTTTTACGCTTTTTATCGCAGCATCAATTCTATTTATTTTAAAGGGAAAAGACTGGGGTGCAATGATTTGCTTCAGTATTGCTTTTGTATTTAAAATACAGGCGATTTTCTTTGCTCCTGTTCTTTTGATTTTATATCTAAAGAATAAACTTCGTTGGCGTACAGTGTTGGCTTTTCCGTCAGTATACGTTATTTCAATCATTCCGGCTCTTGTTACGGGAGGAAATTTCCTTGATCTGATTACTGTTTATTTCAGGCAGTCAAAGCAATACAGCCTTTTAAATATGTACATTCAAAATGCATGGGGACTGCTTTTTGAGGTCAGGTCTAAAGAATTGGCGGCAGCAGGAGTTATGTTTGCGGGCGGCGTGGTTCTTATTGCATTATTCTGGATATACAGAACAAAGTTTAAGATTAACGATTCAATTATCATAACATTAAGTGCGCTGTTCACACTTTTAGTACCTTTTGTTCTTCCGCATATGCATGAGCGGTATTATTATCTTGCAACAGTAATTTCCGTAATATTTGCTGTTGTACAGCCAAGACGCATCTGGACACTGCTTATTATGGAATTCTGCTTGTTTCAAGCGGAGGCTCACAATCTTTTCGGCAAAGATGCAATGGACTTTAATTTCTCAGTGTTATTAGTGGCTTTTGTTTTGGTTACATATTTTAAAACGTTATATGATCAGATGCATATACCGAGCATCAATGGCAGTGTGAAAAAAGTAAAAAAATAAGCGTAAAGATATCTTTACGCCAATAATTGCAGCAGGGCTATTTTGAAATCAATGTCCTGCTGCTTTGTTCTTTTGGGGTTGCCTTTTATTCTGCCTCCGGCATTGCGGATTTTCTTTGCAGTATGCCGTGACAGGAGGAGTGCGTCAATATTTGAATTGCTGTAAATCATGCCGTTCTGATCAATGACTTTGCACTTTTTGGCAAGACACATAGCTGCAAGCCCATAATCCTGAGTAATTACAATATCATTGCTTTTAGTCATATTTACAAGCTTGAAATCTGCACTGTCCGCACCCTTTCCTACAGTTATTACCTCCGCATATTTGCAGGAGAATTCGTGAGAGGTGTCACAAACAACAGTTACGGGAATATTATATTTTTTGCACACATTTATTGTGATTGAAACAACAGGACATCCGTCTGCGTCAATAAAAACATTCATTGTTACTCCTTGACTTCAAAAAAGAACTGTAATGAACTCGATCCATATGACGTGAATCTCTACGTCCCGGTTATGATTTTCCGCCTTCCATGAGAAAAGTTGCTTCCATATCTGCAATGTGTGCAGCAAGGGCAAGCGGAAACATTTCCAGTGCTGTGCCGACAGTATTTTTATTTTCTTCGCCTGAAAAGCCCATATGCCAGCGGATAGCAAAGGCTTCTTCACGGGTAAGACGCATAAAACCGCTTATAATGTATACAGATTTTTCTCCGTGACCGTAAGGCAGTGTATCATGGAATTCAAAATAAGGTACCTTTTCCCACACGCCCATTTCGTTTTTAGCATTTCTATAGCTGATACGATAAAGATTTACTTTACACAAATCATGGAGAAGGGCGACTAAAGCAATAGTTTCATCGGAATAATCAAGTCCGTAAATATCTTTAACTCTTTCACGTTCGAGATAGTTTTTCAGACATTCATACACATTGATCGAATGCTCGCACAGTCCGCCTTCATAAGCACCGTGATATCTTGTCGAAGCAGGAGCTGTGAAAAAATCACTGCTGTCGGACAAAAGATATTCAAGCAGCCGGTCAGCACCCGGACGGGTAATATTTTCTTTATATATCGCTACAAATTTATTTTTTAAAGAAGTTAAATCAGACATAGTAACCTCCATATTAATTCAGTATGTTATAAATTAATTATAACATACTTTCTGTTGAATTAAAAGGGTTTGCTTAATAAAAAATATTATTTTGTTTTTTGTAAAAAAGTACTTGACAAAACAGAATGGATGCTGTATAATAATTTAGAAACAAAGCAGAACTTTATCCGTTCTCACCTTGAGCGTGCATTTGGACACTGTGAAGAGGTAAACATGAATTGCATTACATAAGGCTATTTATGCGAGTATGGATTTGTTTCTGTACTCGTTTTTATTATATTTTTGGAGGTGCTTTGTCATTAGCAACAACAAAGAACATCAGATCAACGAAGAAATTCGTGACAAGGAATTGCGTATAATTGATGCCGACGGAACACAGCTTGGAATCATGTCTTCTAAACAGGCGCTTGAAATCGCTTATGAAAAAGATTTAGACCTTGTTAAGATAGCTCCTCAGGCAACGCCGCCGGTTTGCAGAATTATGGATTACGGCAAATTCTGTTTTGAACAGGCTAAGCGTGAAAAGGAAGCTAAAAAGAATCAAAAAGTAATGGATGTTAAAGAAGTAAGAATGTCATCAACTATTGATACAAACGACTTTAACACTAAGGTCAATCAGGCTGTCAAGTTTTTGAATGGCGGGGACAAGGTTAAAGTATCTGTCAGATTCCGCAAGAGAACGGTTGCACATCCGCAGTTCGGTGAAGAGCTTCTTTCAAAATTCAAAGAGGCAATTTCAGAGGTCGGAGTTGTTGACAAGCCGTCAAAAATGGAGGGACGCAGCTTAGTAATGTTTGTTTCTCCAAAGAGCAGTAAATAATTTAAGGAGGATAAATAATATGCCAAAAATCAAAACACATTCCGGTGCAAAGAAGCGTTTTTCAGTAACAGGCAGCGGCAAGGTTAAATTTCAGCACACAAACAAGAGACACAGACTGACTCAAAAGGCTCATAAGCGTAAGAGAATTCTTCGTGGTGCTGCTTATGCTGATGATTCTAATATCAAGAACGTAAAGGCACTTATCCCTTACAAATAATAACGAGTTGTAGGGAACACAAATTTAATTAAAATTTCAGGAGGTAATAACTATGGCTCGTGTAAAGGGAGCAATGATGACTCGTAAGAGAAGAAATAAAACTCTTAAGCTTGCAAAGGGTTATTTCGGCGCAAAGAGCAAGCATTTTAAAATGGCTAAACAGGCTGTAATGAAATCAGGACAGTATGCTTATATCGGAAGAAAGCAGAAGAAGAGAGATTTCAGAAGACTTTGGATAACAAGAATTTCTGCTGCTGCTAAGATTAACGGCATGAATTATTCAACATTCATGAATGGCGTTAAGAAAGCAGGAATTACTCTTAACAGAAAGATGCTTTCAGAGATTGCTATCAGCGATCCTGCTGGTTTCGCAGCTATTGCAGAAAAAGCAAAGGCAGCTCTTTAATACAATAGATAACACGCACGTTTTATTACTTGCGTGTTTTGTTGTTTAATGGGGAATCAAAACTAATGGATATTTATCAGGAAAGCGGTTGGTTTTATGTACATCGAGAGTAAAGATAATCCAAAAATCAAACTTTATGTAAAGCTGTCCGGGTCTAAAAAAGCAAGAGAAGAAAATGGTCTTTTTGTGCTTGAAGGTGCTCGTCTTTGCTGTGAGGCAATTAACAGATGGCGTGAGGACAAGCTTGAAATTCATTCTGTTTTTGCATCTGCAAAGGCGCTTGAAAAATATCCGGAGTATATTGATTCCTCTCTTTTTACAAGCAGATCGGAAATTTTTCATATTGTTGACGATAGAGTTTGTGAAAAGCTTGGTGAAACAAAAGGCTCACAGGGAATTTATATTATTGCAAATATGAGCAATAATATTTTATCAGAACAGAGCATAAAATCTAACGGAAAATATCTTATTATGAACAATTTACAGGACCCCGGAAACGTTGGAACAATATTGAGGACATGTGACGCTGTTGGCGCAGATGGAGTTGTTATGTCAAACAACTGCTGCGATTTATATAATCCAAAGACTCTGAGGGCTGCAATGGGGAGCATATTCAGATTAGATGTATTTATATGTGATGATTATTCACATGTTTTAAAGTTGTTTCATGATTGTGGGATAAAGACTTATGCGGCGGTTGTTGACAAAGATGCCATTTCAGTTGAAAGCATTAATTTTTCTGAGGGTGCTGCTGCGGTAATCGGCAACGAGGGTAGAGGACTGACGAGAGAGGACGCAGATCTTTGCGACGACAGGATTACTATAAAAATGCAGGGCAATATTGATTCTTTAAACGCTGCAATGGCGGCAGGAATCATTCTTTGGGAAATGAAAAGAAAAGTTTGAGTTATTTATTTTCCAAACAGTATGTTTTGTTGAATTTGTTTTCAATAAGTTACATGAATTTGATTAGAAGATCGTGCAAAGCATTGTAGTTTCATCAGAGAGGATATCAAAAAATGACGCATTTTGGATATCGGTTTTCAGTAAGGAGTGACTGATATGCTTGACAAGAGAGTTTATTGGCTGTGGTTGGTAAAGGTTTTCGGACCGTCAAATCCAAGGATATGGCAATTGGGTGAACGTTTTGGTGATATAGAGACTTATGTCAGGTCTGTTATGAATGGTTCGGTCAGAAATCTGACCGAGAGTGAAAACAAAAACATAAAGACGTGCAAGCTTTGTGAAGCTGAGGAATTGCTGAATAAATGTTTGGATAAAGGAATTGGTGTTTATTGTTATGAAAGTGAGGGTTATCCGAATAGACTGAAAAGGATTTCAAATCCGCCTTCAGTGTTGTTTTGTTACGGAAATCTTGACTTTTTGGACGATAGAGTTTGCATTGCTGTTGTTGGCACAAGAAAACCGTCTGAGTATTCAATCAATGTTACAGAAAAACTATGCAGACAGCTTGCCGACAGGGATATTCTTTTGGCGTCAGGTTTTGCTTTAGGCATTGATGAAATTGCAAATAAAATATCTTTGGAAAGAAATATACCGACAATTGCGGTTTCAGGCACTGCAATAGATGAAGATTATCCAAAGGACAGTAATGAGCTTAAAATGCAGATTGCACAAAATGGAGTGGTTATATCAGAATATTGTTCTGATATAAAAGTACCTCTGAATTCATTTGTCCAGCGAAACAGAATTTTAATTGGATTATCCGATGGAGTTTTGTTTTGTGAATGTTCGGATAAAAGCAGGGGTCTGGATAATGCAAAACATGCGGCAGTTCAGGGAAAACCGATTTTTGCAGTACCGCCTCATGATATAACTGATCAGAGATATTTTGGTCAGCGTGATTTAATCAGAAACGGTGCGACTGTGGTTTTCAGCGGATCTGACATTGCTTTAAATCTTGCATATAAAAGCCTTGAAGATTTATATAGTGCAAAGGACTATAAGTTGGCATCTGATGATTTGAAAGAGTTTGTAAATAAACCTGAAAAAAATTCGGGACGAAAATCTAAAAAAACTAAAACCAAAAGTCAAAAACAAACATGTGAAACTAATGAAAAGAATGTTGATTTTTCAATGCTCAACGATATTCAGCAAAAAATTTGCAAAGCCTTGGAAAACAATAATTTACTGATAGATGAAATAGTTTTTGAAACCGGAGAAGAAATTTCATCAGTTTTATCTGAATTGATTGAACTTGAACTTGACGGTATAATAAGAGCATTTCCGGGAAAAATTTATGGAATTGTTAAGTAGAATATATGTGTAATAATTAATGAACGGAGAATTGTTTTGTCAAATCTAATAATTGTTGAGTCACCGACAAAGGTGAGAACTATAAAAAGATATTTAAATGGAGATTATGAGGTGTTAGCTTCAATGGGGCATCTTCGTGATCTTCCTAAATCAAAGCTTGGTGTTGATATTGAAAACGGTTTTGAACCGTCTTATGTAAACATGAAGGATAAGGAAAGTATTATTAAAGAAATAAAGAAGAAAGCAAAAAAAAGCGATCACGTTTATCTTGCGGGGGACCCGGATCGTGAGGGAGAGGCTATTTCATGGCATCTGGCACAGATTTTAGGCCTTGATATGAACGACAAAAACCGTGTGACTTTTAATGAGATTACAGAAAGCGGAATTAAGGCGGGTATGAGTAATCCAAGATCAATTGACTTAAATCTTGTTAATGCTCAGCAGGCAAGGCGTGTTCTTGACAGAATCGTGGGATATAAGTTGTCACCGTTTCTGTGGAGAAAAATCCGAAGAGGACTTTCTGCTGGAAGAGTACAGTCGGTAGCTGTCAGGATGATATGTGACCGTGAAAATGAAATCAGAGCATTTCAATCACAGGAATATTGGTCAATCGATGCTAAGCTTCTTGCCGAAAAGAGCAAAAAACCATTTGCTGCTAAATTAAACACAGTTGACGGAGAAAAGGTTGATATAAAGTGCAAGGAACAGGCGGATAAAATACTTGCAAGGCTTGAGGGTGCTGAGTTTGAGATTGCAAATGTGAAAAAGAGTATCCACAAAAAATCTCCTGCCGCACCATTTACAACTTCTACTTTACAGCAGGAAGCGTCGAGAAAGCTTTCATTCCAGGCAAGACGTACAATGAAAACCGCTCAGGAGCTATATGAGGGTATTGAGATTGATGGCATGGGTGCAACAGGACTTATCACTTATATGCGTACTGACAGTTTGCGAATTTCTGATGAAGCAAGAGCGGCGGCATACGATTTTATTAAAAGACAATATGGTGATAAATATATTCCGGATTCACCCAAGAAATATAAGAAAAAAGGCAATTCACAGGATGCGCACGAGGCTATTCGTCCAACACATCCGGAGCTTACACCTGATGTGATAAAGAAGAGCGGCGTTACAAACGATCAGTATAAGCTTTATAAGCTGATCTGGGAGCGGTTTATTGCAAGCCAGATGTCAAATTGCCTTATGGATACTGTGTCGGTCGATATAACTGCTAATGGATGCGGATTTAAAGCGACCGGTTATTCAGTGAAATTTGACGGATTTACTGTGCTTTATGAGGAAAGCAAAGATGATGATTCGGATAAGAAAAATGTTCTTCCTGCTATTTCAAAGGGAGATAAGCTGAAGGTTCACACACTTGAAGGAAATCAGCATTTTACACAGCCGCCGGCAAGATACACAGAAGCTACTTTGGTTAAAGCGTTTGAGGAAACCGGAATAGGCAGACCTTCCACATATGTTCCTACAATTACTACTATTCTTGCAAGAAGCTATGTTGAACGTGACGGAAAACAATTAAAACCGACTGCATTGGGCGAGGTTACTAATCAGCTCATGCTGAATCATTTTGATAAAATTGTAGATGTTAAGTTTACGGCTAATATGGAAAGCAGTTTGGATGAAGTTGAAAACGGAAAAAAAGGTTGGGTTAAGACTCTTGAAGACTTTTACGGAGAATTTAACAGTGAACTGGAAAAAGCAGAAAAGGCAATGGAAGGCAAACGCATGAAGGTTCCTGATGAAGAAACAGACCAGATATGTGAGGTCTGCGGAAAGCCTATGGTTATTAAAATAGGCAAATTCGGGAAGTTTATGGCTTGTTCGGGATTTCCTGAATGCACTTTTACAAAGAGAATTGTTCAGGAAACCGGTGGATTTTGTCCATTTTGCGGAAAGAAAGTTTTACTCAAAAAGTCTAAAAAAGGTAAAAAATATTATGGATGTGAGGATAATCCCAACTGTAATTTTATGACATGGGATTTACCTACCGAAGAAAAGTGTCCGAACTGCGGTTCTACTTTGTTTCAGAAGGGCGGAAAGAACGGCAAGTTAATATGTCACAAAGAAAACTGCGGATATGAAAGGGATTTGAGTAATGGCAGTTAAAGTTATAGGAGCAGGACTGGCCGGCTGCGAAGCGGCATGGCAGCTTGCGAATGCAGGCTTTGATGTGGAGCTTTTTGAAATGAAGCCCAAAAAGTTTACTCCTGCTCATAAATATAAGGGCTTTGCTGAGCTTGTTTGCTCTAATTCATTAAAAGCTGACAGGATTGCGTCAGCAGCAGGAATGCTCAAGGAGGAAATGAGAAGACTCGGTTCTCTGACTATGAAATGCGCTGAGAAAACTAAGGTTTCAGCCGGCGGTGCACTGGCTGTTGACAGGGAAAAGTTTTCTGATATGGTTACCGAAAAAATTAGAAATCATGATAAGATAACAATAATTGAGGATGAAGTTACTTCAATTCCCGATGGTAATGTTATTGTTGCTACAGGACCATTGACTTCTGACGCTTTGGCAGATGATATAAAAAAAATCTGCGGTGATTATCTCTATTTTCATGATGCAGCAGCTCCGATTGTAACATATGAAAGTCTTGACAAGGACAAGGTGTTTTTTGCTTCACGATATGGAAAAGGTGAGGCGGATTATATTAACTGTCCTATGGATAAGCATGAATATCTGAGATTTTATAATGCTATTATTGAAGCGGAATCTGCACCGCTGAAAGAGCATGATCGGGATCATTTTTCTAAGGATAATTTCAAAGTATATGAGGGTTGTATGCCGATCGAGGTTTTGGCAAAGCGTGGTGAAGATACTTTGCGTTTCGGGCCGTTGAAGCCTGTGGGGCTTACTGATCCGAGAACAGGTAAGCGACCGTATGCGGTTGTTCAGCTGAGAGCAGAAAATTCACAGGGTACGCTATATAATCTTGTAGGATTTCAGACTAATTTGAAGTTTGGCGAGCAAAAGCGTGTATTTTCTTTGATTCCGGGACTTGAAAATGCTGAATTTATACGATACGGTGTCATGCACCGAAATACATTTATAAATTCACCGATGCTTTTAACGGAACATTTTAATTTGCGTGACCGTAAAAACTTATACTTTGCGGGGCAGATTACAGGTGTTGAAGGATATATTGAATCGGCGGCAAGCGGGATAATGGCAGGACTGAATATGTCCAAGTTTTTGCAGGGAAAAGACAAATTAACACTTCCTGAAACGACTATGCTTGGTGCATTATCAAAATATATCAGCGATCCGACGGTTGATAAATTTCAGCCGATGGGATGTAACATGGGAATACTTCCTGAATTGCCTGAAAGAATCCGGGATAAGAAATTAAAGTATCAGGCGATTGCAGAAAGAGGTTTGGCAGATTTGGACATATGTATTGATATGTTGTAGGAGGAAATAATATGAACATAGTAATTGACGCATTCGGCGGAGATAATGCACCTTTAGAGGTAATAAAGGGTGCTGTTGACGCAAACAGAGATTTTAACATTGACATAACCCTTGTGGGAGATGAGAATACTATAAAAAAATGTGCAAAAGATAATGCACTTGATATTTCAGCTCTGAAAATCAAACATGCAGATTCGGTTATTGATGTTTGTGAAGAACCGACTAACGTTATAAAAAGCAAAAAAGATTGCTCAATGGCCGTTGGTATGCAGATGCTTGCTGACGGAGAGGGTGACGCTTTTGTTTCAGCAGGGTCAACGGGCGCACTGGTGGTTGGCGCAACGTTTATTGTAAAAAGACAGAAAGGCATCAAGCGTCCTGCTCTTGCTACTATATTGCCTACTGCAACTACTCCGACTATGCTTCTTGACAGTGGTGCTAACGCTGACTGCCGTCCTGAAATGCTGGTACAGTTTGCTATTATGGGTTCTGCATATATGAATAAGATTTTGAGTGTAGAATCCCCGAGAATTGGACTTGTAAATATTGGTTCAGAGGAATCTAAGGGTAGGGAGCTTGAGCTTGAAACATACAAACAGCTGAAAAATGCACCTGTAAACTTTACAGGAAACATAGAGGCAAGACAGATACCAATGGGCGACTGTGACGTTGTAGTTACAGACGGATTCAGCGGAAATTTGCTTTTAAAGCTTTATGAGGGTATGGCGAAATTTTTCTCAGGTGAGCTTAAAGCTTTACTTACAAAGGATTTTAAATCTAAAATTGCTGCGCTTATGGTTCTTAATAACGTTAAGGAATTCAAGAAAAAGGTTGATTATTCAGAATATGGCGGAGCACCTCTACTCGGAACAGCCAAGCCCGTTATCAAGGCTCATGGAAGCAGCAATGCCAAAGCCTTTTATAACGCCATCAGACAGGCGAAGCAGTTTACTGAAACTAAGGTCATTGACGAAATAAGCAACGCTATAGAGTCTATGAAAAAACATGAAATGGTTTAGAAATGAGAGAAAATAATGAACGAAAAGGAACGAATGGAGCAATTCCAGAAGAAGATAAATTATAAATTCAAAAATGACAGGCTTTTATATGAAGCGCTTTCACATTCATCTTTTGCAAATGAAAATAAAAAACAGAGAAACAGCAATGAACGTCTTGAATTCTTAGGCGATTCTGTACTTTCAATAGTTGTATCTGACTATATATTTGAACATTTTAAGCATTTGCCGGAGGGTGAGCTTTCAAAGCTCAGGGCATCGCTTGTCTGTGAAAAATCTTTGTTTGAATTTTCTAAAAAGATTGATTTGGGGGAATATATTTTTCTTGGCAAGGGAGAAGAACTGACAGGAGGAAGAACCCGTCCGTCAATAATATCTGACGCATTTGAAGCAGTAATTGCTGCGATTTATCTTGACGGAGGCATGGAGCCTGTATCAAAATATATCTTGTCTTTCATACCAAAAGATATTTCACCTAAAGGGGCGAAAAGCTTTCACGACTATAAAACAATGCTTCAGGAAATTATTCAGCGTAATCCTGAAGAAAAAATCGAATACTTTCTAAAATCTGAATCAGGTCCTGATCATGACAAAAGCTTTACTGTTCAGGTAAGGCTGAACAATAATGTTATCGGAGAAGGTTCAGGACATTCAAAGAAAAATGCAGAGCAGGCTGCGGCGAGGGAAGCGCTTGAGCTTATGGGGATAATGGTGTAATATGCCGCACAGTAACATTTCAATTTTTGTGCCTCATGTGGGGTGTCCTCATATGTGTTCTTTTTGCAATCAGCGGACTATAACGGGTGTTCAGGATATACCGCATGATAATGATGTAAAAAGAATTTGCTCTGAGGCTATGAATGATATTGAAGATTACAGCAAGACGGAAATTGCTTTTTTCGGCGGCAGCTTTACGGCTGTGCCGATAGATTATATGATAGAACTTCTTAAAGCAGCACATGAATTTGTGGGACAAGGTAAATTTAAAGGAATAAGAATTTCTACACGTCCTGACTGTATTAATGAAGAAATACTTAAAATTTTGAAACAATACGGAGTTACGGCTATTGAGCTTGGTGCACAGTCAATGTGTGATCATGTATTGACAGCTAATGAACGTGGACATACTGCTGAGGATATATGTTTAGCATCGGCTCTTATTAAGCAATATGAATTTGAACTTGGTTTGCAGATGATGACGGGTCTTTATATGTCTGCAAAATCTGATGATGTTCATACTATGAATGAGATTATTAAGCTTAACCCTCATACGGTTAGAATATACCCGGTAGCTGTTCTTGAAAACACTAAACTGGCTGAACTTTACCGTTCAGGAGAGTATAAACTCATTAGTTTTGATGAAATGACGGATCTTTGCAGCTATATGCTCAGCTGTTTTTATATGGCAGGCATAAAGGTTATAAGATGCGGACTTCACGCTTCTGAAACTGTGGAAAGAGATATTGTTGCAGGCTTTTATCATCCTGCATTTCGTGAGATATGTGAGTCTGAGGTATTTAAAACGGCAATTTTAAAGCGTATAAAAACCGGTGAAGCCGCAGTTGTTTATGTATCTCAATCTGATGTAAGCAGAGCAGTGGGACATAAAAAGAAAAATAAACATTTTTTTGATGAAAACGGTTATAAAATAGAATTTAAAGTGGATTTGTCTTTAGAAAAAGGCGAAATTTGTATAAATAAGGACGTTTATAATGTATTTGAAATCACTTGAATTGCAGGGGTTTAAGTCTTTCCCGGATAAAATAAAGCTTGATTTTAATAAGGGTATTTCTGCTGTTGTAGGACCTAACGGCTCAGGGAAATCCAACATTGGTGACGCTATGCGATGGGTTATGGGCGAACAGTCTTCCAAAACTCTTCGTGGCGGAAAGATGGAGGATGTTATATTCCTTGGAACTAAAACTCGTCCAAAAGCAGGTTTTGCACACGTTACGCTGACTATTGACAACGAGGACAGATCTTTGAATTTTGATTCGGACTTGGTTTCAGTGTCCAGAAAACTGTACAGAAACGGCGACAGCGAATATATGATAAACGGTGCAAATGTACGTTTAAAAGACGTTGTTGAACTGTTTATGGATACAGGTCTGGGACGTGACGGATATTCAATTATCGGACAGGGAAGAATTGCTGATATTGTAAGCAGTAAATCTACGGAACGCCGTGAAATTTTTGAGGAAGCTGCCGGTATTTCAAAATTCAGATATAAAAAGGCTGAAGCAGAAAGAAAACTGGCTGCGGCGGAAGATAACATATCAAGGCTTAATGATATTCTGAGTGAACTTGAAAGCCGTATAGGTCCTCTTAAAAAGCAATCTGAAAAAGCTAAACAATTTAAAATTCTTGATGATGACAAGAGTAAACTTGAAATTTCAGTTTGGGTATTTAAGCTTGATAAATATACTGAAGAACTCAAAGGCTTTGAGGATAAGCTGGGGGAACTTGACAAGGAGTATTCTCAGCTTTCAGATGAACTTGAAAACCTGGAAAATGACATTGAAGATTCTTTTTCAAAAAGTGCCGAGAAATCTGAACAAATTGACGTCCTGAAAGAAAAAATTCACGGTGTTGAATTGGAAAATTCCGAGTCTGGTGCTAAAATTGCCGTACTTGAAAATGATATCAATCATCTTAAAGATGGAATATTACAGCTTCAGGAGCAGATCGAACAGTCAAGAAATTCAAAATATTTTCTTGAAACTGAACTTGAAAAGCGAAAGAATGATTTGATTATTCTTGATAATGATAGTGAAAAACTTGAAAAAGAAATTACGCAAAAGGAAAATGAGTTTGAAAAATTCAGAACAATTTCAGATGAATATGATAAGAGCCTTTCGGACTCAACAGGCGAAATTAACGGATTATACCTAAAAAAATCTGAATTCAGCTTTAAAATAGAATCGGCAAAAAATGCACTTTCCGATATTGAATCATCCATTGAACAGACTTTGGATAATAAGACAGAGCTTGAATCAAAGGAAAGGTATATTTCAAAGAACTTAAATGATCTTAGAGAATCAAAGGCAAAGCTTGAGGGGAATTTGAGCGAGCACAGAAACAGATTTTCAGGTTATGAGAAACTCTATTCTTCAAAAGCAGATAAATTGGAAAAAGCAAATCAGGAGTTTTCGAAAAATGATATAAAACTGCGTGAAAATCAGCAGAAGTTAAATTTACTTCACGATCTTGAAAATTCTATGGAGGGGTTTGCATATAGTGTAAAAAGTATAATCAAAGCTTCAAAGCAGGGCAGATTAAGTGGAGTATACGGTTCGGTTGCACAGATAATATCTGTTGAGCCTAAATATAATGTGGCTATTGAAACTGCTTTGGGAGGCGCTTTACAGAACATTGTTGTTGAAAGTGAAGAAACCGCAAAGAGAGGTATACGGTTTTTAAAGGAAACTAAAACCGGACGTGCAACATTTTTGCCGGTGACTTCTGTTAAGGGAACAAGGCTTGATATAATTCTTGAAAATGAAGAAGGATTCATCGCTCTGGGATGCGATTTAGCTAAAACAGACGAAAAATTTAAAGGAGTTATAAATTCGCTTTTGGGCAGGATCTGTATTGCAGAGGATATTGACTTAGCTTCAGTGATTGCAAAAAAGTATGGATATAAATTTAAAATTGTTACTCTTGACGGGCAGGTTATAAATGCCGGAGGTTCCTTTACGGGAGGAAGTGTTTCAAGAAGTACAGGTATTCTTACACGGAAAAGTGAAATTGAAGCGCTCGAAAAAAATATTAAAATTCTTAAATCTGAGCATGAGGATATAAAATCTAAAGCAGAACAGCTTAAACAGGAAACAATGAAGCTGTCTGCTGATATGGATTCTGAAAGGGAGAAAATCGCAAATCTTAATAATGATATACTCAAGCTTGATATGGAAATAAAGCGTGGAACTGAAATCAGAAACCAATATGAAGACCAGCTTGACGATGTAGATGTAAAGATTAGTGAACATAAATCAAAAATAAAGCAAATTAATGACGAACTTGAAGCTGCAAACAATAGTCTAAGCGAAATTGACAAGAAAATTTTTGAAAAAGAGGCTGTTTTAGCAGAATCACAGAATAGGCATAATGATCTAAAGGAAAAACGTGAGCTTCTTGCCGTTCAGCTTTCTGAAATCAGAATGAAATCTGTTGAAGTTTTAAAGGACAGAGAAGCATGCAGACTTTCTATGGAACAGCTTTTAAACACTATCGAAAGCAACAGTAATGACAGCGAAAAGCTGGACGAAAAAATACTTAAAAATCAAACAGATATTTCTTCAAAGCAAAAAGAAATTGAACAGATAAAGAATCGAATGGCAGGTTCTGACGATAGAGTTGCTGAAATTGAAATTAGTATTTCTAAAGCAAGAAGAGAACATATGGAACTTGACAAACAAGCAAATCTTTTACGTTCTCAGCAAAAGATAAAGATGGAAGAGAAGGAAACCTTATCTGCTGAAATTACAAGAATATCAGAACGTAAAATATCTGTTACTGCTGATTTCGACAAGCTTGCCGGACAGCTCTGGGACGAATATGAACTGACCCGAAGCGAGGCTGCGGAAAAGGCCGATGTATTTGAGAATATCAGTGAGGCAAATCGTCATCTTGCTGAACTCAGAGGTAAAATAAAAGCTCTTGGAAATGTAAATTTAGGAGCAATAGAGGAATATGCTGAAGTATCGGAAAGATTTGAATTTATGAATGGTCAGCTTAACGATGTGACAAAATCAAAGCTTGAACTTGAGGTTTTAATTGAAGATCTGACTGAAAATATGAAAGCAATTTTTTCTGAAAGCTTTTATAAAATTAACGATAACTTCAAGAAAATTTTCTCAGAGCTTTTTGGAGGCGGTCAGGGAGAACTTGTGTTATCAGATCCGGATAATGTACTTGAATGCGGTATAGATATCAAGGTTGAACCGCCGGGAAAAGTAATTAAAAATCTTATGTCTTTGTCAGGCGGAGAGCAGGCATTTGTAGCTATTGCAATTTACTTTTCAATACTTAAGGTCCGTCCGTCGCCATTTTGTTTGCTTGATGAAATTGAAGCCGCTCTTGATGATGTAAATGTCGCAAGATATGCGCAGTATCTTCATAAATTTACAGACACAACACAGTTTATCACTATAACTCACAGGCGGGGAACCATGGAAGAGGCTGATGTGCTTTACGGTGTTACAATGCAGGAAAACGGTATTTCAAAATTACTTAAGATGAATATGGAAGATACAAAGCAGATGAAGCTTGAATAAACTAATTGTATAATAATCAGAACAGGAGATTGAACATGGGCTTTTTTGAAAAACTTAAAGCAGGTTTGAAGAAAACAAAGGATTCTATGATGGGGAAGATCGAAAGCCTTCTTAATTCTTTTACAAAGATAGACGAGGATTTATTTGAAGAGCTTGAAGAAACACTGATTATGTCTGATATCGGTGTGAATACTTCATTAAGAATTTGTGACGAACTTCGTGACAGAGTAAAGAGCAGCGGTGTGACAGACCCCGCAGAAATCAAGGATATACTTAAAGATGTTATTTCTGATATGCTGGGCGAGGAAATTCCTTTGGATATGTCAACAACACCGTCTGTTATCCTTGTTATCGGAGTGAACGGCGTTGGAAAGACAACCACTATTGGGAAGCTGGCATATCAGCTTCATAATGAGGGTAAAAAAGTAATAGTTGCTGCTGCGGATACGTTCAGAGCTGCGGCAATAGATCAGCTTGAAGTATGGACGGAAAGAGCAGGAGTTGATATAATTAAGCATAAAGAGGGTTCAGACCCTGCGGCTGTAGTATTTGATGCGTTAACTGCTGCAAAATCACGAAAAGCTGATGTAGTGATTTGTGATACAGCAGGAAGACTCCACAATAAGAAAAATCTTATGGATGAACTCAGAAAGATTTCACGGATTGTTCATCAACAGGCAGAAGGCTGTTCACTTGAGGTATTGCTTGCCCTTGACGCAACAACAGGACAGAATGCTGTTAATCAAGCTAAGCAATTTAATGAAGTGGCTGATATAACAGGGATTATTCTTACGAAACTGGACGGAACAGCTAAAGGCGGTATAATAATAAGCATTACAGACGATTTGAAGGTACCTGTAAAGCTTGTAACTGTAGGTGAAAAAATTGAGGATATTCAGCCATTTAACACCAAAGATTTTGTTGAAGCTCTCTTTGAATAATCTGATATAAAGGAAGTATTATCATAAAATGAAAGTTATAATTGCAAGTAATAATAAGGGTAAAATAAGAGAATTTAAAGAAATATTATTACCTTTGGGATATGAGGTCGTATCTCAGGTCGAGGCAGGAATAAAAATTGATGTTGAAGAAACCGGAACTGATTTTTCTGATAATGCCTATCTGAAAGCAAAGGCTATATTTGATATGACCGATAACTGCTGCGTGCTGGCTGATGACAGCGGATTAATGGTTGATCTGCTTAACGGAGAACCGGGAGTTTATTCCGCAAGATACGGAGGCTTGGAAACTGATGTTCAGCGAAGTGCTTTGATACTTGAAAAGCTGGGTAATGCAGATGATGAAAAACGAACGGCAAGATTCAAGTGTTCAATATGTTTTATAAAGGCAACAGGTGAAAAAATTGCTGTTGAAGGAAAGTGTGAGGGCAGAATAGGATTTAAACCTGTGGGTGAAAACGGTTTTGGATATGATCCTATATTTATGTATGGTGATAAAAGCTTTGCACAAATTTCGTCTGAGGAAAAAAACAAGATTTCTCATCGTGCAGACGCTATAAAAAAACTTCTTGTTAAATTGAAATAGTGAAAGGAAAAGAATATATGATTACACCAAAACAGAGAGCAGAGCTTAAGGCGATAGCCAATTCAATTGAGCCTGTATTTCAGGTTGGAAAAGGCGGAGTAAACGACGCTCAGATTTTACAGATCGACGACTATCTGAGGGTTCATGAGCTTGTGAAAATTAAAGTGCTTGATAATTCAATGTATACTGCAAAGGAAGCTGCCGTGGAGATCGCAGAAAAAATTAATGCAGAAGTGGTACAGGTTATCGGTTCAAAGGCTATCTTATATAAGCGTAATGAAAAAGAACCGGTAATCCGTCTGAAAAATAAATAATGGGCAATATCGGTATTTACGGAGGAACATTCAATCCGGTTCATAAAGGTCATGCTAAATTGTTAAAAAGCGTTATGAAATCTGTGGACTTTGAAAAGGTTATTGTGTTGCCTGACAGGATTCCTCCTCATAAACAAGCTGATAATCTTGCTTCAGGTGATGACAGATATAATATGTGCAGGTTGGTATTCAAAGATATCAGCCGTGTTGAGGTTTCCGACTGGGAATTGAAACAGTGTGGAAAAAGCTATTCTGTTTTTACTTTAAGACATTTTCATGATATTTATCCTGATGATAAGCTTTTTTTTATTATGGGAAGCGATATGCTGCTGTCGTTTCATGAATGGTATTGCTATAAAGAGATTTTGGAGCTTGCTTCTATTATTTGTATCTCAAGAGAATCCAAGGATACATCAGATGTATTAACAGATTATGCTCGAAAGCTTACTGAAAATATGGGAGAAGTTATAATTATAGAGGAGAAACCTTTTGAAGTGTCATCATCACAGATAAGAACCAAACTTAAAAATCATGAGGATTGCTCTTGCTATTTAAATGAAAATGTAGTACAATATATAGAAGCAAATAAATTGTATCATGAGGGATGATAAGTGTTAGATAAAAAATTAACAGCAAGTTATAAGACATATTTGAAAAACAATCTTTCCAAAAAAAGATATAATCATTCAGTTAATGTAGCAAATGCTGCAGTTAAGCTTGCGGAGCGGTATAATGAAAATAAGGATAAAGCTTATATTGCAGGACTTGTTCACGATGCGGCTAAGGAATTGCCCGTAAATGATCAGCTTGAGCTGGTATTAAAATCAGAATTGAACGTAAGTGAAACAGAGAAAAGATCTGTTCCTCTTTTTCATGCTATTGCAGGTGCTGAGCTAATTCAATCGCTATTTAATATACATGATGAAGATATAATACATGCAGTGCGGTATCATACTGTAGCCTGCAAGGATATGCCAAAGCTGTCGCAGATAATCTATCTTGCAGATCTGATTTCAGAAGACAGGGATTATAAAGACGTGAAAAAAATGAGAAAATATTGTGAAAACAGTCTTGAAAAAGGAATGCTTGAAGCATTAAAATTTTCAATTACTGATTCAGTTAAGAAAGAAAATACAATACCTGCTTCAACATTTGAGGCATATAATGATTTTATATTTTCAGAATCTAAAAAGTAAGGAGGAAATATATGAGCAGTATATCACAAAATGAAAGGCTTAAATCTGTAATAAGAGCTATGGATTCAAAGCTTGCTGAGGATATTCAGCTTATTGGAATAAAAGATTTAACAATTGTTGCAGATTATTTTGTTATTGCAAACGGAATGTCAAATACTCAGACAAAGGCTATTGCCGACGAGGTTGAGTTTCAATTAAAGAGAATAGGCGTTGAACCTATTAGAGTAGAGGGAGATCAGGGCTCAACCTGGATCATTCTTGATTACGGCGACATTGTGGTTCACGTTTTCTATAAAGATACAAGAAGCTATTATAATCTTGAAAGACTATGGTCTGACGGAGAACAGTGTGACATAGAACAATATCTTAAGGATTGACATTTATTTTATACAAAGGAATGATAAAAATGAAATATGATTTTTCAGCTATAGAAAGCAAATGGCAGAAATATTGGGATGAGCATAATACGTTTAAAGCGTCTGATGATCATACAAAGGAAAAGTTTTATGCTTTGGTAGAGTTTCCTTATCCTTCGGGTCATGGTATGCATGTGGGACATATCAAGGCATATTCCGGACTTGAGGTAGTAAGCAGAAAAAGACGTATGCAGGGATATAATGTCTTGTTCCCGATAGGATTTGACGCTTATGGTCTGCCTACCGAAAATACAGCCATTAAAACAGGCGTTCATCCAAGGAAGGTTACTGACAACAATATTGTGAAATTTACCAACCAGTTAAAAAGAGTAGGATTCTCTTTTGATTGGTCAAGAGTAGTTGATACAACAGATGAAAATTATTATAAGTGGACTCAGTGGATATTCCTTAAAATGTTTGAAAAAGGACTGGTTTTCAGAGATAAAACTATGGTAAACTATTGTCCAAGCTGTAAGGTCGTTCTTTCTAACGAGGACTCACAGGGCGGAAAATGCGATATCTGTCATAGTGATATTATTCAGAAAACAAAAGAGGTATGGTATCTCCGAATTACAGAATATGCCGATAAGCTTCTTGAAGGACTGAAAGAAGTTGATTATCTTCCGAATGTTAAACTTCAGCAGGAAAACTGGATCGGTAAATCTACAGGTGCTTTTGTAAATTTCAGTATTAAAGAATTTGATGAAAAGCTGAGAATTTATACTACACGTCCTGACACGCTTTACGGAGTAACTTTCATGGTTATTGCTCCTGAACATCCGATTATCCAGAAGTATAGAGAAAGTATTTCAAATATAGATGCTCTGGATGCATATAGGACAGAATGTGCTAAGAAGAGCGAATTTGAAAGAACACAGCTTGTAAAAGATAAGACAGGAGTTAAAATTGAAGGACTTACTGCAATTAATCCTATTTCCGGAAAAGAGATCCCTGTTTATATTTCAGACTATGTAATGATGGGATACGGTACCGGTGCAATTATGGCTGTTCCTGCACATGACAGCAGAGACTATGATTTTGCAAAGAAATTCGGTATAGATATAATTGAAGTAATTAAGGGCGGAAATATTTCCGAAGAAGCATATACCGGCGACGGAGAAATGGTAAACTCCGGTGATCTTAACGGTATAAGCAATAAAAAAGAAGCTATAGCTAAAATGCTTGATATTCTTGAAAAGCATGGATGCGGTGAAAAGGGCGTTCAGTATAAGATGAAGGACTGGGCGTTTAACCGTCAGAGATATTGGGGAGAGCCGATACCTGTCGTTCATTGTCCTCATTGCGGAATGGTCGCCGTACCTTATGATGAGCTTCCTTTAAAGCTGCCTCCGGTCGAGAACTTTGAACCGGGAACTGACGGTGAAAGTCCGCTTGCAAAAATTGAATCCTTTGTAAACTGTAAGTGTCCTCAGTGTGGTGGAGATGCAAAGCGTGAAACGGATACTATGCCGCAATGGGCAGGTTCATCATGGTATTTCCTGCGTTACTGTGACCCGAACAACGATAATGAATTTGCATCACAAGAGGCTTTGAAATATTGGATGCCTGTTGATTGGTATAACGGCGGTATGGAACACGTTACACGCCATATGATTTATTCACGATTCTGGCATAAATTCCTTTATGACCTGGGTCTTGTGCCGACTGCCGAGCCTTATGCAAAGAGAACTGCTCAGGGGCTCATTCTCGGTTCAGACGGAGAAAAAATGAGTAAATCAAGAGGAAATGTTGTTGATCCTAACGACGTTGTTGATGTTTTTGGAGCAGACGTACTCAGACTTTATGTTCTTTTTATGGGCGATTATGAAAAGGCTGCACCATGGAGTGAAAACAGCGTTAAAGGATGTAAAAGATTTCTTGACAGATTATGGGCTTTGCAGGATAAAATTATTGACAGCAATGAATATTCCGAAAAACTGAAATCTTTGATGCATAAAACAATTAAAAAGGTTTCTGAAGACATTGAAGCAATGAAGTTTAACACGGCTATTGCGGCGATGATGTCGCTGATTAATGAGATTTATGCAGTTGGTTCAATCACTAAAAAAGAATTCAGAGATTTGCTTATAATACTTAACCCATTTGCTCCGCATATTACTGAAGAACTTTATCAGATAATCGGCTGTGAGGGAGTACTTAACGAACAAAAATGGGTTGAATTTGACGAAGCGCTTTGTGTTGATTCTACAATTGAAATTGTTTGTCAGGTCAATGGAAAAATTAAGTGCAAGCTAAATGTACCTTCAGATATAGAACAAGCTGACGTGATTGCAGCAGCGAAGTCTGATGCTAAAGTTAAAGAAGCAATCGACGGCAAAAATATAGTGAAGGAAATTTACGTTAAAGGAAAGCTTGTTAATATTGTTGCTAAATAAACTTGAGAACATATAATAAAAATTTGTGAAAATTTATAAAAAGCTATTGACTTTGATATGGAAATATAGTATAATATAACTTGTAATTATATTGACATTTGAAATACTGTAATTTAAAGACAGAGAAGGCCGTGTTCGAAAATCGACTTTTTTATGAATGGACGGCATTTCGGTTTGCGTTTGGCAAACTCCTTCACTATTCACCATAAGTTATAGTGTTGTCAGTTAATTACCTCTGTCATAGGTGGCAAAGGGAGGGAATAGTTTTGGCAGAAATTCGTGTTGGAAAAAACGAAACTTTAGATACTGCACTTAAGCGCTTTAAGAGATCATGCGCAAGAGATGGGGTTATTGCAGAAGTTCGTAAAAGAGAACACTACGAAAAGCCATCGGTAAAACGTAAAAAGAAATCCGAAGCTGCTCGTAAGCGTAAATACTAATATTTGATGAACAGCGGGCATTTTATGTCCGCTTTTTGTTTTTATAGGAGAATAAAATGCTATTTAAACCTACGTATGTTTTTAATAACGTTACTGAAATTACAGTTGATTTTTTAAATAAACATAATATTAAGGGGTTGTTATTGGATTTGGATAATACGCTGACGACCCATAATAATCCTGTTCCTCCGCAATCAAGTCTTGATTGGCTTGAAAGAATGAAAGAATCAGGAATAAAAATGATGATTGTTTCAAATAATTCTTCAGAAAGAGTTCAACCGTTTGCCAAGGCACTTGGACTTCATTTTGTGCCAAATGGAAAAAAACCGTTGACATTTGGATATACACAGGCAATAAAGGAAATGGGTATTAATAAAAAAAATACTGCTGCGGTAGGGGATCAAATTTTTACGGATATTCTTGGTTCAAAACTGAAAGGAATACGCTCTTTGTTTGTTTTTCCCATTGAGCCCGAAACCAGTCTGCCGTTCAGATTTAAAAGAGCTTGTGAGAAACCTTTTTTACCTAAGAGAGGAGTGTAAATTATGATTGCAAAATTCGGACCTGCAGGAAATTCTGAAATATTTTCCGTTAAATATAAATCGTCTGTTGACGTACCTGTCTTTCTGAGAGAAATGGGTCTTGATCATTATGAATATCAGTGTGGCAGGGGTGTCAAAGTTACTGATAAAACAGCTTCTGCTTTGCGTGAAAAAGCAGAACTGAATAACATATCACTTTCACTTCATGCACCGTATTTTATTTCGCTTTCAAGCGTGGAGAAGGAAAAGCGTGATAATAGCATTAATTATATTTTGCAGTCCTGCGATGCCGCTTCAAGAATAGGTGCAGAGAGAATTGTTATTCATAGCGGTTCCTGCGCAAAAATCAGCAGGGAAGAAGCTTTGGAGCTTGCTAAGGATACACTTGTGAGAGCAAGAAAAACTGCTGTTGAGCAAGGTTACGAGCATATAACTTTTTGCCCCGAAACTATGGGGAAAGTAAATCAGTTGGGTAATCTTACTGAGGTTCTTGAGCTTTGTAAACTTGACGATAGCTTTGTTCCCTGTATTGATTTCGGCCATTTGAATGCAAGAGAATACGGTTATATTAAAGGCAGGGCTGAGTATGAAAAGATGCTTGACGAAGTTGAAAATATGATCGGTTCTGACAGACTAAAAGTTTTTCACAGCCATTTTTCAAAAATAATGTTTACAAATCCGGGCGGAGAGAAAAAACATTTAACTTTTGCAGATAATCAGGGATTCGGTCCTGACTATGAGCCGCTTATGGAAATTGTGGCAAAGAAAAATCTATCGCCAACCTTTGTGTGTGAAAGTGCAGGAACTCAGGCTGAGGATGCTTTGACGATGAAACAGTATTATTTATCTGTAAAGTAATTAGTAAAAAGGTGAACATATGAAAGAACCAATACTTGAAACCGAACGGCTCATTTTGCGACCGCTTACTATCGGTGATGCTAAAGATGTTTATAAATGGGCAAGCGATGAGCGGGTTGCAAAATATATGATATATCCAAGGCACGAAAGCATTGAAACCACAATAGAATGGCTTGAATCCTTAAAGGATTTGCCTGACAATAATTTTGAATGGGGATTTGTTTTAAAGGAAAATGGTAAATTATTTGGCTCGGGCGGTATTCGATTAATAAAGGAACAGAATGCGTGGATGTTTGGCTATAATATAAGCTATGATTGCTGGAATAAAGGCTATACAACGGAAGCTGCAAAATGTATGATAGATTTTGCATATAAAAAATGCGGTGCAAGGGATTTTATTTCCGACCATGCGGTAGAAAATCCTGCATCGGGCAGAGTTATGGAAAAATGCGGATTAAAGTTTTCACATTATGGTGAATATTCAAAGTTTGACGGAAGCGAAAATTTTAAGGCGAAATTCTATAAAATGCATTTAGAATGAATTAAGGGGTGTTTATATGAAAAAAATACTTGTAATTCACGGACCTAATCTGAATCTATTGGGGGAACGTGAACCGGGTGTTTACGGTGGAGATTCCTATGAAGCCGTAAATGATGCTATTATTGTAAGAGCCATGAAATGTGATATGCAGTGCGAGGTTTTTCAGTCTAATCATGAGGGAGAAATAATTGATACGCTGCACCTCGCAAGAAAAAATTATGACGGTGTTATACTTAACGCAGGAGCCTATACCCATTACAGCTATGCCATACGTGACGCCATTTCTGCAATAAAAATTCCTGTTGTGGAAGTGCATATGAGTAATATTCATGCAAGAGAGGAATTTCGTCATCATTCTGTAATTTCTTCTGTGTGTGCAGGACAAATTGCAGGTTTCGGAAAAGCTTCGTATTTACTTGCAGTAGACGCTCTTGCTGAAATTTTCAAAAAAGAAAAGGAAGAAAAGGCTTAATGAATAATTGCTGTATATCTGAGCTTGAAGCTCTTAAATCACAAATAAAATCTGCTGCCGATTGCGGAATCATTACATCTGATGTTAATCGCAGATATTTTACAGGTATGAAATCCAGTGCGGGAACACTTGTTGTTTTCCACGAAAAGGCATATTTTATAATTGATTTCAGATATATTGAAAAAGCACAGAGCCTGTTGAATAATAATTCATCTGCGGAAGTAATTCTTCAGAAAAATCTTTTTTATCAAATAAATACTCTTATTGAAAAGCATTGTGCAAAAACAATTGCAATTGAAAGTGACAAATGTTTTGTGTCTCAGTTAGCAGAATATAGGGAAAAGCTTAACGCTCAAATAATTTCAGACAATAGTTTTTCTGATTTAATAAATAATCTGAGGGTTGTAAAAACTAAAGATCAAATTAATAAAATTATAGAAGCACAGCGTATTGCCGAAAAAGGCTTTGAACATATACTTGATTTTATCACTGTCGGAAGAACTGAACGTGAAATTCAGCTTGAACTTGATTATTTTATGCTTAAAAATGGTGCAGAGGCTTTATCTTTTGATACTATTGCTTTATCAGGTAAAAATACATCCTTGCCTCATGGAGTTCCGTGCGGTAAAAGAGTGGAGCAGGGAGATTTTGTTCTGCTTGATTATGGCGCAGTGGTCGATGGATATCATAGTGATATGACCCGCACTGTCTGTGTGGGTCAGCCTACTGATGAGATGAAATCAGTATACAATACAGTGCTTAAAGCACAGCTTGCAGGTTTAAATGCTGTTAAATCAGGTATTACAGGAAAAGAGCTTGATAAAATATCAAGAGATATTATTGAAGCTGCCGGCTATGGCGATTATTTCGGCCATTCTTTGGGGCATGGAGTAGGTATGGAGATTCATGAAGCACCGACGGCTTCTCCAAACAGTAATGAAAATCTTGCAGTAAACAGCATTCTGACCATCGAACCGGGAATTTATATTCCGGACAAATTCGGCGTCAGAATAGAGGACTTTGTGGTGATAAAAGAAAATGGCTGTGTAAATATGACTTCAGCACCCAAAGAACTTATTATTTTATAAAATTAAATAATCTGATATATAAATTTTATAATAATTTTTTTAAATGCAGTAACTTTTTTTCAAAAACACTTGCAATATGTGTGAAAATCGGTTACAATATTTATAAGGGATGCTATGCTTAGTGTCCATTGGACAATAAATATTTGGAGGTACTTATTAATGGTAACTGCTGGAGATTTTAGAAATGGTATGACTTTTGAGGAAGACGGAAATGTAATGCAGATTGTTGAATTCCAACATGTAAAGCCCGGTAAAGGCGCTGCTTTCGTTAGAACTAAAGTAAGAAATGTTATTACAGGTTCAGTTGTTGAAAAGACATATAACCCTACTGCTAAATTCCCAACAGCTTTTGTTGAGAGAAAAGATATGGAATATTCTTATACAGACGGAGATCTTTATTATTTTATGGATCCTGAAAGCTATGAGCTCGTTCCTGTAAATGCTTCTGAACTTTCAGATAACTTTAAATTTGTTAAAGAAAATATGGTTTGTAAGATTCTTTCTTATAAAGGTAAAGTTTTTGGTGTTGAACCGCCTTATTTTGTAGACCTTGAGGTTACTGATACTGACCCTGGTTTCAAGGGTGATACAGCTACAAACGCTACAAAGCCTGCAACTGTTGAAACAGGTGCTGAAATCAAGGTGCCTTTGTTTATCGAAGTCGGTGATAAAATCAGAATTGATACTCGTACATGTGAGTATATGGAACGTGCATAAACACTTTATTAAGTGAGATATGTTCAGAACGGAGGTTTTTATGGAGCTTTCACAAAAGGTTGCTTATTTAAAAGGACTTATGGATGGCCTTAAGATCGATGAATCCACAAATGAAGGTAAAATCTTGAAGGTAATGGCTGATATTCTTGATGAAATGGCTTTGACTGTTGAAGATATTGCTGATGAAGTTGACGAGGTTGTTGAACTTGTTGATATTCTTGATGAGGATTTAGGTGATTTGGAGGAGGAAGTTTATTTCTCTGATGATTGCGATGACGATTGTTGCTGTGATGATGATTGCTGCTGTGATGATGACGATGATTTTGGTTTTGACGATGACGAAGAGATGTATGAATGCGTTTGTCCGTCATGCGGAGATACAATATGTCTTGGTGAAAATATAATTGCCGAGGGTTCAATTGATTGTCCTAACTGCGGTGAAGAGCTTGAGTTTGATTTCAGTGAAATTGAAGCTGAAGACGAAGAATAATTGTTTCATTGCCAATTAAGCGAAGATAATTTAATAATTTTAGTTTCAGGGGTGGTGAAAGTCCACACCGGTGGTGATTAGTTTACAGCTATAAGTCCACGACCGTAGAAATACGCTGATTCGGTGAGAATCCGAAACCGACGGTTATAGTCCGGATGGAAGAAACGACAGGCTATTTTATATAGTTAATTTACACCTCTGAGCGTAATGTGCGTTCAGAGGTGTTTTTCTGCTGTTTCTCCTTAATATATTTTTATTTTACAGGAGGAATTTTTATGAATAATGAAATAACAACTAAAAGATTAAGCACCAAGAAAATGACTGTTTTAGCAATGTTTGTTGCTCTGGCATACCTTTGTTTGTTTGTATTCAGATTTAAGGTAAATTTTCTTTCTCTTGAGATAAAAGATGTGTTTATCACGATGAGCGGATTTATTTTTGGTCCGATTACGGCCATAGCTGTTGCTTTAGTTGAGGCTGTCCTGGAGATGATAACCTTATCCGATACCGGTATTTATGGAGCTGTAATGAACTTTGCAGGCAGTGCAGCTTTTGCAGGTATAGCTTCATTGATTTATAAATATAAGAAAAATCTTTTTGGCGCTTTTTGTGGATTAATAGCAGCAATTGTTACAATGACTGTTGTAATGATTGTGATGAATATTTTGATTACGCCGTTGTATATGAAGACTTCAAGGGATGTAGTCTATGGACTTATTCCTACATTATTGCTTCCTTTTAATCTTGTTAAAGGAAGTTTGAATGCCGCTTTTGTATTTCTTCTTTATAAACCGCTTTCAGAAGCTTTAAAAGGATTAGGCTTGCTTCCTAAAATGCAGGAGTTTAAATTCGATAAAAAATCAGTTGCGGTAGTTATTATTTCTATTCTTGTTATAATTGCTGTGATTATATGCTTAATTTGTTTCTTGAACGGAAATATCGAATGGATCAGAAAATAAGATATCTGAAAATACATAGGATTTTCAATAAGATGTAGTATCAAAAAAATTAATCTTCGCTTAAATATAAAAAAACAGCCTCTGTAAAAGAGGCTGTTTTTTATTAAATCAATCGTTTGATACAGGTTATGTTGTTATATTGTGCAAAGGATGAAACATAAGAAATTACAATGCCTGTATTAGAGTTCTCAGCGTGAATCATCATACCATCGCCTATGTAAATCGCAACATGGTATATTGAAGAATAAGAACTTCCGCCAAAGAAAATCAAATCACCCTTTTTCATATTTGAATATGAAACTGAGGTTCCGTAGTTTGCCTGTGCAGAAGCCAGGTGAGGAAGATTAATACCTATTTTGGCGTAACACTGCATTGTCAATCCTGAACAATCCGTTGCATAAGGACTCGTACCACCCCAAACATATGCGCCGCCAACCATGCTTTTTGCTGTTGACATAAGAATATTGATCTTGCTATCATAATCACTTGTTGAGGGAGTAGGAGCCGGGGAAGGAGAGGGAGCATTAGTTGTTGTCTTTTTTGTAGTTGTTTTAGGGGCGGTTGTAGTTTCTTTCTTTGTTGTAACAGCTTTTTTAGTTGTAGTAGTTTTTTTCGGTTTATTTGAATTTGCTGATGTTTTTGAAGCCGATGAAGTGGCAGCTTTTGTTGTCTTTGAAGCAGCGGTAGTTTGTTTTGCTTCATATTCCTGCATAAGTCTGTCTATTTTACTTTGAAGTTCATCCTTACTACTTTCAAGGCTTGTAATGGATAAACCGTATTCGTTTTGCATAGATAAAAATTTTTCGTATTCCTCTGAAAGCTTTTTTTGTTCTTCGGAATATTTTTTGCTCTTGTTTAAAAGATTTTCCTTTTGCTTTTCAAGAGTAGACTTTGTTAAATCAATTTCTTCCTTTTGCTTAATTAAACCATCAATTGTTTCGTTATCGTGAGATGCAACACGTTTTATAAGCTCCATGCGCATTAATATATCATAGAAGTCTGATGAATTTATTAATATCTCGGAATAGGAGTCAGTTCCTGCAAGATACATACTTCTTACACGATTCATAAATCCATTTACACCTTTTTTTATGTTATCTTCCTTATCTGAAAGATCATATTGCGTCTTGCGCATTTGTTCGTCAATCTTGCAGATGTCCTCTTCAATTTCCAGTGAATACTTTTCTGAAGTTTTAATCTTTTTAGATATGACCTCAAGCTGTTTAACAACATTGTTAAGCTTTTCCCGTTGACTATTAATGTTATCATCGGCTTGATCAATTTTGTTTTGCAGTTCTCTCTGATCTTTTTCAAGCTCTTGAAGCTGCTTTTCATAAGCAGACGGTGCTTGAGCCGCATTTGTTGTAACCGTTTTTTCATTTTCTGTAAGTCCAAAAGCACCTATTGTAATCAAAACAGCTAAACAAGCAGCAGCAACTCTTTTAATTTTAGATAAAATAAACATAAATTAAACTCCGATTTTAATTTGTTGTAATACTTTTGTAATTATTATAGCTCAATTTAAAAGGCTTGTCAACCCTGAAAACTAAGTTTTATATGCTATTTAGCGAGGATTTAAAGCTCGAAATATTAAAAAAATATGAAAATGGATAAAATCTATTGGCATATCAGATAAAATATGATATAATATAAAAGTATATTGAAATATATTGGGGTATAATCCCGTTAATTCTCTGAAAGGTTGGTATATATAATGAGAGCAATAGTGACTGTTATTGGTAAAGATGCAGTAGGAATACTTGCAAAGGTTAGTACAAAATGTGCTGAATATAATGCAAATGTAATTGAGGTAACACAGTCTGTACTTCAGGATATGTTTGCTATGACCATGCTTATTGATATTTCAAAGCTGAACAAGGATTTTGCAAGTCTGGCTGACACTCTCGGCGAACTTGGAGATTCTATGGGCTTGAAGATACATACAATGCACGAAGATATTTTTAACTGCATGCACCATATCTGACGGGAGGATATTCTTTAAATGATAAATACTTATGATATTTTAGAAACAATACGTATGATTCAGGATGAATGTCTTGATATCAGAACTATTACAATGGGTATATCATTGCTTGACTGTATAGACAGTGATATTGATGTTGCCTGTGAAAAAGTTTACAAAAAGATTACACAAAAGGCTAAGAACCTTGTCAGAGTCGGTGAGGAAATTGAAAAGGAATTTGGAATTCCTATTATTAATAAACGAATTTCTGTTACCCCGATTGCAATAGTTTCCGCTGCATGTAAGTGTTCACCTGTTCCATTTGCTAAAGCTATGGACAGAGCAGCTAAGGATGTTGGTGTTAATCTTATAGGCGGATATTCCGCTTTGGTGCAGAAGGGTTTTTCAGCAGGAGATATAGAGCTTATTAAATCTATTCCCGAAGCACTTTCTTGTACTGAAAGAGTATGTTCATCTGTAAATGTAGGTTCAACTAAAACAGGAATAAACCTTGATGCCTGTAAGATGATGGGCGGAATTATAAAAGAATGTGCAGAAAAAACTGTGGATTCCGCTTGTTTCGGTGCGGCAAAGCTTGTTGTTTTCTGTAATGCCGTTGAGGATAATCCGTTTATGGCAGGAGCATTCCACGGAGTCGGCGAGCCTGACTGTATGATTAATGTTGGCGTATCTGGTCCGGGAGTTGTCAGAGCTGCTTTGAAAAAATATCCTGACGCTGATATTACAAAAATTGCTGACGTAATTAAGAAAATTTCATATAAGATCACTCGTGTAGGACAGCTTGTAGGAGTTACAGCTTCTGAGCGTTTAGGTGTTCCATTTGGAATTGTTGACTTGTCACTTGCACCTACTCCTGCTGTTGGCGATTCTGTTGCACATATCCTTGAAGAGATTGGTCTTGAAAGATGCGGTACTCATGGTACTACCGCAACTCTTGCCTTGCTTAACGACGCAGTAAAAAAAGGCGGTGTTATGGCTTGTTCAAGAATCGGTGGATTGTCAGGGGCGTTTATTCCTGTATCTGAAGATGCCGGTATGATTGATGCTGCAAAAAGTGGAACACTTACTATAGAAAAGCTGGAAGCAATGACGGCGGTTTGTTCAGTAGGACTTGATATGATCGTAGTTCCCGGCGATACCGAACCTGATACAATAGCGGCAATTATTGCTGACGAAGCAGCTATTGGTATGGTAAACTGCAAAACAACAGCTGTAAGGGTGATACCTGCTATAGGTAAAGAGGTTGGAGAAGAACTTGATTGGGGCGGTCTGTTTGGATGCGGACCTGTTATGCCTCTGAAAAAGGAATCACCGTCTAAGTTTATTAACCGTGGCGGACAGATACCTGCACCACTGCATTCATTGAAAAACTGATTTTTTGTAAATAAGGGGCGGCCTGTGGTCGCCTTTTTTGAATAAGGAATAAAGAGGTTTTAACTATGCTTGAAATCAATGAATATAATTCTAAATACGCAAAACAAATTTCAGAGATTGTTTTACAAAATCTATACAAGATTAATATAAAGGATTATTCAAGGGAGTATATAGATAGAGTTGCAAGTCATTTTACAAAAGATGAAATTGAAAAGAATTTTCCACAAAGAATCAAATGTTTTATTGCATTGAAAGATGATGAAGTAGTAGGTACAGCAAGTATTCATAAATTTTATGATAATGAGCCAGATACCTATGTTGTTTTAACTGTTTTTGTAAAAATTGCAAATCACAAACAGGGTATTGGTAAGCTATTAATTGAAACTGTTGAAGAGTATGCAAAATGTATTGGCGGTAAAAAATTAAAAGTCCCTGCTTCAGCTTTTGGCTTAGAATTTTATAAAAAATTAGGATATTACTTTGTAAATGGTGAGCCACAGTTAAATGAAGATAAAGAATATATTATGGTTAAAAATCTCAAATAAAAATTGGTGAATTGCATATGAACGAGTTAAGTAAAAAAGTATTTGAATATCTGCTTAAAATCCCAAAGGGAAAGGTAGTTACCTATGGGCAGATAGCAACTTATTTGGGAAATCCAAGACTTGCAAGAGTTGTGGGGAATATATTGCATAATAATCCTGATGAATATAAATATCCTTGCTTTAAGGTTGTTAATGCTAAGGGTAGGTTAGCACCAAGCTTTGCATTTGGCGGTGCAGATATACAAAAAGAAAGATTGCAGGCTGATGGAATTGAGGTTATTGATAATATAGTTGATTTGAGAAAATATCAGTGGAGACATTAATATGAAACAATATAAGGAGCAGCAAAATGTCAGAATTGAAATTAATACACCCGACAAAAGCATATGAAAAACAAGTAATGGATTATAAAACCGAGATGCTCGAAAACGGTGACAGATTTGACGGCTGTGCAGGTCTGGAGAATGTTGCGAATTATGATGAGTGGCTGAATTTTGATAAAAGGTTAAAAGAACAATATGGTGATGATTATGTTCCATCTGATGTTTATCTTGCGGTAAGGATACATGACAATAAGCTTATCGGAATTATGGATTTTCGCCGTTCGTTATCTGAGTTTTTACTGAATTTCGGCGGTAATATAGGTTACAGCGTTCGCTCGTCAGAAAGACGAAAAGGCTATGGAAAACAAATGCTAAGACTGTTGCTGTCTAAATGCAGAGAAATCGGTGAAAACAAGGTTTTGGTTTGTTGTGATAAAGAAAATGTTGCTTCATCAAAAATAATAATCGGAAACGGCGGGGTTCTGGAAAACGAAGTTGAAGATACCGTCGGACTCAGTAATTCCAAAATAATTCAAAGGTATTGGATCAGTTTATGATTGTAATAAATTACGGTGATCAAATGAAAAAATATAAAATTTCTTTTTCTTTAAAAGGTCTTGTGGCTGTAACGTTGGTTATGATTCCTAATATTTTATACAGCTTAATTCCGTATAATACAAATCTCTTGGAGTATGACGAAGCTTTCGGAGTTCTTGATATATTAGAAAATATTTTTCGTGTTATTTTAATAATAACTCTGATAGGAATAGTTAATACAGATAATAGTCAGAAAATTGGAGGATTTGAATCCATAAGTGCGTATTTGTTTTTATCTGCTTACTATTTAATGTGGATTATGCTGTTTTTAGGTATGTCAAATGCTTTTATTTATATCGGACTTGCTGTTTTTCCCTGCGCTTTCTTTCTGATTACATCAATTATTTTAAGAAATTACCCGGCATGTTTTGCAGCTGTTGTTTTTGCAGCGTTTCATATCATCATAACCTATAGAAATTATCTTTGAGGTGCTTATAATGAATTATAATCTGATTGACTGCCATACTCATACCTCATTTTCACCGGACGGTCGAAATAAACCTGAGGAAATGTGCAAAAGAGCAGAGGAGCTTGAATTATCCGCATATGCAGTTACTGATCATTGCGATTGTAACTTGTGGTATCCTGCCGAGCATTATACTGATAATGTTTCTGGATTAAAAGATTCAGAAATGTATGGCCAAGGAAAGCGCATTATAAAAAGCATCAATTACGTGAAATCCTTAAAACAAAAATATGCCGGAAAATTGAATCTGATTTGTGGCATTGAATTGGGGCAGCCGTTGCAGGATATAGAAAATGCCGAAAAAATTGCGGCAAATAAAGATATTGATTTTATTATCGGTTCTCACCATCAAAACAAAGGTCTTGATGATTTTTATTATTATAAGTATGATAAAATGGAAAAAGATGAAATCTGTCAGTTGATTGAAAATGCTTTTAAAGAGACATATGAAATGTGCCGATGGGGAAAATTTGACGTGTTGGGACATTTGACTTATCCTTTAAGATACATTTGCGGTGATTATGGAATTGATATTAATATGAAAAATTTTGATGATATAACAAATGAGATTTTTAAATTGCTTGTTCAAAAAGGGAAGGGAATTGAAATAAATACTTCCGGACTCAGGCAGAAATACGGTAAAACATTTCCTGGTTTAAAATACATAAAAATGTTTCGTGATCTGGGAGGAGAAATTATATCAATAGGTTCTGACGCACATTGTAAGGACGATTTGGGAAAAGGGATAGCAGATGGAACAGAACTTGCCATTGAAGCAGGATTTAAATATCTATGCTATTTTAAAGAAAGAAAGCCGAACTTTATTACTGTAACTGTCTGATTTAACTATATGTTTTGTATATATTAATTTTGAATATTATTAATCCCCCTATTGCAAATCCTTAATTATCAGGAGCCATGCAATAGGGGGATGCTATTTGAATTATAAATAAAATAGTTTTTATTTTAAACTATCTTTTTCTTCTGTTATTTGTTTTCTTCTCGTGTCTGTATTCGCTTTTCTTTTTTCTGAGCCAGATAACAAGCACCACAAGGGCAATTATCAATGCAATAAGTATTATAATTAAAGCGGGAGTAAGTATTTTTCTGTATTTAGCTAAACCGTCCTCATCATCTGTAACAGCTTTAAGCGAAGATGAATCGCTGATTGCGCTGATGTCAGTGTCGTCAGAATCGGAAATCTCTGTATTTAATGACGCTGAAGATGAGTCGTCTTTGATTTGTTCAGAAGAAAGAGGGTTGCCCGCCCTTGTAATGGTTATGGTATATACATGAGAGTTTCCGTCTTTATCGGTAACTTCTATAGTTCTCACATTGTTTCCGATTATTAGGTTCTCATTTCCTGTATACCAGATCGAATCGGTGTCGCTTGCTGTTTCGCCTTCTATTTCACATATTTCAACATTTTCATCTACATCAACATGATAGTCATATATATCGAATGAAAAATCAGGTTTCAATACTCCTTCAGATACTGTAAGACTCTTAAGATAACCCTGTGGAGGCTGTTTATTATCGGTGTTTGACGAAACAGAATTCTCATCATGACTGTCATTTGAATTTGATTCGCTTCCCGTTACTGTTACATTGGCATAAGCAGTAGGCGAACCTATCTGATCGCCGTCAGGAGAGGTCACAAAGCAATTAGTAAGATTCATTCTGCAAGTACCGCTTTTTAAAGCCTTGAAGTTAAGCTTGAAAGTCAGTTCTTTTGATGCATTATCGGGAAATCCTTTTAAGTTGATAATTCCATCTCCGCCGGATGCATTATCTGACGGTGAAAATTCTGCAACAGTATCATCATAAGTAATCATTGCAGTAACGAATCCTATGTCCTTGTCGGCTGTAACCTTTAACGAAACAGAAAAATTTTTGCCTGTGGCGGTATTCTTAGGAATGGTGAATTCCGCATTTCCCATTGCAAATGCAGATATACTGAACAATGCCGACAAAATGACTGATACGGCGGCAATGGCAAATATTCTGCTGATTTTTTTTATTCTCATGAATCTCATCCTTTCAGGGGTCAGACCTTTGCGCTGAACACGCTTGTTTTGTAAATACTAAAATCAGTCGCCAAAAGAAATACCGATATCTTTAGCTGCTTTGACCATCTGGTCGTCCTCAGGTACAAATTTGGTTTTTCCGGCGATATCTTTTAATTTGTTTTCTGAAACCTTGTCTTTTATCATTGCGACAGCATAACCGTATTTTCCCTGTTCAATAAGCTGTGCGGCACGTACGCCGAATTGTGTTGCAAGTACACGGTCGTAAGCAGACGGACTACCGCCTCTCAGCATATGTCCGGGAACACAAACACGGGTTTCAAGCCCCGTTTCAGATTCAATCTGTTTTGCAATTCTGTTCGTAGCGGTTGTGATACCTTCTTCAGAACGTTTTTTAGCACGTTCTTTCTTTTTTAATTTAGCTTCGTTTACATCAAATGCACCTTCGGCAACTGCGAGAATAGAAAAGCCTTTTCCGCTTTGATTACGTTTTTCACATGCTTCACAAAGCTTATTGATATCATATGGTATTTCAGGAAGTACAATCATATCAGCACCGCCTGCGACTCCTGAATATAATGTAAGCCAGCCGGCTTTATTTCCCATGATTTCAACAACAAGTATTCTGCCGTGTGAGTTGGCAGTTGTATGAAGACGATCAATAACATCTGTTGCAATATCAACAGCAGTGTGAAAACCAAAGGTTACACTTGTTCCCCAGATATCATTATCTATAGTTTTCGGAAGTCCGATTACGTTAAGTCCTTCATTTGATAAAAGATTTGCAGTTTTATGCGTACCGTTTCCGCCTAAGGTAAGAAGACAGTCAAGCTTTTGCTTTTTATATGTTTCCTTCATTTCCTTGACTTTATCCACATTATCTTCGCCAACTACCTGCATCATTTTAAAAGGAGTCCGTTTTGTACCGAAAATAGTACCGCCTGTGGTAAGAATACCTGAAAAGTCAGACTGCTTCATCTCTTTGCAAAGATTATTTATAAGACCGTAATATCCGTCATTTATTCCCACAATCTCAACATCATCTCCGAACTGCTGATAGCAGGCCTTGGCAACACCTCTGATTGTTGCATTAAGTCCGGGACAGTCGCCGCCGCTTGTGAGTATTCCGATTCGTCTTTTCATAAACAAACTTCCTTTCAAAAGAAATAAAAAAACTAATAATTCAAATACTTTTACATTAACATTATATCAGATTTTCACAAAAAATTCAAGCATTTGTACTCTTATTTTTATAATAATATTCAATAATTATTCTTATTTTTAAAGTGATAAAAAAGTTACCAATATTATGTTGCATTTAAAGATTTATTATGTTATAATGAACTCAGATTTTTATGAACGGAGATGTTTTAAATGCCGATTTTATATAATGAAAAAGAAAAAAGTTTTAAACTCAGAGCAAAGGATACTGATTATATGTTTAAGGTAGTTGATGACGGCTATCTTGCACATGTTTATTACGGTAATAAAATACCCGATGAGGATCTGGAGTATCTTCTTCGCCTTGATGAAAGTCCTTTTACTCCGGCAACCAATAATCGTGATAAAGCAAGTTTCATGGATTCACTTCCCTTTGAGTACCCGTGTTTCGGAATAGGTGATTATCGTGACCCTGCTTTTAAAATTCTTGATAAGGATGGAATGAGCGCTTGTGATTTGAGATATGTTTCTCATAAAATTTATGACGGCAAACCTGAACTTAAAGGGCTTCCTGCTACTTTTGCTGCCCAACAGTCACCTGCTGAAACTCTTGAAATAACAATGATTGATAAACACGCAGGTCTTGAAGCAGTACTTATTTATACGGCTTTTGAAAATCTGGACGCTATTACACGTTCGGTTGTTATTAAAAATGTAGGCGAGAATGCTTGTACTCTTACAAGAGTTCTTTCAGCTTGTGTAGATTTTGATACGGATAAATATGACATGATTACTCTTAATGGTTCTTGGGCAAGGGAACGTCATATAGAGAGATGCCGTTTGCACATGGGAAAACAGATGATTGATTCTGCAAGAGGGGAATCTTCTCATCAGAATAATCCTTTTACAGCGTTGTGTGAAGCTAATGCAGATGAGGATAATGGAGAAGTATTCGGATTTAATCTTGTATATTCAGGGAATTTCGTGTCTGAAGCTGAGGTCACGCAGCATAAAAAAACTCGTTTTCTTATGGGTATAAATCCACTTGATTTTGGTTGGTATCTTGAACCGGGCGAGGTTTTCACTGCACCTGAAGTTGTTATGGTTCATTCTGACAACGGAATAGGAAAGATGTCAAGAACATTCCACGATTTATACAGAAATAATCTTATCAGAGGAGAATATAAGGATAAACGCCGTCCTATTCTTATAAATAACTGGGAAGCCACCTATTTTAACTTTGATACTGAAAAGCTGATTGATATTGCGAGAGAGGCTTCAAAGCTTGGTATTGAAATGCTTGTTATGGATGACGGCTGGTTTGGTCATAGAGATGCCGACAATTCATCATTAGGCGACTGGTTTGTATATGAGAAAAAGCTTAAGGGCGGATTGAAGTATCTTGTAGACGAAGTAAATAAGCTGGGTATGAAATTTGGTATCTGGTTTGAACCGGAGATGATTTCTCCTGATTCCGAGCTTTATAAGCAGCATCCTGACTGGGCAATTCAGGTTAAGGGAAGAGATCTGACTTTATGCAGAGAGCAATATGTGCTTGATTATTCAAGAAAAGAAGTAAGGGATTATGTTTTCGGCATGATAAAAAATATCCTTGATTCTGCAAATATTGAATATATTAAGTGGGATATGAACAGACAGCTTACAGAAGTTGGTTCAAATGCTCTTCCGCCGGAAAGACAAAGAGAGCTTTGGCACAGATATGTACTTGGTGTATATGAGCTTATGGATAGACTTACTACAGAATATCCTCATATCCTGCTGGAAAACTGTTCAGGCGGCGGTGCGAGATTTGATGCAGGTATGCTTTATTATTCACCGCAGATTTGGTGTTCAGATGATACAGATGCTATTGAGCGTTTAAAAATCCAGCATGGAACTTCGTTGTGTTATCCTTGTTCAGCAATGGGCGCTCATGTTTCAGACTGTCCAAATCATACAGTCGGCAGAAATACGCCTTTTTCTACAAGAGGACATGTTGCAATGGTGGGTACCTTTGGTTATGAGCTTGATGTGACAAAGATACCTCAGGAAGACAGAGATATGATTCCTGCACAGATAGAAGAATTCAATAAATACAATACACTTGTCAGAACCGGAGATCAATATCGTATTGGCAATACTTTTAAAGATATTGAGTGGGACGCGTGGATGTTTGTATCAAAAGATAAAAGTGAAGCATTGTTTGAATTTGTACAGATTCTTGCCCGTCCTAACGAACGTTCGAGAAGAATTAAACTTAAAGGCTTGGATGCGGATGCTTATTATTATGAGGAATCAAAACCTGAAGAGAAAATATCAGGTGCCGCTCTTATGAATGCAGGAATTAATATCGCAAAGATATGGCATGAGGACAATCTTTGGGGCGATTTCCAGAGCAAGATATTACATTTTATAAAAGTTTAGTATAAGTAGTAAATGAGGGACGGTAGTTTTGCTGTCCCTTATTTTATTAATAATTTGTAATATAAACTTTAAATATTTTTTAAAATTCATTTTTCCTATTGACAGAAGAATATTAAGATGATATAATAGACAAGTCGATTGCGGCAGTGCTGGAATAGGCAGACAGGCACGTTTGAGGGGCGTGTGTCTTCGACGTACGGGTTCAAGTCCCGTTTGCCGCACCAAAGAAACTCTATAAAGTTTGCATTTCATTGTAAACTTTATAGAGTTATTTATTTTTTATATAAAGGGCAAACCGGAGAGCCAATCCGCCCAATAAATACTACATTAATTCTTCTGACGTTTTTCCCTTTGCCTTGATGCTGTCTCCGGTATTTGACTGATACTTGTGAGTGTAACAAAACCCTCACCTGTCCTGATTGCGGAACCCGTGAGGCACTTGAGAGAATTGGCGTAAAAGCCGATGAGCAGAAGAAAATTCTGAAAATAATTCATAGGTCTATGCACAGCTGATTTTTAGGTATTCTGCGAATAGATTTTTAGCTGAAAGTATGGTATAATTTAATAATTATATAAGTCGGAATTTGTGGGGAGCGGACAATGAAAATAATAGCTATTGGTGCTGTGACAGCAGGCGGAAAAACAACAGTTGTAAATGCAATGAAAGATCGACTGCCAAGAACTGCATCACTTCATTTTGATGACTACGCATTTGTGGGAGAAGTCGAAGACTTTCCCAAATGGATATCAGAGGGTTCAGATGTTCATGTATGGGACTTATCTCCGTTAAAAGCGGATATTGAAAGGATCATCCGCAGCGGCGAATATGATTATCTTCTGTTGGACTATCCGTTTTCATACCAGCATCAAATGATTAAGGACTATTTGGATTGCTGTATATTTATTGATACACCATTGGATATAGCAATGGCTCGAAGAGTTCTTAGAGATATGAAAGAGGCTACGGCAGATGAAATTCGTAATGAGATGGATACATATTTGAAATATGCAAGAATCGCTTATGTTCAAATGTTGAAAGATCATTTGTCAACTTCTGATTATATAATTGACGGTGCAAAGGAACTTGAGGACATTATCAATGAAGCTACGGAGATCGTTTTAAAATGCTAAATTCAAATTGATCAAGCAGAACGGCAAAACAACACAATCAAAACAAGAGTCGAGAAATCGACTCTTTTCTTATATCTATGTCATTTGTCGATATGCCAGATCAGCCTGATGATAAAGAACAAAAATGTGCATATACTAAGCAAGAACAGGAGATGATAAAATGGCAAAGGATTCACAGCTTGATCCCAAAGAGATCAGAAAGCTGAAAGCAAAAGGCGGCCATACAATGGCTGAAAGCGCATTGGACGGAGAGAGCAGAAATAATAAGAAGCAATCGGGAAATCGTCATAAATGCGGAAATGATAAATAAAAATAAGGAGTGCATTTAAGCATTCCTTATTTTGCAGAAAGATTAGTCTGTTACTGCCATTCAGAAAGTATAGACTTGTCAGCAGCAACCTTATTGATTATTTCGTCGGCAGATTGTACATTATCAAAGGTTCCGTTTGAAATTTCATTTATTACTGACTGTAATAGCTTTTCATAGTAAGCCTCCGCTGTAATCCCTGTTGTTGTATCGTGAAAGTGCTGTTGACTTTCGGCTGAGGCTATGCTTGCATATTTTTCTTTCACCTGTTGAATAAGCTCGTCACGTTTCATTTTTATTCTCCTAACTAAATTAACTTTCAGTTTATAGGTTTCCCAAAATAATTTGATATATGCCTGTCTGTTAAGCTTTTATAAGTGTTGACAACAAAAAATAAATATGATACAATTGATAAAATTAAGATAAAAAGTTGAAGTGCAGCTTTTATTATGTTTGTCAGATGATCATTCTGATTTATGTCTGTTAAAATAGTCTTAATCTATTTTTTATGTTTTTTAGAAAGGAGATATGTTTTCTTCTGAAAACATATTTGTAAATATGAGCGAAATACGAGATATTAATTTGTGGGAAAGCGGAAATCAGAAAATACAGTGGGTAAAAGATAATATGTCTTTGCTCCGCAGTATAGAGACCGAATTTGCAGCAGATAAACCATTTTCAGGTCTTAAGATTGCACTTTCAGTCCACCTTGAAGCAAAAACTGCATATCTGTGTAAGGTGCTTGCCGCAGGCGGCGCAGAAATGTATGTAACAGGAAGCAACCCATTGTCAACTCAGGATGATGTCGCCGCAGCGCTGGTCCATGACGGATTGGAAGTCTTTGCATGGCACGGAGCTTCCGATGAGGAGTATCATCGACATATTTCTCAGGTGGTTCAGTCAGGGCCTAATATAATAATTGATGACGGCGGAGATTTGGTTAATCTTATACACAGTGAATATCCGGAGCTGATAAATAATGTTATCGGCGGATGTGAGGAAACAACTACAGGTATAATCAGACTTATCGCAATGAACAAGGATAAAAAACTGAAATTTCCAATGGTTCTTGTTAATGATGCAAAATGTAAGCATTTCTTTGATAATCGTTACGGGACAGGCCAGTCAGTGTGGGACGGAATAAATCGTACTACCAATTTAATTGTGGCAGGGAAAAATGTGGTTGTCGCAGGCTACGGATGGTGCGGAAAAGGCGTGGCAATGAGAGCGAAAGGCTTGGGAGCATCAGTAATTGTTACTGAAATTGATCCGATAAAAGCCCTTGAAGCCGTAATGGACGGTTTTAAAGTAATGAAAATGGAGGAAGCTGCAAAAGTCGGAGATTTCTTTGTTACCGTAACAGGATGCAAGGATGTAATTACAGAAAAATCCTTTGTTAATATGAAAAACGGTGCAATTCTATGTAATGCAGGACATTTCGATTGTGAGGTCGATGTGGCAGGTCTTAAGGAACTTGCAGTTGAAAGTAAAAAAGCAAGAAATAATATCGACGGATATAAGCTTGAGAACGGTAATTGGCTCTATGTGATAGGAGAAGGACGTCTGGTAAATCTTGCAGCAGGTGACGGTCATCCGGCAGAAATTATGGATATGTCCTTTGCAATTCAGGCTTTGTCAGCAGCATATCTTGTAAGGAATAAAGATAAAATTAATGATATGATAATTAATGTGCCGGAAGAAATAGACCGTGAGGTAGCTGTGCGTAAGCTGAAATTCTGGGATCTAAAAATTGACCGGCTAAGCGAGGAACAGGAAAAATATCTTAATAGCTGGCAGGTAGAATAAATATATTAAATAAACGGGTGACTTTTACAGTCACCCGTTTTTCGTATGAAAAATCTTGAAAATATTTCTTAAAAAATTGCGTTTTAAAATAAACAAATCTGTGCAAATTAAAGTTATGAGTAATTGAAGCGGCAGTGCCGCAGGGAGGCGATGATTTGCAAAAGATTTTGCTGAAACACTTTACAGCGTTCGTAATAGGAGCATTAATTTATGGTATGATCGAGATATCGGCAAGGGGATTCACACATATAACCATGGGACTTCTCGGGGGCATTTCAATGATAGTAATACACCTTACCAATGATGCCAGACGAGACGGACTTAATTTTTTTGTCCAGATATCTCTCATTGCTTTTTTTATAACAGCAATAGAATTCATTACCGGAGAAATAGTAAATGTAAGACTCGGAATGAATATCTGGGATTATTCTGATATTCCACTAAATTTTGACGGACAAATCTGTCTGCCGTTTGTGGGAATATGGCTGGTATTATCAGCGATCGGCGTGGTTCTCGATGACTATTTAAGATGGAAAATGTTTCGTGAGGATAAAAACTTCAGTTATCTGAAAACCGTAAATACCATCCGTCAAGCTTAAAACTAATCAATATTCCAAATATTTTCCGCATAATCCTTAATTGTTCTGTCGGAAGAAAACTTTCCGGCAGAGCACATATTAAGCCAGCATTTTTTTGCAAAAGAAATCTTATCTCTGTAATCCCGGTTTGCCTTCAGCTTGGTTTCTACATAGTCCCTTAAATCACCGATAAGATAATAATGATCAGGAACATGCCAGCTTGCACCGTCCATTAGAGATTTGTAAAGCTCTTTAAATGAACCCTCTTCGTTTGAAGGAATACCGCCATCGTCAAATGAACCGTCTATAAGCTTGTTGAGTACACGATGGATTTTTTCATCTGAAAACGCAATTGAACGTGGATCATAATCAGGCATTATCTTTTCCAGATCTTCAACCCTCGCACCGAAAATGTAGTTGTTTTCTTCTCCGGCTTCTTCAACTATTTCAACGTTTGCACCGTCAAATGTTCCCAGTGTTACCGTTCCGTTGAGCATGAATTTCATATTTCCCGTACCTGAAGCCTCAGTACCGGCAGTAGAAATCTGTTCTGAAATGTCTGCGGCGGTTACAAGCTTTTCAGCATATGAAACATTATAGTTCTGTACAAATACAACCTTGATAAGATCTTTGGTATCAGGATCATTTTCCACAAGTCTTGAAATTTCGCCGATTAGTTTGATAATAGCTTTTGCTCGTCTGTATCCCGGCGCAGATTTAGCACCGAAAATAAATGTAGTAGGATAGAAATCTTTGATTGAACCGTCTTTTATTCCATAGTAAATATAAAGAATTGAAAGAGTATTAAGAAATTGTCTTTTATATTCGTGAAGCCGCTTGATTTGAATATCAAAAATCGTGTCTGCTTTAATCTCAATTCCATCATGCGCCTTAATAAAATCCGCAAGTTCATGCTTCTTTTTATTTTTTATTTCAATAAATTCCCGCAGGATCTTTTCATCATCTGCAAATTTTTTCAGCTTTGATAATTCATCAAGATCCTTTATCCATTTTTCGCTTCCAAGAAGCCGTGTAATCAAAGCGGATAATTCGCTGTTGCAAAGCGCAAGCCAGCGTCGCTGTGTAATGCCGTTTGTCTTGTTCTGAAAACGTTCGGGATATATTTCATACCAGTCCTTTAGCGTTTCTGCTTTAAGTATTTCAGTGTGAATAGCAGCAACACCGTTGGTGTAGGAGGAAGTATAAACAGCCATGTTTGCCATTCTTACCATTCCGTCACCAATAGGAGCCATCTTTGAAATCAGTTTTTTGTCTTTATTTAGTTTGTACATGTCACCGATAAAACGTTCGTTTATCATAAGAATGAAATCATAAACCCTCGGCAGAATTTTTTCTATAAGACTACAACTCCACTTTTCAAGAGCTTCCTGCATAATTGTGTGATTTGTGTAGTTAAATACTTTTTGAGTAATTTGAAAAGCCTTGTCAAAGTCCATTCCGTGAATATCAACAAGCTGACGCATAAGCTCAGGAATAGATATAACAGGATGCGTGTCATTAAGCTGAATAGTAACCATGTCAGCAAGATTGTCATATCCGCCGTAACGCTCCGAATGCTTTTTCAGAATATCTGTCAGAGATGCGGAAGAAAAGAAATATTCCTGTTTCAATCGAAGAATTTTTCCGGCTTCAAAATTATCATTGGGATAAAGAACCTTGGAAATGTTTTCAGCAGAGTTCTTTGATTTTACAGCTTCATCATACCTTCCGTCATTGAAAGTCATAAAGTTAAATTCCTCAACAGCTTCAGCCTGCCAAAGACGAAGATTTCCGATATTATCAGTGCCATATCCTATTATCGGCATATCATATGGCACAGCATTTACAGTTTCATCTCCATATACTACCTGAACAATGTCCTTTTCACAGCGTTTAGACCAGGGATCTCCGAATCTTTGCCAGTCATCAGCATATTCCCTTTGAAAACCGTCTTCTATTGTCTGTTTAAAAAGTCCATACTTGTATCTTATTCCATAACCGTCAAGAGGTAAATCATGAGAGGCAGCAGAATCAAGGAAACAAGCCGCAAGCCGTCCCAGACCGCCGTTACCCAAAGCGGCATCCTCAATTTCTTCTAATTCCGAAAGGCTTCGTCCGCAGTTTTTCAATGCGCCCTCCACAGTGTCTTTTAAACCAAGACACATCAAGTTGTTGTAAACAGCCCTGCCCATCAGAAATTCCATTGAAAAATAGCAGGCATGTCTTTTTGAAAGATGCTTTTCGGTGCTTTTTTTCCACTTTTCTGAAATTTCATTCATTACAATTGAAGAAATACTTTCATGAAGCTGAACCGGAGTTGCTTTTTCAGCAGTTGTTCCGAATTTTTCGTTAAGATCTTTGCTAAGCATTTGAGAAAATATTGCTTTATCCATAAAATAAAATTCCTTTCAGTTAATAATTTTAAACATAAGTTTAGTTTGAAATTTAAAAGTTTATTTCCACCGTTTCAGTACGATATTAATTTAATTAAAATTAAATGTTAACAAATCTTAAATTTTTATATTTTTTTGTTCATAGTTGCACGTTTGCGTGCAAAAAAACGCCAAATGAGCCTATTAGTAGAGGGGTATAAATTAATTCTTCTCTAAAAAACATAACAGCTATTTTAAATTAAGTTTCAAGTTATTAACGTTTTAATCGTCAAACCTGTTTCGATCATATAAGGTTGTAAGTTCTGCAATTTTTTCAGCAAGCTCTTTTGTGAAGCATTCACCGGAACAGCGCCACTGCCAGTTGCCTCCAAGAGTGGATGGAACATTCATTCTTGCTGATGAATCAAGTTCAAGAAAATCCTGCATCTGAGCAATAGCCGTATCTGATATGCTTGCCCACGCAAGCCGTATAAGTCCCCAGGGAATATCCCTGTTACGCTTAACATTAAGATAATTCCGGCAGAATCTCAGTTCTTTTCTTGATGCTGTGCTCACCCAGCCTGAAACAGTGTCATTGTCGTGAGTTCCTGTGTAGCAAACGTTGTTTGAGTTCTGAAAATTATGAGGAAGATAATTGCTTTTTCCATCAGGATCAAATGCAAATTCCAAAACCTTCATTCCGGGAAAACCGCTGGCTTTTAAAAGTTTTGCTACCTGTTTTGTAATAAATCCTAAATCCTCAGCTATTATTTTTTGTTTTCCAAGCTGACGTTTGATTTCCTTGAAAAGTTTTATGTCAGGTCCTTTCCTCCATTCACCAATGGTTGCGTCAGGCCGTCCGTAAGGAATTGCATAATAGCTTTCAAAACCACGGAAGTGATCTATTCTTACAACATCATAAATCCGGGCGGCACTTCGTATTCTGTCGATCCACCATTTAAAATTCTCCTTTTCCATGACATCCCAACGATAAAGAGGATTACCCCAAAGCTGTCCCAATTCAGTAAATGCATCTGGAGGGCACCCTGCAACATCTATAGGAGTCTTGTTTTTATCAAGCAAAAAATATTGCGGACAGGTCCAGACATCAACACTGTCATAAGCGACGTAAATGGGTATATCTCCGATAATTTCAATACCAAGTGAATTAACATAGCTTTTCAGCTTTTCCCATTGCTCATAATATTTGTATTGAACAAAGCACCAGTAATTTATTTCGTCCGCATATTTCTCTTTAGCTTTTTCAACTGCGTCTTTTTCATACATTTTCAAAGAGCTTTCCCATTCATACCATGGCTTTCCGTTGTATTCTGTTTTAAGAGCCATGAACAGACCGTAGTTTTCTATCCAATCATTATTTTTTTGAAGAAATGTTTTAAATTCTTCTTCAGGTCTTCTTTGAAAGTTTTTATATGCTTTTTTCAGTATTTTGAAAACATTTTCGTATAAAATACTGTAGTTTACTGAAAGCGGGTCATTTCCCCAGTTAATATTTTTATAATCGTTACTGTTTAAATATCCTTGTTCTTCAAGACTTTCAAAGTCTATAAAATAAGGATTGCCTGCATAAACCGAAAAACTTTGATATGGTGAATCGCCATAGCTTGTGGGTGATACAGGAAGAATCTGCCAGAATTTTTGTTTTGAGGCTTTAAGAAAGTCCGCAAAAGCATATGCTTCTTTTCCCATTTTTCCTATGCCGTAGTTATTGGGAAGTGATGAAATATGCATCAGTATACCGCTGGCACGCATTAAAATCATTCCTTTCAATAAGTTATAATCAATTTTATTATACTATATTTTTAAATGTTTAGCAATAGCGAGGTTTAATTTTTTAAAATTAAAAATCTGATATCTGATAACTAAAAAATAATTTTTATTGGATATTGAAAATAATGGTTCAATGTATTAAAATCCAAAAATAAAAGAATAATAATAAAAATATGTTTTTGATTTTGCACAATAATTTATGGAGGAAACTATATGAAAGACAAGATTTTCGGTGTACTTCAAAGGGTCGGACGTTCGTTTATGCTTCCGATTGCGCTGCTGCCAGTGGCAGGACTTTTATTGGGAATAGGAAGCTCGTTTACTAATCCGACAACTCTTGAAACTTATCACCTTACAAATATAATAAAAGAGGGCGGAGTACTTTATACCATCCTTGATATAATGGCAAAAACGGGAAGTGCGGTATTCGACAATCTCGCTTTACTGTTTGCCATGGGAGTCGCTATAGGAATGGCAAAAAGGGAAAAAGAAGTAGCCGCTCTTTCCGGAGCAATAGCATATCTCATCATGAATACAGCAATAAGCGCTCTTATAACAGCCAAAGGCGGAGCAGAAGCAATGGCCGAAAACTCAACGACCTCCGTGCTTGGAATCACAACCCTGCAAATGGGTGTTTTCGGAGGTATCATTGTAGGCTTAGGAGTTGCCGCACTTCATAATCGCTTTTATAAAATAAAGCTTCCGCAGGTGTTGTCATTCTTTGGCGGCACAAGATTTGTACCGATTATATGTTCTGTAGTTTATCTTGCCGTAGGAATTCTTATGTTCTGGTTATGGCCGATTGTTCAGTTAGGTATTTCAAAGCTGGGATTATTAGTGCTGAATTCCGGATATGCAGGAACCTGGATCTATGGAATAATTGAACGTGCTCTTATTCCGTTCGGACTTCATCATGTATTTTATATGCCTTTCTGGCAGACTGAGCTTGGCGGCTCAATGATAATTGACGGAGCAACTATTCAGGGTGCGCAAAACATTTTCTTTGCAGAGCTTGCCTCAAAATCTACTGAGGTATTTTCAGTTTCAGCTACAAGATTTATGGCGGGAAAATTCCCGTTTATGATTTTCGGACTTCCGGCAGCCGCATTTGCAATGTATAAAGCGGCACGTCCGGAAAAGAAAAAAATTGTGGGAGGGCTTCTCTTATCAGCGGCTCTAACCTCATTGCTTACGGGTATAACAGAACCTCTTGAGTTTACTTTCCTGTTTGTAGCGCCCGTTATGTATGCAGTTCATTGTGTTCTTGCAGGACTTTCTTATATGCTTATGCATGTTTTCAATGTAGGAGTCGGAATGACGTTTTCAGGCGGAGTAATAGATTTGACCCTATTTGGAATTCTTCAAGGAAATGCAAAAACCAATTGGATCTGGATAGTCATAGTAGGACTTTTCTATGCTGTAATCTATTATTTTATTTTCTATTTTATGATAACAAAGCTGAATCTGAAAACTCCGGGAAGAGAAGCTGATAACGAAGAAACTAAGCTTTATACCCGCAATGATGTAAATGCCCGAAAGGGGGGCGGTACAGTTACCGACAGATCTTTTGACAGAGTAAGCGCTTTGATTCTCAGGGGACTTGGAGGAAAAGAAAATATATCAGATGTTGATTGCTGTGCAACAAGACTCAGGATTACTGTAGTAAATTCAGAAATTGTCAATGACAGCATGCTTAAGGAAAGCGGAGCGTCGGGAGTGATCCGTAAAGGAAACGGCATACAGATTATATACGGCCCTCAGGTTTCGGTAGTGAAGTCAAACTTTGACGATTTCATGGAAAGTGACGATTCTGACATGACAGACGAGCTTTTGGGAGAAATGGTTGAACCCACAACAGAGACAGAAAAAACAGAAGAAAAGCATGGCAAAAAGACAATATTGTCTGCACATTTAAACGGAAGTATTACAGCCCTTGAGGATGTAGAGGACGAAGCTTTTTCTGAAAAGGTTTTAGGCGACGGAATAGCAATTGAACCAACTGAGGGCAAGCTTTATTCTCCATGTGACGGAAAAGTTGATATGGTTTTTGATACTAAGCATGCAATAAATCTTATTTCTGATGATGGCTGTGAAATTTTGCTCCACATAGGAATAGACACTGTAAAATTGCTGGGAAGGCATTTTAAGGCACATGTAACCGATGGACAGCGAATCAGAAAAGGGGATTTGCTGATCACATTTAATATTAATGAAATACGCAGAGCAGGCTTTAAAACGACTACGCCGATGATAGTATGCAACAGTGATGAATATGAGAAATTCAATATTCTTTCCACAGGCATGGTATCCGCCGGTGATGATATTTTAGAACTTGAATAGTATGATACTGAGAAAGGAGTAAATATGAAGTCATTCACTTATACCATAAAAGACGAAGTAGGAATTCATGCAAGACCTGCCGGACTTCTTGTAAAAAAAGCAAAGGAATTTGACAGTACAATTACAATTGAAAAAGGCGGGAAGTCGGTTAATGCTTCAAAGCTTATGGCATTAATGGGACTTGGAGTAAAATACGGCGACACTGTTACTGTCAAATCGGAGGGAAGCGACGAGGATAAGGCGGCGGCAGCTATGGAGGAGTTTTTTAAATCTAATCTGTAATTTATGATAGGCGGAGTGAGATATGAGAAAGTATAAAGGAAAAGGCGTTTACGGAGCTTATGCTTCAGGGAAAATTTCAATTTTTAAGCGTCAGGATATTTCGGTTAAGAGATTTCATACGGAAGACAGTGAAGCTGAAAAGGCAAGAATAAAATCTGCTAAGGAAATATCGGCTTCACAGATTAAAAAGATTCATGAAAAGGCTTTGAAGGAAGTGGGCGAAACTAATGCTCAGATCTTTGAGATTCACATGATGATGCTCGAAGATGAAGATTACAATGAATCTATTGAAAATATAATTGATACTCAGCATGTAAATGCAGAATATGCTGTTGCAGTCACTGCTGATAATTTTGCGGAGATGTTTTCTTCAATGGACGACGCATATATGCAGGCGAGGGCGGCTGATATAAAAGATATTTCAAATCGCATTATCAGCAATTTATCCGGAGAGGAATCAAATAAAATAAATTCTGATGATAAAATGATAATTTGCTCCGACGATCTTGTTCCGAGTGAAACAGTATCTCTTGACAAAGAAAAGGTGCTTGCATTTGTGACGGCAAGCGGTTCTTCAAATTCTCATACTGCCATACTTGCAAGAAATATGAATATCCCGGCTGTTATCGGTGTAGGAAACAAGTTTTTAGATGAAATAAAAGACGGAATGGAAGCTATTGTTGATGGATTTACAGGTGAAATATATATAAATCCTGATGAAAAGACGAAACTGGAAATGCTTAAAAAGCAAAAGGCTGATGAGGAGAAGAAAAAGCTGCTTCTGAGTTTAAAGGGTAAAGAAAATATAACTTTGGACGGCAGAAAGGTTAACATTTATGCCAATATCGGAAGTGTAAATAACATAGGAACAGTACTTCTTAACGACGCAGGGGGCATAGGACTTTTCAGAAGTGAATTTCTTTATCTTGAGAATAACGATTTCCCCTCTGAAGAACAGCAGTTTAACGCATATAAAAGAGTGCTTGAGAGCATGGCAGGGAAGAAGGTTATAATAAGAACTCTTGATATTGGAGCAGACAAACAGGCAAGCTATTTTAATTTAAAAAAAGAAGAAAATCCTGCATTAGGTTATCGTGCAATAAGGATTTGTCTTACCAAGCCTGAAATTTTCCGTGTTCAGCTGAGAGCACTTTTCCGAGCTTCAGTTTACGGAAATTTAGGAATTATGTTTCCTATGATAACAAGCGTCGGTGAAGTCGAAAAGATTCTTGATATCTGCGAAGAGGTTAAATCAGAGCTGAAATCTGATGGTATTGAATACAGCGAAAATATTGAACTTGGAGTAATGATAGAAACGCCTGCGGCGGCAGTTATCAGTGACAGGCTTGCACCAATGGTTGATTTTTTCAGCATCGGGACGAATGATTTGATACAATATACGCTTGCCTGTGACAGGCAGAATCCGGATATTGAAGAATTCTGCGATCCGCACCATGAAGCGGTTCTTAGGCTGATAAAGATGTCCGCCGATAATGCTCATAAGCATAACACATGGATTGGTATCTGCGGTGAATTGGCGGCTGATACTTCATTAACCGAGACCTTTTTACGAATGGGAATAGATGAGCTATCTGTTTCACCTCCTTATATTCTTGCTTTAAGGGATAAAGTTAGAAGTCTTGATTTATCTGAAAGTTAAAATAAAAAAGTCTCGTTATCATAAAGATAACGAGACGAAAATATTATTTTAAAATCAAATCTGAGCAGAATAATTAGGAGCTTCCTTAGTGATGTAAATATCATGAGGATGAGATTCCTTAAGTCCTGCACCGGTTATCTTGATAAACTTAGCCTTTT
>JAHZHC010000018.1 GCA_019420505.1 Ruminococcus sp.
GGGGTGCTCGGCCGCACGGGCCAACTCACGTTGTCAGTTTGTGATATTTAAAGCTCTGACCCCGCTGTGGTTAGTTTGTAAAAGTAATAAATTACTGTGGTGATCGGCCGCACGGGCCAACTCACGTTATCAATTTGTGATATTCATGGCTTTGAACTCGCTGTGGTAGGTTTGCAAAAATGATAAATTACTGTGGTGCTGGCGCACACGGCGCAATTCTCGCCAATCATATTTGATATAGCTATTAGTTTGATTCGGCTCGGATCAAAGTATTACAGAAGTCAATTTTTATTATAACTTTTTGATATCTATAGCCTATGGTAGGTTTGCAAAAAGCAAAGATCTTCATTTTATACGCTAACTTGCCGAAAAATTATATTGCAACTGTAAAATTTAACTGACAGGATTTACGGTAAAAAGGACAGGCATTTTTGGAGCAACTCAGCATACCAATTCTTTAAAAACTCACTATAGCGGGGTCAGAATTATTCTCTTCATAAAATTTATATCGTGACAAGTTAGTGATATCTATGGCTCTGTGACCTCGCTGTGGCAGGTTTGTAAAAGAATAAGGGCGAACTTCATTCGCCCTCAATATTACTTTTTATTTGAAAAAGCCTCGTCCTTTTTGTTTTCCCCATATGTGGACATATAAACCTTTTTGAAAACAATTTCGTCCACCGGCTGAAGATTCTCCTTTTCCTTATCCTTCACATCATATCCGCAAATTTTTTCATATACGTCCATTCCGTCATAAGTCTGACCGAAAACAGTATACTGCTGTGAAAAATTCAAAACACCGCCTTGCTCCAAAAAGGCATTTGTAACGTCCTTGTTGACGCTTCCCTCTTCAAGATACTGATCAAGCTCGGATTCTTCTTTGTCAGTAAGGTCATAATTGTTTACAAAAAGCAAAAATGAATTTGAAACCTTATCCTTCCACATTAAAAAGCCGTTTTCATAAGTATATGCGCATAACGCACCTTTAAACGGCCACAGATTTTCAGAAAGCTGTTCGGCATTTATTTCAGTTTTATCTGTATCTGAATCCAGCGTACCGTCAGGCGTCTTGCTTCCTCCGATGAAATATGCACCGTCACCCACTATATTGATATACGTTCCGTCATAATATCCCTTTTCCACAAGCTCAGTGAAATACTTACAGTAATCCGGCGCTTCATCAGGATAAAGAACCGATTTGAATGTTCCCAATGACGTTTCAAAAACAACAACAGGAGCGTCATCATCGGGTACTTGCAATTGAACCAGATTTACATTATCAAAATCCAAAGGTGTTTTTTGTTTTCCCTGACAAGCATAAAATAGCGCAAAGACTATAACAAGAATAACCGCAATAAGCGACAGCTTAAAATAAGTTTTAAATCTTTTTCCGGTGTTTTCCTTAGGCCCCATATATCCGTAATTTTTCATGTTGATCCTCTCTATTTCTTAGAAATCTTCGTGCCCTGACGAGTTTCCTCAATAACATATCCCATTTGCAGGATTTTTTCTCTCAATGCGTCAGCAGTTGCAAAATCCTTAGCCTTTCTTGCTTCCTGGCGCTGCTGTGCAATTTCAAGTACCTCCGCCGGTATTTCTTCCTCTTGTGAACTGTTTTTAAGATTTTCAGCCTGTTCAATAAGATCAAGAGATAAAACCCTGTCAAATTCTTTTATAAGAGCAAGCTTAGTCTTTGCATTAATGTCTGCTTTCAGAACATTGAAAAGAGCGGTAATTGCCATTGACGTATTCAAATCATTGTCCATTGCGTCAGTAAACTCTTTTTTATATCTGTCGAATTCAGTCCAGTCAACCTCTCCGCCGTTATCAGCCAAAAGCTGTGCGATCTTACTTAAAAGCTTGTTGTATGAAACCTGTGCATTGTCCAGATTTTCATAGGTAAATACCAGCGACTTGCGGTAATGGGAAAGCAAACAGAAAAACCTGTATACAAGCGGATTATAGCCCTTCGATTCCAAAAGCGACACAGTCAGAAATTCACCCTTTGACTTGCTCATTTTTCCGCTGTTGGTATTGAGATGAAGCACATGAAACCAGTAATTGCACCACTTGTGTCCGATATAAGCCTCGCTCTGTGCAATCTCATTGGTATGATGCGGAAAAGCGTTGTCTATTCCCCCGCAGTGTATATCAAGATATTCGCCCAGATGCTTCATGCTTATGCAGGAGCATTCAATGTGCCATCCGGGATAACCGACTCCCCAAGGACTGTCCCATTTAAGCTCCTGATCGTCAAATTTAGATTTTGTGAACCAAAGTACAAAATCCGCCTTGTTTCTTTTATTGCTGTCCTCTTCAACACCCTCACGAACTCCCACAGCAAGATCTTCTTCTTTAAAATCGTTGAACACATAATACTGTTCTAACTTAGAAGTGTCAAAGTAAATGTTTCCTCCTGCCTCATAGGCAAAGCCTTTTTCAATAAGACTTGAAATAACCTTGATAAAATCGTCGATACATCCAGTCGCAGGTTCAACAACATCAGGTGTTTTTATATTCAGCTTTTTACAATCGCTGAAAAAAGCATCCGTATAAAATTTGGCGATTTCCATTACGGTTTTATGCTCACGCTTTGCTCCCTTGAGCATTTTATCATCACCCGTATCTCCGTCGCTTGTCAGATGTCCGACATCAGTTATATTCATGACACGTTTTACGTCATATCCTGTAAAACGAAGATATTTCTCCAGCACATCCTCCATAATATAGCTTCTCAGATTTCCTATATGTGCATAATGATACACCGTTGGACCGCAGGTATACATAGCTGCCTTTCCTGCCTCATTGGGTATAAACTCCTCTTTTTTTCTTGTAAGGGTATTGTAGATATACATTTTTCCGGCTCCTTTCCTTATTTATTCTCCTTATTGAGCATATCAACCTGTTTTTCCAGCTTTTCAAGTCTGATTCTATAAGCGCAAAGCTCCTGTGACACAGGGTCGGGAATATGAACCTGATCAAGGTCACAAACCTTTCTTCCGTTTTGTTTTACAATTCTCGCAGGAACGCCCACTGCCGTACAGTTAGGCGGAACTGCCTCAAGAACAACAGCGTTAGCGGCAATTTTTGCACCGTCACCAACCTTAAATGGACCGAGTATTTTTGCACCGCTTCCAACCATTACATTATTGCCCAAAGTCGGATGACGTTTTCCGTGCTCCTTACCGGTTCCGCCCAAGGTACAGCCCTGATAAATAAGACAATAGTCACCGATCTCTGCTGTTTCTCCGATCACCACACCGCTTCCGTGATCAATAAGAAGTCCTTTTCCTATTTTTGCCCCGGGGTGAATTTCAATTCCCGTTAAACATCTTGAAATTTGTGAAATTGCTCTTGCAATGATTTTATGATTCTTTTTATAGAACCAATGGGCAATTCTATGCATAATAACTGCATGAATACCTGAATATGTGAGAATAATCTCCAAGGTACTGTGAGCGGCAGGATCACGCTCTTTAATTGACTCAATATCATGTTTAATATTATCAATGAATGACATTTCTATCCCTCTTTCAAATAGTTTTCTTATAAAAAACAAAATCCTCCCAAAGTCTTTTTTGACTCCAGGAGGCAGCATTTCACTACGGTTCCACTCCGATTTTCCGGATTTTAATAAGGTCTTGCCCGTCACCTTACTGGTTGAAGACATCTTGCCTAAGTTATATATCCGGCTCATTACCTTTAACGCAGGATAAACGAGGCAAAAATACTAATCTTTTTTGATTTTCCTTATGCCCTGCTGGCAGCCGCACTTCTCATTTTCCGTCTTAAAGCCTCTCACCAATCAGCTTCTCTCTGAAAAGACTAAAAAATGTTACTCTTGCTGTTACGCATTTCAAATCTTATTTTATTTATTAAGGGGCAGTACCAAATCATTTGCACAAAATCAAAGATTTAAGCGTTCGGCATTCAGTCCCTTATTATTTCAGTTAGGGTTTGTTATCCCGACTGAAGGTCTTGTTATATCCGCCGCCTTAATAAGACGGTGACATCAAGCTTAAAATTATATCATTTATTATATGATTTTTCAGTCCAAAAGTTCACTGAATTATTTGCTCGAATCTATATATTTCCAATATCCTTTTAAATAAATTCCGCCTGAAATCATAGTAAGCACTACTGATATCCATATCAACGCTTCATTTATAAGGAATATCGGTGTATTCCAATTTAAATTCGGGCTTCCCTTTGCATCGGGAAAGATAATCTGCAAAAGCATTATTGCTACAAATGCAATCATTGTAAATGCCGTTTTAAGCTTGCCCCACATACCGGCTGCAACGACAATTCCTTCATTTGCGACAACAAGTCTTAATCCTGTAACCATAAATTCCCGTCCGAGAATAAGCACAACAGCAATCGGATCAATCCATCTTTCAAATGCAAAGCATATAAGCGCAGTCATTACCAAAAGCTTATCGGCCAGTGGATCAAGAAACTTTCCGAAAGTAGTCACAAGATTATTCTTTCTTGCAATTTTTCCGTCAAACCAATCTGTAACAGAAGCAACCGCAAATATTATCAAAGCCCAGATCATATGATATGGAATCTGAAAACACAGCAGCGCCGCAAGAAAAAAAGGAATCAATACAACTCTTAAGACAGTAAGTTTATTTGGTAAATTCATAATAAATCTCCTTAATCAACTCTTGTTCCGATTAAATCATAGTCAAGCGTATCATCTATATGAACCGTGACAAAATCGCCCTCAGTCAGACGTTTTTCACTGGTAAAAAATATTTTTCCGTCAATTTCAGGGGCATCCATTACGCTTCGTCCGTAATAACACTCAGCATATCTGTCAAAGCCCTCAGCAACGACCTCCAGATCTTTTCCCAACAGCTTTTCATTGAATCTGTCGGAAATAAACATCTGTTCCTGCATAATAATATCCGCTCTGTGCGCTTTTATTTCTTCATCAAGCCGGCCGTCTAATTTTGCCGCAGCCGTTCCCTCTTCGGCAGAATATGCAAAACAGCCAAGGCGTTCAAATTTAACTTCCTTAACGAAGTCCACAAGTTCTTCAAACTGTTCTTCGGTTTCTCCGGGAAAACCTGCTATTAAAGTAGTTCTTATAATTATATCAGGAATTTCCCTGCGTATTTTTGATATTAAAGCGGTAAGTGTTTCTTTGTCGCCGTGACGGTTCATTTTTTTCAATATCTGACCGCTGCAATGCTGTAAAGGTATATCCAGATATTTCACAAGCTTTTCTTCATTCCTGATAGTTTCGATAAGCTCATCGCTGATTCTTTCGGGATAAGCATAAAGCGTTCTTATCCATTTCAGACCGTCTATTTTACAAAGCTCACGCAAAAGATGAGGCAGCTTTGATTCTCCGTACAAATCCTCACCATATCTTGTAGTATCCTGTGCGATCACTACAATCTCAACCACGCCATGCTCCGCAAGCCATTTTGCCTCGGCAACGATATCTTCAATCCTGCGGCTTCTGAATTTTCCTCTTATAGATGGTATAGCACAATATGTACAGCAGTTATCACAGCCCTCGGCAATTTTCAGATATGCATAAAATGGCTGTGTAGAAATTATTCTTCCTCCCTCAAGAGGCAGCTTATCTTTTTCGTCAAATTCACAAACGCTTTTATTATTGCAAAGCACATCTCTTATAACATCACAAAGCTTTTCATTAGAACCGATTCCAATAACTGCGTCAAGCTCGGGAATTTCTTTAAGAACCTCTTCCTTATAACGTTCCGCAAGACAGCCGGTACATATAACCGCTTTGATCCTGCCTTCTTTTTTCAATGTACAAAACTCAAGAATCGTATCAATAGCTTCCTGCTTTGCAGACTCAATAAAGCCGCAGGTATTTACAACCACAACATCTGAAAGTCCTGCGTCGGACACAATTTCAAAGCCTTGTTTTTTCAAATCAAAAAGCATATGCTCGGCATCGACCTGATTTTTCGGACAGCCTAACGACACCATTCCCACTCTTGTAGACATTGATAAATAACTCCAATCAAAACAACTAAAATATAGATTTATTATCTCATGTTTACAATGAATTGTCAAGTGCTTTTACACATTTCTTATTATCCTTTTTACAGACCAGCTTAACTGAGCCTTATTAAAATAAACGGCATGATTCCAGATAATATTCTGAAGTTCGGTGTCACATGCTTGACAGCAAACATAGTATGTAATACTCTTTTTCACCGGATAACATATATAAAGTAAAATCTGAACAGGCCGGAGCGTTATGCCCGGAGCCGGGTCACACAGGTGACAGTGGTTTTATCCACGGGACAGTAAGCTACATTACTGCCCGTGTTTTTTATTTATTTTGCAAATAACGTCATTACAGATATATCTTAATCGATCGGGAGGTAATTAATGTGGAAGATTACAACATAAATTTCAAAAAAGCTGCTACAACTGTTTCCATGGTCAGCATTGCCGGTAATTTTATTTTATCCGTTTTTAAGGCGCTTTCAGGAATATTTGCTCATTCCGGCGCTATGATCAGCGACGCAATTCATTCTGCTTCTGATGTATTCAGCAGCATAATTGTTATAATCGGTGTAAAAATGTCATCAAAGGGATCAGACGCTGAACATCCTTACGGACATGAACGTTTTGAATGCGTTGCTGCAATCATTCTTTCAGTCATTCTGCTTATAACGGGTCTTTTTGTTGGATCAGAGGCAATTCAGAATGTTTTCAGCGGGAATTACGGGGAATTAACCGTTCCGGGTATTCCGGCTCTTGCTGCGGCAATAATTTCAATTATAACAAAAGAAGCTATGTATCGGTACACAAAATTTTTTGCAAAGCGCTATGATTCCAGCGCACTGATGGCTGACGCATGGCATCACAGAAGCGACGCTTTTTCTTCTATAGGAGCTCTCATTGGGATTATAGGGGCACGGTTGGGATTTCCTGTGCTTGATTCAATTGCAAGTATTGTTATCTGTATTTTTATAGTTAAAGCAGCCTATGATATTTTCAGAGATGCAATCAGAAAAATGGTTGATCACTCCTGCGATCAGGAAACAGAAAAAGCTTTGCGGGAATGCGTATTAAATCAGGAGGGCGTTATCAGGATAGATTCTTTACAAACCCGTGTATTTGGCAATAAAATCTACGCTGATATTGAAATTTGCACAGATGGCAAGCTGTCAATTACAGAAGGACATAGGATTGCAGAATGCGTTCACAATGTAATTGAACGGGAATTCCCCAAAATAAAGCACATTATGGTACACGTGAATCCATACTAATTATTATTTCAATTTTAAAAGCCTTAAAATAATAAAAAAGCACTCGATCTTTAGAAATAAAACGAGTGCTTCTGTACATAAACCCAGAGAAATTTATATTTGTCACGATTCCTCATCGTTCAAGTATTCCTCTAAGGCAATATTTACGTCCTTATAGCTATAGCCATTACGAACAAGGGCATTTTTTACTTTTCTTACTCCGTCCTCATCCTCAAGACGTCCTGCATATTTACATTCGATCAAATCCTTTAGCCGTTCCTGAACGGTATCCTCGTAATCGGCAAGGATTTCATTGGCAAGCTCCTTTGAAATTCCCTTCTGCCGCATTTCCTGCACCGCTTTAAAATATCCGTACCGCTTTACTTCCATTAGTCTTTGCGCAAGATTTTCGGCATATCGTCTGTCATCGACAATGCCGACCTCAGCCAAAGAATCCACAACGTCATAGCAGATATCCTCTGAATAATTCTTTTCCAGCTTTTTGAACAGCTCTATATAAGAATGATCACGATAGTCCATAAGATAGAGTGCACGTTCTTTTGCTCGTCGGAATTCATTTGCATAGACAACCTGATCCCAGGCTGATTCAGGAATGGTCGATCCGCCTTTTATATTATATTGGGCGATGATCTCCGAATTTATAAATGCAGGCTCGCCCTCATCAAAATTCACCTGATATGTACTTCCCTTAAACTTCTCTACGGAAACTATATTAAGCATTTATCAATCACCGAGGCTGTTAATATCAACCGGAGCAAACTCCTCAAAGTCATCGTCTGCGGATATTGTTACATCAGGCATAGCCGCTTCACTTTCCTGAATATCTGTCTTATTTTCAACAGACTTAGCTGCTTTTTCCTCAAGTTTAGTATTCTTTTTATTTTTCTTTGAGGTCATGACAAGGTCTTTTTCCTTCTCTTTTATAAGCTGCTCGATCTCTAACATAATTTCAGGATTATTTTTAAGAAACTCCTTGGAATTGTCACGTCCCTGTCCGAGCTTCATTTCATTATAACTATACCATGCTCCGCCTTTTTTAACGATATTAAGTTCAGTTGCAAGGTCAAGCACCTCGCCTGTTCTTGATACGCCCTGACCGTACATAATATCAAATTCACATTCTTTAAACGGAGGGGCAACCTTATTTTTTACGACCTTACATTTTGTTCTGTTACCGATCACCTCAGAGCCGTTCTTTATCTGTTCGCCTCTTCTTACTTCAATTCTTACGGTACTGTAGAATTTTAAGGCTCTTCCTCCAGGTGTCGTTTCAGGATTTCCGTATACCATTCCAATTTTTTCACGAATCTGATTGATAAAGATTGCAGCGCAGTTTGATTTTGAAATAACCGATGTCAGCTTTCTCATTGCCTGAGACATAAGTCTTGCAAGCTGTCCGACATGTGTATCACCCATTACGCCGTCAATTTCAGCTTTTGTTACCATTGCGGCAACAGAGTCGATTACTATACAATCTATCGCACCTGATCTTGCAAGTGCCTCGGCAATCTCCAGAGCCTGTTCACCGCTGTCCGGCTGGGAAACCAGAAGACTTTCGATATCAACTCCAAGCTTTTCTGCATATACAGGGTCAAGCGCATGCTCAACGTCGATAAATGCAACCTCACCGCCCATTTTCTGTGTTTCTGCTATACAATGGAGGGCGACCGTAGTTTTACCCGATGATTCAGGTCCGTAAATTTCAATAATACGACCCCTCGGTATACCGCCTATACCCAATGCCAGGTCCAAGGTCATAGAACCGGTTGGAATAGCTGCAACATCCATTGTTTTAGTCTGACCAAGACGCATGATCGCTCCTGCGCCGAACTGTTTTTCAATAACTCCTATTGCAGTTTCAAGGGCTTTTTTCTTTTCCTCCTTGTCAACGATTCTCACAACAGTTTTTATTTCTTTCTTCTTTTTGTCGATAGCCATAACGCTTATCCTCCTATTTCAAAAAACGATAAATTATTTCTGTAATTCTATTATAACACGTCTTCTGTCCAAAAGTCTGTACTGCTAAACATTTATTATGTCTGTACAAAGCTTGATTTCTTCCAGTTTTTGTCCGAACACACAGCGATTTACACCTGTCAGATCTGCTCTCGTTCTTACATTTTTAAAACCATGCTGAATAAGGATTCTCATGACCTCGTCCTCCTGACCCATACCGATTTCAAACAAAAGCATTCCGCCGTTTTTTATTTTATCTTTATAAATTCGTGTTATATCACGGTAATAATCAAGCCCGTCCTCTCCCCCTGACAAAGCGCACACCGGCTCAAAGGTTACTTCAGTCTGGAGGCATTTCATTTCATCATCCGTAACATAGGGAGGGTTGCATACTATCAGGTTCGACAAAGGCACTGAGTTTATAATATTACTGTCAAAAATATCTCCATGCATAACTTCAGCTTTTGAATTGTTAATACACACATTTTGCTTCAGATAGCTCAGGGCTTCATCAGACTTTTCAACGCAGACGATCTTTTCACAACTCAGATTTTTCTCAAGCGCAATACCTATACAGCCGCTTCCGGAACACAAGTCGGTAATTACAAGGTTTTCTTCCCTGCCAAGTTTTTTAACTGCGATATCTATCAATATTTCGGTATCCTGTCTTGGAATAAGGACTCCCTCGCCTACTTTAAAGGGCAATCCATAAAACTCCCACTCACCCAGAATATACTGTAAAGGTTCGCCGCTTAAGCGTCTTTCGCAAAGGTTTTCAAATTTTAACTTAGTATCCTTATCAGCACAGGCTTTCATTTTTTCTCCAAAGTCGGGATTACGCCAATCCATACCTATTGCCATTCCGAAAAGCTCATTGACCTCGAAATCAGAATTTTCTATACCTGATGATTTCAGTTTTTCTCTCCACAAATTTTTCAATTCGTTATATGTACAGCTTACCACCGGTCATCTTCCTTATTTTCGGGAATTACTGCTTTAAGGGCCGCAATTGCACATTCAATTTCTTCATCGTCCGGTTCTTTTGTTGTAATACGCTGGATTGCGAGCCCGGGGGCGGAAATAATCCTTGTTACGATATTATCGTATTTTCCGGCAAGTCTTATAAGCTCATATGCAATTCCCATTACCAAAGGCAGGACTGCAATTTTACACAGCAATCTCAGAAAAACGCTGTTCCAAGGCAATTGAAGCACTGTATTCACAAAAATACTTATAAAAATTACAAGGAAAATAAAGCTTGTTCCGCATCTCGGATGAAAACGTGAATGTTTTTTTACATTCTCAACAGTAAGCTCCTGTTCGTGCTCATAGCAGGTAATTGTTTTATGCTCTGCTCCATGATATTCATAGGTTCTTCTTATATCTGTCATCAAAGAGGTAAGAGAAGTATATAAAATAAAAATTACAACCTTCAGCAATCCCTCGATTACGTTTTTTGTAAAAAAGCTTATAGGAATAAAATAATTTATACCCTTTGAGATCCATGATGGAATCATCATAAACAAAATCAGCGCAATCCCTAATCCGATAGCTAAAGAAAGTATTGAAACAATCGGCATGATTTTATCGCCTAACTTTTTATCCAGCCATTTTTCAAACTTGGTATATTCCTCATCATTATCGTCATCTACCATTTGTTTTTCTGCCGATCTTGATAAACACTTATATCCGTCGATCATAGATATGACAAAATTAAATACGCCTCTGACAAATGGAATTTTGCGATACCATGGAATCTTTTTTCCGCCCTTAATCGGCCAGGTTTCCAAATCAATTTCACCGTCCGGAAGTCTACATGCCATTGCCGCTTTATCGATACCTCTCATCATAACGCCTTCAATAACTGCCTGACCGCCTATTTTTGACTTGAATTTTTCGTTGTTCTCTCCGCATTTCTTACTGTTCATCTATATTATTCCTTTCATCAAGCGAATCGGAGGAAATCAGTTCAACGTCCACTGTTTCGTGATTATCCGGTTCCTTTTTTTGTTCTATACACGGCAAGGTAATCATAACTGTTGTACCTATGCCTTCTTCACTGTTAACAACAAGCGTTCCGTTATGTCTTGAAATGATCTCATCTGCAACGGCAAGTCCGATCCCCGAACCTCGTCTTGTTTGATTTGCTTTAAAGAACTTTGTTTTTACCTTCGGCAAATCTTCTTTTGAGATACCGATTCCCGTATCTGAAACGGAAATACATATATCGTTATTTTGCTCATATGCTTCTACGGAAACTGTATCTCCCTTATCCGAATATTTAATCGCATTATCCACGATATTAATGAAAACCTGTCTGAGCCTGTTTTTATCTCCGTTAACAAAGGGCAGCATTACAGGTTCATAATAATTAAGAGTAATTCCCAAGGCTCTTGCTCGTTCCTGATAAATAAGCACAGTTTCCGTCAGCTCAGCCAAAATATCGATAGTATCCATTGTCAGAGTCAAACGGTTATCCTGAATTCTCGAAAAATCAAGAAGCTCCTCCACCATCTGGGACAATCTTTCGGTTTCAGATGTAATAACTCTCATGCCTTTGATAAAGGTTTCTCTGTCATCAATAGTTGTAAGAGTTTCACTCCAGCCTTTTATTGCTGTAAGCGGCGTTCTCAGCTCATGAGAAATTGACGATATAAATTCATTTTTCATTGACTCGGTTTTTGAAAGCTCTTCCGCCATATAATTTATCGAATCACAAAGCTCACCAAGCTCATCATCATTGGTTTTTTCGATACGTTCCGTAAAATCTCCTTTAGCAAATTTTCTTGTAATTTGTCCGATACGGATTACGGGATAGACGATAGATCTTATGAAAAATCTTCCTGAGAAAAATATTATCATAATTATACAAATTACGACTGCAGTAATGATAATTGTCATTATCCAGATCTGCTTATCAATATTTTTCATTGATGTTACCATTCTGAGAGCGTCATACTCGCTTCCCTTATAGGATATTACTGATGTAACAGCCATAACCTTTTCTCCTGTCGGAAGATCAAATATCTGTGACGCTGTGCCGTTGCTTGTTTTTTTTGCTTCGGCATAATCCGAGAGATTAGACTCTTTATCCGGTGAAAAACCGGAAGATGTAATATCAATTATACCGTTGTTTTTTATTGCCATAAGCTCGATTTTATCCTTTTCGGCATAGCCTTCGACTAATGCTCGGATCTCTGAATTATAATTCGTTTCACCGTCATCGGAATTCCTCATAACCGAACTTGTTATGACATTCATTTTTGAAGTTACATACTGTTTTGCAGAGCTGTAATAATAATTCCTTATCACGGCGATAAGCAAAACCTCTATTATAATCAACACTACGGTTACAACGCTCAGGCTGTTCCAAAGCCAATGCTTAGTAATACTGTGTTTACCGAATTTATTGTATTTGCTCACCTGCAAACCCCTTTGTTTTTATTTATTTTGTCCGTTTTTCTGTCCTGAAGTCCATTTATATCCAAATCCCCATATGGTCAGCAGATATTTTGGATTTGACGGCTCATCCTCAATTTTCATTCGGATACGTCTGATATTTACGTCGACGATTTTATCATCGCCGTAATATCCATCTCCCCAGATATGATTGAGAATTGTATTTCGGTCAAGGGCAGTATTCTGATTTTTCAGAAAATACTCCATTATCTGATATTCCACCTGAGTCAGCTCAAGAGGCATATCATTTTTATATACGATTCTGCTTTTCAAATTAAGGGTAAAAGGACCTGATGTAATAGAAGTAACCTCTTCCGGCTTTGAATAGGACATATCCACACGTCTGCACACGGCATCTACTCTTGCGATAAGCTCTGAAATAGAAAAGGGTTTTGTAATATAATCATCAGCGCCGATCATTAATGATGATATTTTATCCATTTCCTGTGATTTTGCAGAAAGCATGATAATACCTAATGCAGGCGACTGTGCTCTTAATTTTTTACAGACATCCATTCCGTTTATACCCGGCATCATTATATCCAACAGAGCCACGTCAAATGCTCCGTTAGCTTCTTCATATGCTTTAAGTGCGTCTTCGCCGCAATTAACATCAACGACCTCATATCCGCTTCTTTTAAGGTTAATGACAACAAACTCTCTGATCGAATCCTCGTCCTCACAAACCAAAACTCTTCTTATCATTATATTTACCTCCGAAATTAATTCTTTATCTTATTCTACAATATAAAAACTATTCTGTACCTCATCAATAGTCAGAACCAACGGTTCATTAACGTCCTCCGAAAGCTTCACCATATAATCAAGCTGACCTTTCAGATCAATAAGCTGATATCCTCTGTAAGTATACTCCGTCATATCCGAGCTGTTTACTACAGCAATTCGCATAAGTTCTGTCATTTCGCCGTTAATATCGCCGTCATATTTATAGAACACGGTATCTCCGCTCTGGGTATCTTTTTTCACGGTAACCTGATCGTTCCACCGGTTAGGATAAATCATAACATATCCGTCCGGCACAGAATAATATCCAGAAAACTTGACCGTATAACCTGCTGCCCCGTCATAAACACACCATGAAGTCATATATTCCAAGTCCTGCTGGACAGCATTCTCATAGCCAAGCATAGGCTTTACAGAAGGTATTTCGATTTTACTGTCCTTATCAATATCCATCGAATAATATCCCGACGGACGGATCCAGAACGGCAGAAATGTTTTGTTTTGATTCTCAACAGGATTTTTTAGTTTACCGTCCTCATAAAGGACAATTTCTGTTTGTATCTGATTTTCATTTGTCAGGCAGTCAAGATAAATTGCCCGGCTGTTATCCTCAAGACATCCCACTTTTGAATTCACATATGAAGTAACATTTTCACACATATTAACGCTTTCTTTTTTTACAAGCTTTTCATTTTCCATTTTCAAAAGCGACGCTTCAAATCTTTCGGTTTCATCTTTATTATTAATTTTCTTCTGTATAATAACAAGCTCGTTTTCGTTATCGTTATTGATATCCACAGTTTCAAGTATTGAACAATTATCAGAGCCGACATTTTCAAATTCACCGTTTACATAACGATAAACTTCAAGGGATTTTTCCGCATTGGCAATATTCTGATACACGACAATAACGTTATTTTCATTATTATCCATCGGAGAGATAATGACTTTGAATATTTCAGAACCTGCGCCGGCGATTTCTGTTACAGAAACCCACTCATCCTCATCATTTTTATCAAGAATATTAACCCACAGGCCCTCTTTTTTTCCCGCACCGTTATACTCATAAAACACAAGCGCTTCGTCACCGGGTTCGTTATCTATATTATCTATTACATAAGCTGACCGGTTATCTCCGTTCTGAGGGTATTTCAGAGTAATATCGCTGCCTACTGATTGAATAAGTGCTTCATGTATTTCACTTTGCTGTTTTGTTAATTTAGGAGCAATGATCAATCCATCGACACCGAAATTGACTGCTGAACAGCCCGTCATTGTTATTGCAGCGGCAACCGGGATTATTTTTCTGAACCGAAGCATTATCATTCTCCTCCTTTCAGCTTTAAACAGCAATTACTTTTACCAAATAAAATATAACCTGATCATATCAGGCGGCACTTTATTAAAAATATATATTACATTAAGATAATGACAGTTATTTAAATACTTATAGAATTATTATATCACATTCCAAACTTTTTTTCAACAGCCACACAAAAAAAGTTAACTAAAGAAAAAAGCACACCAAAGCTAAAAAACATGGTATGCTTTCAAATAATCTATCTATTGCTTATAGGGACATATTCCCTTTCCTTGCTTACTGCTTTATAAGCAGGACGGATAATTCTTTTTCCGGTAACAAGCTCTTCAAAACGGTGTGCACACCAACCTGCCATTCTTGAAACGGCAAACAGTGGTGTAAACAGGTCGTCAGGAATTCCCAGCATTCTGTAAACCAGACCCGAATACATATCCACATTGGCGCACATAACCTTATTATCCCCCTTAACCTCGGCAAAAAGCTCAGGGGTAAGACGTTCAACAGTTTCAAGCAAATTAAACTCGGCTTCAAACTCTGTATTCTTTGCTAACTTTTTGGCATTATCTTTAAGTATAACCGCACGAGGGTCGGAAAGAGTATAGACAGCATGGCCCATTCCATAGATAAGTCCGCTATTATCATACGCTTCTTTTCTAAGTATTTTACGGAGAAAGTCAGCGACCTCTCCCTCATTATTCCAGTCAGACACATTTTCCTTGATACAGTCATGCATTCCTGCGACCTTAAGGTTTGCTCCGCCGTGTCTTGGTCCTTTAAGCGATCCGATCGCTGCTGTATAAGCTGAATACGGATCTGTTCCGGATGAAGTAAGTACTCTGCATGAAAAAGTAGAATTATTTCCGCCGCCATGCTCGGCATGAAGCATAAGCATCAAATCAAGCAGCTTTGCTTCTTCATCAGTAAAATTCCTGTCATTTCTTAAAGCTGACAAGATCATTTCAGCAGTGGAATGTTCAGGAATCAGCGGATGCATAACCATACTTTCACCATCATACATACGCTTTTTAACCTGATATGCTGAAACCATTATATTAGGAAGCTTTGAAATTATCGAGATGGCTGTTGCCATTTCATATTCCGGGCTCCGGTTTTCAGGATTTTCATCGTATGAATAAAGTGCGAGCACTGAACGTCCCATTTTATTCATTATATTCCTTGACGGAGCTTTCAGAATCATATCCTCAAAGAAGTTCAGCGGCAAAGCTCTGTTCTCAGACATTATCATTTTAAACGCTTCAAGCTCCTGTGCATTAGGCAGCTCTCCCATCAACAGGAGATATACTGTTTCTTCATATGCAAATCTATTTTCTTTCACTGCATTGGAAACCAAGTCGTTAATATTATAACCACGATAAATAAGTTGACCGGGAATCGGTGATTTTTCGCCCTCATTGACTACATAGCCATGCACGTTACATATATTGGTCAATCCTGCGGTAATGCCAGTACCATCGGCATTTCTCAACCCTCTTTTAACCGTATATTTATCATACAATTTAGAATTGATGGTATTGTTTTTCACAAACTGCTCACACAAAAGATTTCTTGCTGAATCATTTATCATGATTATCATCTCCCTTTACTTTAAATTCTATAAATCTTATCTTTTTTTGCTTTACAACAAAATGCAGTAAAAATAATTTTGCATTTATAAATCATCTGCATTTCTGCACAAATAAAAAACAGAAAACACTGTTTAAAGGCAACTATATATTGAAAAAAACTTAATAAATTTCTTCAACCTTCACTTAGAGTATTATATTATTTTACACCAAAACACGTTAAATGTCAAGCGAACCGAATCATAATTGACTTTAATCAGCTATTTAAATAAAAAAATATACAAGGATAAGTCCTTGTATAAATCACCAATTTTTTTATTCAGCATATATTAATATCACAAGTCAACATGACTGCACATTATTCCTGAATCAGTCACATCAATAAAAGCATAGCTTTTAGGCTTTCCGTCACGTGGGCAGGACGCACTTCCTGGATTAAGTATATGAACTCCGTCCTCATAAGAATAATATCTGCAATGGGTATGACCGAACAAGACGATTTCTGCGCCGATTTCTTTTGCTTTATAATAAATTCGGTCAAGTGAATATTTAACTCCGAAGGAATGACCGTGAGAAAATAATATTTTTATATTCTTTGCCATAAAAATATCGGTTTGAAGCGACGTTGAACAATAATCACAGTTACCTGCAACATTAACTATAGTTTTATCAGGATAAAGAGCTTTGATTTTATCCAATTCTCTTTCCCCGTCGCCGAGAAAGATAAATGCATCGGCATTTTCATTACGCCTGAATATTTCAGCATGAGCCGAAAAGCTTCCATGGGTATCAGAATAAACAATGATTCTCAATGATCTCTCCCCCTTTCGGTAATAAAAAAATTAAAGTGAATAATATTTATTATTATAACATAAACATTTACAAATAGTATTGAGAAAAGGAGAACAAATTATGAGCAATTTAAATCAGATGAATCCTCAGGCTCTTCAGGCTTTGCTTGGAATAGCTTCAAAAAAATTGGGTACTACTCCCGAAAAGCTTCAACAGCAGTTACAGGACGGCACATTTGAAAAAGCATTAGGAAACATGCCTGGCAATGACGCCGCAAAGCTGAAACAGGCACTGTCAAATCCCAAAACTGCTGAGAAAATCTTATCTTCTCCTCAGGCAAAGGCTATATACAACAAACTTCAGAAGGGCTGATTTCACATAAACTGAAATATGGGCGGTGATTTAATGGACGATTTAATGAACAAGCTTCAAAACGTATTGAATGACGAGGAAAGCATGAAGCAGATCAAGGAGCTTGCGGGAATGCTGGGAAGTGAGCTTAGCGAACAAAACGATGTTGCGGAAAACCCGTCTCCGGCTCCTTCGCCGTCCTCCGGCAGCAATCAGATGCCGGATTTATCACAAATTCTGTCAAACCTCGGCGGAATGTTCGGGAACTCTGTTCCTCAGCAAGAAAGTCCTGCACCGCAGGCAGACGCCAATCCTTTAGGAAACATTGATATAAGTAAAATCACTCAGCTTTCCGCTATCATGGCACAGGCAAAAAAATCGGATAAAAATGTAGATTTGCTTCTTGCTTTACGTCCCTTGCTTAAAGAAGAAAACCAGATAAAAATAGACCGTCTTATTAAGATTTTCAGGCTGTTTGCCATATATCCTGCAATAAAGGAAAGCGGACTGCTGGGAGGTGACTTATTTGGATTATTATGATTCAAAGGATTTCAACTCCATGCAGGAGGAAGCAATCCGCCGGGTTCATGAAATGCAGCAGAGATCAAGAAATTTAGTAAACGGAACTCCGATTCAGGAAGCACCGCACTCCGATACAAATAATGAAGAACAAAACCATAATTCAAACAATAATAAGCACAAGTCAAGAAATTCAAATCCGCTTAACGGACTTCTCGGAGGAATTCTGGGAAAATCCTCTTTAAAAGGCGGACAAGGGCATGATGAGCTTTTCAATATTGCAGGCATAAAAATTGACGAAGAAAAAGCATTGATTGCACTTATGATTTATATTTTATACAAAAACGGTGCTGATGTAAAGCTATTATTAGGATTAGGATATTTACTGATTTAAAAATTACATACTTTCTATTAACCGCCTCTGATCTGAGGCGGTTTTGACGTTCAACAAAAGGCATAAGCTGTGGTTTTATTCTTGATTTTAGAAAACGAATATGGTATAATATTATTATAATTTATTTAAGGAACGAAAATTATGATAAAAGCCTGGGAACATTTTAAGACAATTACAAAACACCGTCATATGGTTATCCGCCACTGTGCCCGTGCGGGAATTTTAAGGCAGGGTTTATTTCACGATCTCTCAAAGTATTCCCCCACCGAATTTATTTCAGGCGCTAAATTTTATCTTGGCGACCGTTCTCCCAATGAAGGAGAGCGAAGTTCTTACGGTTATTCAAAGGCATGGATGCACCACAAAGGCAGAAACAAGCACCATTTTGAATACTGGACTGATTATGACATTATCACCAAACAGATGTCTCCTGTAAAAATGCCGATAAAATATGTAAAAGAGATGTTTTGTGATCGTGTTGCCGCCAGCAAGACATATAACGGAAAGAACTACACGGATTCACATCCTTTGGAATATTTTTTAAGGTCAAAGGGAAAACGTATGATTCATCCGGAAACTTCGGATTTTCTTGAAAATTTACTTATAATGCTCCGTGATGATGGCGAAGAAAAAACATTTGAATATTTACGGAAAACAAACAGATACTAAATATATTCGGAGGAATTTTGTATGGAAAACAGTTTCAGAAGAAAAGGCAATCCCGTTCTTGCAAGAATGGACAGGTTTGAAGATTTTGCGGCAGGCGAACGAGCTTCATTTAAAGGTATTGCAGCAAAATCATTTTATTTTCTTGCACTGATTTTACTCGGACTTGCTGCATTTATATATATGCACAGCTATTTCGGAAATCAAGGCTACGACGCTGTAGAAATTACTGAAAGCTACACGATTTATGCCAATGAAATGATGATTTTTCTTGGCGCAACCATAGCAACCTTTATTGCAGGTTTAATTGCGGCATTTATACCGAGGACCACTCCTGTTACCGGTTCTGTTTACTGTGCGGGAATGGGATATGCAGTTACATTTATTTCATATACCTATGCTGCACAGGTAAAAGGAATTGTAGTTGAAGCTTTACTTCTTACAATTCTGCTTATAGCGGTCATGGCTGTACTTTATTTCACAGGTATTGTAAAGGTAGGTAGCCGTTTCAGGACTGTTGTTTACGCTGCATTATCAGTGACACTTATTGCAAGCGTTATATTTATGCTTTTAAGATGGATTTTCCCGTCGAGTTCAATTGTAAAGTCACTTGTGGCTATTCAATATGGTCCTCTCGGAATAGTTTTTGCATTTCTTGGAGTTGCTCTTGCCTGCTTACTTGTAATTGACGATTTTGATCATATTGTAACAACTGTAAATTACGGACTTTCAAAAAAATATGAATGGACTGCTTCATATGGATTAATGATCAGCATTATTTATCTTTATCTCAGGGTTCTGGAACTGATATTCAGATACAGCCGGAGAAATGACTAATCCTTTTAACGCCGCAGAGTTTCTGCGGCTGTTTTATTGACAACATTTCTAATTTAAGTTACTATATAATTGAGGTGATTATTTTGACAAAGAAAGAAAAAGCTATTGAAATTTGCAGGATTCTTGAAGAGAAATATCCCGACGCTTTATGCTCTCTTACATATTCCGCACCACATGAATTAATGATCGCAGGACGGCTTTCTGCTCAATGCACTGACGCCAGAGTTAATATTGTAACGAAGGATCTATTTGCCAGATATAAATCAATTCAGGATTTTGCCGACGCTGATGTCAAAGATATTGAAGACATTGTCAAACCCTGCGGCTTATATAAAACCAAAGCAAAATCTATTGTAGAGATGTGCCGAAAAATCATGACTGATTTCGGGGGAGAAATTCCTCAGACTATTGAAGAGCTTACTACGCTTTCCGGCATAGGACGAAAGACAGCTAATTTAATTATGGGAGATGTTTTCCATAAACCAGCAATTGTAACAGACACGCACTGCATCAGAATCTGCGGCAGATTGGGATTGACAAAGAACACTGAGCCTCACAAGGTTGAGATGGATTTGCTGAAAATTATACCGCCCGAAAAATCTTCGGATTTTTGCCACCGGCTCGTTTTATTCGGACGTGAGGTTTGCAAGGCAAGAGGTGAAAAGTGTGAAAGCTGCCCTTTGTCCGGACTTTGCAAAGAATATAAAAACAAGAAAAAATAATATTAAATCTTATATACAAAAAACTATCCACACTTCAGCATGAATAGTTTTTAGAATATGATTCAACAACGCCAGACGCACGGCTTATCAATAACATTAAGCCAAAGATTTTAACTGCTTAGTGTTCAGCCGCCTAAAATACTGGAAAACAGATTATAAGTTAAATATCTATATTAAAATCATGATAATAAGAGGTCGAATAGCCAAAAGTTTTGGTAAATTGCTTTATATTAAGCTCGCTCAAGTTCAATATACAGGGGGTTTGATAAAAGAAAGGACAGGAAAAGCAATCTTCGACCTCTTATACTATATTATATCATACGATTCAATAATTGTCAAACAAAACATAAATTTGCATGAAAAAGAGGGGTAAATTGAGATAAATCTCCAAAAACATCTAACTTTTGGAGAGCACTTCAAAATTACCGCCTCTTTTATTAATGTCCTTTTTAATTATTAAATCATAGAGTCTTCCCAGCAAGCAGGAGCTTCAACATTCAAAAGCTTTGCTACTGTCGGTGCAACATTTGCAAGTCCGTATTTTGTACTTTCAGCATCCTTAATTACATGAGTTTCGGTTTTATCATAAATTATAAAAGGAACTCTGTTAAGAGAATGTGCTGTTCTGACTGCAACTTCACCTTTTTTATTCTTTTCAAGCATTTCGTCGGCATTTCCATGATCGGCTGTTATAAGAACTGTACAATTATACTGATCAGCTGCTTTCAGAAGTCTTGACAGTCCGAGGTCAACTGATTCAACAGCAACGATTGTTGCCTCCATGGAGCCTGTATGTCCGACCATATCTCCGTTTGGATAATTACATCTGATAAAATCATATTTCTGTGATTTAATAGCTTCAATTACGTCATCAGTTACTTCAGCAGACTTCATCCAAGGTCTTTCATCAAATGAAACCTTATCTGACGGGATCTCTTTCCATGTTTCCAATTCTTCAGAAAATTTTTCTGATTTATTTCCGTTCCAGAAATATGTTACATGGCCATATTTCTGCGTTTCAGAAACAGCATAGGAATTAAGTCCTGCATTAACAAGAACCTCAGAAAGAGTATTGGTTATTTCGGGAGGATTGACAAGATACTTTTTAGGCAGATTTAAATCTCCGTCATACTGAAGCATTCCTGCATAAAGCACCTTTGGATCATATCCGCCCTTATCGAACTTATCAAATCCGTCAATATCAAATGCCATTGACATTTCAATAGCTCTGTCGCCACGGAAATTAAAAAGGATCACGCTGTCATCATCACAGATCCTGCCGACCGGCTTGTCGTCCTTGGCAATAACAAATGGAGGAAGATCCTGGTCGATAGCGCCTGTTTCTTCACGAAGTACCGTATAAGCTTCTCCTGCGGAAGCAAACATTCTTCCCTCACCTTTAACGTGAGTATCCCAGCCAAGCTTAACCATATTCCAATCCGCCTGATATCTGTCCATTGTAATCTTCATTCTTCCGCCGCCGGAAGCAATTTTTGCGTCAAAGCTGTCGTCATTAAGGGCAGCCATTGCATTTTCAAGGTCATCGATATAAGTCATGCCAGATGTTGCCGGAACATCACGACCGTCAAGAAGGACATGACATCTCACCGTTTTAACGCCCTCATCCTTTGCTTTTGCAATCATGGTTTTCAGGTGTGAAATATTTGAATGAACATTTCCGTCGGAAAGCAGACCGATAAAGTGCAGTGTTGTGCCCTTTGAAGCACAGTTTGAAACGAGTTCCTTCCATGTTTCAGAACCGAACATTTTTCCGCTCTCGATAGATTCATTTACGAGCTTTGCACCCTGAGAATAAATTTGTCCGCAGCCAAGAGCATTATGACCTACCTCAGAGTTACCCATATCGTCATCTGACGGCAGACCTACTGCATCGCCATGCGCTTTAAGCGATGTATGCGGATATTCTTTTAATAACATATCAAGTGTAGGAGTATTAGCTTCCGTAACAGCGTCGCCAAGACCTGTTTTAGAAAAACCGACCCCATCCATTACAACAAGAACAACAGGTTTTTTTGCCATAGTTTTTAATCCTTTCATATCATATCATCAAACAAATTAGCGGGCGGTCTGCGGCCGCCCCTAATATACAATGTGAATTACAAATTAGCCCTCAACTGCTGCCTGAACGATAGTATTGAAATCTGCTGCTTTCAAAGAAGCGCCGCCGATAAGACCGCCGTCAACGTTTTCTTTGGAGAGAAGCTCTGCACAGTTGCCTGCGTTCATTGAACCGCCGTACTGAATCGTAACTGACTGAGCTGTTTCCTCATCATAGATCTTAGCAAGGGTTGCACGGATAAAAGCACAAACCTCTTCTGCCTGATCGGATGTCGCAGTTTTGCCTGTACCGATTGCCCATACAGGTTCATATGCAATAACAGTTTTCTTTACGTCCTCAGCTGAAACGTCATACAGATCAAGCTTAATCTGACGGGCAATAACTTCTTCTGTGATATTACACTCACGTTCCCATAAAAGCTCTCCGACACAAACGATTGGCTTCAGGCCTGCTGCGAGGGCAGCTTTTGTTCTCTTATTAACTGTTTCATCAGTTTCACCAAAATACTGTCTTCTTTCGCTGTGACCGATAACGACATACTCAACCCCAAGTTCAACCAACATATCTGCTGAAATTTCACCTGTGAAAGCTCCGCTCTTTTCAAAGTGAACATTCTCAGCACCTATTTTTACATTAGAACCTTCTGTAGCTGCAATTGCAGTTTCAAGATTTGTAAAAGGAACACAAGCGATAACTTCAACATTATCTTCTGCATTAGCAACCAATGGTTTAATAGCTTCAAGAAGCTCTTTAGCCTCAGGTCTTGTTTTATTCATTTTCCAGTTTCCGGCGATAATAGCCTTTCTGACACTCTTTTTCATTGCAAAAACTCCTTTATATTTATTTAAAATATACATTGAAAACGGGGCAACGACCTGCCCCGTTTTTTGCAGGCTCTAAACCTGTTATTATTTATCAGCAATAACATCAATGCCCGGAAGAACCTTACCCTCGAGATATTCAAGAGAAGCTCCGCCGCCTGTTGAAATATGGCTCATCTTATCAGCAAAACCAAGCTGGATTACAGCTGCTGCGGAATCTCCGCCGCCGATAATTGTAGTTGCATCAGTTTCAGCCAATGACTTAGCAACAGCGATTGTACCTTTAGCAAGGACAGGGTTTTCAAATACTCCCATAGGTCCGTTCCAAACAACTGTCTTAGCAGACTTAACAGCCTCAGCATAAAGCTCTGCTGTTTTTGTACCGATATCAAGTCCCATTTTATCAGCAGGGATTTTGTCAGAATCAACAACCTCGACTGCAATTTCAGCATCGATCGGATCAGGGAATGAAGCAGCAATTGTTGTATCAACAGGAAGAAGAAGCTTCTTTCCGGCTTTAGCTGCTTTTTCGATCATTTCTTTACAATAGTCAAGCTTTGTATCGTCAACGAGTGAAGTACCGACTTCCTTACCCTGTGCTTTAAGGAAAGTATAAGCCATTCCGCCGCCGATGATAAGTGTATCGCACTTTTCAATAAGATTATTAATAACGTTAAGCTTATCAGCAACCTTTGCACCGCCGAGAATAGCAACGAAAGGTCTTACGGGATCTTCAACAGCGTTTCCGAGGAAATTGATTTCCTTCTGCATGAGATAACCAACAGCAGTTTCCTTAACAAATTTTGTTACACCGGCTGTTGAAGCGTGTGCTCTGTGAGCAGAGCCAAAAGCGTCCATTACGAAAACTTCACAGTCAACCAATTCAGCCAATTCCTTAGCAAAATCCTCACCGTTCTTTGTTTCCTCTGCGCCTCTGAATCTTGTGTTTTCAAGAACTACAATTTCTCCGTCATTCATTTCAGCGACAGCTTTTTTAGCATTTTCGCCTACAACTGTATCGTCCTTAGCAAAAATAACCTTAGCGTCAACAAGTTCAGCCAATCTTTCTGCTGCGGGAGCAAGAGAAAACTTATCCTCAGGACCGTTCTTTGGTTTTCCGAGATGTGAACAGAGAACAACCTTTCCGCCGTCTGCAACTAACTTATTGATTGTAGGAAGAGCAGCAGTAATTCTGTTATCGTTTGTAATCTTACCATCTTTAAGAGGTACATTGAAGTCAACTCTTACGAGTACTTTTTTACCTTTTACGTTAATGTCGTCAACTGTAACTTTGTTTAAACCTGCCATAAATATTGACATCCTCTCATAAAAATTTTCGGGAAATCCGAATATTTAAAAACTATGCTGTTAAAGATTTAACAACTTCAAATACATTATATAATATATCTGCTTAAAAATCAAGTGCTTTTCATCACTTTTTTACAGCATTTTTCTTTATTTTACCCAATATATTCTTGATATTATTCATCCTCGCCGTGATTATTAACGGTAATTCTTTCTCCGATTCTTCCGGCAAGAATCGCAGCTATTCCCGCAATAAGCATTATCCAGTAAACAGATACCTGCGCATTTTTATACAGCAGATCATATGCAACTGCGCCTAACACCAATAAAACGCCGACAATTTTAAGAATAACAGTAATTTTATTTTTCATGCTGCAGCTTCACCTCAGACTCATTTTGTTTTCTGTGATTTAAAGATGACTCCGGCTACTTTTGGTCCTGCATTGATAGTAATAGCAGCGCCGATCTGAAAATATTCAGCCGGAGGATAACCCATTTTCTTAGTCATTGCCTGAGCCATTTCGTCCCTTGCTGTTAAATCGTTTCCATAAACTACGCAATATGGAGTTTGGGGAATTATTTCATTTACACAGCAATCCAGAATTTTAGGGACAATAGCTTTATCGCCTCTCACCTTACATTCTGTAGTAATATTCCAGTCCTGTATTCTCATAATCGGACGAAGTCCCATAACCTCTCCCACAAAAGCTGCAGCAGAGGGGATTCTTCCCGATTTTTTAGCATACTTCAATGTATATGGCGCAAAAAAGATAACAAGGTGCTCAAACCAATCCTGCATATAATTCACAATTTCCTGCGGCGACTGTCCTTTCTGAGCTTTCTTTGCACCCTCCACAACAGGATATCCATAACCTCCCGTATAGCTTCTGCTGTCAAGATTATATATGGTAAATTCACCTTTAGCTTCGGGATGCTCCTCCATAAACTGCTCCGCAGCCATTACTGAATTATTATAAGTTGCAGAACCGTTGGAGTTAATTGTAGTATTGATAACGTCGGTATATCCCTCACTGTAAAGGCTTTCAAAAATCTCCTTATACTCAAAAACTGTAATCTGAGAAGTAGCGGGAATGCCGTCAAAGTTATCAATCATTTCATAGAACTTTTCATTATCAAAGTCCACACGGCTTACATAGCTTTTATCCCCCATAGCAACCTTAAAGGGTACTACCATAATATCAAACTCTTTTTCATACTCCGCTGTAATATCGCTTGCAGAATCGGTCACAAATTTAATTTTTGCCATAAATTTTCTTCCTTTCTGTTTTTATTACCATGTATATTGCGTCAGCTTTCCTTCACGTCCCAAGTCAGGATAATCCCACTGTCTTAAAACCTCGTAGCAGGCTATTGCAACAGAATTGGAGAGATTCAGACTTCTGAGTTCATTTCTCATAGGTATTCTTACGCAATTATCAGGATGTTCAAAAAGCAATTTTTCAGGTAATCCCTTATCCTCTCTTCCAAAGATAAGAAAAACATTTTCATTTTCAGAATATTTTTCATCACTGTATGTTTTTCTTCCCTTTGTAGTGAAAAAATAAAAATTCCCCTCATTCTTTTCAAAAAAGCTGTCAAGATTATCATATTCATAAATGTCAAGTTTATCCCAATAATCAAGTCCTGCCCTTTTTAAATGCTTATCTGAAATTTCAAAACCGTAAGGCTTTATCAGATGAAGCGCTATTCCCGTTACAGCACAGGTTCTTGATATATTCCCTGTATTCTGCGGAATTTGAGGTTCAACAAGGACTATATTTAAATTTTGCACTTTAATTTCCTTTCTTTTGAGAGAATTACAAATCCGTAAAATCCGACAGTTCCTGATAGCTTGTAAGCCAAGGAAGCTGAGCTTCAAGCATAATGCCGTCCGTCCATGGAGTACCGTAGCTATAAGTAGTTTTTACAGCAAGTTCAGTAAAAGAGGTTGCTCTGTTCATTGCTATAGGCAGACTATCTCCGTTTAATATTCCACCTGTAAGAACGCTGGCAAACATATCTCCGCTTCCCGAATAACTGATTGGAACATAATCGTTTTTTATTTTCCAAAAGCTACTGTTATTCTTGTCGTATCCGATTGTAGACATTCCGCCGTCAGCAAGAGGACAGCTTGTTATTACAACAATCTCAGAACCTTGTTCAGCCAATCTGACAAGCCATGACTTAGCTTCTGAATTTCTCAGGGGCGCAGTCGGATAGTCCTCCTTTAAAAGAATTGCCGCCTCGGTCAGATTCGGTGTTATAATATCCGCAACGGCAACAAGCTCGCTCATTCTTGAGCACATTTCTTTTGTATATGTAGCATATGCTTTTCCGCCGTCTCCCATAACAGGATCGACTACTTTCAATGCATTGGGATAACTCGAAAAAAAGTCAAGACAATGGTCGATCTGTTCCTCAGACGCAAGGAAACCGCTATAAACGCAGTCGAATTTTGTACCCAGTTTTTTATAATGCTCCAATGCTGGTGTCATATAGTCAGTAAGGTCACGCATTACAAATTCTCCATAACCGGTATGTGCAGAAAGAACAGCTGTCGGAACCGGACACACCTGAACTCCCATAGCCGACAAAACAGGTATAATAACAGTTAGCGAACATCTTCCCACACCGGAAATATCGTGTATTGCCGCAACCTTTTTTAATCCATTCATAGTAAAACCGCCTTAATCTCAAATAAGGCAATGCCCGCAAAAATTTGGGGTATTGCCCTAATCATAATTATATTATAGCATAAATGTTTCCTTTTTTCAATAGTTACAGTAAAATTTATGAGTCTTCCTCAGCCTGATTCTGTTTATTTTCATAATCAAAGACGCTGCAAATAGAATAAAATATTGGAATCGTCAGAAAAACTATCCATGACACATTATAACCCATATCGAACCACATGCCATTACCCCATAGAAAAAATATTATTGCAGCTAAAAATGGATAACAAAAACAACTTGGTTTATGATATTCTACTGCATCAATCAGAGTATAATACAGAGGAATTGCAAGGAACACCAGCCAGCCCCATGCCCAGCCTCCGCAGACGCCGGCAAATCCAAAAATAAGATATAGGATTATCGTTACAACGGGAAATGGTATTGCTCTTAAAACGGAAAGATCATGAAACTTAAATTCATTGCCGTCCTTTCCTCGTGTAAAAATATGATGCTTTGGCTCTCCATTGACATAGATGCCGTTTTTGTCAATTCTGACCTCATCGTCTTTATCATTTACATAAATGCCTTTTGTGCCTATTCTGACCACAGAATCTTTATCATCAACATGGATAAACTCCATCCCCATATCGGGTATATCCTCTTTATTTTTATCCTCATTCGAGCTTTCTTTACCCATTAACAATTCATCGAGCGATACGCCGTAAATTTGTGCTAAAGCAATAAGATTATCTGTATCCGGAGATGATTCCGCTCTTTCCCATTTGGAAACCGATTGACGTGAAATCCCCAGCTTTTCTGCAAGTTCTTCCTGACTCATACCGCTTTTCTTTCTCAAATCAAGCAATCTGTTGGCTACTTCAATAGTCATAAAAATCTTTCCTTTCATATTAATATCGCTGTTTTTCATGTGAATATTCTAACATAATCCCTTTCAGTTGCACAATAAACTTCGCTTTACCTTAACGCAACTATTGGTTGCAGCCTCGTAAATACGTGGTTTTTGCATTGTTCCTTTAAATTCATCCTGACTAAATATTTTTGTTGATATCATTATAAAATAAAGATGCTTTTCTTTTAATTCATTATACTATAAATTAAAAGAACTTACAATATCATAACAGAAATATTTAGTGCACAATAGCCTAAAAAAGTACTATAAATTCGGAAATAACTGTTATTTTTCAAGTACAGCTTGTTGTAATTATATAATGGTATATGTTAATATTATAATAGCTATAAAGCTACGAGTTCAATATATTTTAAAGGAAAGGGTGTTTTTATTTGAAAATTAAAAAGTTTTTATCCGGCATCGTAGCCGGCGCACTTGCCATTTCAACTTTGGCGGGTGTATCTTCATTCAGCGCTTCAGCTGACAGTGAGCCTGAAACTCCATTACTTCCGGCGTTAAACGGATTAATTAAGTATCAGCTCAGAAACAGTGCAGAAGGAACAGGAAAGGATATTCGTTTCCTCGCAGTTGTTAAACAGTCAGATGTTGAGTATGGTGCATCAGCTGAATGGACAATCAGCGCAGCAACCGAAAGCGATCCTGACAACTTCCAGGAAGTAGAGGTACAGGATCTTACAACAACAGCTTACAGGTCTGTAGTTGCCAACGGCGTTAAAGTCAACGCTAATGACGTAGCTAAAGAGATTTGGAACTGGTCTGCAGATACTGAATACTGCTTCATTCTTTCACAACCTGTTGGAAGTTTTAACGATGGAGATATAGTAGACGGTGATATTTTTGTTCTTAACTTCGTAAACGGAATGAACCGTGAGGTTTCTTTCGGATCATCAGTATCTTCAAGTAAACCTGACAGCAGCTCAGAAGCTGAAGATTCATCAAGCACAGCAGAACAGCCTTCAGATGATGTTATCTGGGAAGGTTCCGAGGATCTTGGCAAATGGAATAAAGACGTTGAACTCGGCGTTGCAGGTATTCCAACTGCTAAAAAAGACGGAATCCTTACCATTGAGTATACAGGAACAGGCGCAGCTCAGATCCAGGTAGTTAACAAGCTTGGCGAAGCTTGGACATGGACTCCTATGGAAACAGCTGACGGAAATGAGTATTTTGATACAACAGGCGGAAAGCTTCAGATCGTGCTTACTGAAAAACAGGCATCAGAGCTTGCTGCTTCTAAGGCAATGTTCCTGAAAGGTCAAAATGCCACAGTAACAAAGATTACTTATGTAGGACCAGGCGGAAATGTTGGAAAAACAGAAGTAATCTGGACTGGTGAAGAAGATCTCGGCAAATGGAACAAAGACGTTGAACTCGGTGTTGCAGGTATTCCTCTTGCTGCAAAAGACGGTATACTCACAATTAAGTATACAGGAACAGGCGCAGCTCAGATCCAGGTAGTTAACAAACTGGGCGAAGCTTGGACATGGACTCCTATGGAAACAGCTGACGGAAATGAGTATTTTGATACAACAGGCGGAAAGCTTCAGATCGTGCTTACTGAAAAACAGGCATCAGAGCTTGCTGCTTCTAAGGCAATGTTCCTTAAGGGTCAGAATGCTGTAGTTACTGAAATCACATATACAACTCCGGGTAAGGTTGAAGATTCAAGCAGCAAGGTTGAAGACTCAAGCAGTAAGGTTGAAGATTCATCAAGCACAGTTGAGGATTCATCAAGCACATCAGAACAGCCTTCAGGCGTAGAAGTAATCTGGGAAGGTGAAGAAGACCTTAACAACTGGAAGAACGACGTTGAACTCGGCGTTGCAGGTATTCCTCTCGCTGAAGAAAACGGCATTCTCACAATTGAGTATACAGGAACAGGCGCAGCTCAGATCTCAGTAATCAACAAGCTCGGCGAAGCTTGGACATGGACTCCGATGGAAACAGCTGAAGGAAATGAGTATTTCGATACAACAGGCGGAAAGCTTCAGATCAAGCTTACAGCAACACAGGCTGAACAGCTTGCTGCTTCAAAATCAATCTTCCTCAAGGGACAGAATGCTGTAGTTACTAAAATGACATATAAGGGACCTAACGTAGTTGGACCGGTTGTTGTAGAAACAATCTGGGAAGGCGAAGAAGACCTCGGAAAATGGAACAAAGACGTTGATCTTGGCGTAGCAGGTATTCCTCTTGCTGAAGAAAACGGTATTCTTACAGTTGAGTATACAGCAACAGGCGCTGCTCAGATTTCAGTTATTAACAAGATCGGTTCTGCTTGGACATGGACTCCAATGGAAACAGCTGAAGGAAATGAGTATTTCGATACAACAGGCGGAAAGCTTCAGATCAAACTTAATGCAACACAGGCTGAACAGCTTGCAACATCTAAGGCAATGTTCCTGAAGGGTCAGAATGCTACAGTTACTAAGATAACTTATACAGCACCGGGCAATTCTTCCGGTTTAACAGAAACAATTTGGACAGGTGAAGAAGACCTTAACAACTGGAAGAGCGATGTTGAACTCGGCGTTGCAGGTATTCCTCTCGCCGAAGAAGGTGGAATTCTTACAATTAAGTATACCGGAACTGGTGCAGCTCAGATTCAGGTAGTTAACAAACTGGGTGACGCTTGGACATGGACTCCGATGGAAACAGCTGATGGCAATGAATACTTTGATACAACAGGCGGAAAGCTTCAGATCAAGCTTAATGCAACACAGGCTGAACAGCTTGCTGCTTCAAAGGCTATCTTCCTTAAGGGTACTGGTGCAGTAGTTACTGAAATCACATACACATCTAAATAATAATTAGATAAAAAAATTAAGGAGGTAAAATACAATGAAGAAGTATTTAAAACCATCTGCTGAGATTTCAAAATTTGAAATTGAAGAAGTAGTAATGATGGATACAAGTTCAACAGATCCGGATCCGGACGGCGGTTGGGGAGATATTCTCTAATTCTTAGTTGAATAAATAAAAGCGGTAACTTAAAGTTACCGCTTTTTTATTATAATATCAATAACGCAATTATTTAATCATGCTTAAATAAGCGGTATCAGCCATTGACTAAAAAGCTTGTTATTATTAATATTTTCCTAAAATTTTATGCTATATTACTAAAAAAACAAAGAAATAATTTGTTAAAACATATAATTGATTATTGAATAATTATATGTTATAATTAGAATAGATAAAAATCGTCTTTTATTATTTAAAATCAAATAATAATATTTTTTATGATTTAGCAAAGTATAATTTATAAGGGGAGATACTAATGCTGGACATGATTGAAACAGGAAAAAGATTAGCTAAATTCCGACGCAAAGCAAACCTGACTCAAATGGAAGTCGCTGAAAAGCTTGGTATCAGCTTTCAGGCTGTGAGTTATTGGGAAAGAGGCAAGACCATGCCTGATATAACGAACTTGGTTGAAATAGCAGACTTGTATGATGTAAGTATTGATGATATTCTCAATATAAAACATCACACAAAACAAGCTTAAATTTCTTACTACATAATTAAAATATATAAAGACTATTATCACAGGATCGTTTTATAAACAGTCCTGTTTTTTAGTAAAATTTCTTTGTATATATTTCTGAATTAAATAAAGTTAAATAATTTCAAACATTTTTTATAAATCATCTTGACTTTTTATAAATTTATAGTATAATAAATTAATTACCGAAAATAAAATAGGAGATTAAAATGACGGAAACTTTACTGGATATTTTTTTTGACGCTTTGCTGGATACTCTTAAAGTGCTTCCCTTTTTACTTGGCGTTTATATTTTAATAGAATACATAGAACATCGTTCATCTGAAAAGCTGGGAAAAGCGCTTTATAAAATGGGACCCTTCGGAGCTGTTGGCGGTGCTTTTTTAGGAGCTATTCCCCAATGTGGTTTTTCTGTTGTAGCTTCCAATCTATTTGCGGGGCGTCTTATTTCTATGGGTACGTTGGTAGCGGTGTTTATTTCTACAAGTGATGAAGCAATACCCCTGCTGATCTCAAATACCGAAAGCATAGGCTCCTTATGGCAGCTGATACTTATTAAAGTAGGAATAGCTATAACAGCAGGAATTATTGTAGATATTACGGCAAAGGCATTAAAGCTTACCCGTGATGAAGAGCCATTCAAAGAGCTTTGCTCCCACTGTGACTGTGAACACCATGGAATTTTACATTCGGCAATTCATCACACCTTAGAGATTATATTATTTATTTTTATAGTAAACCTACTTCTTAACGGATTTATGGAATTTGCGGGAAAAGAAACTGCTTCAAGGCTGCTTATGACCAATTCTGTTTTTCAGCCGTTAATAGCAGGAATAATCGGATTCATTCCTAACTGTGCAGCATCAGTGGTGCTTACACAGCTATATATAAGCGGTGTTCTTTCATTTGGTTCAGTGATAGCCGGGCTGACTACCGGAGCCGGTGTCGGACTTGTGGTGCTTTTTAAAATGAACAAGCACGTTAAGCAAAACCTTTTAATTATGGGCATCATTTATGCTGTAGGCACAATTTCAGGATTGATTATAAATACTATATAATTAAAATCGGGGAAATTCCCCGATTTTTTTGTACAACAAAAAATATCCGTTATCACTTTGTGATAACGGATATCAACTGGAGCGGATTACGAGGCTCGAACTCGCTACCTCCACCTTGGCAAGGTGGCGCTCTACCAGATGAGCTAAATCCGCAATAATTGGTGCCTCCGGACGGAATCGAACCATCGACACGGGGATTTTCAGTCCCCTGCTCTACCTACTGAGCTACAGAGGCAACAATTGGCGACCTGAATGGGGCTCGAACCCACGACCTCTAGCGTGACAGGCTAGCGTTC
>JAHZHC010000019.1 GCA_019420505.1 Ruminococcus sp.
GTAGTTACCTGTGTTTGTACTTGCTGAGCAGTAGCCTGTGTTTGTACTTGCTGAGTAGTCACCTGTGTTTGTACTTGCTGAGTAGTTACCTGTGTTTGATTTTGTATTCTTTTTAGCTTTTTCTAAAATAAAATCAACACCGGCTTTTACAAAATCGCCCAAACTGAGCACTGCACCTACTTTTAATTTGGTTGTGCAATATTTTTTATTATCATCTGTTACAGGCTCGTCTAATGCTTCCACTGTTGTAAATTTATTTAAATTTCCGTGCTTGTCACATGGTGGATAACATCCCCATACATCAAACGGATTTTTACAAAAATGCATACCGTTTTTACATATTTCAGCTTTATCTTCCTCGAAAATTGTATTTTCTGAGTACTGCTTTCCTCTGCATTTCAAATCCTTGTCAAATCCTTTATAGCCTATCATTTGTATTCCTCCTCACATTTATCAAAAGATCAACCGGCACTGTTACATCCCACTCTCTGCCTGACATATCCTTTAGATGTATCGGGATTTCAGTCGGTAATTTTCTTTCAATTTCTTTAATGGTTTCGTGCTTAACAATGTTCCTGTAGTTTGGTTCCGCCATGCAGACACCTACAAGCGTTACCACGGCTCCGATTAGTACGCCGATCATATTAACACCCTTCTTTCAGTTTAAGACTTCTAAGTTTTTTCAATCGACTTTCAAAATCGGCAATATCAATACCCCATGCGCGAAAGGCAATACGTGTATTTACATGTGCTCTCAAACATGGTCGCTTCTTTTCTTCTGCCATCAGGTCTAATGCTTGCTCCTTTTTCTTTTTGGCGGTTGCTGGACTGCAAGAGTACAATTGCATAATCTCCTGACTACCTATTTCAATTGACTCATAATAAAGTCTTATCGCCAGTTCAATATCAGGATTTCTCATTTTCTCACCACCTTTCAATTTTTATCTTCAGCTAGTCGCTTAATTTTTTTATACGTTCATAAACAGTTGAACCATCTAATTTAGTCGTTTCAATCACATCATCCCAATTTTGTAACGCAACTATAAGGTCAGCTATTTCTTTTGGCGTGCCTGTTAGTCTGATTTCCATTCCCCTCTCACCCCCCTTGTATTTTCCCTCGCTTTATGGTATAATGTAGAAAATTATGCAGAAAGGAGGAAAAGCATGAATAAGACTGTTACAATAAGCGGTTTTTGTCCAACACAAAACAAAAATTACAGCATTGACGTTACATACCTTGATGTTAGTGACTTTCAACATCCCCATAGATACATTCAGAGTTTAGCTGACTGCGTATATGGGTCATTTGGCAACTGCCCTATCATGAACGAGTGTCCACTAAGAGCAAAAGCACCCAAAGAGATAAACAATGTTTAAAGCCATGCCTTTTTAGTCCCTTAACACTAATCATTTCTCGCTTTTTCCATCTGTCTTCCTGCCAAGTTATGACGGGTGGATTATTTTTAGATATCTCAATACACGGATTCAAGAATTCTCACCTCTCTAAAATTTGGTTTTTAATTAATGCCGATTGTTTTTAATAACACACTTTTAGAATCATCTAATAACAATAACGCCGATGATACTGGAATATTAGGAGCTTTTTTCTTAATGGTTTCTAATATATCCAGTATTATTTCATCTCTACCGTCCCACATTTCCGAAAATTTATATTCCACTGATTATCGCCTCTTTTTCATTAAAGTTCTTAATTTCCCCCTGTCATTATGGCTTATACCCGAAAAGCGTGTTAAAATCAACGTCTAAGGCTTCGGCAAGGCTGATGATTAATTCTTCATCAAACACTTTTCGCTTGTTTATCATGTTACTAATAACTCTTTCGGACATGTTCATTTGTCGGGCAAGATATTTTTGCTTTAGACCTCTATCATCTAAAATCCTCTTCAGATTTTCTGAAATAGGTGTTGTTTTCAACTTTACTCCTCCTTTCTTTCAATCCACAGAATTCCTGTGCTTATTTATATTATACTCTAATTTTCTGAGTTGTCAAGACTTTTTGCTCAGAAAGTTAGAGTAAAAGTGCACAAAAATAAAGAAAAATATTTGTTTGCTTTTTATATACATTTTTTTATGTATCCCCTTGATTTTCTGAGAATTTTCTTGTATAATATATACAGGAGGTGAAAAAATGGGCGTAGGCAAACGCATAAAAGAACGCAGAGAACAATTAGGACTTACACAAGCAGAATTAGCTAAATTACTTAATGTATCTCCAGGAAATGTAGGGAACTGGGAAACTGAACAAAACGCTCCCAAAGAAAAGCAGTTTCATAAAATCTTTGAAGTTCTTGACTGTGAACCAAATTTCATTTTTCAAGATTACTGCATAAAAAAAGAACCCCACAATGATAACATTGAGGAGTTCAAAGAGATAATGATTGCCCTTGTAGAGTCTATTGATGATACTAAAACTCTGAGAGGACTTATAAGTTATGTAGAGTACTTGATTTGGTTGGAGGAGCAGAGTTGACCGCTTTGCTCCTTTTTTGTTTCTTTAGTTCACAAAGATATTCTATTCTTTTAATCAAATATTCTTTTAGTACATTGATGTCATTAGTGTTAGGTGTGTTATCCATAAATATTTCCTTTCTTCTTTTTATTACTTTATCATTATAGAACAAATGTTTTGTTTTGTCAATAGATATGCGTCCAAATAAACGTACAGCAAAAATTACATTTTATTTTTACTGGTTGCTTCTATAATATATAATCAGGAGAAAGAAAGTTTTGTGCACGGTGTCCGGTAAGACGGACACATTTTTTAAAATTTTATGACATCTGACAAATCAGAGTCGAAAAATTTAGTTAAAATGACAAGGGTCGACACCTTAAAGTCTTGTTCGTTGTGTTCAATTGCGCTTAAGCTGCTTTTACTGATACCTGTATATTTTGCAAGCCGTCTTATAGACAAACCTCTTTTTGTCCTTAAATCTTTTATATTATTTGTATAAATCATAAAATCACCCATAATACTATGGACTTAACCTTGACTTTTTATGTGTTTTGTTGTAAAATTTAATCAAAAGTTATAAATTAACTTATAAAAGTATAAATACAAGCAAAGAGGTAAAGATTATGAAAAAATACGTTTGCCCGAATTGCCAATCCAGATGTAATAATCCTTATTGTAATGAATGCGATCGCACAATTCCAAGCAATAGTTTTGTCGAAATAGAAGATTTAGAACAGTACCGTTATTGCAATTATTGTGGAAATAAAGTGATTGGCAATAAAAATAATTGTCCATATTGCGGAGAAATAATGTTTAAAGGGGATAAAAGCAAATCTTATCACTATGTATCAAGTTCTTCTCCAAAAGTTAAAACGTACATAATTAATTATTTTCTTTCACTTCTTATACCGATTGTCGGTTTTATTATGGGAGCAATTTTTTTAACCCACGATGACGAAAGAGGTGTTGGAACGGTTTGTATAGTATTGGGTATCATATCAATGTTTATTACTATGCTTTTATATAGTACTTTATTGTGATACAACTAAATCAGACGAAAAAGGAGTGACAGAATATGAATTGTAATAAATGTGGTGCGGAAAATCCAAACGACGCAAATTTTTGCTCTAAATGTGGGTTGGAACTACCTTTGACTGTTAATAGTTCTACATTGGAAAACCAAATTATAAATAACTATCATGCAGGTAAAAAGAATAGAAAAGGAGTCAAAGTTGCACTTACTGTTGTTGCAGCAATTGTAATGATTTTTAGTGGGTTGTATGGGTATATCAAAGGGTGTGATAAAGAACAAGAAAAACTTGAAAAAGAATTTATTAATAGTCAACTTTATGGGAATGGCGGAACAAAGATAAGCGAAATTGTAGATGATTTTAAGGATTCAAACAGTTTAGAAGAAAATTTAGATAACGATTCCAATACAGAATTGACTGAAGATCAGCAATACATAAAAAATGTTATATAAATCTATGGTACTTTAATAAAGAATATCTTTCTGATTATAAACTAACAAACAGTGAAAAAGATTTATTAATATTTACTTTAGACACTCTTATTCAGGCATTAAAAGATGAACAAATAAATAGTAGTCTCACTATATATTCTGCTCTTCCAGATAGCGGATACTACAACACACTTAACGAGTTTGATAGAATATTTTTTGAGAGTCTCGATAGCTCATATAATATTATCACTTCACATTGGGATAAAATCTCTAAAGATGAAACCATAACAACAGAAGATGGAGAGAATTTCAGAAAAGAAATGGACTATCTTAAAGATTTATCTATAAAGGAATAAACTACAGTTAGAGGTGACAATTTTTGAAAATTTGCAGTGTATGTAAAGCACCATTAGGCTTGTTTATAAAAAAACATCTTTGTCTCGATGGATATATATGTGATGATTGTTTCCAACAAGCTAAATTACCTTTAAATAAACGCAGTAGCACAAGTATTGAAGAAATTAAAAAACGAATATTTAATAAAGCGAATGCACAAAAGCAAGAACAACAAAATATATTTCTTAGACATGAGAGAGAAGCTAAACTTACAGAAGAGAAGAAGTATACTGATATAGAAGGTATAATTAAAATTGACTTTAAAAATCAAAAGTTTAAATTAGAAAACTCAAATGTTACTTATAACTTTGATCAATTAATCTCCTATGAATATGTTGAAGCAGAACACATGGAACAAACTTCAAAATCGAAATCTAAAAAAGACAGTAGTATAGCTCGCTCCATTGTAGGCGGAATGATTGCAGGAAATACAGGTGCCGTAGTGGGTGCAGTTTCTTCCCCTACTACTATTGTAACAGATGGAATAATTAAAAAAATTGTTGATAAAATGCAGATCAAGCTGATTATTGATCCTAATTCTACAATATATAATTTAAATATAATTTCTAACTCTATTGATAAGTCATCTTTTGAATACAATCAAGCATTAGACCGAGCCAAAAAAGTAATGTCATATTTTTGTAAAATTGAAGAAGTAACCAAGTTACAAAATCAAACAGAATCATCTGCTCCCCAACAGGAAACTATTGATGTTTCTGCATTTGAACAAATAAAACAATATAAAGAATTATTAGATATAGGAGCTATTACACCAGAAGAATTTAATACAAAGAAAAAACAGCTTTTAGGCTTGTAAAAAAATACAATCAGGAGTGACAGGAAATAAAGTTTGCAAAGCAAATAAAAAACCTCACCAGTACTGCGAATACTGATGAGGCTAAATGGAGACGAAAAAGGATTACAGGATTCCTCCTGCGCTTCCAAAAATTATTATATCACCATATTTCGACAATGTAAACATATTTATGGCATTGTTCAATAAATATTAATTTTTGTCGTAAGGTGTGTCAGGAGGAAAATTATATGCTTTGCCAAAAATGCAATGCGCAAAATCAAAATGATGCAGTTTTTTGTACCAAATGTGGAGCAAGGCTGTTTGATGAAAATTACAATAGCGAAGAAGCTGGCTTAACTAAAGACGACGATTCTAAAACGGATTATAGCAATAGCAAAAATGTCTTTACATCATCTTCGTGGACTTGCCCGATTTGTAGCCGAGAAAATAAAGGCTCAGATGAGATATGTACAAAATGCCTTACTCCTAAACCTTTAGACAAATCTAAAAACAAACTATTGTTTGTTAACAGCACTGTTAAAGTATCACTAATAATTCTATTTGTCATTTTTGCTATTTTTATTATATATGCATTTTCTCTTATGTTTAGTTCAGAAAATGATGACAAAGATGCCAATGCAACACTTCAATCAACTACGACTACACCTATAACCATAAGAACTACTACGACTGCCCCAAAGACAACCACAACTACGACTACCAAAAGTGAAACAGAATTAAAAATATTGGCACAAAAAGAAAGAGCCGAATATATTTCAGACTGCACTGAAATCTCGTATAATGATTTAGCGAGAAGTCCCGATAAATACATAGGCGAAAAATTGAAAATTACCGTTGAAATACAGCAAGTTTTGTCAAACGGTTTTTCTTCAAATGCCTATCGTTGTTACGAGGATTACGATATACACTCAGGAGATTCTTACTTAGATAAAGAATGGTATGTAGAATATTCTTTGAATGATGATGAATCAAGAATTTTAGAAAATGATATAATAACTTTTTACGGCACTTATGACGGTACATCAAAACTTGAACGTGCTTTAACAGGTGTAACTGATTATGTACCAACTCTGCAAGCTAAATATTGTGAACTTAATACAAATACAAGTACTGCACCTGTTACAACTACAAAACCTAAAACATCTTTAAAGAAAACAACTACAACTAAACCAAAGAAAACATTATACAACCCTTCCGGTGTGAATGGCTGGAGTGCAAATGGAACAGGTGATTATGTTGCACAAGGCTTGATTGTAGATCATTATGGAGTATTATCTATTTCACATGATGGTTCTCATTATTTCTCTGTAAAAGCACACAATAACGAAACAGGTGATTATGAATCACTGGTAAGCGAAATTGGATCTTATAATGGAACGGTTTTAATTCCGGAAACCGGTAATTATGATATTGAAATTAGTGCAGATGGCAATTGGTCTATTAATTCATATGCCGTTGGAACAACTAATGGCTCATCCTTTAATGGACATGGTGATGCCGTAACAAGTGTATTTTTAACAACAAATCAAAATTGGAAAATAACTAATAATAATTCAGATTCATATTTTTCCGTTAATGTTCATTATACTGAAGACGAAGGAGACTATGACACTCTTGTAAGTGAAATTGGGAACTATAGTGGTGTTGTGCGTTCTGATGATTCAGGAAGTATGTTTTTTGAAATTATTTCGGATGGAGATTGGTCGATAAGCCCTGCTAATTAAAATATGGACACAATCCAATAAGTAAATGAAACTATATAAATAATTAAAATTAAATTTTTCAATTTTCTTTTTATATAAAAACCGCCCCTGTGGTGTTAGCGGACCACAGAGGCGAAAGAACCACCCAATCACTACAAAGGGTTAATTCTATATTTTTATTATAACATACTTTTGTTTAATTGTCAAGAAATAGGAGTAATTTTTTTATGCCAATATATAAAATGTCGGATAAAGACGGTAAACTGATAAAAAAAGACGGTAAACAAAAATACCGCATAATAGTATCATATACGGATAGCTACGGAAAGCACAGACAAATGGAACGCAAGGCTTTTGGCAATGACGAAGCTAAACAGGTAGAACGTGAACTTGCTTTAAAAATTAAGCAAAAATCAATAGCCACCACTAAATTTACGCTGGAAGAACTCTTTGATGATTATATAAAGAGTAAAAAAAATGAAGTGCGTGAAACTACATTAGATAAAACAAAAGGCACACTGAACCGTCATGTTATAACCGATGATTTCCGCAAAACAAGAATTGATAAAATTAATATCCAATGGCTAAAGAATTGGAAACAATGCATAGAAGATAAAAACCTTAGCATAAGAATGCGAAAAAACATCTACAGTGAATTTAGGACAATGCTTAACTACGCTGTTCAAATGGAATATCTTCCGTCTAATCCTATTTTAAAAATCGGTAATTTTAAATCACCTCTTGAACTGCAAGAAGAAATGCAGTATTACACTCCGGAAGAATTTATAAAATATATAACTGCGGCTCGCAACTCTGAGCAGTGGGGTTATTATGTATTTTTTAATATTGCTTTTTATATGGGCATGAGAAAAGGAGAGATCAATGCCCTGCAATGGACAGATGTAAAGGGAGATTATATAAGCATTACAAAAAGCGTCGTGCAAAAGCTTAAAGGAGACGATCGCATAACACCACCTAAAAACCAATCATCCATACGAGAAATAGAAATACCTCATCCGTTAAAAAAAGTCTTAGACGAACATTATAAACGTTGTCAAAGCATTGAGGGATTTAATGATAGCTTTTATATTTGCGGAGGAATAAAATCTTTAAGAGATAGTTCGTTACAGAAAATGAATGAACATTTTGCTAAAGAAGCGGGGGTAAAATACATACGCATACACGACTTCCGTCACAGCCATGCTTCTCTGCTTGCAAACGAGGGGATTAATATTCAGGAAATTGCAAGACGTTTAGGACACTCAAATGCCAATATAACACTTAAAACTTATGCACATTTATACCCACGAGAAAACGAACGTGCAATATCAATTTTAAATAAAATAAAAGATAATTCTTGGTGAATTCTTGGTTATAAAAATAAAACCGCCTATTTTAGGCGGTTTTTGCATATCTGGTGGAGGCGAGGAGAGTCGAACTCCTGTCCGAAAATCAATCCCCATGAATTTCTACGAGTGTATTCTGTTATTTTGGTAAAACCCGTTCCCTCATGCAAAGGCAAACAAACACGCCTCTGTATTCAGTAGACCGTAATGCATCAATAAGCTACAGCCGTCACCTATTGACGTTCACCACTAATCGGCGCCTAACCCTTAGCCGTGGTATTCAAAGGGAAGACGAGCAGCTATTAAGCAGCTGCTAATTCAAAATTATCTTTGTCGTCTAATTTTAAAACGTGCGCCGTTTTAAGAGAGTGCGCTCCTCTACTCGCTTATCATGCTTCAAAATCCCCGTCGAAACCTTTACGCCCCCATAGTTTAAATATTTTAGATGTATAATATCATCTGTCACGTTCTTTCATAGCTCGCTCAATATCTCTCTGAGCAGCCTTCTTAGCTAAATCATCACGCTTGTCATGAAGCTTCTTTCCTTTGCAAAGCCCCAAAGCCAGCTTGACCCTGCTTCCTTTGAAATATAACGATAACGGAATAAGCGTTAAGCCTTCCTGTTTAACCTTTCCCAGTAAACGCATAATTTCTTTTTTGTGTAAAAGCAGCCTGCGTACCCTCATAGGATCACGATTAAAAATATTACCCATTTCATAAGGCGAAATATGCATTCCCTTTACCCACATCTCACCATCATCAACACTGCACCAGCTGTCCTTCAAATTCACTCCGCCGCTGCGTATCGATTTAACCTCAGTACCAACAAGCTCAATTCCGCATTCAATCTGCTCAAGAACAAAGTAATCATGCCTTGCTTTTCTGTTGTCAGCAATTTGCTTTGTACCGCTTTTGTTGATTGCCATGCCCTTAAACACCTGCCTTTAATGATTTTGCAATTAATTATAACACCATTCATGTTCCTTGTCAAGCAATGAAAGCTGTAATTTTGCGGCAGTACAAGTCATATTTTCATACCTGTTTACATAAATAAATAATAAAAAATAAAATATTACTAAATTACCCCGAAAGGACTTGCATCTTATGTTTGTCAGCCTTAAAATAAAACGAACCACCCTGACCGTGCTGCTAATTTCAATCGTGCTGGCAACTGCCGGCATAACCGCGCTTGCTCATGCCCTGAAATCCGAATTTTCAGGCAGTCAAAGCAAACAAGTTCCTATTCTCATGTACCACAGTATTCTTAAAGATGATTCTAAATGGAACGACTATATCCTCTCCCCCGTAGAACTTGAAAAGGATATTGTGTGGCTTAAAGAAAATGGATATCAGCCGGTCTTTGTAAAAGATTTGATCAGCTATGTCAACGGAAATTCAGATCTGCCCGAAAAGCCCGTAGTCCTGACCTTTGACGACGGAAGCTATAATAACCTCACCTATGTACTCCCTCTGCTTGAAAAATATGATTTTAAAGCAACATTCTCTATCGTAGGCTCCTATTCGGAATTTGCCTGTGAAGAAGCTGAACCCTCACCCTCATATTCATACCTCGATTGGGATGATATCAAGAAAATGATGAAAACCGGACGAGCCGAGTTTGCAAACCATACCTATGACCTCCATTCATTAAATGACCGCCGTGGATGTACAATAAAAAACAGCGAAACCTATGAACAATTCCGCCATATCTTTCTCTCCGATATATTCAAAACTCAGCATCTGCTTGAAAACAATTGTAATATCTCTCCTGATATATTTGCATATCCATATGGAATGACTTGTGAAGCATCAAAAAGATTAGTCAAAAATTCAGGTTTTTCCGCAAGCCTTGGAGTAGAAGAAAAAATAAATTCCATAACAATCGGAAATGAAAACTGCCTCTATGAATTAGGAAGGTTTAACCGTCCCGCATTCATCTCAACAGAGGATTTTATGAAAAAATATGATATTGATTAAAAGACAAAATAAAAAAGACTGTTTCATAAGCATTGGTTTTATGAAGCAGTCTTTGTTAATGAAATTCAGCGCCACAAATCAATATGTAAAGCAATCCCTATTGGAATCACTAAACGCCGAATAATCAATGTAACAATTATATCTCTAACGTTGTATTCAAAAAAGTAAATTTCGTGTCAGAATTGTAAACATTTTGTGATAAAAGTCATTCAGAAACTGTAATTTCCTGATTTATATAAAGCCTGTCATATTTCAAGTATATTTTATTTATATCATAATATGCTATATTTAAATACTTGTTTATGCCAGTTTCAAAGGTTGACTTTTATACACCCCCATGGTATAATATTATAGTATATATTTTGATTAACGGAGGATATAATTATGGCAGTATTAAAATTAACACCGGCATTTAAAGATTACCTTTGGGGCGGCACAAGACTTCGTGATGACTTTCAGAAAGACTGCGATTTCGATAAGATAGCTGAAAGCTGGGAGCTTTCTTGTCATAAAGACGGCCCAAGTACTATCGCAAACGGCGAGTTCAAAGGTCTTACTCTTTCCGAGTATATCGATAAAGCTGGCAAATCTGTTTTGGGAACAGATTGTGAAAAATTTGAGAACTTCCCTATTCTGATCAAATTAATTGACGCTAAAGATAATCTCTCTGTACAGGTTCACCCTGACAACGAATATGCCCAGCGTGTTGAAGGAGAATACGGTAAAACCGAAATGTGGTATATCGTTGACTGCGACGAGGGTGCAACACTGCTCTATGGCTTTAAGGATACAATTACTAAAGACGAGTTTGCTCAAAGAATTGCTGATAATACTCTTCTCGAAGTTACTAATGCAGTTCCGGTAAAAAAAGGCGACGTGTTCTTTATTCAGGCAGGTACCCTTCACGCTATCGGAAAAGGTATTTTAATCGCTGAGATCCAGCAGAATTCAAATACCACATACAGAATTTATGACTACGGACGTGTCGGAAAAGACGGAAAACCAAGAGAGCTTCATGTTGAAAAAGCTAAAGATGTAACTGACCTCTGCCCTGCAAAGGCATATCCCGAAACCCCTGTTGAACAGAAAGACGGATATACATCAAAGCTCTTGTCCTCATGTGACTATTTCACAACTTATGCAGTTGACGTTGATTCAAAAGCAGTACTTGAAGCTGATGAAAAATCATTTCTAAGTCTGCTTATCCTTGACGGAGATTGTGAAATCACTGCTGATGATACAGTAAAAGCTAAAAAAGGCGACAGTATTTTTGTCCCTGCCGGAACAGGAAAGGTTATTGTAGACGGAAAATGTAAAGCTATCCTTACACGAGTGTAATTTGTTTTGTACTGTTTAAACTTTATATGGCATAATGCCGGTTAAGGGAGTTTTGATATGCTGTCAGTCTTATGCGTTTTTTCCGTAACAATATGTGTTGCTGTAATTGGACTATTGATTAATGCAGTGATTCTTTCAAAACATACATTTGTGTGTCCGAAATGCGGCTGTAAAACTGAATTCCCAATGCACAGACTGATCTTTATTACTCATTTTGAAAACGAGTACAGCATACCCTGCCCTCAGTGCAGAAACAAAATAATGATAGTAAAAGAATAATTAATGAAAGGAAAACCATTAATGAAATTTTATGTGGGTATCGACCTTGGAGGTACAAATATAAAAGCAGGAGTCGTTGACGAGGATTTTAATATCGTTTCAAAAGCTTCCTGTAAAACAAATCTGCCAAGACCTGCTGAAGAAATCTGTGCAGATATGGCGGAAGTGGCGCTTGAAGCGATTGCGAATGCCGGACTTACCTTGAACGATATTCAATCCTTGGGAATCGGTGCTCCGGGAACTGCAAACTCAGCCACAGGAATCATTGAATATTCCAATAATCTTGGATTTCTGAATCTTCCTGTAGTAAAGCTTATGAAAACTCATATACCAAAGCCTTGTTATGTGGAAAACGACGCTAATGCCGCAGCTTACGGCGAGTTTGTTGCAGGTGCTGCGCAAGGAGCCAACGACGCTGTCTGTATTACATTGGGCACAGGAGTCGGCGGAGGAATTATCATAGATAAGAAGATTTATTCCGGATTTAATTTTGCAGGAGCTGAAATAGGACATACCGTCATTGACCCTAACGGTCCGGAATGCACCTGCGGAAGAAAAGGCTGTTTTGAAGTATTTTCATCTGCAACAGGACTTATCCGTATGACTAAAGAAGCCATGGAGTATAATACGGATTCTCTCTTATGGAAAGTCAGTGAAGAAGAAGGTAAGGTTTCCGCAAGAACAGCATTCAATGCTATGAGAATGGGAGATGTAACAGCAAAAACTGTTATTGATAAATATATCAGATATCTTGCCTGCGGAATAACAAATACAATAAATATCTTTCAGCCTGATATTCTGTGTATAGGCGGCGGAGTATGCAACGAGGGCGATCCCCTGCTTCTGCCTCTAAAAGAGCTTGTTGAAAAAGAAGTCTATACAAAGAATTCACCGAAGAATACTGAAATAGTAATAGCACAGCTCGGAAATGACGCCGGAATTATCGGCGCAGCATTTTTGGGACTTAATAAGTAAAAGAATTGCTGTCTGTGTTTTATAAACTCGGATAGTAATATTAACGATAAAAGAGGTAAATTGAAATGTCAGAATGTAAAGATTGTAACTTTTTTTGCGATGGAGTAGATAAAGCTCCCCAGCGTTCATTGTTTAACGCTCTGGGAATGACAAAAGAAGAAATGAAAAAACCATTAGTCGGTATAGTGTCTTCTTATAATGAAATCGTTCCGGGACATATGAACATTGACAAAATAGTTGACGCAGTAAAACTCGGTGTCGCTATGGCAGGAGGAAACCCTGTCGTGTTCCCTGCAATCGCAGTATGCGACGGCATTGCTATGGGACATCTTGGAATGAAATATTCTCTTGTGACCCGTGACCTTATTGCAGATTCAACAGAGTGTATGGCTTTGGCTCACCACTTTGATGCATTGGTAATGGTTCCGAACTGTGATAAAAATGTTCCGGGACTTCTTATGGCTGCAGCAAGAGTTAACGTACCGACTGTGTTTGTTTCAGGCGGTCCAATGCTTGCAGGTCATGTTAAAGGCAATAAAACTTCCCTTTCAAGTATGTTTGAAGCTGTCGGTTCACATGCAGCAGGAACTATGACTATGGAAGATGTAGAAGAATTTGAAAATAAAGCTTGCCCGACCTGCGGTTCATGCTCAGGTATGTATACAGCAAATTCAATGAACTGTTTAACTGAAGTCCTCGGCATGGGCCTTGGCGGAAACGGTACGATTCCTGCCGTTTATTCTGAAAGAATCAAGCTTGCAAAGCACGCAGGAATGCAGGTTATGGAGCTTGTCAGAAAGAATATCCGTCCACGTGATATAATGACAGAAAAAGCTTTCTATAATGCATTGACTGTAGATATGGCTCTGGGATGTTCAACAAACTCAATGCTGCACCTCCCTGCTATCGCACATGAATGCGGAATTGATCTTGATCTTGATATTGCAAACAACATATCTGCAAAAACACCAAACCTCTGCCACCTTGCTCCGGCAGGTCATACTTATATGGAAGATTTAAATGAAGCAGGCGGAGTTTATGCGGTAATGAAAGAGCTTACAAAAAAAGATCTGCTTAATACCGATATCATTACCTGCACAGGAAAAACCGTAGGTGAAAACATTGCAAATTCGGTAAATAAAGATCCCAAGGTAATCAGACCTGTGGAAAAACCATATTCCGAAACAGGCGGAATAGCAGTACTTAAAGGTAATATTGCTCCTGATAGCTGTGTCGTAAAACGTTCAGCTGTCGTTCCTGAAATGATGGTGCACGAAGGTCCTGCAAGAGTGTTCGACTGTGAAGAAGAGGCTATTGACGCAATCAGAGGCGGAAAAATTGTCGCAGGAGATGTCGTGGTTATCAGATATGAGGGACCGAAAGGCGGTCCGGGAATGAGAGAAATGCTGAATCCTACATCAGCTATTGCGGGAATGGGCCTCGGTTCTTCAGTTGCCCTTATCACAGACGGACGTTTCAGCGGAGCTTCACGAGGTGCTTCAATCGGACATGTTTCTCCTGAAGCCGCTGTCGGCGGACCAATCGCACTTATTGAAGAAGGAGATATTATATCAATCGACATTCCTGCAAATACTATAAATGTTAAAGTTTCAGACGAAATACTTGCTGAAAGAAAAGCTAAATGGCAGCCGAGAGAACCTAAGGTTACTACAGGTTATCTTGCCAGATATGCTTCTATGGTTACTTCGGGAAACAGAGGCGCAGTTCTTGAAATAAAATAATTGAGGTAAAATATGACGAAGCTGTTAATAAAAAATGTTCACGCAGTTGATCCGTCATCTGAACTGGATGAAATAGTTGATATTTACTCAGAGGATGGATTTATTAAAAAAATCGGCAAAATTGACTGTGAAGCCGATCGGATAATTGACGGAAACGGACTTGTGGCTTTTCCCGGACTTTTTGATATGCACGTCCACCTGCGTGACCCCGGATTTACTTATAAAGAGGATATTATCACAGGAACCGATGCTGCTAAAGCCGGAGGCTTTACGGGTATAGCATGTATGCCTAATACAAAGCCTGTTACCGACAATGCCGAAATTGTCGAATACATTTTGAAAAAGGCTGAAAGCACCGGAATAAGAGTTTATCCTATAGGCTGTGTTACAAAAGGTATGCAAAGCAAGGAACTCACTGATTTTTCAGAACTTAAAAATGCAGGATGCACTGCAATTTCCGATGACGGACGTCCTGTAGAAAACGCAGAGCTTATGCGTCAGGCATTGGAAAAGTCAGGATCATATGATTTAACGGTACTTTCTCACTGTGAAGATTTAAAAATCATTAACGGCGGAATTATAAACAAAGGCAAGATTTCCGAAAAATTAGGTGTAAAAGGCATGGACAGAGCTTCGGAAGATTATATAACTGCACGTGAAATTGCTCTCGCCATGTCATGTGACGCTAAGATTCATATCTGCCATGTTTCTACGAAAGGCTCAGTAAATATTATCAGAGCAGCTAAAAAGGACGGGGTAAGAGTAACCTGCGAAACTGCACCGCACTATTTCACTTATACAGATAAAAAATTACTGAACCGTGACGCTGATTACAGAATGTCGCCGCCTCTGAGAACTGAGGAGGACAGGCTTGCTGTAGAAAACGCTGTTCTTGACGGAACAATCGATTGTATTATCACTGACCATGCACCTCACTCAGCAGAAGAAAAATCCGATTTTGAAAAAGCTCCTAACGGAGTAGTGGGACTTGAAACCTCCCTCGCAATGACTTTGACAAGGCTTTATCATACCGGAAAAATAAGTCTTTCAAAAATTGCTGAGTTAATGGCAATTAAACCGAGAGAAATTTTAGGCATTGAGCCTGTGAAAATTGCCGAGGGATATGAATGCAATATTGCATTATTTGACCCAGATTTTGAGTGGAAGGTTATACCGGAGGAACTTCATTCTAAATCCAAAAACACCGTTTTTAAAGGCGAAATATGTAAAGGAAAAGTACTTTATACAATTTGCAGAGGTAAAGTTGTATTTGAACAATAAAATAAAAGGGAGTTGCTGATATGTCATTTGACAGACTTATTGAAAAAATTGTACAAACTCAAAACCCGTCAGTGGTCGGACTTGATCCAAAGCTTGAATATGTACCGCAGTTTATTATTGATAAAAAGATTAAAAAATACGGAAAAACACTGAAGGCTGCTTCAAAAGCTATTCTTGAATTCAACAAGGCTATTATTGATGAGATCCATGATATATGTCCGGCTATAAAGCCACAGGCCGCTTATTATGAAATGTACGGATATGAGGGAGTCAAAACCCTGTATAAAACAATACAATATGCACAGAGTAAGGGTATGTTTGTTATGACAGACGGCAAACGTAACGATATCGGTGCTACTATGGAAGCATATGCAGCAGCACACTTAGGTCTTACCGACGTTTGCGGTGAGGAAATCCCGGCTTTCGGAGCAGATGCACTTACAGTTAACGGATATCTCGGAACTGACGGAATCTCTCCCCTGCTTGAAAAATGCGACGCTTATGATAAAGGAATTTTTGTGCTTGTAAAAACATCAAATAAATCAAGCGGAGAATTGCAGGATTTAAAAATCGGTGATAAAACGGTATATGCCGTTATGGGTGAGCTTTGCGAAAACTGGGGCAAGGATCATATGGGCAAATACGGTTATTCCTGCGTCGGTGCAGTTGTCGGTGCAACTTATCCTGAACAGCTTGCTGAAATGAGAAAAGCACTTCCTCATACATTTTTCCTTGTACCGGGATACGGTGCACAGGGCGGCGGCGCTGAAGGCGTTTCCAAAGGCTTTGACAAAAACGGTTTGGGCGCTATAGTAAACTCATCTCGTGGAGTTATGTGCGCATATAAAAAAGAAGAATGTGACGAACATGATTTTGCAAAGGCGGCAAGACGAGAAGTTATTCGTATGAAAGAGGATATCTTATCTTATCTTCCGAAGATTTCTCTTTAATAACATGAATTCATAGGGCGGGCTGTATTCCGCCCTTTTGTTTAATTAAAATAAAAGGAGTGTTGATATTTGTATAAGCAAGGAAAGTATGCAATTACAGAAAAAAAGGCCGTTGCTAAAGGTATTTTTGATATTACTGTAAAATGTCCTGACATTGCTGAAAATGCAGAAGCCGGTCAATTTGCACAAGTAGCAGCCGAAGGATTCTTTTTGCGCAGACCTATTTCAATCTGCGATATCGACAAAGAAAAAGGTACTATCAGACTTGTTTTTGAAGTTCGTGGAAAAGGTACTGATAAAATATCAGAACTGAACAAGGGTGATTTAATAGATATCATTGCACCTTTGGGAAATGGCTTTAAGGTTCTTGAAAAAGGAAAAAAAGCAATATGCATAGGCGGTGGAATCGGTACTCCTCCAATGGTTGGAATAGCTAAAGAATACGGCGAAAATGCTGCTGTAATTAGCGGTTTTCGTTCAGCTAATGCTGTGATTTTGCAGGACGATTTCAAATCGCTCGGATGTGAAACAATTTTATGTACTGATGACGGAACGGCAGGGATTCACGGTTTCGTAACCGACGCTCTAAAAGAAAAACTCAACACTGAAAAGCCTGATATTATCTATGCCTGCGGACCTATGCCAATGCTAAAGGCTATTGTGACTATGGCGGAGGAATATAATATTGAAACTCAAGTTTCCCTTGAACAGCGTATGGCATGCGGTGTTGGGGCTTGTCTTGTATGCGTATGCAGAACAGTTAAGGACGGAAAGGAAATTTTCTCTCACGTCTGCACTGACGGTCCTGTTTTTGACGGCAAGGAGGTAGATTTTAATGGCTGATTTAAGAGTAAATGTTGCCGGGGTTGAATTTAAAAACCCTGTTATCCCTGCAAGCGGAGCATTTGGCTATGGACGTGAATATGAAAGATTTTATCCACTTTCAAAGCTTGGAGGAATTGCAATAAAAGGCACAACCTTAGAACCACGTCAGGGAAATCCGGGACCTCGTGCTGCTGAAACGCCAAGCGGAATGCTGAACTCGGTAGGACTTCAGAACGGAGGTTTGAAAAAATTCCTTGAATATGAGCTTCCTAATCTTTTAACCAAAGATACAAGAATTGTTGCTAACATTGCAGGTGCTACATCTGAAGAATGCGGCGAGCTTGCAAGGGCGCTGGACGACACTGCGGTTGACATGATCGAACTTAATATTTCATGCCCCAATGTCAAGCAAGGCGGCGCTGCATTCGGAACAAGATGTGAATCTGCGGCGGCAGTTACGGCTGCTGTAAGACAAGCTACAAGTAAACCGCTGATGGTCAAGCTTTCACCCAATGTTACGAGCATTACGGACATTGCAAAAGCAGTCGAGGCAGAGGGCGCTGACGCTGTTTCACTTATCAACACTCTTTTAGGAATGAGAATCGACATTAAAACAGGCCGTCCTATTTTGAAAAACAACGTTGGCGGACTTTCCGGACCTGCTGTATTTCCTATTGCAGTAAGAATGGTATGGCAGGTTGCAAATGCTATAAAGATCCCTGTTGTGGGCATGGGCGGAATTACCTCATGGGAGGACGCTGTTGAAATGATGATGGCAGGGGCTTCTGCTATTCAAATCGGCGCTGCTATTTTCAGCAATCCTTACGCACCTGTTGAAATCGTCGAGGGACTTAACAGATATTGCGATGACAACGGCATTAAGTGCATTTCTGAAATAGTGGGAACTGTAAAGCCCTGGTAGGCTTATTTACCGCAAAACTATTATAGCGGGAGCAAGGCTATAGACATAAAAAAGTGTGAATTGACCCGTGCGGTCGAGCACCCGTGCGGACTGAAAAATGATAATGCAGTAAAATTACTTGTAAAATTCAAATCTGCACATTTACGGCTAATTATATTTGTTAGGGGTCTTAGCGCAGACGGCGCTTGTCACGATATAAATTTGATAAAGAGAATAATTCTGACCCCGCTATAGTGAGTGGATTGCTGAGTTGCTCCAAAAATGTCTGTCCTTTTTACCGTAAATCCTGTCAGTCAAATTTTACAGCTGCAATATAATTTTTCTTGTGTCAGTTTATGCTTGAAGTGACTACAGTTTTTTGCTAACTTACCACAGCGGGGTCATACCATGAATATCACAAATTGATAACGTGAGTTGGCTGTGCGGCCGAGCACCCCCCTCTACTAATAGGCTTATTTTGAGTTTTTTTGCACGCAAACGTGCAACTATGAACGAAATATGTTTTAATTAAAAGAAAAATCGTGTACCTGCACAAATGCCGATACACGATTTTGTTTATATTTACTATAACTTTAAACTAAATTATCTTCCCATTCAGCTTGTTTAAAACCAACAAGAACAGCTTTTTCTGTTATTAAAATCGGTCGCTTCACAAGCATGCCGTCAGTTGAAAGCAGTTTTAACTGCTCCTCCTCCGACATATCAGGTAATTTATTTTTTAGGTCCAATGCTCTATATGCCATTCCGCTGGTATTAAAAAATCTTTTCAGAGGCAGGCCACTTTTTTCATACCAGGATTTTAATTCCTCATAATTCGGATTTTCGTTTTTTATATCTCTGTCGGTGAAATCAATGCCTTTTTCTTCAAGAAATTTTCTTGCTTTCACACAAGTTGAGCATTTTGGATAATTTACAAACAACATAACAGCCACTTCCCTCCAATTAAAATCTGAAATCACGTTTGCCGTTTTCAATATTTATAAGGTTTTGTTTTACTATCTCTCTTACCTTTTCTTTTGGAATATTGTCAAGCTCCTTGATAATAAGCTTTTCTCCTACTTGTTTTGTATCCTCAGAAGCATAGTCCATTAGATATTCTTTTAAGGTCATAAGGGCATTTGGATGACAGCAGTTCTGAATTTGTCCTGATTTACACAATGACATAAATCTGTCGCCTGTTCTTCCCTCACGATAACAGGCTGTACAGAATGATGGAATATAATCCATTTTCATAAGCCAATTCACGACCTGATCAAGTGTTCGGGTATCAGAAACGTCAAATTGTGCTGAATTTTCGTCCTCTTCTTCCTCCTCAACATATCCGCCGACAGAAGTTCTTGAACCGCCGCTTATCTGTGATATACCAAGGTGCAATACTTTCTCTCTGCAAGCCTTGCTCTCTCTGGTTGATACTATCATTCCCGTATAAGGCACTGAAATTCTGAGACATGCAACAATTTTTGCAAAGGTTTCATCTGAAATTCCGTTATCAAATTCATCGGGATCAATATCGTCGGCACGTCTTACTCTCGGAACTGAGATTGTATGAGGTCCTACGCCATGAACTGCCTCAAGGTGCTCTGCATGCATCAGAAGCCCTGCAAACTCATATCTGTAAAGCTCAAGTCCGAACAATGCGCCGATTCCTACGTCATCGATTCCGCCCTCCATTGCTCTGTCCATAGCTTCAGTATGATAAGCATAGTTATGCTTTGGTCCTGTTGGATGGAGTCTTTCATAGCTTTCCTTATGATATGTTTCCTGAAACAGGATATATGTACCGATTCCTGCATCCTTCAGCTTACGGTAATTTTCAACGGTAGTTGCAGCAATATTGACATTTACACGTCTTATTGCACCGTTTTTATGCTTGATTGAGTAGATAGTTTTGATACAATCAAGAATATACTCAATCGGATTGTTTATCGGATCCTCACCGGCTTCAATGGCAAGACGCTTATGTCCCATATCCTGCAAGGCGATTACCTCGGCTTTTACCTCTTCCTGCGTCAGTTTTTTACGGCAGATATGCTTGTTTTTAGCGTGATAAGGACAATACAGACATCCGTTAACACAATAATTCGACAGATAGAGTGGTGCAAACATAACGATTCTGTTGCCGTAAAAATCTTTTTTTATCTGTTCGGCAAGCGAATAAATTTCCTGATTTATTTCAGGAACATCGCAGTCAAGGAGGACAGCGGCGTCACGGTGAGAAAGACCTTTTCTCAGCTTTGCCTTTTCGAGAATCTCACGAAGCAAGGTGACATTGCTCTTATTTTCATTCGCAAACCTGAGTGTTTCTTCAATTTCCTCATGGTTAATAAACTCTTCAGCTTTCAGTGATTTTGGGTCATACTTATACATATCCATTCTTCTTTCTTAAAAAATTATTTATTATTTAATGAAACACGGTCGCCTCGGTTAACGACTATGTTATATCCAATAGAATTTATTCGCCTTTCAAGGCAATCTCTGCACTGTGCAGATTCATCACCTGTACAGATTTTATTATCATACAGCATATATTTTTTTCTTACAGACATAGGGGAAAGATTTGGCATTGTGACATTTGCACCTGCAAGTATTCCCTTCTCTCTGCCCATGGGATGTATTGTACCCAAGGCGGTTGTTGCCGGTATCAGGGCATCAGGCAAAGTCAGACGAATTAATCCGATCATGAACAAGGTTTGTTCCATAGTTCCTGAGCATTTATCAAAAAACGGTGTATCTTTATGAGATATAAACGGACCTATTCCGACCATATCCGGCTGTAAATCTTTTAAAAAGAGCATATCCTCAGACAAATTTCTCGGAGTTTGATAAGGTGATCCTACCATAAATCCGGTACCCACCTGATATCCTATTTTCTTCAGATCCCAAAGACATTTTTTTCTGTTTTCCAAAGATAATTCTTTAGGATGCAGTTTACTGTAATGCTCATTATCAGCAGTTTCATGTCTGAGCAGATATCTGTCTGCCCCTGCTTCAAAATACGACTTATACTGATCAAAGGTTTTCTCGCCAATGGAAAGAGTCAGGGCACAGTCGGGAAATTTATTTTTTACAGAACTTATAATATCAATAAGCCTGTCATCGGTATAGTAACCGTCCTCACCGCTTTGCAGCACAAAGGTACGAAATCCGAGATCATAGCCTTCTTTACAGCAGGCCAGAATATCCTCCGGACTAAGGCGATATCTCTGAACATTTAAATTACTGCGCCTTATTCCGCAATAAAGGCAATCGTTTTTGCAATAATTTGAAAATTCTATTAAGCCTCTTATATAAACATCTTTGCCGTAAAACCTTTCTCTGACTTTTCTTGCTTTCTCAAAAAGATACTGAGATAACGGTTCGGTCTGATCGGAAATAAGATATTCATATTCGTCAGCTGTTAAAACAGAATTTTGCTCCAGCTTATCAACAAGAGAAAACGAATCCAAAATTTTAATCACTCCTCTTCATCAAGCTTTGAATAAATAGTTTTTGCAGACACACCCTTTAATCTTCCCAATTTACCTGACAGGGCGCTTATAACATCGTTAGGCGCCTCCAATGCCACGCTGATTATACTTAAATTATGTTTTACATGAGGAATTCCCATTCTTCCGATTATATACTGATTATATTTGTGCAGGATTTCGTTAATCTGATTTGCACATTCGGTATCCTCAATCATTATACCAACAAGCGCTGTTCTGTTCATATTCAACTCCTAAACAATAAAAAATCCTTGTCTTTCAAGAAAAGACAAGGAAATAAGGCCTTTTAAAAAAAGGCTTGAATCAGATCATATTTCAGTCTTTTCCGTCAGAACTTATCTTTCGGTAAGATATTAATTAAAATTATATTTCCCGTCAGAACAAATCTTTCAGGTCATACCATATATTTATTATACTACACTTTTTTCTCATTGTCAATAATACAAAAATTTTCTTTTGTTTTTTTCGACGGCTATTGATATAATATTAATGTTTTTCTCACTTTTGTGTAATTTTTATTAAAATAATACCCATTAGGGTCTAAAATCCTTGAAATAAGCTGATTTATTTGATACAATTATTTACATAATATACTGCGAGGTGATTCTGTGTTATCTGAACTGAAAATTGTAACTGCTGTTAACAAGACATCATATGAACGTCAGCTTAACAAAACTCTTGACGCCATGGGATTTGATGTATTTAAAACGGAGTCAGACCCTGTTTTAATTGAGATTGAAGTTGTAAGGAACAATCCTGATGTTGTTATTCTGAACTCAGACAACATGGATTTTGATTCTATTGAGAGATTATCCAAGCACATTCTTGGTCTTGAAAAGCCTCCGTATATTTTTGCTTTATACACATATGAAACTTCTGATGTTGATAAAATATCAAATCTGGATAATTTAGTTACTATAGAGATGCCTGTTAATTTTACCAAGCTTTGTGATGAAATACAACGAATACACTCTATTACGACAATAACCTTGGATCAGGTTTATGCTGAGATAAATGATAAGATAGTGGAGATTTTGACAGTGCTGAAATTCTCGTCGAAAATGTTCGGATATATGTATCTCAGAGAGGCGCTTTTCATTGCCGCTTGTTCAGGGAGAGTAAAATTCAATTTTTCTAAGGATATATATCCGGAGGTAGCCAAAAAATTCGACAGCAACACCGCTTGTGTCGAAAGAGCAATAAGGGTAGCCATTAACAAGGCATGGTCTAAAATGTCAATTCACATTAAAAAAATATTCTTTAGTCCCGAGACTCTTAAAAATCACGAAAAGCCTACCAACAATGAATTCATTCTTACCATCGGAAACTACATATACGAAGAATATCAAACCTTTTTAGAAAAGGCTAAGAAAGCTCAAAAAGTTAAAATAATGAATTAGTCAAGCCCTTCTTTGCATAAATTTGAACAAGATCAGATTTATGCGGGAGGGATTTTTTATGATTTGCAGTTTTTCAAACCTTAGAAACAAAGAGGTCGTTAATTTAAAAACCGGACTTAAGCTCGGATATGTAGACGATATTGAAATTGACACAGCGACAGGAAACGTTGTATCTCTCATTGTTTTCGGGCGCCCGAGAGCATTAGGCATAATGGGCAGAGACGAAGACATTATCATTAAATGCAGTGACATTGACTTAATTGGCGAAGATACTATTCTTGTACGATTTTGCAATGATACAATATGCACAAAATCAAGAAGCTTTTCTGTGGAAAATTTGTTAAAATAAAATGCATGATATTCTTGAAATTATTTTTTAAATGTGATATAATATTAAAGCAATTCGCACGTCTGTGTTTTTGCAGTGGTTCTCGTATAAACGAGTGAATGCAAGTTAAGCCGGACGGAGGATACAATTTATCCGGAACAAATCGGATAAAAATTTAAAAACCAAACAGGAGGTTACTACAATGGGAGTAGTATCAATGAAACAGCTTCTTGAAGCAGGTGTACACTTTGGTCACCAGACAAGAAGATGGAATCCGAAAATGGCACCGTACATTTTCACAGAAAGAAACGGAATTTACATTATTGATTTACAGAAAACTGTAAAGAAGCTTGAAGAAGCTTATATGTTTATCCGTGACATTTCAGCTGAAGGCAAGGAAGTACTTTTTGTAGGTACTAAGAAACAGGCCGGAGATTCAGTTAAAGAAGAAGCGCTGAGATCTGACGCACACTATGTAAACGCAAGATGGCTCGGCGGTATGATGACAAACTTCAAAACAATTCAGAGAAGAATCAAGAGACTTGAACAGCTTCACACAATGGAAACTGACGGTACATTTGATCTTCTTCCTAAGAAAGAAGTTACAAAACTCAATCTTGAAATTGAAAAGCTTGAAAAATTCATGGGCGGTATCAAGAACATGAAGGAACTCCCGGGTGCACTTTTTGTTGTTGACCCACGCAAGGAAAAGATTGCTGTTGCTGAAGCTAAGAAGCTTGGTATTCCGGTAGTTGCTATCGTAGATACTAACTGTGACCCTGACGATGTTGACTATGTAATTCCGGGTAATGACGATGCTATCAGAGCTGTTAAGCTTATTGCCGGCTGCATGGCTAACGCAATTATTGAAGGCAGACAGGGACAGGATGCAGTTGAAGAAGCTGAAGAAACAGAAGCAACTGAAGAGGCTGCTGAATAATTAAAAAATTTCGGGCAGACATATTTTTGTCTGCCTTGATTTCCATTAAAATAAATTTTAGGAGGAAATAAAATGGCAAAGGTATCCGTTGCAGAAATCAAAGAACTTATGAAATCTACAGGCGTAGGCATGATGGATTGTAAAAAAGCTCTCGAAGAAGCTGAGGGCGATACAGACAAGGCTATCGTACTTCTCCGTGAAAAAGGACTTGCTACACAGGCAAAGAAAAGCGGAAGAGTTGCTGCTGAAGGTATTGTTACATCAGTAGTTGAAGGCAATGTCGGCGCTGTTGTTGAAGTAAACATTGAAACTGACTTTGCTGCAAACAACGAAGAATTCAAGACATTTGTTGCAGCAGTTGCAAAGACAGTTATTGAAAAGAATCCGGCTGACGTTGAGGCTCTTAAGGCTGAAACAATCAGCGGCGGTGACAAGACTGTTGAAGAATCACTTCAGGACTTGTTTATTAAAATCAGAGAAAACATGGTTATTCGCCGTTTCAAGAGACTTGAAGGTGTACTTGTTCCTTATGTTCACGGCGGCGGAAGCATTGGTGTTATGGTTAAGCTTGATACAGATCTTTCTGCTGACAAGGTTTTTGAAGTAGGTAAAGACTGTGCACTTCAGGTAGCAGCTATGAATCCTGCATATCTTGGCAGAGATAACGTTCCTGATTCAGCACTTGAAGAAGAAAAGAAGATTATGCTTGCACAGATGGCTGAAGATCCTAAAATGGCTAACAAGCCTGAACAGGTTAAGGTTAAAATCGTTGATGGTAAGATCGGAAAATACTATTCTGAAAACTGCTTGCTTGAACAGGCATTTGTTAAGGATGACAAGGTTTCAGTAGGCAAATATGTAGAAAATGCAGCTAAGGCTCTCGGCGGTTCAATCAAGGTTGTTGACTATGTTCGTTTTGAGCGTGGCGAAGGCGTTGAAAAGAAAGAAGACAACTTTGCTGATGAAGTAGCTTCAATGATTAAGTAATTTAAAAATGTAGAAAAGCCGTTGAAATAATTTCAACGGCTTTTACTTTTATACAGCATTTATAGTAGGGTAATTTAAAAGCTGCATTCTAATCAGAATGCAGCTTAATTTTTTATTTTGTTTCGTTTTTGTTATCTTCGCTTATGATTCCTTTTAATCCGGCGGCAAGACCTGCAAGTCCCTGAATTTCGCTTGGGATAATAATCTTTGTTGCTTTTCCGTCAGCCGCTTTTGCAAAGGCTTCAAGGCTCTTAAGCTGTATTACATTTTCATTAGGATTTGCTGAATTAAGTTTTACTAAGCTTTCAGCCAAAGCATTCTGCACCATTTCAATAGCCTGAGCTTCACCCTGTGCTTCAAGAACCTTCTGTTCTCTTACTGCATCGGCACGAAGAATCATAGATGTTTTTTCAGCTTCAGCCTGCAAAATCTTAGACTCCTTATCAGCTTCTGCACGAAGAATTTTAGATTCTTTTTCACCCTCGGCAACAAGTATCTGAGATTTCTTTTCGGCTTCTGCCTGAATAACCTTTTCACGTCTTTCACGATCGGCTTTCATCTGTTTTTCCATAGCATCCTGAATCTCAGGAGGCGGAAGAATATTTTTAAGTTCAACACGCTGAACCTTAATTCCCCATCGGTCTGTTGCCTCGTCAAGAATTTTTGTAATATTGGTATTAATCAAATCACGTGAAGTCAATGTTGCTTCCAAATCCAAATCGCCAACGATATTACGCAAGGTTGTTGCGGTAAGGTTTTCAATAGCTGTGAGAGGATTTTCAACTCCATAGGTATAAAGCTTGGCATCAGTAACCTGAAAGAAAATAACGGTATCAATTTTCATTGTTACATTATCCTTGGTTATAACTGACTGAGGCTTAAAATCCACAACCTGCTCCTTAATTGAAACCTTTTTAGCGATTTTATCAATAAAAGGTATCATTACATGCAAGCCTGTCTGCCATGCGGTATGGAATGCACCAAGACGTTCAACAACAAAGACATACGCCTGCGGCACAATTCTGATACTGCGGATTACTACGATTACAAGAAAAATCACTATTGCCAGTATTACATACAATCCATATTCCATAAAATTACCTCCGATTTATTTTGAAACTATCAGCTTTGAACCTGATATTTCTTTTACTGTTACAATTGAACCTGCTGAAATCTCCGTACCATCCTCACTGCGGGCATCCCAATTCACTCCGCTTAGCTTTACACGCCCTGACGACAAAGCATTATTGATATCTTCAGTTACCACAGCAGTTTTTCCGATATCCAATTCATAATTAGTATGAACTGTTTTCCCCTGAACTTTCTTGACAAGCGGTCTTGTAAATATGAGCAGCAGCACTGAGGCAACCACAAATACCACAAGCTGCACCGTAAAGCTGCATCCGCCGATTGCAAAGAACATTGACACTAATGCACCAAAGCCCAGCCAGATTGAAACAAGTGCAGTTGCAGTTGCAATCTCGCAAACTATAAAAAACACAAATGCAATAGCCCAACCGACTATCATCAAAGTTTGAGTCACATAATCATCTCCTTAAACACAAAACATATATTAATTATATTCGCTGAAATTCATATGTATTATTCTATCAGCGTTCTTTCGTCACAATATTCACATATCACGGTATCACCGTTACCATGGAAATACTTAGGCAGGTATGTTTCCTGATGTGTAATACATTTAGGGTTTGAACAGCTTAATCCATTATAGATTTTACCGCATGTCAACGGCGCCGGTTTTCCGTCATTATGAAGGATCGTCAGTATAAGCGCCATTCTGACAAACATTCCATACTTAGCCTGTTTAAAATACAACGCTCTTTTATCGTCATCGACTTCAATTGCGATTTCGTCCACTCTTGGCAATGGATGAAGCACAATAAGGTCGCTTTTTGCTTTTTTCATTTTTTCCTTATCGAGAATATAACATCCTTTCTGCTGCTGATACTCCTCTTCAGAGGCAAAACGCTCCCTTTGTATTCTTGTCATATAGAGCACGTCAAGCTCGTCCATGGCGTCGTCAAGGCTTGATACCTCCTTATACTCATAGCCGCTTGCTTTAAGCAGGTCTTTAATATACGACGGCAATGACAATTCTTTTGTGGAGATAAGCACGAATCTTGTTCCCTTGAAACAGCTCATTGCTTTTATAAGAGAATGGACAGTTCTTCCGTTTTTCAAATCTCCGCAAAGTCCTATAGTCAGATTTTCAAGAGTTCCCTTTTCCTCTTTCAATGTCAGCAGATCGGTCAATGTCTGGGTGGGATGAAGATGTCCGCCGTCGCCGGCATTAATCACCGGACATTCCGCTGTCAAAGCCGCTCCTTTTACAGATCCTGCAACAGGATGACGCATTACCATAATGTCGGCATATTCAGATACGATTTTAGTTGTATCCTTAATATTTTCACCCTTAGCCACTGATGAGGTCTGAGGATTATCAAAACCAATTATGGTTCCACCCAATCTCAGCATTGCTGTCTGAAAAGACATTTGCGTTCTTGTCGACGGTTCATAAAACAAGGTGCCCATAATTTTACCTTTACAGGCTTCTTTATAATTATCCGGATTTTCAATTATCTCATGAGCAAGATTTAAAATTTTATTCCACCATGAAACGGGATAATCGTTCAGGTCAATCAAATTTATTCTGTCATTATAAACGCACATATCAAACAGCCTTTCAAGTTTTAAACGTATATTTTTGATCAGCAGAACATTAACTGAAAATAATATTCTTTCTATATTATATCACAGCATATAACAAATTTCAATAAGATTTTACACATTATCATCCTGTATTTTTTTCACAAGACTAAAAAATTCCTCTTTTGTGAATCGGATATTTACGGCCTCAAGCATTGCTTTTGATGTCAGATTTTCAGGAAGCTCCAATGCATTTAAAACTTGTTTTCTATAAAAATTACTATTTTTATTTCCGGAGAGCTTTAATTCATAAAAATCAAGATTTGTTATGGCAGAATCAGATGTATTCTTCTCATTTACAAGTCCTGCGTCAACAAAAAGTTCTCTGAGCTTTTCTGCACATATTCCCTCCACCCCCAGCTTGCCTTCTTTTGAAGGTTGAATTTTGCGCTTTTCTTTACCGAAAATCTCAGGGGCATAAAGATTTATAATCTTTCCGTTCGGTATAATACTTTTTATATGATTTCTTATTCTGAACCCGGCGGTGTCAGAATCGGTAAGAATAATTACGCCTGTTTTTTCTGCATAATAACGTATTAGTCTTACAGTTTCGTTGTTTTTATATACGCCAAATCCATTTGTAACTATTATAGCTGTATCAATAATTGATGACAATTTTATTTTATCATATTTACCTTCTACAACAACTGCATAAGGTATTTTAAGCTTTTCCATATATTATTACCTCATTCAGCATCTGAGAGCCATAGACTTTGCTGCACACTGCTCCAAGGCAAGCATATCTGCGGCGATTCCTGACGATTTAGTTTTTAGCTCCAAGTCAGTATCCGCAAGTATTTCAATTGTTTTTCTAATTCGCTCCGCAGATATATTTGCACATTCGGAAAAAGCGTTTCTTACAGCAAACTCACGATTTCTCGGATATTTGAAATCAGCAGTTACATCGTTAGCCATTTTTCCCGACGCTCTTGCAAGCTTTGCACGATATATATCAGACATTGAAAAACTGATTATACCTAAAATTTCAAACGGCTCATAATTCTGATCTGCAAGCTCTGACAGTCTTGTAAACACCATTTTAGCATTTCCTTTTAATATATTAACTGCGAGTGCATATCCGTCTGACTCGATACGTCTGACACATAATGCATCAATATCTTCCTTTGTAATTGTTCTTCCTTCCGCATAAGAAGTAAGCTTATTCAGTTCCTGACTTATAAACGCTGAATCGCAAAGGCATAGATTTGCAAGATATTCGGCATCAGACTTTGAAATTACACATCCGAAACGCTGAACATTTGCTATTATAGTTTTTGAAAGATCGGAAGCTTTTTTATATGCAAATTCACAGGCTGAACCATGCTTTGCACAAAAATCGCAGAATCTTTTATTTTTATCGGTGAGGGCACGTTTATTTTTATACAGATCTGTACCTGTAGCATAAATAACAACAACTGTTGTTTCAGGTAAATCGGACAGGACCTTTCTGATATCATCTCCGTCAGTTTTAGCTACAGAGTCCATATTTAGGTCATTGATCACTACACAGACACGATTTGAAAACAGCGGAAGGGCCTCACATGCATTTGCAAATTCGGCAACATCAATTTTCTTTCCGTCAAATTTGTGAAGATTCATTATTTGATCAGATGGGGGCACTAATTTATTTATAAGTTTTTTTACGTAAGCCTCCAATGCTCCGACATCATGACCATAGAAAAAGTAAAGATTGTCATAATCCTCGTTTTTTATACGTTTACCCAAGTCTGAGCTGCTTGTTAAAGCCATAATCAAGTCTCCTTACTTCATAATCATTATTTTTGAATACTATTTCTACAGGGTATTTTTCGTTTTTCAGATTATACTTTTTACCGTTCAGGTCAAAGCAATCCGGTGCCATTTCCAACTGAATATCATTCAAATTTACCTTATAGCCTATATCAGTGCGGGAAAAATTTAAATTATTAAAGCTTACGCTGTCATTTATTTTATACAAATCTGTTTCGGCATCAAAATCTCCGTAAAAAGCTTTTGGAAGCGAAAGTACATTGCTTTCATAGGTTTGTGCTGTATAATAGCACTCATTCAGGATAAATACGCTTTCTACGGATTTGATTCCCTTTTTGGTAATAACATTATTTACAGCAGCGTTATTGCTTCCTTTTGCACCCAGGTCTGCAATAATGCATTTATCATTTACATATATAATTGCCTGAGATTTTGAACCATCGGGGATAAACATAAAATGGATAACATTTGCTTCATAAAAAGCATTTATATTATATGAAGAAATAATAATTCCATATGCAATTGCTGCTGATAACGCATAATATCTTAACTTTTTTACCGATAATGCCCAAATTATTACAACCGCACATATTAATGATAGTATTATTCTAAGGTTTGCTCCATTCAGCGTAATATATGAATAGCTGAATGATGAAATTTTGTCTGTGACTGAAAGAACACAATGAATAATTCCACCTGCTGTTTTAAGCACCGGTACGGCAATAAAATTTACACCGCCTGTAATTGCCGTTATTACCGTCAGGATAAGTGCTAAAGTACAAAATGGAACTAAAATAACATTAGTCAACGGTGAAACAATTGATATTTCATCAAAGAAAAGCATTGTGACAGGCATTGCTGTAAACATCACAGTTAATGAGAAGATACAGCTTTTCAGCAGCTTTCCTGCTATTCCTTTATATTGTACCACATTTACTACCCTCGGTGCAACTGCTCCCACAGCCATAGCGCCAAAAAGAGAAAGCAAGAAAGACGGATTTCTCACCATATAGGGATTATTCAGAGGCATAATCAACGCACACAGTCCAAGTGTGTTCATACAATCTCCGGACCTTAGCATTACATCTGAAAGTAAGAGCAGAGTCAACATAACCGCTGCTCTTGTAACAGACGGAGAAAAGCCTGAAAAGAGTGCAAATGTCCATATAACAATTTGCATAAGAAAGAATTTAACTTTACGGTTTTTGAGAAACAGCCCAAAAACAGCTGCAAAAAACGACGATATCACTATCATATGCGTTCCGGAAACAGAAAAAATATGTGCGATACCGTTACGATATAACTTTGTTTTTGTGATATTGCTGATTTCCGATTTATCTCCGCACAGCATTGCTGCGAGAAATCCTCCTTCGTCTCCGCCAACGATATAATTAATTTTATTAAACAAATAATCCCGATAATCATTTACTGCTTTCAGCAAGGGTTTTGTATTCTTATTAATTATATTGACTTGTGCATTGCCGCTTCCTGACAGAAAGACACCTTTGGGACGATAATAGCTTTCAGCAGAAAAATTTAATGAATCTTGAATTTTTATAACCTTTCCCTTTACTTCTACCTCATCATAATACTCATATTTACCGTCCGGCACATAAAAAGTAATTTTTGTTTTGATTCCATCATTTATTCTTCCTTTAACGGTCAATCTGCCTCTGTCAGAACCAACATAGGAATAATCAGTCACAACACCTGAAAGCTTTATATTATCACCGTCATATGCAATTATTTTTTCATATTTAAAATGTGTGAATAATGATAAATATGAAATTCCGGCAAAAAAAGAAACAGCAACTACGGCAACATAAATCCTGTAATCCTTAAGCAATAAAAAAAGAATTAACGTAATCAACAAACCTAATATAATAAATTGAAGATTATACTTTCCCCAATCCCACGAAGCAATAAACAAGCCGCCTAAAAATGCAAAGCCCACATAAGCTAATTTTCTTTTCATAATTATCCTCTGTCACTCAATTATGTCCAAAAAAGCTTCCCCAAGACGCACAATCGTGGTTTCAGAGAAGCCAAGCTTTCAAAATACTATTAATAAAAAACAGATACAAAAATATCCGTTGCTTAAATTAACAACGGATACGGTGCTTCTGCACTGATTCTGGGGTGGATAGTGGGATTCGAACCCACGGTCTTCAGTGCCACAAACTGACGCGTTAACCAACTACGCTATACCCACCATATAGCAGATTCAAAATGAATCTGCTGGCACGCCTTACTGGACTCGAACCAGTGGCCTACTGCTTAGAAGGCAGTTGCTCTATCCAGCTGAGCTAAAGGCGCATAAAAAGCCATACATAAAAATTGCACCAATCGGTGCATGGAGCGGGTGATGGGAATCGAACCCACGTGGCCAGCTTGGAAGGCTGGAGTTCTACCATTGAACTACACCCGCATAAAAAGTATACTTCTTAATCAACGAAATTTATTATATCATATGAATCAATATTTGTCAAGCCTTTTTTTAAAAAATTTTTCAAGGCGGTTTATTTTGTGTAAACCGCCTTAATTCGCTTTCTTATGTCGTTTTAATTTGTTTAAAATTATATCTTTAAACATAACACCGATAACTCCGACAGCAATAAAAGCAATTATAATACCAAATGCCGCTTTATAATTGCCATTTCCTACATTGCCTCCCAATATTGTCGACATAAAAACCGCAGGAATTCTAAACGGCATAACGTACAGAAAGAAATCTTTTTTTCTTATTTGAGTAAGCGGAACTATATAAGTTATAACATCTTTAGGAACTCCGGGGATAAGATAGAGTATTATCAGAATTCCCGTAAGCTTCTTTTCGTCCTGCAAAAATTTAAACCGTTTCAATTGTTTTTCATTAACAAATGCATCAACTAACGGTGCACCGATTTTTTTTACAAGCATAAAGACAATGAAATTTCCAAGGAATACTCCTGCATAAGACAAAACGCCTCCCCAAAACCATCCGAACATCACACCGCCTAAAATTTGTATCGGCGGAATGACAGCAAGAATGACCTGAATTGTTTGTATTAACAGAAAAACAATTACTCCCCACACCCCGCTGTATCTGCTGAATTTTTCAGTAAGATTTTCTATTCCCTCGTTGGTTTTCAAATCTGCACTAAGCTCTTTAGCTATAGGAATTGCGGCTATAGTTCCCAACACCAAAAAAAGTGCAAACACTACAAGACTTATTATCTGAACCCTTTTTCTATGCTTTTCTTTTTTTTCAAGCTCAGATATATTTTTAACAGAATCATTTCTTTTAAGATCTTCTTCCATCAAAACATCCTCTCTTTTATCGTCTTCTCAGAATCTTTTTTCTAAACCAATTTATATATAAGTCCACTAATTGACCCAGCACCTTATCATAAAGTGCAAAAAATATATTGCCAAGAATCCACAGCACAAGCAAAGCATATTTTCCGAACATTTCCATACCTTCGAGCAAATCTACTGTCGTAAAAACATACTGAAATACTAAGAAAAATACTGCTGCGGCCAGATTAAACACTATATACTTGACAGTCCATGACAACGCTCTGTTTTCCAGTCTGTCAAGATAAAACTTAAGTATCGGATAATATCCCATAAACAGCACAAAAAGCATTGTTGCTTCATAATTGGGAGTTACCACAAGACAAAGCGCACTTACTACAAAATAAGTTGTAACCGCCCATTTGGGACTTGTTTCGACAATCATTACAACCATTAAAAATCCGGCAAATGCAGGAATCGTATAATCAAGCATTGGGAACATACCTGTACAGAACATAAGCATGAGACACACGGCGGATATTATTCCGCCCAAGGAGATTCTGAAAGCAAACTTATTCCTCAAAGTGCACTCACCTCTTTAACAGCATGGAATCAAATCTCCGCCCATCATCTCACAGCAGCAATCTGCGCAGCAAAGGCTTGTACAGCAATCCATTTGTTTGTTCACATTGTTATTCCCATATCCGCCCATAGGATTTCCTCTCATATATCCATTTCTCTGCTGTTCCATCTGATTTAATGCAGAACGATATTCCATATTTGACGGAGCCATTGAGACTGCTGCTGAAAAATTCTGATAAGCTTCATTCAGCCAACCTCTTGTATAACACACACTTCCCTTAAGAAAAAACCACTCTGCGTTTCGTGAACTTGACGGAACAGAGTCAAGCATACTGTCGGCTCTTGTTATATCACCGGTTTGAATCAGACGTCTTATATCATAATAATTAACGCCTGAATAATTCTGATTATTATCGGCATAACCACCGGACGATCCGTTAAATCCTCCGGAACGGCGTGAATTAATGATAGAATCATATGCTGCGTTTACCTCTGACATTTTTTCTTCAGCCACTTCTTTAAGAGGGCTGTCCTGATATTTATCCGGATGATATTTTTTTACAAGCTCTTTATATGCTGTTTTAATTTCTTCTTCCGTTGCATCAGGCGAAACTCCTAACACCTTATACGGATCGTTCATTGTCTTTTTCCTCCCGTAATTTAATTTTAAATTTCTCAGATTTAACAAGATCAAAAACATTTTTCAGACCAAGGTAAATCACATTATCTATAATAGGCTTATACATTTCTATATTTAATTTCACATATGTTTCCGCCAATTCTCCTAAAGTGAAATTTATGCTATCGGAAACATACTGTTTTATTTCTTCAAAATGTTCATTTTTAATTTCGCTGTGGTTACTGTTCAATTCAAATTTTATCAGCAATGGATTATAATTACCTTTTTTATAATCTTCCCTTACATCATCAAAGGCATCACATATATATATAAATCTCCCTAAAAGATATCCAAATCTCATAAGATCCTTTTTATTACGGCCGCCATTCAAAAGTCCGAATATTTCCTGCATTATAACAGCAGTTGGCTCGCAAGCCATATCTATATTTGCACACTTGTCCTTCTCGATTTCTCTCTGCAAAATCATTTGCTTCTCAATATTATTGGCAAGTTCATAATATTTAATCCTTGATTTCTTATATGGTCCTTTAAAAAACGGCAGCAGGACTAATGCACGTATTTTACTTTTTATATCCTTATCATGCAAGTCGTCCTTAAGCTTATGATAAATCAAAAGCATTGCCGCAGATGCTGAATACTCCAATCCGTTACTACAGCAAACACAAAACCTCTTTTTAAGGGGATGAGCAAAACACCGCTGTCTTTCTGCACACATTTTAACTTCATTGACAGACATATCCACTAACGCAAGGAACGTAAAATCATAGCTTAAAGAAAATCTCGGAACAAAACCGAATTCTCTGCCGATTTCCTTACAAAGTCCGCAATAAACCGCACTGTATGTATCATATTCACACACACGCATATATGGTTTAAACGCTCTGATATATCCAAACATAAGAAATCCCCTTAGACTAATATAATACATCATTGTGTATTCTATGTGATAATTAATTATATTATACGACATATTTTACCGTCTTGTCAATTAAAATTAATAAAAACAATATTATTTTCTAAAACAAAAAAATAAAAACTCCGCTTCTTTCTATAACAGAAACGGAATTTACTTATGAAATATTCACTGCTGATATAATATATTGCCATCTGAAATCTCAACAATTCTGTCGCACTGCTCTGCAACTTTAGGATCGTGAGTAACAATGACAATTGTTTTACCTTGATGATTCAATGATTTAAACAGTTCCATTATTTCCTCTGAGGTTTTCGTATCAAGTGCTCCTGTCGGTTCATCCGCAAGAATCATAGTCGGTTCATTTACAATTGCTCTCGCTATAGCAACACGCTGTTTCTGACCGCCGGAAAGCTTATTACACGGTTTTTTTGCTAAGTCTTTAATGCCCACTGAATTTAATGCGGCAAGCGCTTTTTCCTTTTTATCCTTTATCTTTTTCTTTGAAAAATTCAAAGGAATCATTACATTTTCAAGAGCAGAAAAATCCTCAACAAGTGCAAAATCCTGCATAACCATACCGATTTTTTCGTTGCGTATTTTAGCATACTGACGTTCTGAAAGATTTTTAACTAACGTTCCGTCAATAGTATATTCTCCCTTCTGATAACTGTCGATACAAGCAAGAATGTGTAAAAGCGTTGATTTTCCTGCTCCTGATTTTCCTATAATGGCTACCATTTCACCGTCCTGAATTTCACAGGAAACTCCGTGCAAAGCTTCAAATTCATTTGCTTTTTTCGGATTGTATATTTTTATAATGTTTTTAAGCGTAATCATTATATTCTCCTTAATTTAACGTTTTAAAATATCCCTCGGCTGGACATTTCCAATCATTAATAATGGTATTAACATTGACATTGTGACATGAACAAGTAATGCAATTAAGCACACCAACATCTGCCATATCCCTAAAGTTATCACAGTTTCAGACCAAAACGTAATTTTGCCTATAAATAATATGATTAAAGAAAAAAACAATGAAACCAAACTAACAAAAAAAGAATTGATTATACAATAACTCATACACTTTTTCCATGTTGCTCCGCACATGTAGAAAATTGCATAGTTTCTTAAATTACGTTTTGCATTTATGGCATTTGATGAAACAGATGTAAATATAGTTAATAACAAAACACATATAATAATAGGTAAAATAATGAAAAGCTGTTCTTGAATATAATTTCGGCTTAATTCCTTTAAATCATCACAGCTTCCACGATACATTGCCCACTCATCTGAAAGCTTCTGAATCAGCGCATTCTCGTCAACATCCGATTCGGAAAAGCTGATTATTGCCTGTTCATTATAAATGCAATTAATACCCAATCTATTCATGGTATTTTCAGAAGTAATCATTATAGGTATGCATATTTCAGAATTATAGGACAAATAAAAATCTCTATAATCGTTTTTATAGCTTTTTTGTTCCTGAGTGAATCCCAGAATCTGCTGATCATCCGAAATTACACCTGCGACAACAAAAGTTACTTTACTATCCTCATTTGATAATTCAATTTCATCTCCTGTACTATAGCCTAATCCATTAGAAATTAAACAATAATTTTTATCGCTTTTATTAAGTTTATCAATACTTCCGGAATCTAATTTTATAAAAAGGTTATCTAAAATTTCATCATTATAGACAAGCGTATCAATGTCTTTATCATCGTGTAAAAAATTATAGCTTAAGACACCCCATATTTGTGTTGTTTCGGGAAACATTTCTTTTATTTCTGCTTCAGTTCGAAGATTCTGAGCCGTTGAAACATCTACCCAAAATCCCTTTTCTTCGGCAGCAGCTTTTATGGGTGCATAATAATTCATTCTGTATATTATTGTTGAAACCAAAAACATAAGAACTATAAAAACTGCTGTTAACTGAATTATTTGCAAAAATACTGAGAAACGATTCTTTTTCAATAGCTTTAACATTATACTAACCCCTCCTTTATCTTATTCTTTTTACCAATATTTATAGATAAAGAAAAGAACATAATTATTAAAGAAATCAATATATACATAAAAAGATTTATGCCATAAATTTTTGCCGAAAAGCCTTCTGAGATAAATGGAAAATAATCTGATAAAATCGGAATCAAAGCTTTATCAAAAATCAATTCTGATATAATAAACACAGGAATCGTCATTAAAAATATTTCAGTCAAAGAATTTTTGATAACCCTATTAGCGGAACAACCGCAAAGTCTTAATATAGCAATTCTTCTTTTATCATTTTCTATAATAAAACTATAAAGCACAATTAAATTTATTGCCGACAAAATTGAAACCAGGATACTTATACCTATTATCGTTTTATAATAAAAAGAATCAGCAGTTTCAGATAAATTCATATCAAGAACATTTGCTTTATCCGGCATAACGGTTTGAACCGCATTCCTTATATCAATCAGCTGTTTATATGTAACATTTTTTGCAAATTCAATTTCAACTGTGTTATTCATAGCTCTGAGCGGCGTATCATCGGGAAGGGATGTAAAAGGAACATATATATCTATTCCCCAAATGTCTTTAACTGATTTTCCGATAATTTTATAGCGTTGATCTGCTATTGTAATTTTCGTTTCATCTTCTCCTACCTGCCTTGCGCCTTCATTTTGCCACAATATTGTCCCTGTGGAATTTCTTGTCGCTGATTCAGTATATAGGACACTCCCGAGCCTTGCTACCTTTTCTCCATTCAAATACTGCTCATCGGTAAACTGATCTTTATGATTTTCAGCCGGAACAATACCCTTAGATGTGGGTTTAAAATTAAAATTATATGGATTCAGTTGATACACCGAATCTTCCATTGTCGCTTCACAATAAACAGTTTTTATTGAATTTTTAGTCTCATCTGACAGCTCCATGAGAGTGTCAATCAAATCTTTTTTTGTAATAGACGTATATTCTGATGCAACATCAGTTTCCATTTCATAAACATCAGCATATTTTCGGTCTTTATATTGATCTGCAACAGAATATGCAGCAGAAATATAAACCATCTTGCCTTCAGTTTCACCAAGCTCTAACTTTGCATTATAATTTTGATATACACCATATGAAAAACAAATAACAAATGAAGTAATCAAAGCGCTGACAATTATGAGCGAAACAACAATTTTTTGCTTTTTTAACCGATTAATAAAGATATTAAAAAACATAAATGCCTCTAAATTAAATTTTAAATGAAATGTTTTTTCTGCTATTTTCTATGACCGAACTTGAAGAAGATGTGGTTTTATGGACCTCGGAATAAAATGCAGCTGTTGCGGCTTTAGAATTGTTAACCGTAATATTAGGAGTTAATATGCCGCCTTTTGACAAAGAACCGCTTTGGGTTTGACCATCAATCAAAGAAAAAGACGAATTTACTACCTGAGTTTTAGCCAAACAAAACCTTTTAGTGCTGTTTAAATAGGTTGTAAGATTTCTTGAATAAGTTTTGTAAGTTCCGTTATATATGTAACTTGTACATAACATCCTCATATAAGTACCATAAAACGATTCATTCTTTTCAGTTACTGTTCCTGCACTTGCTCCAATAGCCGAACCTGAGAACATCATAACTACCGCCGCAGCCATTGCTGCAATTTTCTTTCCTGATTTTTTCTTTTTAATCAAAACCTTTCATATTTTATTGTTAACAATTGTATTATTAACTAATTAATATTATAGTATATAAAATTTTAGTTGTCAATAGATGTATTTTTATGTTTTTTAATGTAAACTCAGACTGAAATTATTATATGTTAAAATTTTCATTTTCTAAATACTTCTATAACAGCTTTTTTTGATAATATCTTATATGGGATTATTATTGACATAATCATATTTATGATAACAATTGCTAAACAAACCAAAGCCTGTGCTATGTCAAAATCAATAATGAAATACGATGACAAAATATTATAGCTGACAAATAAAAATATTACTGCCATTATGATTCCTAACAATGAAACAAACAAGCTGCACAGCAAGTTCATTATAACACAATTTTTTCTTGTTGCCCCGCAAATACTTAAAACTGCATAAAACTTAAGTTCTCTTTTAGTTTGTATAGAAACTGCGGCAATCTCACTGATTACAACTAAAAACAAAACGCATATTGCTATTGGCATAATTAATATAATATCTTCTTTAATATAATCAATACTGTTTACATTCAGCTCATCAGCCAGTCCTAAATTAGCACCATATTTATAAATATTTCTATTAAGCTCTAAAAGCTCGTTTTCTGATAAATTATCCTTATAAACAACAAACATTTGTCCGTATAATGTTGAACCAATTTTCATTTTAGCAAGCTGTTCATTTGAAAAGAAAAAATATTCTCCTTCCATATGTTTATACATATCCCGAAAGTCCTTAACATTTTCATTCGAGCCTTCCAACCCTAAAATCTTTGCATTGTCAGCTAATATCCCTATTACTTTTGCAGAATATTCTTTTTCTTCATTATTTAAGTTATAAAAAGAAATTATATCTCCTACATCATAATTTTCACTGTCGGATACTACAACCTCCAAAACATCTGAACTTTCATCTGCTTTATCAAGCCATTTACCTTTTTGCATTTGAGGGGTATATAACTTTGCCATGTTTTTTGAATAAGAATATGAACGGTCATAATTTTCTGTTCCCTCGGGAACAAGAGGACTTTTATATCCCGAATAAATCTCGGATATATTTTTTTCACTGTTTAATATGTCTTCAACGGTATAAATGAAACGCACACCGTTAACAAAATTCACTTCTGAAACGTAAACGCATTTACCCTCATTTGACAAAACCTTTCTTAACGGAAGATAATCGTCTATTCTTGACATTATTGATGAAACTGTAATAATTATCAAAACTATTGTAACAGATAGTTGTAAAGCAACAAATAAATCAGTAAATATAAATTTTTTGTTCAGCTTAAATGAATACATTATCATGTCAATTACCTCCCTGCTTTATTTGTGTAACCGGAGTTTTTAACAATGTAATAAATATCATTATTTTAAGAACAATATAAATACACAGAAAATAAATAACGCTTAATATTGCACAATTTTTTAAACTGTAAACTATATCAATATAGACTAATGAACCTTTCAATTCATTTACAGCTATTTTAAAATAAATAATAACTGTTATAAAAAAGCTTGCTAAAGAGGTTAAAATAACTTCTGAAATAAAAATTCTTCTGACTTTTAAATCTGTACACCCACAAATCCTGAGAATAGAAATCGTTCTGCTCCTTTTTGATAGAATATATCTGAACAACAACGACAGTGTTATTGCTGCAAGACAAGTCAGAATTACTGATATCAACATTATTGAATTATAAAAAGGAAGCTTGGTATTGATCGTATCGACTTTTGGTATAAACGCATAATCTCCAAAAACTTCTTTTAGTGAAGTTTTAATATCGTTATATGCTGTTTGCGAGATAATATTATTAGTCATAAAATAAATATTGCTGATATTTCCTAAGGAATCCGGTGAGTTTATATACGGAATAACGGCAAAATCATCAACCGAATCAACGCCTATAATATTATAAGGTTCTCCGTTTATAAGCATCTCCTGTCCAATATACTCATCTGAATAATAATAGGGTAATACCATATTCTTTTCTCCGCTATTATAATCTTCTAACGACATACCCTTTCCATAAAAAACAGGCGAATTATTAAAAGCAGTATCATATGGTACAAACTTTTTATCATTTTGAGAATATTCCAATCTGAAACAAATCCCTAACGGTTCTCCACCGAAGTTTTCATTCCCCGTATAGTCATAAACCAAAACAGAATAAACGACTGAATCTATTTCATTTAAAGTGTCGTCTGACAACAGCGATAAAAATTTCTTAACATCACTATTATCTACACTTCCATCGCCTTCAAAAAAAACTTCATCATTAAATTTAGTTTCTTCAACAATATTTCCAAACCCTATAACTATATCCGATTTATGAATATCACTGTTTTTAACCAATTTAAAATTCTGATATGTACCAAAGGATAAAAAAAGTATAAAAGCCGCAGCAAATTCACAAAAAATAAAAAGTATAAAAATCAGGGTGTTTTCTTTTGCAAAACACTTAAGATTCTTTATAGTATATTTCATTAATTCTCCTTATTTTTGATTTACAACTAATTTTTAAGTTTTTGAACTTAATGCATTAGCATCTCCGGTTCGTGTTACATCTATCAACATAGTATATCTTAATGTTTTATCACTGGAATTTCTCTTTAGTGACATCCCACATCCAGCATTTTTAGTAGTAATACTTCTTTTCGAAGTTGAAGTTTTCTTGGTATTAGTGTTATACGTTTGAAGTTCAGTATAAAAATAATACGCTAATTTATTATCATTATTCTTTGAAACCATGACCGTATTTAAATTGGTACTGCCTTTAAGTGTGTATTTTACTTTTGAATGACTTGGAACTATGCTTCCCGAATAAACCGTATTATAATTTTTACACTTTGTTATAGCATAAGCTTTATTCCTCGCAGAAATACTTCCGGTATAGATTACGCCGTTATTAGTACCTAATGTTGTTGTAACATTTGCTGCACTTGCTCCAATAGCCGAACCTGAGAACATCATAACCACCGCCGCAGCCATTGCTGCAATTTTCTTTCCTGATTTTTTCTTTTTAATCAAAACCTTTCATATTTTATTGTTAACAATTGTATTATTAACTAATTAATATTATAGCATATAAAATTTTAGCTGTCAATAGATGTATATTTATGTTTTTATATGTAAAATAAATTTTAACAAACATAAAAAGCGGACTGCTTTCACAGTCCGCTTGTAAAATTATTTACTTATAAATTAGAATATCCCATTAAGCTTTCGTCAACCTCTTTGGCAGCGTCTCTCCCCTCTCGAATAGCCCAAACTACCAGTGATTGACCTCTGTGCATATCACCGGCGACAAAAACATTTTCTACATTTGTCTTATGCAAGCCCTGCTCCGTTGCAACATTTGTCCTTCCGTCAACACTTACGCCAAAAGCTTTTGTAATATAATCCTGACTTCCCAAGAATCCGGCCGCAATAAGAACCAGATCAACTTCAATCTGATATTCACTGCCCTCGATTTCTTTCATAATCATTCTGCCGGTCTTTTCATCCTTTTCAGAATTAAGCTTTACAAGAACCGCACCTGTAACATTTCCCTGTTTATCCTTCAAAAACTCCTTGACAGTAGTCTGATAAACTCTTGGATCGTTACCGAATACATCAATTGCCTCTTCCTGGCCGTAATCAGTTTTGCAAACTCTCGGCCACTGAGGCCATGGATTATCCTCACTTCTTTTATCGGGAAGCTTAGGCATCATTTCAAGCTGTATAACAGACTTTGCACCATGACGGATACTTGTACCGACACAGTCGTTGCCTGTATCACCGCCGCCTATAACCATAACTTTTTTGCCCTTTGCAGAAATGTAATCATTTTTATCAAATCCACCGTTAAGAAGAGCTTTGGTAGTGGATTTCAGGAAATCAACTGCAAAATATATTCCTTTTGCATCTCTTCCTTTAACTTTTATATCCCTTGGATTTGAAGCGCCGCATGCAAGTATTACTCTGTCATAATCCTTAAGAAGCTCTGAAGCCTTGATATCCTTCCCTATATCAGTATCACAGACAAACTCTATGCCTTCTTTAGTCATAATGTCGATTTTTCTGTCAATTACATGCTTTTCAAGCTTCATATTAGGAATACCATACATAAGCAGTCCGCCCGGTCTGTCCTCTCTTTCAAAAACAGTTACGCTGTGGCCCCTCTGATTAAGCTGATCAGCAGCAGCTAATCCTGAAGGACCGGAACCGATTATCGCAATCCTCTTTCCTGTTCTGACTTGCGGAATCTTAGGTTCGCACAAACCATGATCATAAGCGCTTTCGATAATTCCATACTCGTTTGCCTTAGTCGTTACAGCATTTCCGTTTGCTCCGCACGTACAGGCTGCTTCACAAAGCGCAGGGCAAACCCGAGATGTAAACTCAGGAAAATTATTGGTCTTATGCAGTCTGTAGTAAGCCTGCTCCCAACATCCCTTATAAATAAGATCATTCCACTCGGGAATAAGGTTATTCAAAGGACATCCGGCATATGCATTTCCGATCTGCATTCCCGCCTGACAGAATGGTACACCGCATTCCATACAGCGTGCACCCTGTTTCTCCTGTTCTTCTTTAGAAAGAGGAATATGAAATTCATTAAAATTCTTTATACGTTTTTCTACTGAAAATGCTTCCGCATCTTTACGTTCAAAATCCAAAAAACCTGTTGACTTTCCCATTTCTATCCCTCCTTATTTATTATTTACAATCTGATAGAAAGCTTCAATCTGCGCCTGATCGCTGCTGAGGCCTTTTTCTTCCATAGATACGATAGCCGTCATTATCTTTTTATAATCATGCGGAATAATTCTTTTGAACTTAGGCAAATATTCTTCAAAATTATCAAGGATCATTTTGCCCTTAACAGAACCTGTTTCTTTTACATGCTCCTCAATCAGTCCCCTCAGCTCAATAATATCGTATTTCTCTGTCACTTCAGAGAAAAGAACCATTTCCTTATTAAGCTTTGTATAAAGATCTCTATGTTCATCAAGAACATAAGCTACACCGCCTGACATTCCTGCTGCAAAGTTTTTACCGGTACTGCCGATAACCACTACACGTCCGCCGGTCATGTATTCACAGCCATGATCGCCGACTCCCTCAACTACTGCTGTAGCGCCGGAGTTTCTTACACAGAAACGCTCACCTGCCACACCGTTAATGAATGCCTTACCGCTTGTTGCTCCATAGAGTGCAACATTACCTATAATGATATTATCTTCAGCTTTAAAAGTAGATTCCTTAGGAGGATAAACTACAAGCTTTCCGCCCGAAAGTCCCTTTCCGAAATAATCATTGCTGTCTCCAACAAGTTCTAACGTAAGTCCATTGGGAATGAATGACCCGAAACTCTGACCGCCTGAACCGTCGCAAACAATTCTGAATGTGTCGTCTTCAAGAGTATTATAATATTTCTTAGTGATTTCAGAACCAAAAATTGTACCAAAAGTACGGTCAGTATTTTTTACGCTTACATGGCAAACCTTCTTTTCACCATTTGCAAGTGCGGTTTTAAATTTCTTAAGCAAAATCTTCTCATCCAAAGTTTTTTCAAGCTTAAAATCATATTTATTTTTCTTATTATATTCAACTTTCTCCGAAACAAAATCAGGACTTATGATATTAGAAAGATCAATTTCAGAAGCCGTACCTTTAAGGTCAGTTTTAGATTTAATAAGATCAATTCTGCCGACAAGCTCATCAATCGTCTTAACACCAAGCCTTGCCATATATTCACGAAGTTCTGTTGCAACAAAAATCATAAAATTCATTACATACTCAGGCTTACCCATGAATTTCTTTCTAAGCTCAGGATTTTGTGTAGCAACTCCGAATGGACAAGTGTCAAGATTACAAACTCTCATCATTGCACATCCCAAAGTTACCAGAGGCGCTGTTGCAAATCCATATTCTTCTGCACCAAGAATTGCTGCAATTACAACATCACGACCAGTCATAAGCTTACCGTCTGTTTCAATCACAACCTTATTTCTCAGGTTGTTCATGATTAATGTCTGATGAGCTTCTGCAAGACCAAGTTCCCATGGCAGTCCTGCATTATATATGGAATTTCTCGGAGCTGCTCCCGTACCGCCGTCATATCCTGAAATAAGTATAACTTCTGCTCCGGCCTTTGCAACTCCGGCAGCAACCGTTCCGACGCCCGATTCAGAAACAAGCTTAACGGAAATCCTTGCATCTTTATTTGCATTTTTCAAATCATAAATAAGCTGTGCCAAATCTTCAATTGAATAAATATCGTGATGGGGCGGAGGTGAAATCAAGGATACTCCGGGAGTTGAATGACGAGTTTTTGCAATCCAGGGATAAACCTTTTTGCCCGGAAGATGTCCGCCTTCACCGGGTTTTGCACCCTGAGCCATTTTAATCTGAATTTCATTTGCAGAAGTCAGATATCTTGACGTTACACCAAAACGTCCCGAAGCAACCTGTTTGATTGCAGAACATCTGTCATCAGTCTGCCCTTTCGTAAGCAATCTGTCAAGACTCTCTCCGCCCTCGCCTGAATTTGATTTTCCATGCAGTCTGTTCATAGCGATTGCTAAAGCCTCGTGAGCCTCCTGAGAAATTGAACCATAAGACATTGCACCGGTTTTAAATCTCTTTACTATTGAATCTACTGATTCAACCTCTTCGATCGGTACACCCTTTTCAGGGAAATTAAACTCCATAAGCCCTCTGAGATTTACAGGATCCATTTCCTCCGAAATCATCTTTGAATACTTTTTATAAAGCTCATAATCTCCCGTTCTTGTTGCCTGCTGAAGCAGATAAATTGTCTGAGGATTATATAGATGTTCCTCCTTGCCGCTCCTGAATTTATGACTGCCCCGGCTGTCCAATGCAGGATTTGTGCCAAGACCCAGCGGATCAAATGCAGCAGTATGAAGTTTGTCCACATTCCGCTCAATATCTGTAAGAGTAATTCCTTCAATTCTGCTTACTGTATTGGTAAAATATTCATCTATAACATCAGAGCTTATGCCGATAGCCTCAAAAATCTGTGAGCCCTGATAGGATTGAATAGTGGAAATACCCATTTTTGACGCAATTTTAACAATACCGTGAAGAACAGCTGAATTATAGTCGCTGACTGCGGCATAGTAATCCTTATCCAACAAATCGTCACCTATAAGCTCATGGATCGTTTCCTGTGCAAGATAAGGATTAATCGCACTTGCACCATAACCAAGCAGAGTTGCAAAATGATGAACTTCTCTTGGTTCACCGCTCTCAAGTATAATAGCAAGAGATGTTCTTTTCTTAGTATCAACAAGATGCTGATGCAATGCTGATACCGCAAGAAGAGACGGAATTGCCAAATGATTTTCATCCACACCCCTATCAGAAAGGATAAGAATATTTGCGCCTTCACTAAGTGCTTTATCAGCTTCAATAAACAACCTGTTTACAGCTTTTTTCAGTTTAGTGTTTTTATAATATAGTATTGGCAGAACCGCAACCTTGAATCCCGGAATTTTCATATTCTTTATTTTAAGAATATCAGTTGATGTAAGAATAGGGTTATGCACTTTTATTACTTTGCAATTTTCTGCTTTTTCCTCAAGAATATTTCCGTCCTCACCTATATAAACTGTAGTTGAAGTAACAATTTCTTCACGAATAGCGTCAATAGGCGGATTTGTTACCTGCGCAAAAAGCTGTTTAAAGTAATTGAATAAAGGCTGAGGTTCTTTTGAAAGCACAGCGATAGGACTATCAGTACCCATTGCAGCTATTGATTCAGCACCGGTTTTTGCCATCGGAAGAATAGCAGTCATAACGTCTTCATATGTATATCCGAAAGCTTTCTGTAGTCTTTGTCTTTCCTCATATGAATGCTCTTCGACTTTTACATTTGGAATTTTCAAATCTGAGAGGCAGACGAGATTGCTGTCAAGCCACTCTCCGTAAGGCTGTCTTGAAGCATAAAGCTCCTTAAGTTCGTCATCATCAATAAGACTTCCCTCAACAGTATCAACCAACAGCATCTTACCGGGGCGAAGTCTTTCTTTCACTACAATTTTAGCAGGATCAATTGGCAATGCCCCAACCTCAGAAGAAAGAATAAGATTTCCGTCATCAGTAATATAATATCTTGATGGTCGAAGTCCGTTTCTGTCAAGAACAGCGCCCATAATATCTCCGTCCGAAAAAAGAATTGACGCAGGACCGTCCCAAGGCTCCATCATTGTAGCATAATACTGATAAAAGTCCTTTTTAGCCTGGGTCATAGTTCCATTATTATCCCACGGCTCCGGAATTGTGATCATTACAGCAAGAGGAAGATCCATACCGCTCATTACCAAAAACTCAAGTGTATTGTCAAGCATTGCAGAGTCTGAGCCCTCTGTATTGACAACAGGAATGAGTTTATCCAGATCACCCTTAAGATGCTCGGATTTCATTGTTTCTTCACGGGCAAGCATTTTATCTGCATTTCCACGAATAGTATTTATCTCACCGTTATGGACGATCATTCTGTTAGGATGTGCTCTCTGCCAGCTTGGATTTGTATTTGTTGAAAATCTTGAATGAACCATAGCAATAGCAGATTCAAAATCCTCATCCTGCAAATCAAGAAAAAAGTTTCTGAGATCGCCAACAAGGAACATTCCTTTATATACAATTGTTCTGCTTGAAAGCGAAACAACATATGTATCTTCATTACTTTGTTCAAAAACACGTCTTGCAACGTAAAGCTTTCTGTCAAAATCAAGACCTTTAGATACACCCTTAGGTCTTTTTATAAAGCACTGCATAATAAACGGCATGCATTCAACCGCTCTCTGACCTAATACCTCAGGACGTGACGGAACCTTTCTCCAGCCAAGAATCTGAAGTCCTTCCTTTTCAGCAATTATTTCAAACATTTTCATCGCTTGATTTCTTGCTAATTCCTTCTGGGGAAAGAAAAACATTCCCACAGCATAATCTCTTTCAGTTGTAAGGTTAAGTCCCAGATCCTTTTTAGCAGCTTTCTTAAAAAACTTATGAGAAATCTGCAGCAAAATTCCTACTCCGTCACCGGTTTTGCCCTCAGCGTCCTTACCGGCTCTGTGCTCAAGAGTTTCAACTATTGTCAAAGCATTAGCTACAGTATCATGGGATTTAATTCCCTTAATATTTACAACCGCACCAATACCGCAGTTATCATGTTCAAACCTCGGGGAATAAAGGCCTTTAAAGCTCTTTTTATCCATATTTTCCAACTGAACCACCCTTTCATGCCAAATCACAGCATTCATTTTTACTTATATTCTCACATATAAAAAGTATGTTTCGGCATTTTAAAATATATCATACAGTAATGAACTGTAATAAACAAATAATACGACCGACTAATGTTTTTATTTTATTTGAAAAAAATATATAAAGTCAATCCTGAAAACCAACGGTACATTACACCGCATTCAACTTGTTCATTATAACATAGCAATCAAAAAAATGCAAGTTAAAAACTCAAATCCTGCATAAATTAATAATAAACTTTTTATGAATAAACAATAAACAAAACATAGCAAAAGCTTTTAAATAATAAAAAACAAATTTATCGGTAACAAAAATACACCGAAAACGCAGAATTTCCGCATTTTCGGTAAAAGCAAAAACTATATTTATCAAATTGCTTTTTTAACATTATAAATATTTCAAAAAAGTATTAACCTAAATAAATGCAAGACATTTGCTTGAATATTGCAAGAAACATTTGAGTTATCATTCAAATTCAAGAAAAAACATTTATGCTATTATATCGAGGATAGATTTTAAATCAGAATACTAATTTTCCAATATCCTGATAAAATGATTAGCTTCTCTTAGAACATGATCAGCTAAAAGAGGAAGAATAATCGAACGTATCTTACAGTTTTCTATCCCTTTTACACCGGCTGTTTTGAAATCTCTTAATTTCTTCGTTTCCTCCAGAGAATCTTCTGTCAGAGTCATATCCTGAGCATTACGGCATCTTTGAAGCAATTCCGCATATTCATCTGCAAATTTATCGGCAGTATTAAATAATTCTTCTTCAGAAGGATCAAGCAGTCCACGGATAAAAAGTGCATGTTCCATCATTATCTGATTCCAGAAGCATTCACTTTCTTTCATAGATTTTACAGTCAGATCGCCGTTTCTTTCAAGTATTTGAATATACTGTCTGTAAAGCTTTGCTTCTCTCAATATATGCTTTATCAAGAGAGGATAATTCACTGTGAACATCTGACAATTCAGTACCCTGCTAAGTATATCCTCCTTAAGTGAAATTAAACCGTTCAGTAATTTAAGCGCAGTCTGATTCAGCATTCTCACTTGCCTCTGCTTGCTTTCAAGTTGATTCAATCCAATACTGTTCAGCCTTAATTCCCTGTTGGTTATATCTTTATTAATACTGATGCCCGTAAGTTTTTCAGTTTGCTTTTCTGCGAGATAAGTAAATTCAGTTACAATTTCACCTGAATTAAGTGCCTCTTTACTGACAACCCCATTACTAAGTGATATAGCACGGCTTAGAAGTCTTTCGAATTCAGTCTTAAAAAATTCTGCCTTAGATATAAAAGACGGGTCGGCAGGAGTGAAGCCCGCCTTAAGAAAAAAAGAATGTTCTTTCATTATTCGCCCAAAGAACAAATGTAATTCAAGTGATTTGACTATATAATTATCAATATTCATTTTCTCCTCCATATTTATCTGAATTTGTTGTATAGTAATATAATATGCTTTAAATCTTATTTGGCTACTTGTTAGCTTGAAAACTTTTGCGTGATGTGATATAATGACAATAAAATGTATAATTATTTAATGCTCCGTAAATTGTATTACTTATTGTTTATTAAGTAATATCAGAACAAATGAATAAATTAATTTAATCAAGCACTAATTAAATATGTGATATGAAAGGAAAATTTCTTATGACTGAAAAAGAAAAAGCAATATCCGGTATGCTTTACAGCCCGTCAGAAATGAGCAATGAACTAATGAAATGCAAAGAGCTTTGCGCCGAATATAACAGACTTATGCCATCTCAGATTGATGAAAGACATGAGCTTATTATTAAAATTCTCGGAAAAACCGGTAAGGAATTTTGGATTGAACAGAACTTCTGGTGCGATTACGGAAGTAATATTGAAATAGGTGAAAATTTTTACGCTAATCATAATCTCGTTATTCTTGACGGAGCTAAAGTCTCTTTCGGAGATAATTGTTTTATTGCTCCAAACTGCGGGTTTTATACCGCCGGTCATCCAATTGATTACAAAGTCCGAAATTCAGGCTTGGAATACGCTCTGCCAATTACCGTAGGCAATAATGTTTGGATTGGCGGCAATGTTTGCGTTATGCCGGGAGTAACAATCGGTAATGATGTAGTAATCGGCGGAGGAAGTGTTGTAACAAAAGATATACCTTTAGGGGTTGTTGCAGCCGGAAATCCATGCAGAGTCATTCGTCGCATATCCGAATGTGACAAAGAAAAATATAAAATATAAGATACAAAAAAGTCCCGTACTATTCAGTACGGGACTTTTTTATATACAATACTATCAAGTATTAGCAAGTAAATCGCTCATAGCATACAATCCTGCCGGCTTGTTTTTCAAAAACATTGCCGCATTTACCGAACCAACGGCAAAAACCGATTTAGAATGAGCCTCATGCTTAAGGGATATTACTTCATCTCTTCCGGCAAAAATTATTTCATGCTCACCCACAATAGTACCACCTCTTATGGAATGCATTCCAATTTCTGTTTTTGTCCTCTTGGCTCTTACTGAATGCCTGTCATAAATATAATTGCACTTTTCGTTAAGCTCTTCATTGATAGCGTCCGCAAGCATAATAGCTGTACCGCTCGGTGCGTCAATTTTCTGATTATGATGCTTTTCAAGGATCTCAATATCATACTGCCCTTCAAGAAGCTTTGCTGCTCTCTTTGCAAGATCTGCAAGAAGATTTATTCCCAAAGACATATTAAACGTAAAGAAAACCGGAATACTTTCCGAAGCTTTATGTATCTTTTCAATCTGTTCAGATGAATATCCGGTAGTAGCAATAACAGCTGCAACTCCGTTTGTCATACAATAATCAAGCATTTCGTCAAGAAGAGATGGATGTGAAAAATCAATTATGACATCCGGTTTTTCAGGAAGCTTTGAAATCTTGTCTACTACAGGAAAATCAGCATAGCTTTCAGCAGCTTTATCCACGCCTGCAATAGTTTTACAATCACTTCTATTTGAAATAATGTCATAAATAACTCTGCCCATTTTTCCGCAGGCACCGCATATAACAATATTGGTCATATTTATAATTCCTTTCTTGATCATATTAAAACAAACGGGCGAATTTAATTTCGCCCGATATTATTTATTTTACCAGTCCGATAACCTTCATTTCATTAGTAAGCTTTTCTATGTTTGAATCGTTCATATCAACAAGAGGAAGTCTGCATGAACCTACTTTAAATCCCATAATATTAAGCGCTTCTTTGACAGGAACAGGATTTACATCACAGAAAAGTGCGTTGGTAAAACCAAGAATACGATATGCTTTCTTTCTTGCCTCATCGTAATTATTATCAAGACACAACTGACAAATTTCATGAGTTTCAAAAGGCATACAATTTGAAAGTACAGAAATTACTCCTTTACCGCCCAAAGACATAATCGGAATAATCTGATCGTCATTACCGGAATAAATATCAAGATTATCACCGCAAAGTGCAGCGATTTTTGTTACCTGACTTATATTTCCGCTGGCTTCCTTAACTGCAACGATATTATCAATCTTCGAAAGCGCTAAACAAGTTTCAGGCGCAATATTAACACCTGTCCTTGACGGAACATTATAAAGTATAATAGGCAGATCAACGGCTTCTGCAACAGCAGTGAAATGCTTAATAAGACCGTGCTGCGAAGTCTTATTATAATAAGGTGTTACAACAAGCAAAGCGTCCGCACCAAGCTCCTCAGCCTTTTTAGAAAGATTAACTGCATACTCAGTATGATTAGAACCTGTTCCGGCAACAACCGGAACTCTTTTGTTAACCTTCTCTACAGCATATCTGATACACTCAATATGTTCTTCATCAGACATAGTTGCACTTTCTCCGGTTGTTCCGCAAATAATAATTGCGTCAGTACCGTTATCAATATTAAAATCAATAAGCTGTCCGAGTTTGTCATAATTTATAGAGCCGTCTTGATTCATTGGTGTAACAATAGCAACACCGGCACCTGTGAATATAGTTTTTTTCATTAAAAATCTGACCTCCAGACGCCTTTACAGGCAAGTCATATATGAATAATGTGTTATTAATATATTATTTATCAAAATATCCTTTAGCAGCCAAAAGCTCAGCCATAAGAACAGCTCCTCCTGCTGCACCTCTTAAAGTATTATGTGAAAGACAAACAAATTTATAATCATACTGGGTGTCTTCACGAAGTCTGCCGATTGATACTGCCATACCGCCCTCAATATTTCTGTCAAGCTTAGCCTGAGGACGATTATCCTCTTCGAAATAGTGAAGGAACTGTTTCGGAGCTGACGGAAGCTCAAGCTCCTGAGGAACTCCGCTGAAATTCTTCCATGCTTCCAGAATTTCTTCTTTAGAAGGCTTCTTTTCAAAAGATGCAAACACTGCCGCTGTATGTCCGTCAGATACAGGCACTCTCAGACACTGTGTTGTAATTGCAGGAGAATCAGCATTTACAATCTTATCGCCTTCGATATGACCCCAGATTTTAAGAGGTTCCTGTTCAGACTTTTCTTCTTCTCCGCCGATAAACGGAATAACATTATCAAGAATATCCGGAAAAGTTTCAAAAGTTTTACCTGCTCCTGAAATTGCCTGATAAGTACAAGCCAAAGCCTTTGTAACCTTAAATTTCTCCATAAGAGGATGAAGTGCAGGAACATAGCTTTGAAGTGAACAGTTGGATTTAACTGCAATAAAGCCTCTTTTAGTACCAAGACGCTTTCTCTGTGCTTCAATAATTTCAATATGCTCAGGATTGATTTCAGGCACTACCATCGGAACATCAGGTGTTCCTCTATGTGCAGAGTTGTTAGAAACAACTGGGCACTCAGCTTTCGCATAGGCTTCTTCCAAAGCCTTTATCTGATCTTTAGGCATATCAACTGCACAGAATACAAAATCAACCATTGAGGATATCTTTTCGATATCAGCAGTTGCGTCCATAACTGTAAGCTCGCCTATAGCTTCAGGAATCGGTTCAGTCATTGCCCATTTAGCACCAACCGCATCCTTAAGCTTTTTTCCTGCCGAGCGAGGAGAAGCTGCAACACAAACAACATTGAACCATGGATGTTTATCAAGCAGGAGAGAAAATCGCTGTCCTACCATGCCTGTTGCACCGATAATGCCCACGTTAAATTTCTTCATTCTTAAAACTCCTTATCAAATAAAAATTAGTATGTCAAAATTCACTAAAACACTGTTCAAAATCACGAAAAAGTTGCACAAAACATAAAAAATGTGCAAACAATAAAAAAACTGGTTGAAAACCAGCTCATCATACAATATAATAAGAATGTTGACATAAATTATATGTCGATAGCACTCCATCATAAATAATGATGACAACCGGAGTTCTGTTAAAACTACAGTCAGCTTCAGGATTCCCACACCTGTGCTTCGGCAGTCGCACCTTTCACATTTCCGAAAAAGCTTTGGGATTGCTTTGACAAACACATCTCAGAAACATTACTGATTTTGACCGCACCTCTATCTTTTCAATTTTTATGATAACAAATATATTGACATCTGTCAAGGGGTATATAAAGGAAATTATTAATTTTTTGTAAAATTACACATAGATAACTTGAAATACATAAGACATTTTCTTCAGGCTTAGTTTGGCTTTGTGCAGAAATTTTGTCTTATCACAGCAATATGCTTTTAAATGCTGTTAAATAAAAACATATGAAAGGAGTACATATTCCTTATACCAGGGATATAAAAAGGCTGATGATTGATTTAAAAAATATGAAAAAATCAGATTTTTATTACGAGCTTCCTCAGGAACTCATTGCTCAAAAACCGATTGAACCGAGAAATGCCTCTCGTCTGCTGAAAATCGACAGAAGCACGGGAAAAATTGAACACAATCATTTTTATAATTTATGCGATTATTTAAAAAAAGGTGACTTACTTATATTAAACGACTCAAGGGTACTTCCCGCACGGATTTACGGAGAAAAAGCAGACAACGGATCCTTTATAGAATTTCTCCTTGTGGAACAGAGAGGAAATACGGAATGGGAAATTTTATGCCGACCCGGAAAAAAGGCTAAAATCGGTACAGAATTTATTTTTGGCGGAGGAAAGCTTAAAGCCGTAATTACTGACATTTTAGAAGACGGCAACAGAATTGCAAAATTTGAATGTGAAGATAATTTTTTTACTGCATTAGATGAAATAGGTCAGATGCCCCTTCCACCATACATTACCGAGAAATTGGAGGACAAGGAAAGATATCAGACGGTTTATTCCAATGAAATTGGTTCATCTGCTGCACCAACCGCAGGACTTCATTTTACGAAAGAAATGCTTGAAGAAATTGAAAAAATGGGCGTAAATATTGCATATGTTACACTTCACGTAGGACTTGGAACCTTTCGTCCGGTAAAAGAAGATAAAGTACTCGATCACAAAATGCACCGGGAGCATTATGAAATGCCAAAGCGTACTGCCGATTTGATCAATAAGACAAAGGCAGACGGAGGAAGAGTTATTGCAGTGGGAACAACATCATGCAGAACACTTGAAAGCGTTGCCACTTTTTATAACGAAATAAAACCCTGTGACGGATATACCGATATCTTTATATATCCGGGATATGAATTTAAAGTACTTGACGGGCTTATCACCAATTTTCATCTTCCCGAAAGCACTCTTATTATGCTTGTATCCGCATTCTTGGGATTTGATAAAACAATGAACGCATATAAAACCGCCGTTGAAGAAAAATACAGATTTTTTAGTTTCGGTGACAGCATGGCAATTTTATAAGGAGATTAATTATGGATAATTCAATTAATAAATATTTTAAAAGCATAATTGACGCTGACAGACAAGCTGTTGTTATCTGTGATTTAAACCACACAATACTTTATATGAATCCTTCTGCAATAACCAGATATGCTAAATGGGGCGGAGAAAAACTTATTGGTCAGTCACTTCTTAACTGTCATAATAAAAAATCAGGCGAAATAATAAATAGGGTTATATTGTGGTTCAACGAAAGCAAAAAAAATAATATTATATATACTTTCTATAATGAGAAAGAAAATAAAGATGTTTACATGGTAGCTTTAAGAGATGAAAACGACAGTCTTATCGGATATTATGAAAAACACGAAATAAGAAATAATGAAACCATGAAATTATATGACTTCAAATAAATATATAAGGAGAACTGAATGTTTACACTTTTGAAACAAGAAGGAAATGCCCGGCGAGGAGAATTCAAAACCGTACACGGTACTATTCAGACACCTGTTTTTATGAATGTTGGCACTGCTGCTGCAATTAAGGGCGGTATATCTTCTATAGATCTGGCCAATGATTTAAAGTGCCAGATTGAGCTATGCAACACATACCATCTTCATGTCAGACCGGGAGATGATGTAATATACAAAATGGGCGGACTGCACAAATTCATGAATTGGAACAAACCAATTCTTACCGACAGCGGCGGATTTCAGGTATTTTCTCTTGCCAAGCTGCGTAGAATAAAAGAAGAGGGAGTATATTTCAATTCGCACGTAGACGGACGCAAAATTTTTATGGGACCTGAAGAAAGTATGCGTATTCAATCACATCTTGCCTCAACTATTGCCATGGCTTTCGACGAATGCGTTGAAAATCCTGCTGAACATTCATATTCAAAGGCATCATGTGAACGTACTACCCGCTGGCTTGAAAGATGCATAACTGAACAAAAAAGGCTAAACGCTTCAGATGATACTATAAACAAAAATCAACTTTTATTCGGAATAAATCAAGGCTGTACTTATGATGATCTGCGTGTTGAGCATATGAAAAGAATAAGAGAATTTGATTATTGTTCCGGGTTCGCTATTGGCGGTCTTGCAGTCGGTGAGCCGACAGAAGTAATGTATCATATAATTGAACAGGTAGAACCTTTTATGCCTAAGCATAAGCCAAGATATCTTATGGGCGTGGGAACACCTTCCAATATTATTGAGGCTGTTTACAGAGGTATAGATTTCTTTGACTGCGTTATGCCAAGCCGTAACGCAAGACATGCAACGATCTTCACTTGGAACGGAATTATGCATGCTAAAAATCAACGCTATGAGCTTGATGAAAGACCACTTGATCCTGAATGCGATTGCCCTGCATGCCGTAATTTTTCGAGAGCATATATTCGTCACCTGTTTAAAGCGGATGAACAGCTTGCTGGCAGGCTGGCTGTTCAGCACAACATTTATTTCTATAATACGCTTATGGAGAAAATCAGAGACGCTTTGGACAATGGAACTTTTGAGCAATTCAGAAATAAATACTCTCCTCTTCTTGCTTCAAAACTTGATGACTAATCTGAAAGGAATTTATCAATGAGACTTACTGAGCTGTTATTACTTGCCGTTGGATTATCCATGGACGCATTTGCCGTATCGGTTACTAATGGATTATGTCTGAAAAAAAGCGGACTGCGAGCTGCTGCCGCATGCGGCGTATGTTTCGGACTGTTTCAGGGAATAATGCCTACAATAGGATTTGCTCTTGGTAAAACCTTCACAAGTTACATAACAAGCATTGATCATTACATTGCTTTAATTCTTTTATCTTTTATAGGCGGAAAAATGCTTGTTGACTGTTTAAAAAAAGACGACCAGGATTATGAAACTAAATTTTCACTTACATCAGGTCTTTTGCTTGTACAGGGCGTTGCAACCAGTATAGACGCACTGGCGGTAGGAGTAAGCTTCGCCGCTCTTTCTGTCAATATTGTCAGCGCTGCTGCTTTTATATGCGGTGTTACATTTGCCTTCAGTTTCGCAGGAGTTTTTATCGGAAAAAAATTCGGAACTGTTTTAAACAGCAAGGCACAGATCTTCGGAGGACTGATACTTATTGGAATAGGTGTGAAAATATTTGTTGAGCATATGTTTTTTTAAGATACAGGGCACAGAAATGTGCCCTAAATTTATTAATAATTGTGATTATTGTTAATAATAAAGTCATAAATTTATGATATTATATATTAAATTGTTTTTGACACATGTAAAAAGAATCGGAATGATGAATAAAATGATAAAGCTTGTAATATTTGATCTCGATGGAACACTTATAAATTCTATATATGATCTTGCCGACGCAGTGAACGAATCTCTTATAACAATGGGATATCCCATTCATAGTGTGGACAAGTATTATCATTTTGTCGGAAACGGTACGGTTAAACTGTCTGAACGGGCTTTGCCAAAAGATCACAGAAGCGAAACGGAAATCAAAAAGCTTCATGCTTTTTTTGCAGAAAAATATGAGAAATGCTGTCTTAATAAAACAAAACCTTACGACGGGATTTCAGATGTTATTTATAAATTGAAAACTGAACTTGGAGTAAAATGTGCCGTTGCATCAAATAAAACTGATTCTTTTGCCAAATATATTGTCAATAATCTTTTTAAGCATGACTTTTTTGACGCTGTAATCGGAAAACGTGAAAATGTACCTGCAAAGCCTGATCCTCAAATTATCTATGACATTGTAAATAAATTTGAGGTCAAAATATCTGAAGTTATTGTTGTTGGAGATTCAGATGTGGACGTACTCACCGCCCATAACGGAAATATCTTCTGCATTGGCTGTGAATGGGGATTCAGGGGAAAAGAAGAACTTAAAAATGCCGGTGCAGATTTTCTTGCTGAAAAACCGAAAGATATTTTTGATATTATATACAATCTTCAGAATGATTAATTAATGACAACATCGGGACGGAGTCCCTAATATATTTTAGATTCGAGGGAAATCGCAATGAAAGAATTTTACAAAAGATTTGTAAACGAGCAATTTGACAGCAATGGAAATTTAGTTAAATTTGAACTTGACCTTAAGGACAATTTTAATTTTTCCTATGATGTTATTGATGAGCTGGCTGAACTTAAACCTGATAAAAAGGCAATCCTTTGGGTTAATGAAAAGGGCGAGGAACATTCGTTTACATTCAGAGATCTGAAAGAGAAAAGCAATCAGGTTGCCAACATGATGCTTGACCACGGCGTAAAAAAGGGAGATATGGTTATGTCTGTTCTAAAGCGCCACTATGAATATTGGTTTCTGGCTTATGGATTGATGAAAATCGGAGCAATTCTGATTCCTGCAACAAATCAGCTTATGAAGAAGGATTTCACATATCGTTTCAAAGCGGCTGATGTCAAGTATATTGTTGCAACGGGTGAGGATAAGGTTTCTGAGCATATCGACAGCGCTCTTGAAGAATATGACGGAATGATTGAAAAATTCATTACTCATGGCAGTGTTGACGGCTGGACAGATTTTTTAAGTGAAATTAATAAATATCCTAAAACACTTGAAAGAATTGAAACTCATGTTGACGAACCGATGCTTCTGTATTTTAGTTCGGGAACTACGGGTTATCCTAAAATGGTCCTGCACAGATATTCTCTTGCAGCGGCTCATATTATTACCGCAAAGCATTGGCATCATCTTGATGAAAATTCACTTCATCTTACAATTTCAGAAAGCGGTTGGGCAAAATGTGCATGGGGAAAAATGTTCGGCCAGTTTATTTGCGGTGCAACAACGTTTATTTATGATTTTGACCGTTTTATACCTGCAAATGTTCTTAAAATAATACAGGACTACAAGCTGACTTCATTCTGTGCTCCTCCGACAATGTATAGATTTTTTATTAAAGAAGGCCTTGAAAATTATGATTTGTCTTCACTTAAATACAGCTGCATAGCAGGAGAAGCCCTTAACCCCGAAGTATATAATAAATGGTATGAATACACAGGACTTAAATTAATGGAAGGCTTCGGCCAGACCGAAACTGCCGTTATTGTCGGAAATCTTTATGGCATGGAGCCTAAGCCGGGTTCAATGGGAAAACCTACTCCGTTATATAATGTTGAGATTGTCAATGAAAAAGGAGAACCGGTTAAAACAGGAGAAACAGGCGAAATTGTTATTTTTGCCGAACGGGGAAAACATCCTGCACTTTTCAAAGAATACTACAGAAATCCAGCTGAAAATAATCATGCATGGCGTTTGGGCATGTATCACACAGGAGATACTGCATATAAGGATGACGACGGGTATTACTGGTATGTGGGAAGAACTGATGACCTGATTAAAGCATCCGGTTATCGAATCGGACCTTTTGAAATAGAAAGTATTCTAATGGAACATCCGTCTGTGCTTGAATGTGCTATTACAGCCGCAGATGATCCGATAAGAGGAAAGGTCGTAAAGGCAACTATTGTTCTGACTAAAGACTATAAGGATAAAGCAGGTGACGCTTTGGTAAAAGAATTACAATCATATGTAAAGAAATCAACTGCTCCTTACAAATATCCGAGAATTGTAGAATTTGTGGATGAGCTTCCTAAAACAATCAGCGGAAAAATCAGACGTGTTGAGATAAGAGAAAACGATTCAAAAAAATAATTTTCAACAGGACTGACAGATTTTGTTCAGTCCTGTTTTTTAACTTTTATATGATATTGAGGTGACCATATGCTTCTGTATGAATATCCGCCAAAGCTTGACGTTCACGGAAAACAGAAAAAAGCTATACATGATTTGAACGAACACCATAAAATGCGCAGAAACATGTTTAAAAACCTTATTCTTGCCGGTATTATTTTTGTTATAGGATTTTTTGTGAATGTAATTATTATTAAGGTTTTGTTATGGATAATCGCTCTCGGAAATGCTCTGACCGGTCTTTTACTTTATAATGTATCTGCACTTTCAAGAGACACCAGTCTTTATACAAGGATTTATGATGACAGACTCGAACACTGTCAAGGCAATGCTATATCAAAAAAGCACACTAACGTCATATTATATTATTCTGATATTACAAAATCATATCAGAATAACCATGGGGATCTAATTGTGCATTTGAAAGACGGATTTAAAAGCACTGCTGAAACAAAGACAAAAAAAAGCAAAGAAAACGCTGTAACAGAAAATAATATACTTAAACTGAAATTTCAGGACACAAAAGCAAAATTGTATCTAATTGATAACTTATATGAAAAAATAAAGTATCCTCATAAGGAATATAATATTATTGATGATGAACAAGATGAGGACGATAAATGGGATCCGCTTCACAAGCATGGGCTATAAATGTAAACTTTTTGTTAACCGCTCTTGAAATTGAATAATAAATATGTTATAATTTAGTTAAACACTATGACCAAGAGAGTAAGCAGCTCACATGATTTCCAGAGAAAAAGGCAGCGTATTCCTATACGTTTTCTGAAAGCCGTTTTATTTCAAATGCTGCTGAAGTTCACTTGCGAGTGGTTGTACTGAAATAATAAGTAAGTGCAAACGTAAATCTGCGTTAAGGATGCGGGAGTGATGGCTCTCTGACTAATAAGGTGGTTAAAGCAAGATTTTGTCTTGTCCTGATTAGTTCAGGACAGGGCTTTTTTTATGGCAAAACATACGAAAGGATTGAATTAATAATGAAAGAACAGCTTAAAAGTATTGAGATCCGTGCTAAGGAAGAGCTTAAGAAAATTTCAGACCCTAAGCTTTTAGAGGATTTCAGAGTCAGATTTTTAGGCAAGAAAAGTGAAATTTCATCTATTTTAAAACAAATGGGTAAGCTTTCTCCTGAAGAAAGACCTGTTATGGGACAGCTCGCTAACAGTATTCGCTCAGATATTGAAAATGCTATTGCTGAAAGAAGCAGCGCTCTTAAATCCGAAATGGCAAAGTTACGGCTTGCAGAAGAAACAATTGATGTAACTCTGCCGGGAACTGCACAAAAAATCGGAAGACCTCACCCACTAAATGCAGTACTTGAAGAAGTGGAAGAAGTATTCTTAGGAATGGGATTTGACATTGTTGAAGGACCTGAGGTTGAAACTGATCATTACTGCTTTGAAGCACTTAACATGCCGAAGCATCATCCTGCAAGGGATACTCAGGATACTTTCTATATTAATGATAATGTTGTACTCAGGACCCAGACTTCCAGCGTTCAGATAAGAACAATGGAAAAGATGAAACCGCCTATCAGAATCATTTCCCCGGGCCGTGTTTATCGTTCTGATGCTGTTGACGCAACTCATTCACCATTATTCCATCAAATTGAGGGACTTGTAATAGATAAAGGAATTACTATGAGTGACTTGAAAGGTACACTTGAACTTCTCATGAAACGGCTTTACGGTGAAAATGCAAAAATCAGATTAAGACCTCACCACTTCCCTTACACAGAGCCATCTGCCGAAGTTGATCTTATGTGTTTCAACTGCCAAGGTAAAGGCTGTTCAATGTGCAAGGGCGAAGGTTATGTTGAACTTCTGGGTTCAGGTATGGTTCACCCAAAGGTTCTTGAAGGCTGCGGAATAGACCCTGAAATTTACAGCGGTTTTGCTTTCGGAATCGGTCTTGAAAGAATAACTATGGGAAGATACAGCATTAATGATATGCGTCTGCTTTATGAAAACGATATGAGATTCTTAGGTCAGTTTTAATTATTGGGGAGGTATTGAATTATGGATTTGTCAATGAAATGGCTTGCAGATTATGTAGACTGCAATTGTGATATAAAAACATTTTGTGCCGATATGACAATGTCGGGTTCAAAGGTGGAATGCTATGAACATGAGGGCGACTATCTTTCAAATGTAGTTGTAGGTAAGATTCTTTCTGTTATACCGCATCCTGATTCAGATCATATGGTTATTACTCAGGTGGACGTAGGCGAAGATGAAGCTGTTCAGATTGTAACGGGCGCTCAAAATGTAAAAGAAGGCGATTTTGTTCCTGTGGCTAAACACAAATCAACTGTTCTTCATGACGGAAAGCCTGTAAAGATTACCAAAGGAAAGCTCAGAGGTGTTGCATCAAACGGAATGCTTTGCTCTCTCGGTGAACTTGGACTTACAGTAAATGATTTTCCTTATGCAATTGAAGACGGCATATTTATTCTTGGAGATGACTGCGACAAGACTATAGGCTTGGATATAAAAAAAGCTATTGGCTTTGATGATACAAAGGTTGAATTTGAAATTACTTCAAACAGACCTGATTGTATGTCTGTAATCGGACTTGCCCGTGAAGCTGCTGCCACTTTCAATGTGCCCCTTAATGTTAATAAACCTGAATTTAAAGGGATAGACGGTAATATTAATGATATACTTTCAGTTAAGGTTGAAAATAAAGAGCTTTGCCCGAGATACATGGCAGGTATAGTGAAGAATGTCAGAATTAAATCTTCGCCACGCTGGCTAAGGGAAAGACTCCGTGCCTGCGGAGTTCGTCCGATCAACAATTTTGTCGATATCACAAATTTTGTTATGCTTGAATACGGTCATCCGATGCATGCATTTGATTTACGTTATGTTGACGACGCTTCAATAATTATAAGAAATGCAAAACCAAAAGAGAAAATTACTACTCTTGACGGAATTGAACGTGAGCTCTCTGAAGAAATGCTTGTAATTGCTGATGCAAATAAGCCTGTGGCTGTTGCAGGAGTTATGGGCGGAGAATACAGCGGTATTATGGATGATACAACCACTGTAGTATTTGAATCTGCCTGCTTTGACGGCGCTTCTGTAAGAACTACAGCTAAAAAGCTCGGTATGAGAACTGAGGCTTCATCACGATATGAAAAAGGTCTTAATCCTAACAACTCATATGACGCTTTAATGAGAGCTTTTCAGCTTGTTGAAGAACTTGACGCAGGAGATGTAATTAAAACATTTATTGACGCTGATAACTGTGATAAGGAACACAAAACAGTTGATTTTGACGCTCAATGGATCAACAGCTTCCTTGGAACAGACATTTCAGAAAGCCAAATGATTGAATATCTTACCCGACTTGGATTTGAGGTAAAGGACGGAAAGGTTGTTTCGCCTTATTACAGAATTGATATTGAATGCAAGGCTGATATCGCTGAAGAAATCGCAAGAATATATGGATATAACAATATACCAAGCACAATTATCAGCGGAGTAGCTCAGGCTCAGAGAACACCTAAACAAAAATTTGAAAAGAAGATCAAAAACGCTATGTTATCAATGGGAGTTAATGAAATTTCAACATTCTCATTTATTTCTCCAAAATATTTTGACAAAATAAATCTTCCAAAGGATTCAAAGCTTAGAAACACTGTTACAATCACTAATCCTCTCGGTGAAGATACAAGCGTTATGAGAACCACAATATTACCGTCAATCTGCGAAGTTCTATCAAGAAACTACAATTTCAGAAATTCTGAATGTGCTGTATTTGAACTTGGCAATGAATATATTCCGGTTGAGGGTGAAATACTTCCTGTTGAACCGCTGAGATTAGGAATTGGAATGTACAATACTGACAACAGCATTGATTTTTATGCACTTAAAGGAATTATCGAAGGAATACTTGATAAAGCCGGTATTGCTGAATTTGATATTGAACGTGCTGAAGCAGGAAGCGGATTTGATGAAATATCAGCATTCCATCCGGGAAGAGTTGCTGTTATTAAGATTGACAATAAAGAGATCGGTATTTTCGGTGAACTTCATCCTGATGTATTGGAAAACTATTCAATAGGTACAAGAGCTTACGCCGCTAAAATCAATATTCCTGAACTTATGGATAAATCTAATACAGATAAAAAGTATAGACCTCTTCCGAAATTCCCGGCTACAACAAGAGATATCTCCGTTGTCTGTGACGACTCTGTTCCTGCTGCTCAAATTGAAAAAGCAATAAAAAGTGCTGTAGGCGGAATTCTCGAAAAAATAACACTTTTTGACGTTTACAAAGGAAAACAAATAGAAGCAGGCAAAAAATCGGTTTCTTATTCAATTTCCATGAGATCTCATGACGGAACACTTACTGACGAACAGGCTGATAAGGCTATGGAAAAGGTTTTAAAAGCACTTTCGGCAATGAACATTAGCCTCAGAATGTAAAAAATCATTCAACAAGTTTATGCAAATTTAATAAACTTCAAAAAAACACTTGTTATTTTTAACTTTATAGGTTATAATAATTATACAATAATTTTCAAAGAATTTATGTAAGGGAGTTGAGCTTTATGCACGAACAGACTATGGAATTTTCAGTTGCACGTGATAAGGACAGTGAGCTGAAGAGAAACTTAACAATTATTTATGACGCTTTAAAAGAAAAGGGCTACAACCCCATCAATCAAATAGTAGGTTATATTCTTTCAGAAGATCCTACTTACATAACAACGTATAATAACGCACGAAGCTTGATTCGTCACATAGACAGAGATGAGCTTTTACAGGAGCTTGTTAAAGCTTATCTGCAGGCATAAAAAATTGGCAGAAAGTAATTTTACTTTCTGCCTTTCTTTTTACTTGTAAATAATCATTGGAGAGTGATTTTTTTGAAAAAGATGTTAGCTTCCTTTTTATCTTTTATTACGGTAATAATGATTTTCTCGTTAAATGCCGCCGCACAGACAGAATATGAGGAGATAAAAACTGATACGCCTCCTGAAATACTGTTTCTTGGGGATTCAATTGCTACAGGTTACGGACTTGATGGTTATAAAAGCGGAAAAGAAAACTGTGAATCTTATGCGAACATTCTCGCATATAAATATGCCAATCAGCTTAAAGGCAAATGTAAAACAGCAATGAAAAATTCAGCCATTGACGGTCAGACTTCGAGTGAACTTTTAAGCGGATTAAATCACGGAATTTATGATGAAGATTTAAGAAATTCTGATGCAGTTATCATATCAATTGGCGGAAATGATCTGCTTACTGTTCTTTGGGATTTTGTTTCTGATAATTTTAATATTAATTTTAACGACAGCTATACCGAAAATCAGGAAAATAATCTTGACTTCACTCAGATAATTCAATCTATTACGTCTTTAAGTTCAAAAATAGACCACAATTTAAAAAGCTTTGATTCAAATTTAGCACAAATTGCAAAATATATAAAAAACAAAAGTAATGGTATTCTAATTATACAAACACTATATAACCCTTTTGATCAGTTAGGACAGGAACAAGTCAAAGAATTTATTGCTGATAAAATAAAAGCTTTAAACTCCTCAATTGAAGCCCATAAAAATGATTCAGAAGCAAATTATATTGTAGCTGATGTATATTCTGAATTTTACGGCAAGGGAAATGAACTTACACGAATCAGCAGTATGGATATTCACCCCAATCAGCAAGGGCATAAAGTTATTGCACAATGCGTTGATAAGACTATAGGCACAGAAAAATATACTTATTTGATTGAAAAATCTGATACTGCTGTACAAAGCAACAATATAAGGAAAAACAGCAATCAAAAAGTTATTTTTGCCGCATTAGTATGTATCGGAATTATTGTTGTAATTATCTCAGTTATCGGAATACTGAAAATGAAATCCCGCAAACAAGGAGAATAAAATGAAATTAATGATTGCATCTGACATACATGGTTCAGCTTATTATTGTAAAAAAATGATTAATGCTTTTGAAGAACATCAAGCAGAAAAATTAATACTTTTAGGTGATATTTTATACCATGGCCCAAGAAATGAACTGCCTCGTGAATATTCACCAAAAGAAACGGCAGCCATGCTTAACTCATTAAAAAACAATATAATATGTGTCAGAGGCAACTGTGACAGCGAAGTTGATCAAATGATGCTGAACTTCCCTATTTTAGCGGATTATGCTTTGATTTATGCAGATGGTTTAAATATGTTTGCCACCCATGGCCACTTATATAATAATGATAATCTCCCGCCTTTAAATAACGGAGATATTTTATTACACGGCCATACTCACATCCCCATAATAAAAGACATGGGAACATACATGTATATCAACCCCGGCTCAGTTTCAATACCAAAAGAAAATTCAGAACATAGCTATCTCACTATAGAAAACGGGGAATTTATTTTACATGCTCTCAAATAATGTCTTGATAGTTTTCAACGTGGCATTTTTAGTGGAGATTGTGCTTATCAGCATATGCTTTTGCTGTTATTGTCAGAGCGATAAAACGAGAGTTATCGAGATGTAAATTTTATTTTACATGCATGTAAAAGGATTTTGATATGCTTTTTATATAACGTAAAAACTGTTTTGTAGACATATGAACATAGATTTTGTACAATAAGTATGCTTTCGGAAGCAGAAAATAAAATTGGTGGTGTAAGCATGGAAATAGGAATTAAGCTCAAAATTGCACGAACTAACAAAAGAATGACTCAAGAGAAAGTGGCCGAAGTTCTTGGTGTTAGTAGGCAGACAATTTCAAACTGGGAGAATAATAAATCATATCCAGATATTGTTAGTGTGATTAAAATGAGCGATATCTATTCCGTAAGTCTTGATCACCTTCTTAAGGAGGAAAAATCTATGAATCACAATTATCGGGAGTTTTTGGAGGAAAGTACAAACACGGTTAAAGCCAAACGAAGATTGGAGAAAATAGCACTGTTTTCAGCCTATTTTTTTGTTTGGTCCATTGCTATGGTGGTTTTTTGGCTGGTAAAAAAACCTGTGCCATCTGAATTTTATGTTGTTATTAGGTGGATATTGTTACCTTTGGTTTCATTGGCTACTACGATATTTATTGCCAAAAATAATTATTGGGGAAAAGGAAACTGGTTTGCTGTCCTAATCGCAGCAATAACTTACCTTACAGTTCCATATACCAAATTTATTGAAACGTCAGGTGCTGTAACATATACATTTCGTTTTCCAAATTGGGGTTTCATGATAATTGGTATCATTGTTGCATCATGCGGTATTGGTATTGGTTCTTTTTGTAACAGAAAGATAAAAGAGAAATAATAAAATCAAATTCAATTTTACAAAGGAATTGTCAGATTCCCATTTGTCTGCATTAGCACATAGGTATAACTGAGTCATAACAAAGGTTACATGGTCGGTGAGCAATCTCCGGCCATGTTTGATTCATAGCCGATAACTAAAGTTTGGGAGACACTTCTTTACGAAGTGCCTCCCAACTAAGCCGTTTTTACTTTATTCTATTGTTGCAGATATTCCGTTAACTGATATTTCCGGATCATCAAGGTCAATAATAAGACATTTTTTGCCGTCAATTATTTCTGTTCTTACTTTATCAACAGCTTCTTTGCTTATGTTCACTGTAATGCTTGGAACGCTCAGAACAGTTTTTCTCTCCAACAAATTTACTGCTTTAAGAGATTTATCCCCCATAGCATTTTCATATACCTTAGGCAGATGTTCAAGCTTTTCCTGGCTTACTCCCGATTCCCATAATATTGAGGACA
>JAHZHC010000002.1:0-181034 GCA_019420505.1 Ruminococcus sp.
CGTTATCAGTTTGTGATATCTATGGCTTTGACCCCGCTGTGGTGAGTTTACAAAAGTTATTATACTGTTGTAGGTGCTCGGCCGCACGGGTCAACTCACGTTATCAGTTTGTAATATCTATAGCTTTGACCCCGCTGTGGTGAGTTTACAAAAATGATAAATTTCTATGGTGCTCGGCCGCACGGGTCAACTCACGTTATCAGTTTGTGATATCTATGGCTTTGACCCCGCTATGGTAGGTTTGCAAAAAACATGATCTATATTCACCCGAAACGCAGCAAAAAAAAAGGCGGCCATAACGACCGCCCAAAAACATATGAAAGTATTTGATTATTTATTATTTGAATTCGCCTGAAGTAATAACATTTCCGTCTTTATCAAGATATTCTATAATAACAGATTCAGTTGTAGGCACAACAAGCTTCAAAGAATCAAGCATCTGCACAAATGTTTCCTTCTGAGATTCCATGCCTTTGTCTAAAGCAGCCTTAGCTGTCTCGGCATCACCAATGTCAATAGAGTATTTGTATGTATAAACAAGAGAGTTGCCACGAGCTATAATGTCCATTTCCATGCCGGAATCTTTTAATGAATCCTTTAAAACATCAAATGTTTCTTTGTTGTCATCAATAAAATCCTGAATGGTTTTACCTTCAGCAGCATCAGCTGATGAAGCCTCGTCCTTAGATTCTGTAACTTCTGAAGATTCTACAGAAGCCTTTGATTCACTCTTTTCATCAGATGAATCATCCTTTGCTCCGCAAGCTGCAAATGATAAGCATATAGCCATACAGCTTAAAACAGCAAGTAATCTTTTCATATTTATCTCCTCCATAATGTTATTAATAACGGCATATTAAAAACAACCGTAATTTACATTATAACATATTTAAAATAAATTTCAAGTGCTTTTTATAGATAACTGCCGAATTGTTCAATAAAGAATTTTTTAAGACGGGGTCATCTTTTCTAAGTTATATTTTGGCATTTGCCAGCATAAGTTTTATTCTGTTTTCCTGATTTACCTTTGTTGCTCCCGGGTCATAGTCTATGGCAACAATATTTGCTTCAGGATATGCATTTTTTATTACCCTGGACATACCCTTTGCAACAATATGATTCGGCAGGCATCCGAAAGGCTGAGTACAAATAATATTCTTAGTCCCTGTTTCTGCAAGCGCCGCCATTTCGGCAGTTATCAGCCAGCCCTCTCCCATTTTTACTCCCTGATTTATATACTTATCAGCACATTTTCTCAAATGCTCAAAGTCATGAGGCGGCTGAAAAACTCCATGCTCATTAATAACCTTTATCTGCTGCTTCTGAAATTTATAAAGAACATCATAACCAAGTGAAAACATCAGAGATTTCTTATCCCTTTTGTCATAGAGCCTTGCGTCATTCACAGAGTCCGAAGCACAATAAAGCACAAAGTCCAGAAGTCCGGGAACATTGGGTTCACATCCCTCGGAAAGCAGAAATTCATTAAGGTGATTATTTGCAAGCGGCGAATATTTTACATAAATCTCGCCGACAATTCCCACCTTCGGTTTAGGCTCCTTAGTTCTGGGAAGAGCCGCAAAATCTCTTAAAATCGCCTTATAAATAGGCTTCGGCATAAGAAAGCTCTTACCGTCAAGAAGCTTGCTTAAACGATGCTCCCATCTTGCAAGAAGCTCGTCGGTACTTCCTTGGTTGATCTCATAAGGCTTGCACTGATTATACAAAAGCATAAGCATATCGCCGTAAAGCACGGCATATACGAGCCTGAGAGCAATAGCCGGACTCATTGGGAACGCAGGGTTCTTTTCAAGTCCGCTGAAATTCAGCGAAAGCACCGGAACCTGAGGGAATTCAGAAGATAATGCTTTTCTTAAAAGATGCAGATAATTTGAGGCTCTGCATCCTCCGCCCGTCTGAGAAATAAGAAACGCAGTTTTATTTACGTCATACTTTCCGCTTTTTAAAGCGTCCATAAACTGACCGATAACCAACAAAGCCGGATAACAGGTATCATTATGCACATTTTTCAAGCCCTCATTAATAACATTCTGGGTTGATGTCTGCAAAAGCTCCATCTTATATCCGAATTTTTTATAAATAGCAATTATAAGCTTAAAATGGATCGGAAGCATATCAGGCACAAGGATAGTATAATCCTTTTTCATTTGTTCGGTAAAAATCGTTTTGTTAACTCTTTTTGAAACTTTTTTATTCTGATTCTGTTCACTCATGAGAATTAGCCTCCTTTTCCTCCAAAGCTGCCGCAAGCGATCTCAAGCGAATTTTTGCAGCGCCGAGGTTAGTGATTTCATCAATTTTAAGCTGTGTATAAAGCTTACCCTTTTCCTCAAGAATTGCTCTTACTTCGTCAGTTGTGACTGCGTCAATTCCGCATCCGAAGGACACAAGCTGAACAAGCTGCATATCATCATGACGGCAAACATATTCTGCCGCACGGTAAAGACGTGAATGGAAAGTCCATTGATTAAGTACGTCAAGCGGCGGAGTATCCACAAGATCAGCAACGCTGTCCTCAGTTACAACTGCAAAGCCCAGAGAAGTGATCAGCTTATGAATGCCATGATTTATTTCGGGATCAATATGATAAGGTCTTCCTGCAAGAACAATGATTTTTCTTCCTTGCTCCCTTGCTTTTGTCATAATTTCCTGAGCTTTTTTACCAATAGTCTTTTTATAGCGAACCTGAGCAGAATAAGCCTTATTAAGAACTCCTGCAACCTGTTTTGCAGTAATTCCGTATTTTTTCAGCGCTCTCGCCATTGCTTTTGCAACATGAGATTTGGTGTTTATGTCAAGATAAGGCGTAATAAAGTTTTCATCATTGAGGTTAGGCATGTTCGCCTTTAAAAGCTCCGGATAATAAGCCACAACAGGGCAGTTATAGTGATTATCCGACTGACCCTCGTCAACTCCGTAGCTCATACAGGGATAAAAGATAAAGTCAACGCCTTTTTCAAGCAGGCTTTCAATATGCCCGTGAGTAATTTTTGCGGGATAACAAACCGTATCGGACGGAATAGTCTGCTGACCCTTATAATAAGTATCCCTTGTTGATTCTTCCGAAAAAACAACTTCAAATCCAAGCTCTGTAAAAAGCGTATGGAAGAAAGGCATAAGGTCATAGAAATTCAGCGCCAACGGCAGACCGACCTTTGCAACAGGTACAGCTTCCGGCTTTCTGTTTTCAAGCTCAAGAATAGTATTATATTTATATTCAATCATATTTTCCATAGGATTGTCTATTTTTATTCCTGCGCCCTTTTCACATCTGTTTCCTGCAACAAACCGCCTTCCGTCGTTAAAACGTATTATTGTAAGGTTACAGTGTGCGCCGCAGCCCTGACACTGAACAGCTGCAGACTTATATGCAAACTCCTCAAGCTGAGCCTTTGTTAACAGAGAAGATTTATTATCGGCATTCTTCGACTTTTCCATTGCAAACAAAGCGCAGCCGAATGCTCCCATAAGTCCGGCAATAGCAGGTCTTATAACGTTCCTTCCCAATTCAGTTTCAAAAGAACGGAGAACTGCGTCATTAAGGAACGTACCGCCCTGAACAACAATATTTTTTCCCAGCTCGTCTACAGATTTTGCTCTTATAACCTTATAGATTGCATTTTTAATAATGGAAGATGATAATCCGGCAGAAATATCTTCAACACAAGCTCCGTCCTTCTGAGCCTGTTTTACCGATGAGTTCATAAAAACCGTACATCTTGAACCAAGCTCCACAGGCGCCTTTGCAAAAAGGCCCAGTCTTGCAAAATCAGCAATTTCATATCCCATTGCCTGTGCAAATGTCTGAATAAACGAACCGCATCCCGAAGAACAGGCCTCGTTAAGCATAATACTGTCGATGGCGTTATTTTTTATTTTAAAGCATTTGATATCCTGTCCGCCGATATCAATAATAAAATCAACATCCGGACAGAAATAAGCCGCCGCTTTATAGTGAGCAACCGTTTCAACTATACCGTAATCAACGCCGAGCCCTGATTTTATAAGATCCTCTCCATAGCCTGTTACTGCAGAAGCCTTTATATTAAGCTTTGGATTTGCTAAAGAATAAATCTCTTCAAGCTTTGAAGCAATAATATCCAAAGGCTGTCCTTTATTTGAACAATAGTGCTGATAAAGCAATCTGCCGTCAGGTGTTATAAGCACAAGCTTTGTAGTAGTCGAACCTGCGTCAATTCCCAGATATGCGTCGCCCTCATATGTCTTAATATCTTCATATTTCAAATCTGACTTTTTATGTCTTTCGACAAAGCTCCTATAATCCTCCTGTGATTCAAACAGTGGTTTTCCAACGGCGATCGTATCCTGTGATTTTGCATTTATAATTTTATCAAGAGCCTCGTCGATCGTCATTTCTTCACTCATCTGTTCGGCTCTCAGCGCAGAACCATATGCCATAAAGCATGGAGCAAGCTCAGGAAAAACAGCATGCTCATCATCAAGCTTAAGCGTATTGACAAAAGCCTTTCTCAAACCGCTTAAAAATGAAAGAGGTCCGCCGAGAAACAGAACCTTTCCTTCAATTTTCCTGCCTTGTGCAAGTCCCGAAACAGTCTGATCCACAACTGCCTGAAAAATTGAAGCTGCAATATCTTCTTTTTTTGCCCCCTGATTAAGAAGCGGCTGGATATCGGATTTTGCAAAAACTCCGCATCTTGACGCAATCGGATAAAGCTTTTCACTATGTAAAGAAAGCTCGTTAAGTTCATCCGGCGTAACACCTAAAAGTCCTGCCATCTGGTCGATAAATGCACCGGTACCGCCGGCACATGAACCGTTCATACGTTGTTCAACGCCGCCTGTGAGGAAGATAATTTTTGCGTCCTCTCCCCCAAGCTCTACAACCACATCAGCGTCCGGATATTGTTTATTGACAGCAATAAATGCAGAGAAAACCTCCTGAACAAAGGTTATCCCACAGGCTTCGGCAATTCCCAGACCTGCCGAGCCGGTTATGGCTATCCTGAATTTATCGCCTTTATACATATCTCTTATTATTCTAAGCTGTTCAGCTACAGTTTCACGGACTTTGGAAAAATGTCTTTCATATTTATTATAAACAATGTTATCACCGTCAAGAATAACGGTTTTAACGGTAGTTGACCCCACATCGATGCCTAAGCTATATAATTTATTCATCTTATCCTTCCTTTTCTAAATAAAACAGCTATGTATGCGAAGCTTACATACAAAGTAATTATAGCACATTATATTAAAAAAGTGAATAGTTTTTTAAAATAAATTTATACCAAATCGGTGAACACTTTTTAAGTCAAATTCAAAGCTTTATACAGATTAACAAGTTATCTTTAAAAAAGTTAATAAAAGCTCTTTTCTTTTTGAAAGAAATAGTGTATACTATATTTAATATTATCAATTTTTATGTGCGGAGGTAGTCACAATGAAAAATGAACTGACAGTAAAAATTTTTAATAAGGAATATCGGCTTATTTCCGATGAATCTCAGGAGTATACCGATAAACTGGCAAAAGAACTCAACCGCAGAATGTCACAGCTTCTGAATTCAAAAACAATGATGTCTCATCAGGACGCCGCTGCCCTTATTGCTCTTGAAACCTATGATGAGCTTTTTAAGGCACGTGAAAGCGTTGAAAATATCAGATCACAAATTAAATCTTATGCTGATGAAGCTGGAGAACAAAAAACAAAGGCTGACGAAGCGGCTGCTCAGGTTGAAGCTCTTAAGGAAAAAGTTGCTCAGCTTGAAAAAGAGGTAAAACTCAGAACAAAGCTTTCTTCAGACAAAGACAAATCAAGCGCTAACGATATCATCTCACAGGATATTCAGAAAGCTCTGAACGGTACTAATGTTCCGTTTAACGCTATGAGCAACAAAAACAGGAACTTTAAGTAATGGCTGAAATACTTGCCCCTTGCGGAAGTCCGGAGGCTTTGACTGCCGCACTGAGAACAGGAACAGACGCAGTATATCTTGGCGGTGAAAGCTTTTCCGCAAGGCAAAATGCATCTAACTTTTCTTATGAACAACTTCAGCAAGCTGTATATGACTGCCACGTCCGAAATGTAAAGGTTTATCTTGCAATTAATACGATAATTACTGACGATCAGCTTGAAAAGTGTGCAGAATATGTTGAAAAAGCCTGTAGGCTTGGTGTTGACGGACTGATAACTCAGGATCTTGCTCTTGTGGAGATAGTAAAAAAATGCTGCCCTCAAATGGAAATTCACAGCTCAACTCAAATGACAATACACACTGCCAGAGGTTCATTGACAGCAAAAGATCTGGGCTTTTCACGGGTAGTTCTTTCCAGAGAGCTGCCATATGAGATAGTTTCTGAAATCTCAAAGCTGCCGGTTGAAACCGAAGTTTTTATTCATGGGGCACTTTGCATGTCCGTTTCAGGACAATGCTATATGAGTGCAGTTATCGGGTCAAGAAGTGCAAACCGTGGGCTTTGTGCTCAGCCCTGCCGTCTGCCGATGTCAACCGTTAAAGGAAAAGAAGAATATGCTCTTTCGCTCAAGGATCTGTGCGGAGTGGATTTTACGGACCGACTTGAAAACGCAGGGGTAAGCTCGCTGAAAATTGAAGGCAGAATGAAACGTCCTGAATATGTTGCTTCAGCAGTAAACGCATATAAATCAAAATCAGAGGGCAAGGCTTATGATTTTTCACTTCTTCAAAGCGTATTTTCAAGAAGCGGCTTCACCGACGGATATTTAAAAGGCAGAACAGGCAGTGAGATGTTTGGCACAAGGACTAAGGATGACGTTTGTGCAACTGCAAAAGCATTGCCTCAGCTTCATGAGCTTTACAGAAAAGAATACAAACGAAGTAAAATAAAAATACATTGCAGCATTGCGGAAAACAAGCCTGTTGAGATAACCGCAGAGGACGAAAACGGCATAAAGGTTTCGGTTTCGGGTGACATAGCGCAAACGGCAATAAACCGTCCTTGTGATGAGGAAATGCTGAAAAAACAGCTTTCAAAACTTGGGGACACAATTTATACTTCAGAACAGCTGTATGCTGAAATTAACGGCAGGCCGGCAATTTCGGCTTCACAGCTTAATAAAGCAAGACGTGAGCTTATTAAAAAAATGGATTCAGCAAGGGCAGAATTCTTTACAAAGCCCATTCACTTTGAGATGGAAAAGCTATCACTTGATTTTCCTGAGAAAAGCGGTTTTTCTGATCCTCAAATAAGAATATCGGTAAATCGTCTTGAACAGCTTGAATTCGTGGATACAAACCGCCTTGACATGATAATTCTTTCTATGGACACAGCTGAAAAAGCGGCAAAAAAGGAACTGAATTTTGATAAATTTGCCGTTTCAATGCCACGCTTCACATTTAATGAAAATAGTGATTTTGAGCATTTGAAAATGCTCAAAAAATCAGGATTTAGAAAGCTTATATGCACCAATCTTGCTCATATTTCAATGGGGCAGGAATTGGATATGGAGATTCACACTGACTTCGGTTTTAACATTACAAATTCTCTTGCTCTGAAAAGCGTTGCTGAAATGGGCATCAAGGACGCTGTTGTTTCATTTGAACTTAAGACGTCTCAGATAAACCGACTTAGCAGCATTATTCCGACAGGTATTATTGCATATGGGAGATTACCTCTTATGCTTACTGCAAACTGTCCCATTAAACAATCCCTGGGCTGTGATAAATGCCAAAAGAAACTATATGACAGAACGGGAAGAGAATTTTTTATAAATTGCAGTAAAAATCATGGATATGTTGAAATGCTCAATTCAGAGATACTTTATCTTGCTGATAAGCTTAATGATTTTAATGTGGATTTCATTCAGCTTAACTTCCATGATGAATCAGCAGAAAAGGTAAGAGATATTATTGGAGGATATGAAAAAGGAACGCAGAGCGGTCTTGAAAAGATTACCCGAGGCTTATATTACAGAGGAGTAAAATAAATGAAACTACTGGTTAAAAAACTTAATGAAAAGGCAACAATACCGCAAAGACAGACTGAGTTCAGTGCCGGCTATGATCTTTCCAGCGCTGAAGACATTGTTGTAAAGGCAGGAGAAACTGCAAAGATTCATACGGGAATTTCAGCAGAAGTAAAGGGAGATAAAAATGTAGTTCTGTTGCTTTATGCAAGAAGTTCACTGGCTACTAAATTCGGTATTGCACCTGCAAACTGTGTTGGTGTTATTGACTGGGATTACAGAGGTGAAATTGTTGCGGTTTTGCATAATTACAGTGACAAGGACTATGAGATAAAATGCGGCGACAGAATTGCACAGCTTGTGATCACTCCTGTTTTCACACCGGAAGTTGAAGAAGTAACAGAGCTTTCCGATACAGTTCGTGGGACCGGCGGCTTCGGTTCAACCGGGTCTTAGTGCTCGGCCGCACGGGTCAACTCACGTTATCAATTTGTGATATCTAAAACTCTGACCTCGCTAAGGTAAGTTCGCAAAATATTATCATTCTTTCTATTTGTATTATATACAACAATCAGTTTGATTCGACTCGGGTCAAAATTTGATACAGAGGCAAATTATTTTTTATTTTACTATTGTTAGTAAAAAGCAGATAATAATCTGTATTTGGGCATATACGCTCATCACAGGCAAAATCGTTTGACAACAAAATACAAAAATGATATAATGTCCAGTGGGTACTGTACTAAAACGGTAATTTAAAGCTACGGTTTTAAATAGGCGGTTTCTCCCTAAAGGGAGATGATAGCGATGACATTTTCCGAACTCTTTCAGTTCATAGTAATGCTCACCGACATTATCACTCTTGTTTATAAAGTCACGAAAGACCATTTCAACAAGAAATAATTTCTTTACATAAAAAGAAATAACCGCCCCACTCCTACATAGGGCGATTATTTAGAAATAGTCAACTATTCGGAGAACCGCTTATCGCAGTACCCTTTTCTATTTTTATTATAACATAAACTCTTGATTTGTCAAGGAGAAATTAAATAACGGCAAAGCCCTTAATTCAAGCTCGACTGAGAGGTTTAGACGCAGGTTAATTTTTATTGGACGCTCCAGCACTGAAAGGATTATATATGACAATATACAATGTAAAAATACATACGATGAACATGGACAGGCAGATTATTGACAACGGCTATGTGTCCTTTAAAAATGGAATAATCACTGAAATTAACGAGGGTAAGCCTTCTTTCATAACAGACTGTGATTATGACGGCAATGGCTGTGATTTATATCCCGGGTTTATTGATGCACATACCCACTTAGGTCTGACAACAAACGGAGTGGGGGTTGAAAGCGAGGATTTCAATGAAGAATCCGATCCGACAGCTTCACAGCTCAGAATTGCCGACGGTATAAATCCTTTGGATACGAGCTTTGAACAGGCTTTAAAAGCAGGTATTACCACGGCTGTTGTTTCACCCGGGTCAATGAATCCGGCGGCCGGAAATATTGCGGCTGTTAAAACTGTTGGAAAACGCATTGACAAAATGATTATCAGAACGGTTGGAATGAAATTTTCCATGGGTGAAAACCCGAAGATGACATACATGAACAGAGATGAATCGCCCTGTACCCGAATGGCTATAGCAAGTATGATAAGAGAAGCTCTTTTTAAGGCTCAGAGATACATGCAGGACAAGGCTAACGCTTTGGAAAATGGTGATGATCTTCCGGATTTTGATTTAAAGTCCGAATCACTTATTCCTTTGCTTAAGGGTGAAATCAAGGCTCATTTTCATTGCCACAGGGCAGATGATATTTTTACGGCAATTCGCATTGCCAAAGAGTTTAATTTGAAATATACTCTTGTTCACTGCACTGATGGTCATCTTATTGCAGACGAACTGAAAGAAGAAAATGCGTCCGCTGTTGTCGGTCCGATAATCTGCGACCCCTGCAAGCCGGAGCTTGCAAATATTACTCCGGAAAATGCAGGAATTTTAAGCAAGGCCGGAATTAAAACCGCAATCTGCACCGACCATTCGGAAGTACCGATCGAATATCTCCCCTTAAGTGTCGGAATTGCCGTAAAAAACGGTCTTGATAGGAACAGCGCTGTTGAAACAATAACCATAAACGCTGCTGAAATTGCAGGTATTGACGACAGGGTAGGTTCTGTGGAGGCAGGTAAGGACGCAGATTTTGTTTTATTTGACAGTTATCCGTTTGAAATAATGAGTACACCAAAGGCAGTATTTGTAAACGGCAAAGAGGTTGAATTATAGGTATTACTATATTGTCTTATTCAAGCAAAATCTAAAGGCAGGATCGCCTTTATTAAAAAGGAGTTTAAAACTATGAGAGAAATAGATGTAAGCTTAATTGAAAACACAGTCAAAAATTTATGCATCAAGGCTAATTTGCATTTGCCTAAAGATATGGAGCAGTGTATTAAATGCGGTGCAAAGAATGAAAAATCGTCTGTGGGTCAAAGTGTTTTTGATGACATTATCAGAAATATTGATGTAGCAAGGAATGAGACTATACCTATTTGTCAGGACTGCGGAATGGCGGTTATTTTCATGGAAGTTGGACAGGATATTCATTTTGTGGGCGGATCAATAAACGAGGCTATTAACAGAGGTGTTTCCCGTGGATACACTGAGGGTAAGCTTCGTTGTTCAGTGGTTTCAGATCCTCTTGAAAGAGTGAACACCGGTGATAACACTCCGCCTGTGGTACATTTAAAATATACGGAGGGTGACAAGGTAAAAATCACTGTTGCTCCGAAGGGCTTCGGCAGTGAAAACATGTCCCAGCTTAAAATGATGACGCCGTCGGTCACGACAGATGAAATCGTGGACTGGGTGGTCAGCGTTTGTGCATCGGCAGGTTCAAATCCTTGTCCGCCGATAGTTATCGGAGTTGGCATAGGCGGTGACTTTGAAAAGTGCGCTTATCTTGCAAAAAAAGCTCTTTGCCGTCCTGTTTCACAGCGTAATCCCAAAAAGCTGTATGCCGATCTCGAGCAGAAGATCCTTGATAAGATCAATAAGCTGGGAATCGGTCCTCAGGGCTTCGGTGGAACTCAGACTTGTCTTGCGGTAAATATAGAACAAGCGCCGACACATATTGCAGGCTTACCTGTATCGGTAAACGTCGGCTGTCATGTGACCAGACATGCAAGCGCTGAAATCTGATTTAAATTTTTTTGCTTATAAATAAGAAGATTTTCAATTAGATATGCGTGACTATAATTTTACACTTTAAAAAAATAATGGTATAATGTGCAGTGGGTACTGTACATACAGCGGTAATAAGATTTAAAGCTAACACTTTGAATTGGCGGTTCGATTCTTCCCTCCGTAAGGAGGTGAGCTGAATGACGATTATTGAAATACTTACATTACTATTAGTAATAATGGAAATAATGCAAATCAGCAATAATAAAAAGAAATAACCGCCCCACTACCACATGGACGGTTATTTTTTAATAACATAAACATGAGGGAGAACCGCTAAGCTGTACAGCTGTGCAGTACCCTTTTTCTACTTATATTATAACATAAATAGGCATATTGTCAAGTGATATAAAAAAGAAAAAATACAGGGTGAATTTGATGAAAGTAAAAGAAAATCTTTTAGGTTCGTATGATATTATAGTTGTAGGAGCAGGACATGCCGGCTGTGAAGCGGCATTATCAGCCGCAAGGCTTGGCATGAAGACTGCAATTTTTACACTGACACTGGACGGCATTGCAAACATGCCATGCAATCCGTCTATCGGCGGAACAGCCAAGGGTCATCTTGTCCGTGAAATTGACGCTTTAGGCGGTGAAATGGGACGGGCAGCTGACGCCACCTTTCTCCAGAGCCGTATTCTGAACAGGGGAAAAGGTCCTGCGGTACATAGTCTTCGTGTTCAGTCAGACAGGGTAAAATATCACACATATATGAAACAAAAGCTGGAACAGACTGAAAATCTTTGCATAAAACAAGATGAGGTTTGCAGGATCACAACTGAAAACAACAGGGTTACAGGAATTGTTACAAGGCTTGGAAATATATACAGAACAAAAGCTGTTATTATTGCAGGGGGAACATATCTAAACGGCACTATACATGTAGGAGAATGCTCTTATTCGGGAGGTCCGGATAATGTTTTGCCGGCGGTTCATCTTTCGGATTCGCTTAAGGAAATCGGAATTACCCTCAGAAGATTCAAAACCGGAACTCCTGCAAGAGTTCACAGGCGTTCAATTAATTTCGATGTTCTTGAAAAGCAGGAGGGAGATGAAAGAATCACTCCGTTTGCTTTTGACAACAACAGTGAACTTAAAAACACAGTTTCATGCTATATTGCTTACACAAATGATGAAACTCACAGGGTAATAAGAGAAAACATACATCGTTCTCCCATGTATTCGGGCAGAATCGAAGGAATAGGTCCACGATATTGCCCGTCTATTGAAGATAAGATAATGCGTTTTCCCGACAAGCCCAGACATCAGCTGTTTATTGAACCGATGGGACTTGATACGGACGAATATTATCTTCAGGGAATGTCATCATCGCTTCCTGAGGATGTACAGATCAAATTTCTGCGTACAATAAAAGGTCTTGAAAATGTAGAGATCATGCGAAACGCATATGCCATAGAATATGACTGCTGCGACCCTACGGAGCTTGCTCCAACTTTAGAATTCAAAGCAATTTCAGGTTTATACGGTGCAGGGCAGTTCAACGGTACATCAGGATATGAGGAAGCTGCTGCACAGGGATTGATTGCCGGAATTAATGCATCTCTTAAAATTGCGGGCAAAGAGCCTCTTATACTTGACAGGGCTTCATCATATATCGGAACTCTTATAGATGATTTAGTAACAAAGGGCTGTCTTGACCCTTACAGAATGCTGACGTCAAGAAGTGAATACAGATTACTTCTCAGGCAGGACAACGCTGACATCAGACTTACTCCGACAGGTCATAAGGTCGGACTTATTTCTGACAAACGGTTTGACGCATTGCAAGACAAGCTGGGTCTTATAGACAAAGAGATATCCAGAGTTTGGAAGGTGAACTTAGGTCCTTCGGAAGAGCTTAATGCTTATCTCGAAGCCTGCGGAACAGAACCCATATCCTCCGGAATAAAGCTGGCACAGCTTATACGGCGTCCACAGCTTTCATATGAAGGGCTGCGGTTTGCTGATCCTGATCGTGCTGAATTACCGGAACAGGTAAAGGAACAGGTTGAACTTCAAATAAAATATGAGGGTTATATTAAAATTCAGCTTGAACAGGTTGAAGCCATGAGAAAATTAGAGAAAAAGGCTTTAAGTCCTGACACGGATTATTCACTGATCAAGGGTCTGAGGCTTGAGGCTATTGAAAAGCTGAACAAAATCAAGCCTTTAAGCGTTGGACAGGCAAGCAGAATCTCAGGAGTAAATCCTGCGGATATAAATGTTCTGCTGATTTATCTTGAACAGCAAAAGAGAATGAACTAACTATTTTTTCTATGCTCCCTGACCGCTTCATTTGACAGCAGCAGAACTGCTGTCAGGTTCGGGAGCGCCATAAGACCATTGAAAATATCCGAAATACCCCACACTAAAGAAAGCGATGATACTGAACCGGCAAATACGCAAAAAATAAAAATTGCCTTATAAATCAAATCGCTTTTGGGGAAAATATATTTCCAGGCGCTTTGACCTATAAAAAACCATCCGGCTATGGTAGCAAATGCAAAAAGTATCATGGAAATTGCCATGAAAACTGCTCCGAAGCTGCCAAGTCCTGTGGAAAAAGCAGAACAGATCATATCCGGTCCGCCTTCGCCGATTTCCACACCGCTGACTAAAATAACCAAGGCTGTTACCGTGCATAAAATCATAGTGTCCGCAAAGACCTCTGCCATGCCCCAGTTTCCTTGTGTTTTGGGATCTTTGACACGGCAGCTTGCATGTACGGCGACGGTTGATCCCAGTCCTGCTTCATTTGAAAATGCTCCACGGCGTAATCCTATGATACACGCTTGTTTTACGGCAAAGCCTGCGCCGCCTCCTGCTGCTGATTTCAATGAAAATGCAGAACTGAAAATTTGGCTGAATGCGTTACTCAAAAGGCCATGATTTTTTATTATGACAATTAAAGAACCTATTATATAAAACAGCGCCATAAAGGGCACTAACTTTTCTGTACACCCGGCAAGACGGTCTTTTCCTGTTATAATTATTAATATTAGCAGGGTCAGGATAACTCCGGTTAACGGCAAGGGTATTGAAAACGCATCTTTACAAGATGTTGAAATGGCATTACTTTGAGCCATGTTGCCCATTCCGAGAGAAGCAAGGGCACAAAACACTGCAAAAAGAATTGCGAGCCATTTAGAATTCAGGCCTTTTTCCATATATGACATGGCACCTGAAATACCGGTTTTTCTGCAATATTTTACGCCGAGGATATTTTCGGTATATGAAAGAGTCATACCGAAAAATGCTGATATCCACATCCAAAAAACTGCTCCTGCTCCGCCGAGAGCCATGGCTGTCCCTACACCCACTATGCTTCCCGTTCCTGCGGTTGCGGCAAGCGCTGTGGAAAAGCCTTGAAACTGGGAAATTCCTTTATTTTCACCGGCAGATTTACCGTTCTTTTTAAAAAGAGCGATAAATGTGCTTTTGAAAATCCTTATCAGATGGATCTGGGGAAAACCCATTCTTGCGGAGAGATAAATTCCTCCGCCAAGCATAAGTATTAATACAGGATAACCCCATATTATTTCTGAAATTATTTCTAAAATATGCTCTGCATATTCCATACAAAAAGCCCCCCGTAACATCTTCTCTTCTTACAAATTTTTATGCTGCGGAAAAGCTTTTTAGACTTTTGAATCAATATTTACATACTTTTGTTTGAGAGGTATTTAATTTATGTATACATGCAAACCTGTAAAAAGGTCCGGAATATTTATATATCTTCTTGTTTTGGCTATATCCGCCGGAATAACCTTGATTACTTATATTTTTGATTATATTCTGCAAAACATAGGCTTTTATATAACCGTTTCAGTTTGGTGCATTGCCGCAGTTTTTCTGCTTTTACTGATTCCGCTTTACTACAAAAAAACAAGGTTTATGGTTTCAGGAGATGACATTGTTAAATATACTTTTCTTTTTAATTTCAAATATCAGTATATGACCATGGATTCAGTTAAATCTATTTCCACCATTATAACGCCTCTGAGCAGGATAACCGGACTTAATTTCATTATAATTAACGCTCTCGGTGCAAAAATCATTTTACCTTTTCTTCATAAAAATGATTGCAGGGAAATTTCGCTGTTCTTCAATCAGATCATCAGCGGAAGACACAAACGGACAAACAATTCCTCAAAGGAGTGAGTTATTTGACAATGCCGGAAATATCAAGAGAAACGGTCCGACAAAAAAGGAAATGGCTAAAGGACTTTTTCAAGCATCGTCAGCACCCGATAAAGCTTTTAAATTACACATCAAAAAATATATGGCTTTTGTTAATCCCGCTTGGTAAATATCTGATTGCAAACAAGTTTGATTTTCAAAGCTGGATCAGAACAAACTGGCTTGATATTCTGACGATTGTTTGTATTTTTGCAATTGCTGTATTAAGATGGATCTTTATATACTATGAAACTGAAAGTGACGGAATTATTGCTCACACGGGCTTATTCGGCATGATGACGACAAAAGTATACTACAGCGAAATAACCACGCTGTCCTGCTGTCAAAGCTATATTCAAAGGCTCTTTAATGCATGTACCATGTATATTGAGACAAATGCAAAGGCTATTTCCGACACGGAAATAAAGCTGGTGTTAAGGGAAAAGAGCGTTGACGAGATATATGAATATGTTACTGACCAATGCAAAGACAAGCCGAGGATGACTGTAAAACCGAAAAAGAAATATCTTCTGGCATTTTCCTTTTTGTTTTCGTCTGCTCTTTCGGGCATGATTTTATTTGCCACGTTTATGTTTGAGCTTTACAGGCTTGTGGGAAGAGAAATTGAACAAAAGCTTATAAACCGTGTAAACGGTGAACTGAACAAAATGAACTCGGACCTGTTGAAATTCACAAGCTCAATACCTAAAATTATTCTTATAATAGCCGGATTGATACTTGGCGGCTGGTTTGTTTCTTTTATTGCAAATTTAATGAGGCACTGGAGTTTCAAGGCGACGAGGTGCGGTTCTCAGCTTATTGTGGAAAGCGGAATTATTACACGGCGCAAGCATGTTATTAGCCGAAGCAAGATAAACTATTTTGATTATCAGAAATCACTTCTTATGAAGCTTTTCAGGATATGCTCGGTCACTATACACTGCACGGGATATGGTGTTAAGCATCGTGAAATTTCGGCGCTTATTCCGATAACTACCATGAGCGAAGTGAGAAGCTCTTTAAAAATTCTTGAACCGGATATTCCTCACACTGTTATTGAGATAAGGACCGGTGCTAAGGACATTCCGAGATTCATGTTCATGCCAGTGGTATGGGGATTTATTCCTCCTATAGCGGGTGCGGTTTTAAAGTTCCTGTTTCCTATTTGGAGCAATGAGATAGACATTCTTATGGTTTTGGCAATGATTCCGTTTATGTGGAAGCTTATTGTTTCTATAGTAGCTTCGTTCAACACCTCCGTTGGATTTAAAAACGGTTACTGCACATTCAGGTACTGTCATTTCTACAAATTCCACAAGATTATTATGCCAAAGGAAAACATCAGCAAGACGGTGGTTTCTCAGACCTGGTTCCAGAAGGTCAGCCACACCTGCAATCTGAAGATTTACACAAACTCCGAAAAGACACGTTTTCACAGGCTGAAAAATCTTCCTCTTGAAAAGACATTAGATTTATGCCTCAGAGAAGGATTGCAGACGTTTTTTTAGTAACATCAGAAAATTTTATAGTATAAAAAACCGACAAACCATTAAAGGTATGTCGGTTATTTTTTATCTTCCTGCAAATCTAAAAGTGTTTTAATTCTTTCAATGACCCTAATTTTATTTTGTTCGGTTAACAAATGATACAAAGAATATAACTCAAATTCTTCAGATTTTTTATCTTTAATATACTTTTGCCTGTCAAGTATATAATCTACACTTACATTACAACAATTTGCAACATCAATTATATAATTTATCGGAGCCTTTATTTCACCTTTCTCATATCGACTTATCTCTTGCTGAGAAATTCCAATTTGTCTTGCCAACTCAGACTGTGTCATTGTTTGTTTTCTGACTTTAACTAAATTGGGATACAAATATAAATTATTATTCACAATAAACCCCCACAGATTTGGTTGTGTTTTTATTATACAGCACATTTGTAGTATTGACAAACAACATTATTGATGTTATAATGTCATTTGTACAACAAATATGTAGTAAAAATACAATTGGAAGTGGAATATATGAATAATAAAATAAAAATAGCACCTTATTTAAAAGATAATAAAAATTATTTTTTAATTACTTTATGTTTTTTATTTATATCGGCATTTATTTTTAGCATAATTCCCATATTATATTCGTCATTTTATGCACATCCTTTATATGATGATTTTGCATTTTCAAAAAAAGTTCATTACACTATTTTAAACAACGGAAATATTTTTGATGTAATTTATGCAAGCATTTCACAGGTCAAAGAAACATATTTAAATTGGCAGGGTACATTTTCCGCAATTTTTTTATTCACTTTACAGCCTGCTGTTTTTTCAGAAAATTTATATTTTTTAACTACTTTTATTTTAGTATTTTCTCTTTCAATTTCTACATATTTTTTCTTGGATACCATTATAGTTAAGTGGTTAGATTCAAAAAGAATATACAGTTTAATAATAACAAGTTTTACTCTCATTTGTCAGATTCAGTTTGTCGTAGACAAAACAGAAGCCTTTTTTTGGTTTAATGGTGCAATTTATTATACCTTTTTTTATTCTTTATCATTAACTTTGTTTGCATTGATAACAAGAATTTATCTTTCTGATAAAATAAGTCGCAAAATAATATTATGTATAACCGCATCTTTTCTTGCCGTAATTATCGGCGGAGGAAACTACACAACAGCGTTGACCACGTGTATATTATTAATATTAACAATAATAGCAATAATAAAAAGTAAAGATAGACACAAACAACTTTATTTTATAATATTAGGATTTTTAATAGTATCTTTCATTATAAACGCAGCTGCCCCCGGTAATTCAGTAAGGGCAGAGGGATGTAATGGTATGCCTGCTATAAAAGCTATAATTATGTCAATTCTGTATAGCGGAGCTTTTATTGGTGAGTGGACGCATTTACCCCAAATTGTATTTTCGGTATTTATAACACCTTTTTTATTCAATACAGCAAGAAATACCAATTATAAATTTAAACATCCTTTTATTGCTGTCATCACTTCTTTCTTATGTTTTGCAACGCAATTCACTCCTACTTTGTTTGCAATGGGTTCCGTCGGTGCCGGACGTCAAAGAAATATTTATTACTATTCATATTATCTACTTGTGATATTTAATATTTTTTATATTTGCGGGTGGTTTAGTCATAATATAAACTTTGAAAAAGTATTTTTTACCAAATACAAGCTATTATTTGTAGTTATTACCGGATTGTTTTTTACTATTGGATGCGTACAATACCGCAAAAATTTACCCACATCTTTAGACACGGCACTTGCTATAAGAAATGGTACCGTTCAGCAATATGATGAAGAATATAAAAAAGCAATTGAGCAGATAAAAAGCGGTAATTCCGAGATCGAGGAAATAAAAACAGCTCCTGCATTTTTAGGGAAGTTAGGTATAGAAAAAGATTCAGAGGACAAGAATTTCTGGGTAAATAAAGCTATATCCAGGTATTATCATGTAGATTACTTTTATCTAAAAAACACGGATTTTGACTGACTTAAGGTTTATAATAAAAAGTAGAGAATGGTGTTTAATACACCATTCTCTACTTTTTATTTTTTTTATTATAAATCGAAATTTTTACTTATTAAGTCTTGCTTCAAGGTTATCAAGCTCCTTAACCAAAGCGTCAGGAATTCTTGCGCCATTTGCTGCAAGGTCTTCGTTATAGTATCTTCTCATTTCGGCAATTTCTGCTTTCCAGAGATCCTTATCAACTGCAAGAAGCTTATCAAGAACTTCAGGTGTAACCTCGTCCTCAATACCTGTAAGATTGATATCCTCAGGCTTAGGAAGATATCCGATTGCAGTTTCATCAGCGTCAACTGTTCCCTCACATCTCTTGATGATCCAATCGAGAACTCTCATATTATCGCCGAAGCCCGGCCACATGAAGTTGCCGTCTTCGTCTTTCTTGAACCAGTTAACGTTGAAAATCTTAGGAGCTTTATCGCCAAGCTTTTCGCCCATTTCAAGCCAATGTGCCCAATAGTCGCCTACGTTATATCCGATGAATGGTTTCATAGCCATTGGGTCATGACGGAGTACTCCTACTGCACCTGTTGCTGCGGCTGTTGTTTCAGATGAAACAGCAGAACCGATATATGTTCCGTGAATCCAGTCAAATGCCTGATATACCAGCGGAGTTGTTTTTTCACGGCGTCCGCCGAAGATCATTGCAGAAATCGGAACACCCTGCGGGTTATTGAACTCTGATGAGATACATGGGCAATTTTCAGCAGGGGCAGTAAATCTTGAGTTAGGATGAGCAAGCTTATTGCCTTCAGCGATAAACTCAGGTCCGTTAACCTTCTCGCCTTTCCATTCTGTTGCATTAACAGGAGGATTCTTATCAAGACCTTCCCACCATGGAGTCATATTGTCATTGTTGATAGCAACGTTTGTAAAGATAGCATTCTTCTTTGTTGAAGCCAGAGCATTGAAGTTTGACTTAGCGTTTGTTCCGGGAGCTACACCGAAGAAGCCGTTTTCAGGGTTGATCGCATAAAGTCTGCCGTCCTCACCCTGTTTGAGCCAAGCGATATCGTCGCCGACTGTCCAGACCTTATATCCTGCTTCTGTATAGCATACAGGAGGGATAAGCATAGCAAGGTTTGTTTTTCCGCATGCAGATGGGAAGGCAGCAGTTATATACTTAACATCGCCGTCAGGTTTTTCCACGCCGAGAATAAGCATATGCTCAGCCATCCAGCCTTCGTTTTTACCCTGGAATGAAGCGATTCTCAGAGCAAAGCATTTTTTGCCGAGAAGGACATTTCCGCCGTAAGCAGAGTTAATTGACCAGATAGTATTATCCTCAGGAAAATGCACGATATATCTGTTTTCAGGGTCAACGTCAGCCTTAGAATGAAGCCCTCTTACGAAGTCGTTTGATGTATCGCCGAGGTTTTCAAAAGCCTTTGCGCCCATTCTTGTCATAATATCCATATTGAGTACAACATAGATGGAATCTGTAAGCTCAACACCCACCTTAGCCAAAGGAGAACCGATAGGACCCATTGAATATGGGATAACATACATTGTTCTGCCTTTCATTACACCATCATACATAGGTGTAAGCTTAGCATACATTTCCTTAGGATCGCACCAGTTATTTGTAGGACCTGCGTCTTCCTTATTTTTAGAACAGATAAAAGTTCTATCCTCAACACGAGCAACGTCGTTCGGAAGAGTTCTGTGATAAAGACAACCTGGATATTCGTCCTGGTTCATTTCAATCATTTCACCTGTAGAAAGAGCTTCGTCACGAAGAGCCTGAATCTGTTCGTCAGAACCGTCAATCCACACTACGTTATCAGGTTTGGTAAGCGCAATCATTTCATCAACCCAAGCATTTACGTTAGGGTTTTTTGTAAGACTTGCCATAATAATTTTACTCCTCTCAAAATAAAAAGTAATAATGTTTGAAAACTTGAAATTTTCAAATCTTCTACAAATAACATTATACCTCATCACTTATTATTTGTCAACTCCTGTTTTGTGAATTTTTTAACGTAATTTTGCAGGATTTCTTATGGGCAAATTCATATTTTAAATCTACTTGCAAAAAACAGTACGCATTCAAGCTAAAATTGAATATTAAAAGCTTTAATCCTGCATTAAAATTAATAAGAAAGCATTGTGAAAATAAGATGAAAGTTAGCATTAAAAAGCAGAAAAAAATTTAAAACCTGCTATTTGCACAAATAAATCTCAGCATAAAATAAGTTATTGTGCAAATAGACGGCAAGCGATATTTCCCTTACATACGCAGTGAAATTTCATATAATTATTATACAAAAACGCTTTTTACTTTACACTTCACTGTTATGAAATACAGCCAAAAAGCAATTGAATTCAGTTTAATTTTCTAAATTTGATTTATTGTAATAATAGTAATATGATTAATATATCAAATAAATAAGGAGTGATAAAAATGACACAAACAGTTTCTTCAGGCAAAAAAATCAGGTACATAGTACTTACCGGTTTATTTGCAGCACTTATTTATCTTTTTACATCTATTTTTAAAATACCCACGGGTAATGGTTACACTCACGCAGGTGACGGACTTATTTTTCTTGCGGCCTCTGTTCTGCCCATGCCTTATGCAATGGCAGCAGGTGCGATAGGAGGAGCTTTAGCTGACGGACTTACCGGATTTTACATATGGATGCCGGCAACCATAATAATTAAGGCTGTAACGGCTATGTTTTTCACAAGCAAAAAGGATACGATAATAAACGTCAGAAATCTTTCGGGTCTTATACCGTCTTTGATTTTATGTATTGTGGGATATGGTTTTTATGAGGGAACTATAATGGCCGGTAAGCTTTCTTGGCAGGCGATCGTTATTGCTTTTGCACAAACGCCGTTTTACTGCTTACAGATTGCGGTAAGCTCGGTATTATACGTAATTTTAGGTATTTCCCTTGACAAACTGAAGCTGAAGAAAAAATACTTTTAGAATTAAAATTATAATTAAATTCCCGGCAGTTAAGAATAACCTCCTATTGTACTTATGAACAACAGGAGGTTATTTAGTTTATTGCACAGGAGCTTTTATAATTTATTCCTCAACGGCAATAACGGATACAGGGCAGCCTTCGACGCAGTCACGAACGGCATCTTCTTCTGAATTATCCGGTTGTTTCATAACATAAGACTTATCTTCCTCATTAAAATCAAAGACATCGGGACACTCATTCACACAAAACCCGCAGCTTATACAGCCTTCCTGATCAACAGAAACTTTCATTTGAATTAATCCTTTCATATTAAACTCGGTATAATTTTACCTATTTTATTATGCCCATTTTTACATTAAATAGTCACATTTTCTCATTCACAATTCAGCAAAAACTGACATACAATAAAATGATGCGACACAACAAATAATACAAAAGGAGAGATCACAATGGACTTTTTTGAAAGCGGCGTTTTAGGTAAGATCTTTGACGCAGACAGTTCATCTATGCATAAAGACAGCCGCACTTGTCCTCAGCCGGAGGGGAAGTTCCCACCTGAGACTCCTATTGCTATGGCTTATGTACCATTTCAAAGCTGGGAAAAGCCATATGATATGGAGGCAGGATTATCAAGGGGCACAATTTTCCCATCGCTTGACAAACCATTTTTAGGCAAGGAGGCGGTTTGCTATGACAATGACTGATAAACAGAGAGCTATGCGGAAGGTTCAGGCAACGGCATTTGCGTTAGTTGAAGCAAACCTTTATCTTGACAGTCATCCTACTTGTCCTAAGGGTTTGGAATACTTTGCTGAACACAAGAAGGCTCATGAAAAGGCAGTAAAAGAATACGAAGAGAAATACGGTCCGCTTACTGCCAGGGCTTCTGACAATCCAAGAAAGTGGGAATGGGTTGTTACACCGTTTCCATGGGAAAGAGGTGAAAGCTAATGTGGCAATATGAAAAGAAACTTGAATATCCTGTAAACATTAAAAACCCCAACCCTGCTTTAGCAAAAGTAATAATTTCCCAGCTGGGCGGTCCTGATGGCGAGCTCGGAGCTTCTATGAGATATTTAAATCAGCGTTACAGCGCACCATGCCGTGAAATTCAGGCGATATTGACAGATATCGGAACTGAAGAACTTGCACACATGGAGATAGTGTCTGCTATACTTTATCAGCTTACAAGAAACCTCTCTATTAAAGAGATAAAAGAAAGCGGATTTGACACTTATTTTGTTGACCACACAACCGGAGTTTATCCGATTGCAGCTTCCGGTGTTCCCTTTACTGCGAGCATTTTCCAAAGCACAGGTGATCCGCTTGCTGATTTGCATGAAGATTTGGCTGCGGAACAAAAAGCACGCTTAACTTATGATAATATTCTGCGACTGGCAGACGATCCTGATGTGCGTGATCCTATCAAATTCCTGAGAGAACGTGAAATTGTTCATTACCAGCGTTTCGGCGAAGGACTGAGAATGACTCAGGATATGCTTGATGCCAAAAACTTCTATGCTTTTAACCCAAGCTTTGATAAAAAATAATAAAACATTAACATCTTTAAACTTAAAACCCGGAAAGATAATCTTTCCGGGTTTTTTATCGTTATACCCACAATTAATCTGCTTCTTCGTCTAAAGCCTCAATTAAAAAGCTTACAGGACGAAAACCATCGTTACAGGATATCATGACAGATTTTTTATTTTTCATCCAACCGTCATAAAAATTTTCTCCGCCGTGAGATAAAGCCATAACGAATGCGGACATACTTTCCCATGCACTATCACACATTTTATCAGGTTTTTGCCAGCCATTAGCTATAAACACTTGCCCCTCTTTCATACTGCAGGCATGAGATATGGGATTTTCATACTTTTCTATTAAATCACTGTAACAAGCTGTTTTCATAACTGTAATTCTGCATTTTTTCATATAGATACTTACTCCAAAGCAATAGTTTTTTAAACGTTATCATCAGGCGTCCATTGAGCGTAGAGGTACACCGAATTATCATTAACAGAGGTTAAATATTCAAAATTTTATACTTATATTTCGTTAAATGCGGTGTTGATTGACCTCACACCCACAATTTTCATTGAATATTTTGATATATCTATTCCCTTCAAAGACTGGGCAGGCAGTATACATTTTTCAAAACCCATTCGCTGTGCTTCAGAAAGCCGCTGCTCTGCATGGGATATATTCCTTAGCTCTCCTCCCAAACCTATTTCTCCAAAGGCAATTGTTTTATCGCTGACTACCTTATCGGTCAGGCTGGAATAAAGCGCCATGGCTATGGACAAGTCTGCTGCCGGTTCATCCAGTTTAAAACCTCCAACTATATTTATATAGACATCAAGTCCGCCAAAGAAAAATCCTAACCGCTTTTCAAGCACTGCTATTATTATCGCCATACGATTATAATCAAATCCTGTGCATGTACGCCTTGGTGCAGAAAAACCGCTTTTTGACACAAGCGCCTGAACCTCCGCCATTATAGGACGGCTTCCCTCCATAATACAAGCCACACAACAACCCGAAACATCTGTCGGACGTCCTGACAACAACATCATTGACGGATTTTCAACCTCAACAAGACCTTTATTCGCCATTTCAAATACGCCTATTTCGTTTGTTGAACCAAAACGATTTTTTACGGCTCTTAATATTCTATATGAAAGATTGCGCTGCCCTTCGAAGTATAGAACACAATCCACTATATGCTCCATTACCTTTGGCCCGGCAATAGCTCCGTCCTTATTTACATGACCTACGATAAACATAGGGATTTCCTCATTTTTAGCTGTACGCATAAACATATTTGTACATTCTCTTACCTGAGAAATTGAACCCTGAGCTGAAGATATACCGCTGATATTCATAGTTTGAATAGAATCGATAATTACTATTTCAGGCTTTTCCTTTGCAATGACGCTGCAGATTGCTTCACAGTCGGTTTGGGCAAGAAGATATAAGTTTTCATTTTTAACACCGAGTCTTTCAGCACGAAGCTTTATTTGTCTTACCGATTCTTCTCCCGAAACATAAAGAATTGTATGATCCTCTCCCATATGCTCACAAATTTGAAGAAGCAAGGTCGACTTACCTATACCCGGTTCACCGCCGAGCAAAACAAGAGAACCCTTTACAAGTCCGCCCCCAAGAACTCTGTCAAGCTCATTAAGACCAGTTGAATACCTGACCTCGTCAAAACTTGCGTCAACGGCGCTTATATTTAAAATAGAATCTGAAATATCCCTTATTGAAACGGAACTCCTTGACGCAGCTTTATGCGTTGTTGTCTGACACTCCTCAAAAGTATTCCATTCACCGCAGCCTGGGCATTTTCCATTCCATTTTGATGTTTCATAACCGCATTGGTTACACACATACACGCTTTTTACTTTTGCCATATCAAAACTCCGTTCATATTAAGACTACGTCTTTCTTTAAACAAAAAACTCAGCGAACACAAATCAACGTTCGCTGAGATTATTATATCATAACATATTATCAATTGCAACGAAAAAACGCTTTAACGAAAATAAATCAATTATTCTGTATTTTTCAGAACCTTGTCCATTGGCATTTTCTTTATTCTTCTGAAATTTAAAAGGCTTACCAAACCGAAGCAAACAACTCCGCTTATTATCATTTCAGGATAAATATATGGCGAAATATAATAGGGAAGCCAACCTGTAAAGCTTTGAAGCATAGGTCTCCAGATAGCCAACACGCCGTAATAACAGATAGGCAGACTTAAAATAATTGAAATCAACGTCACAACAGCAGTTGATACAATATAAAGCTTTCCGATCTCGCTGTTGCTGTAACCGAGAATCTTTGCCATTGATATTGATGTTGAATTCTTTTCAATTACTATCTTTGACAGCAAGTATATCATCATAACAAACAACAGTGATGAAAAGCCTCCGAACATTACAAAAACAGTACCCATGGAATCTTCAAGCTGATCTGATGTAAGTGTAAGATCATGACGTGTAATGTCCGCTGCAATAAAACCTGAGTCAATAGAATCCAGTTTTTTATCAGACAGATATCCTGTATAATAGCTTTCATCCTTATTAAAAACAGAATTAAAATTATCTCTGTATATAAAAACAGCAATTGTTGACGGATATTTATAAATTCCATTTACTGTGAAAGTATATTCAGTCTGTGAATATTTATCTTTTAAAATAATTTCATCATTTTCTTTCAAACCGAATTTGTCAGCATAAGCGCTTGATATGACGACCTTGTCCTTATTTTTCGGAAATTTAATATTATTAATATAACTGCTGTTTTCCTCAACTCCGTAAACTGACACTTCTTCACTATATTTTCCATAAACAAGAGATACGAAAGAATATTTTTCTGCACTTTTATCTAATGTTTCAACGGGCGCCTTCAAAACATACTGGTGCTCTGCAAACATGCTGTTTTTTACCTCGTCTTTAAAATTTTCAAGCAGGGGACTAAAGCAAAGCCCAAAAAACAACATAAAGTTTGCAAGAAGAATCCCCGCAAAAAGAACGGCATATGCAGATATATTCTGCATGATTATCCGTATTCTGAAACGTGTCATAAAACGCCAATTAGGAAGTTTTATTGCTTTTTTTCTTTGTTTTTTCTTTAAATCTCTACGCAAAAATTTCAACGGTGAAAGCGCCAGCTTTCTTTTAATTACAAAAATATTAATAACAAGCATTATTACGAAAGGCAAAATTGTTGTAAGTAGAAATGCTTCAGCACTCCAGAAGGTTCTATATTCCGGAAGCGAATAACTTCCTCTGTATAAATCAGCCATTACATATTTAAAATATGTATAACCAAGAATATTTCCTATAATGGCTGATATAAGCGTCACTATTATCGGCATTGTAAGATAGTGCCTTAATATTTCGCCTTTTGTATATCCGGTGGCTCGGAGAGTGCCGATTACATTTGCCTCTTGTTCGATTGTACTTGATACTGTTACAGCAAACACAAAGGCAAGCACTGCCATAACAATATACAAAAGCACTATGAACATTACTTTATCTCCGCCCATATCATCGCCTGCAAAGTTAATTGCCTGATTATCCTCACGCTTAACAAAATCAATGATTTCTGTTTCCCCTGCAAGATGCTCCATTATATTATCAGCCTTGGATATTCTTTCGTTTTCGCTTAACTTTCCGTTGTTATTTTTCCATGAGTAGCAGTATTTCAACATATCCTGATCAAGCATATTAAAAGCAGCTTCGGTTACCATTGCTACGCTGAATCTATGGGCGTCAAACATCATGTCAGTATTATTTTTAAATAAAGAAGAGTAATCAGAAAGCGCCGCATATCCGCAGACATTATATTCCTTTTCCCCTGAAGTAATTATATTTCCGATTTTAATATTATTGTTTTCTGCATAAAGTCTGTCGATTACAATATCGCTATCATTACTCGGCCAATCACCTTTTATTAAATCTGCTCTGTTTATTTCATTTCGAATCTTAAATATTCTTACCGTATGATCTTTTTCTGAAACTGCATCAATATAAACATTGTCATAGATCTTTATATTCATATTATTTTCAAGATTTTCTTTCAAATTCCTGTCTATAGCTTTGGTAAGTATAAAATGACCGTCTTCAATATTAAATTTTTCAAAACTGTCATCATAAGTTTTCTTTAAACTATTATCTGCTACAAGAAAGCCGGAAACAAATCCGATAGTTGCGATCATGAATACAAATATGACAAGATATTTACCAAAGTCCTTTCTTAATTCCCTCGGCAGTCTTTTTATAAGCGGACTTTTCATATTATCAAACACGCCCCTTTCAGTATTTTCCCACTGTTACCAATCAAGATCTGCCGCATTAATTTTTTCTTTGTTGATATAATTTTTTCTTATCATGCCATCCTTAAGCTTTATAACTCTGTCCGCCATGTTTTTGATTGCATCATTATGAGTAACCATAATAACGGTATTGCCGTATTTCTTATTTATTTCTTCAATTAGACAAAGAATTTCTTTGGATGTTTTATAATCAAGTGCACCTGTTGGTTCATCACAAAGAAGAATATCAGGATTTTTGACAATCGCTCTTCCTATTGCTGTTCGTTGCTGCTGACCTCCTGACAATTGATTAGGTATTTTATGTCTATGATCATAGATTCCCAGAGTTTTCAGGATTTCATCAGTGTCAAATGGATTTTCGCTGAGATATGCTCCTGCCTCTACATTCTCCTTTACTGTTAAATTTGGTATAAGGTTATAAAGCTGAAAAACATATCCTAAGTGCTTTCTTCGATAAAGAGTCAGTCTTTTTTCAGTCATATTCGTAATTTTTTCATCATTAATTGCAACGTATCCGTTATCAGCGCTATCAATTCCTCCAACGATATTCAGCAATGTAGATTTACCTGAACCCGATGGTCCCAAAAGTACACAGATTTCTCCTTTATTGATTTGCGCATCAATACCCTTTAATACCTCTGTACGGTTTTCACCGTCTCCATAATATTTTCTTATATTGCTTAGTTCAAGAAACATTGTTTTCCTCCCAACTCAAATTAAATACATGAATATATATTCATGTATTTATTATAGCATTATAATGTATATTTGTCAATACACTTTTAAAATCCAAAAGGCTGTTAGCAGCAGCTAACTGATTCTTAGATTAACACTTACCATTTTATTTGTCAAGAACAAAAAAATTTTTATTATAATTAATAAAAACTTTGGTTTCATCTACAATACAAACACTTTTATTATCATAAAAGCTCTGCAATTCACCCTTTATAAAAGCATAAAAGTTTGACAAATCAAACAAAGAACTGCCGCTATGCAAAATCACACAGCGGCAGTGTCAGGTAAAATCTATTTTTTTATTGCATCAAAGGCTTCCTGTAAGTCAAAGAGAATATCATCAATATGTTCAGTACCAATTGAAAGGCGTATTGTATTAGGCTTTATTCCTTGTTCTGCAAGCTCCGCTTCATTAAGCTGAGAATGAGTTGTAGTTGCAGGGTGTATTGCCAGGGATTTAACATCTGCAACATTAGCGAGGAGTGAGAAAATCTGAAGATTGTCAATGAATTTTTTCGCATCCTCTGCACCGCCCTTGATCTCAAAAGTAAAAATTGATCCTCCTCCATTTGGGAAATACTTATCATAAAGTTCTTTATATTTACTTCCCGGCAAGGATGGATGGTTTACATTTTCAACCTGCGGGTGATTTGCAAGGAACTCAACGACCTTTCTGGTGTTTTCCGCATGTCTTTCAACTCTAAGTGACAATGTTTCCAGACCCTGAAGAAATATAAATGCATGGAACGGTGATAGGGTTGCCCCGGTATCACGAAGCAGAATTGCACGAATTTTTGTAACAAATGCTGCTTTCCCTACTGCCTTTGTAAATGAAACTCCGTGATAGCTTGGATTCGGTTCGGTAAGTGACGGGAACTTTCCGCTTGCTTCCCAATCAAAGTTACCACTGTCAACAATTACTCCGCCGATTGCCGTACCGTGACCTCCGATAAACTTTGTTGCAGAATGTACAACGATATCTGCTCCGTATTCAATAGGTCTTATAAGATAGGGAGTTGCAAATGTACTGTCGATTACCAAAGGAATTTTATGTGCGTGTGCAATATCTGCAATTTTCCTTATGTCGATTATATTTGAATTAGGATTTCCGAGGGTTTCAATAAAAACAGCTTTTGTATTTTCCTGAATTGCCTTTTCAAAAGAACCCTCTTCATCAGGGTCAACAAAAGTGGTTGTTATGCCGTATTCAGGAAGAGTATGGGCAAGAAGATTATACGTTCCGCCATAGATAGTATTGGCAGCTACAATATGATCTCCCGCATGAGCAAGATTCTGGAATGTATATGTGATTGCAGCGGCACCTGAAGCAACTGCCAGAGCGGCCACTCCGCCTTCCAATGCGGCAATTCTTCTTTCAAAAATATCCTGAGTCGGATTAGTAAGCCTTCCATATATATTCCCTGCGTCACTAAGATTAAAACGAGCTTCGGCATGATCAGAATTATGAAAAACGTATGATGTTGTTGCATAAATCGGAACTGCTCTTGCATCTGTTACCGGGTCGGCTTCCTCTTGTCCAACGTGAAGCGCCAATGTTTCAAATTTTAAATTTCTTTCATTTATTTTACTCATTATTATTACCTCTTTCATAGTATAATTTTTATATATTATTTACATTAATTTATTAGTATATCAACTTAATCATAATATTTTTTAACAGCGATTTAACGGCATTCGTTTTGTTAAGGGTATTTGTATTCTGAATTTTTCATAGCTCATAGTATCACTCCCAAGTTAATTTCATATAATTCCTATAATATTACTATGTTTTTCTTTGTACTTATAATATCATACAATAAAAACTTTGTCAATAACTTTTTACTCTTTTGTATACATGCACAAAAAAACCGCATGATAAACATGCGGTTATGTAAATGCTATGTAAATTTATTTCTTTTTAAATACAATAAGCTTACTGATAATATAATTAAGAATAAGAACGACAATATTTGCTGTTATTTTAGTAACCCAGAAATTGAACTCCAACAAAGAATATCCAATCCACATCATTCCCATTTCAACCAACAGCGTAAAAACTCTTCCGCCATAGAATGAAACTGCTTCAGAAAAAATCGCTTTTTTTCCCTTTGCTGTAGAAGTAAACACCCATATACGGTTTGTAATATAGGCGAAGGTTACTGCACACACCCATGAGAATACTGTGCTGACTGTTGATATTATATCCTTTGAGCTTCCCAGATTCTCCAGCAAAATCTTTGAAAATCCCGCAGTTACAAAACTTACTGCTGTTGTAAGAACTCCGAAAAACAAATATAACAGCATTTCTTTATTTTTAGCATAGAAAGGCTGAAGTTTTTTCAAGAATCCTATAGACATTATTTTATCGAAAATATCCAAACTATTTTCATTAATATTTTTGTTCTGCATTATATACGACCTTTCATGTTTTAAATCTTATTTATTATACATTATAAATTTAAAAAGTTCAAGAGATTATTGATTTTTTTTGCTAAATGTGTTATCATGATTTTTATATAACTGATAAGAAAATTTTTTATGGAGGCTTGCTGACTAATGATATTCTTTATAGCTGTCTGTCTTGTTATTTCTGCTGTTTGTTCCGCAACCGAAACAGCTTTTTCATCAGTTAACCGCATAAGACTTAAAAACTTTGCTGCCGGAGGAAACAAGAGCGCAGAAAAAGCCTTAAAGATAATAGATAACTTTGACAAGGCACTTACCACCATATTAGTTGGGAACAATGTTGTAAATATTGCTTCATCATCAATGGCTACTGTTCTTTTCACCGAAAAATTCGGAAGCGGAAGTGTTGGAATAGCTACGCTTGTTATGACGGTTCTTGTTCTTATTTTCGGAGAAATCATTCCCAAAAATCTGGCTAAGGAAAACTCAGAGACCTTTTCTGTTTTTATGGCTGCACCTCTTTCGGCTGCTATGTTTATACTAACACCCATAACTAAAATATTTATGGGAATAAATTCACTTGCCACCAAAATTGTGGGACATAAAAACAACCAGCCTTCCGTAACCGAGGAAGAGCTTAAGTATATCATTGAAGAAATTGAAGACGAAGGAGTTCTTGAAGAACAAGAATCGGATCTTGTCAGATCTGCTCTTGAGTTTGATGAAATAACAGTCAGTGAGATTCTTGTTCCACGAGTAAATATTATCGGAATTGAGGTTCATACACCCATTGAGGAAATCAGAAAAATATTTATTGAAACGGGTTTTTCAAGACTTCCGGTTTATGACAAAACTATTGATACTATCATAGGGATACTTCATAAATCAGATTTTTATGAACTTTATTTGAATAAAGACAGGGAGATTAAATCTCTTTTGAAAAAACCTGTATTTATATCAGAAAACAAAAGAATTTCTGAAGTTCTTCGTGAAATACAGAAATCTAAGGTTCATATGGCTGTAGTTGTTGATCAGTACGGCGGAACTGACGGAATCTGCACACTTGAAGATATCATCGAGGAACTGGTTGGCGAGATTTATGATGAAAGCGACAAGGAAGACACTTCATTTATAAAAATAAGCGATCACCGCTTTGAAATATCTCCTGATCTTTCAGTAAACGATTTTCTTGAACGGCTTAATCTCCCGGAAGATACAATTGATACAGAAAGAAATTCTATGGGAGGTTGGATAATGGATATTCTTGACCGTATTCCCGAGCCTAACGAATTTTTATCCTTCGGACCTTTTAATATAACGGTTATTATGGAAGACGAACAAAAAATAGAAAAGATCAAAATAAGAATTAAGGATAACAAGTCTGAAGAAAATAAATAGAAAGGGACGAGGCTTAATATGCCAAAACAAATAAAAAAGGAAACTATTAATTCAAAAGAAAAAACAAATCGGATTTTTGCAATATTATCTATGACTGCGGCAATTTTAATGTGGGCACTGATTATTTTTCTGCTTCCGAAAATGATAAAAACCGAAAGCACTGTAATGACTTCGATTTTTACTGTTGGTTATGTATTTTTTATGGTATCGTGCGCTGTTCATTGTATAACGGCATATAGTTTTTTTAAAGCAACTGATAATTTCACGGGTATATTTCATGGACTTATTTCTCTCGTTTGCACCTTATTCTGCATCTTCAATCTGAGGTTTATACTTGTAATGCTGTTTTCGGCATTCGGTAATGACAAAGCTGCGAAGTGGTTTATCGGTAGTAAAACCATGACAGAGTTTCTGGGAACTCAATCATCTAACTGGACCTGTTTTGTGTTTGCTCTTATTATCATGATTATAATTGGTTTACTGGGAATTATACGGCTTGTGACTTATAATAAAAAACAAAAATAAAAACTACATAATGATATATAAAAGGCAGTCGTTCTGACTGCCTTTTTCTATATCATAAGCTCGCTGTATTGCTCAAAATAAAAATCTGCTTTTAGTTTCATTTCTTCCCAATCAGCTATGTAATGTTTATCAAGACAGGCAACGGCGGTAAACCCGCCTGCCTTAGCACCTGTAATTCCCTCGATAATATCTTCAAATACTGCACATTCACATGGATTTAGTTTTATTCCTCTGCAAGCATATTCATACACATCCGGAAATCCTTTCCCCCTTGCGACATCGTTTGTTGACGCAAAAAAATCAAATAATTGAAATACTTCGTTATTTTTTAAAACTGCCTCATAAAGCTCCTTTGATGACGCTGTTGCAAGAGCTATTTTTACTCCATTCTCTTTTAATCCTTTAAGAAAATCCTTTGCACCTTCCTTAAGATAAATATTATGTGCATATTCCTCATATGCCATTTCATACCACTCTGAAGCAATATCTTCAAGGCTTTCGTTCAGATTAAACAGGTTATTTGTATATTCGGCAGCCTCTGAAAAATTCATGGTTGATACAGCCTTAAAATAATTATCCGGTACTTTTAATCCTCGCTTTTCAAGAAATTTAATATCAATATCACTCCACACATGAGAGGAATTAATAAGTGTTCCGTCCAGATCAAATATTATACCTTTAAATTTTGAAAATCTCATAAATAATGACCTTTCTTAAAAGAAATCCGATTGTTCTGTTTTAAATCCCTCGCCAAATACCTCTCCGGCACTTGTCACAAGCATAAATGCCTTATCATCAATTTCAAGAACAGCTTTTTTTACCGATGGAAGCCTTTGTTTTTTCATAGCACATAAAAGAATCTCCTTTTCTGTTCTCTGATATCCCGACACACCTTTAAGAATGGTACATCCTACGCCCACCTTATTAAGAAGCCTGTCAAGTATATCCTGACTTTTTCCGCTTATAACAAAAACCATTCTTGCCGTGTCAGAACCATAAAGGACCATATCAAGCACCTTTGAAAAAACCGTTAATGAAATAAGAGAATAAAGTGCATTATCTGCATTTTTAAAAACCAATCCGGATAAAACAGCTATTATGCTGTCTATAATAAGCATGACAACACTTAATTTTAAATGAGGTTTTTTACTTTTTATAATTCCTGTCACTATATCCGTTCCTCCGGTTGTTGAACCGGAACGAAAAACAATTCCGCAGCCAAGGCCCATAACTGCGCCTCCTGCAATTGACGCAAGAATCTTGTTTTCCGTAATAGGTGAAAATAAAGAACAGATATCCGCAGTAATTCCCGAAGCAATTATGGCTGTCACCGTAGTAAAAAGAAATTTCCATCCCCATTTAACTATGGCCAAAATAAGAAGAGGAAGATTGATTATCATAGTAAGACTTCCTACACCCAAAGGTATGAAATGGCTAAGTATAACCGATAGCCCACCTACTCCTCCCGGAGCAAGATGATTTGGGGCTAAAAAAAGTCCTATAGATATTCCGTAAATAACCGCACCAATAAACATGGTGAAAAAACCTTTTAACGGTGAACCTTTCAACAATTTTTCAGAACTCATGAAATTCCTCCTTAAATAGCTTTTTATTCAAGGATTATTTTTCACAAGGATAATATAATTATACTTAAATAAATTCATCAAGCAGTCCTGCTGCCAGACCGATAAGTTCAATGCAGGGACGTTTTTTATAATATTCCTTTGTTCTTTCCGCAGGGACTGATTTACTTGGTCCTGTCAAACCAAGCATTTCACGGCAGATTATTGAATCAAAATTATTTTCTTCTTTAAACCTTGCCGCAAACTTTTGTACTTTTTCATATAGATCCTTTTTAACCTGAAAATCTTTTGAGTCATCTGTTCCATATTTCATACCTAACACCATAAACGCACCCGAACAGGCACCGCAGACTTCCCTGAGCCTTCCCATACCTCCGCCAAAGGACTGTGATATTTTCATTGCTGTACTAAAATCAAGGTTCAGCTCGTCAGTCCACACACCAAGCACTGACTGAGAACAATTATAACCACTTTTAAAAAGCTGTTTTGCCTTTTCCGCTTTTTCATAATTCATATTCTAATCCTCCTATAAAAACATAATATCTTGAATTAATTTTATCATATTCTATTGAATATGTCTATAGAACGTGGTATAATAAGTATAAATCTAAAGGTATTTTAAGGTGATTTTTCATACATTTTTTATCTATTATTAACATAGATTTCATGAAAAACTATATTGACAAATATACACCTTTGTGGTATACTTTAATCATAAGGAAAAGATAAGAATAAAAAAACGTTAAGGTAAAAGATACCTTTAGAAAATTAATTGAGGAGGACAATATTATGTCAAAGTTTGTATGTTCAGTTTGCGGTTATATCTATGAGGGAGAAACAGCTCCTGAGTTTTGCCCACAGTGTAAGGCTCCTGCTTCAAAATTCAATAAGCTTGATGAAACAGCTTCTCTCGTTTGGGCTGATGAGCATAAGGTTGGTGTTGCTCAGGGTCTTGATGAAGAAGTTGTTGCAGGACTTAAAGAAAACTTTAACGGCGAATGCTCAGAAGTCGGAATGTATCTTGCTATGGCAAGAGTTGCTTACAGAGAAGGCTATCCTGAAGTAGGTCTTTACTATGAAAAGGCTGCCTGGGAAGAAGCAGAGCACGCTGCTAAATTTGCAGAGCTTCTCGGTGAAGTTGTTACACCATCTACAAAGAAGAATCTTGAACTCAGATTTATGGCTGAAAACGGTGCTTGCGAAGGAAAGCTTGCTTTGGCTAAAAAAGCTAAGGAACTTGGTTATGATGCTGTTCACGATACAGTTCATGAAATGGCTAAGGATGAAGCAAGACACGGCAGCGGTTTTAAGGGTCTTTATGACAGATATTTTGGCTAATGCATAATCATTAAAATAACCGGCAGGAAGCGCATTAGCTTTTTGCCGGATTTATTTTGAAAGGAAAGGTGTTTGATATGACAAATTTAAAAGGTACAAAAACTGAAGCGAATTTAATGACTGCTTTTGCAGGAGAATCACAGGCAAGAAACAAATATACATACTATGCAAGCAAAGCTAAAAAAGACGGTTATGTACAGATTGCTGCACTTTTTGAAGAAACTGCGAACAATGAAAAAGAACATGCAAAAATTTGGTTTAAGCTTCTTCATGACGGTATGCCTTCAACAGTTGAGAACCTGAAGGATGCCGCTGAGGGCGAGAACTATGAATGGACAGATATGTATGCAGGTTTTGCAAAAACAGCAAGGGAAGAAGGCTTTGAAGATATTGCAAAGCTTTTTGAGGGAGTAGCTGCAATTGAAAAAGAGCATGAGGAACGCTATAGAAAGCTTCTTAAGAATATTGAAGGAGATTTGGTATTCTCAAAAGACGGTGATGTTATCTGGGAATGCAGAAACTGCGGACACATTGTAATTGGCAAGAAAGCCCCTGACATTTGCCCTGTTTGCGCTCATCCTCAGTCATACTTCCAAGTTAAAGCAAATAACTATTGATTTCTAATTCTTTAATATTGCAAGTCGAAACGAAAAAAACAGAGTGCGGAAGCCATTAAATGACTTCCGCACTTTGTTTTTTGTGGGTGCTGTATCTGTGAATGTTACGCAGTAGAACTGCAATTTGTCAGGTATTAAAAATCCTGCATCATTTATTGTTTCTCAGATTATCGAATTGGACTTATTTTTTTATCAGCAATAAAATTCCATTGGATAAGCTAAATACGAAATTTCATCTAATTCATCAACCGTTACCAAGCCCGACGGCGCATTTAAAACACTTGGAATGCGGTTGACAATAGTTGCGCATGTATGCTCAACTGTAGCAGGTTTGACTACATGAAATTCGGTATCCGGTTCGCCTATGATTCTCCAATCGCACATATCGCCTTCATCGGGACCGTATACCTTTCCTATGCATCTGGTTTCAATTATTGGTCCTTGAAATGTTTCGGTTTTTACAACAGCCGCCATTCCAATACACTCTCCCTTAGGAATTGTTCGTTGCATTGTAGATGAGTAAACATCATCTTCCTTAAAATACGGAACACACTTTTGCGTCTGGCTTTTAATTGTAAGACCGAGTTTTGCGGCAAGGCTTTCGTTTGAATTCCATACATAGCACGGTTCAATAGTTTCAGGATGTGCAATTTGATTTTCAAATTCCTCTGCACTTAATCCTACACCATGAGCCTTTGCTAAAGCCAGTCCGTAATCCTCTACATTGTAGCTTACTGCGCCTTCGATTTTTTTTATACTATTACAACTCCCGGCGATCATTCCAACCATATTTATCCAGAAAGTGTCTTCCATTCCACTACCGACAAATGTACAGCCATGTTCTTTTGCAATAACGTCAAGAGTGTTGGCACGTACAGGGTCAGTTGTCCAACAATAGGTAGCCTCCTCGCAAGTCGAGATAACGTTAATTCCACGGCTTAGACATTTAACATAATGTTCGTAGCAGTCACTAACCAGACTGAAAAGTGTAACAACTGCTATATCGGCATCGGTGTTGTCCAAGATTTCATCGGCATTACTGCTGATAATAACACCCGTTTTCACACCAAGCTCTGCGAAATCACCAATATCCATACCCACCACGTCAGGATTTATATCAATTGCACCGACAATTTGAACTCCGTGCTCGTACATATACCGCAGTATATATTTGCTCATTTTCCCGCATCCATACTGAATAGCTTTTATTTTTTTCATAATCAATAATCCTCTTTTCTTAAACAGTACTTCACAGCCACCGGCTAAAGGTCTTGCTGAAAAATCTGTGACGTAACAATTATATGCTTTTATTATGCACCAAATTTAATAAAATAGACATTTATAACTAAAAGTTATCTTTTTAGTTACAATTATTTCTATTAAAAATTATCAGATCTATGGATATAGCCAATAAAAACTGACATATACAAAAGCACCTCCTATGATAAATAAATCATAGGAGGTTTTAATACGACTTGAATAAAAGAAATGAATCATTATCCGGAAGAAAAAATGAGCCTCAAAACAAAAAAAAGCCCGATAAAACCGAGCTTTTCATGGTGCAGAAGATGGGACTTGAACCCACACGACATTGCTGCCACAGGCACCTGAAGCCTGCGCGTCTGCCAATTCCGCCACTTCTGCATATAAGGATTTGTAATTTTTACACGGTCAAATCCGAAAACCGAGGTGGACTCTAATTTTCATATAAATACTACTTTTCAAGTAACTCCACATTATATAAAAACAGCATTCACTGTTTTTATGCTTTAACAAATTGTTCTGCCATAATTAATTTCATAAATCCTTTGTTTTTTGACAAAAGTCTGAAAATAACTACTCCAAGAACCGTTACACACACAAATTCTCCGAATGCGACCTCTCCGACAGAAAGCCAAAAAGGCAGTTTAAGCACAAGGTTCAGTTCTGCTCCAACCATTAACCCATTTACTGCTACAGGAAAAAGTGAACAGATTACCATTCTTACTGTACTATCTTCATTGCGGAACACATAAATCATTATTGCTGCAATAAGCGTTGCAGATGTACCCACAACTGTATCAATAAGTCCTACAGTACTGAATATATTTGCAATGAAACAACCTATAGTCAGAGAAAAAATGTAATCCTTATTGAAAAAGCACAAAAGCATAAAGGCTTCAGCAACTCTGAACTGAATCGGTCCGTAAGACAAATCAGCTCCGATAATCGTAATTACTACATAAATAGCCGCAACCACACCAATGATTGCAATTCTGTGCGCATTAAATTTAGACATATCAATATCTCCTTGTTTTTATTATCGAGTGGTTAAGCTAGGTTACACTCGTATTCAATTTATTCTAAGAGGAGAGAATGACTCTCCTCTCAAATATCGAATTTAAATTAAGCCTTGCCGATTGAACCGAAAAGCTCCATCTTTTCTTTTACTGTAGCTTTAATTGCCTCAAAGCCCGGAGCAAGAAGTTTTCTTGGGTCAAAGCCCTTGCCTTCAAGGTCCTTGCCTGCCTCAATATATTTTCTTGTTGCGTCAGCAAATGAAAGCTGACACTCTGTATTTACATTAATTTTAGCAACGCCAAGTGAAATTGCTTTCTTAATCATATCAGCAGGAATTCCTGTACCGCCGTGAAGTACCAATGGCATATCTCCTACTTTATCCTTAACTGCTGCAAGTGTTTCAAATGAAAGACCAGCCCAGTTTTCAGGATATTTACCGTGAATATTACCAATTCCGGCAGCAAGCATTGTTACTCCCAAATCAGCAATTGCTTTACACTCGTCAGGATCAGCACATTCTCCGGCACCGACAACACCGTCTTCTTCTCCTCCGATTGAACCAACTTCTGCTTCAAGAGAAATTCCCAAAACGTCACAAGCGTTTACAAGAGCTGTTGTTTTAGCAATATTTTCTTCAATCGGATAATGTGAACCGTCAAACATAATAGAAGAAAAACCTGCATTGATGCAAGCCTTTGCACCTTCAAATGAACCGTGATCAAGATGAAGCGCAACAGGAACAGTGATATTAAGCTCCTCCAGCATTCCCTCTACCATGCCGACAACAGTCTTATATCCTGTCATATATTTTCCTGCACCCTCAGAAACTCCGAGAATTACAGGTGATTTCAATTCTTCAGCAGTAAGAAGAATTGCTTTTGTCCATTCAAGATTATTGATGTTGAACTGACCTACAGCATACTTACCTTCAATAGCCTTAGTCAGCATTTCCTTTGCAGAAACTAACATTTTTAACACCCTCCGTTTTGATATTTAACAAAAATAAACCTTAATTATTATACTCTTTATTTTATTAAATTGCAATGGTATTTATGTAATTTAACATTTGCAAAATTATTTTTTCACAATTTATATACATATTTTCCCGCATTAAGTCAGTTTTCATACATCTTAATTACTTTAAGTGCAATTTCATTTTTGGTACATCTTAAATCCATTGCCTGTTTTTCCAGATACCTATGCGCCTGCTGCTCAGTAAATCCGAGATATTGCATAAGAGCAAGTTTTGCTCTGTTAATTATCCTTATTTCCTCCAGCTTTTTATGAAGCTTCAAATTCTCGGTTTGAAGTCCCAAAAGTCGCTTTCTCGAAGCATTAACAAACTTTATTGATCTAAAAAACAGCTGACGGCTCAGAGGTTTTGGAATCACCATGACACCTGCATCCTCCATGCGTTCGCTTACTGCGTCAGCATTGTCATTTTTAACAATCATAATGCAGCTTGCCATAGAAGAATCGCTGACCAGCTCCGCTACATCAAAACCATATTCATCAGAAAGCGGGCAATTTATTATAACTGCGTCATAATTGTTCTGTCCTGCAATTCGTCTTGCCTCAAGTCCCGTAGAAACCATTGACAAGCTGCATTCCGAAAATGCCTCTTTTACTAATGTAATTATTGTTGCGGAGGCTTTTTCATTGCTGGAAACAATCAGAATTCTATCCAAGTCTAATCCCCCTTTTAATACTGCAAAGCTTTATTCATTATTAAAGGGAATAGAAATATTTATTATGATCAAAAACCTCAGGATTTCCGGAATTTAATTGTTCCTTCACAGTTCTGCGTTTTTCTTCTATGAGAAATTCAAGAACAGAATCAGGGATATATTTATTCAAAAATTCACTTTTTTCAGCTCTGACAATTGCTTCTTCCAGAGTTAGCGGAAGTTTTTCAAGCTTTTTCAGCTTTTTCTCATCAGCAGTTCTCAAGTCCCAGTCACTGCTGTCACAAAGCTTTGTACCGTTTTCAACACCATCCATGCATGCATATATCAATAAGCCCAATGCAAAATATGGATTACAGGTATTGTCCGGTGACCTGAGCAGGATTTTACTTTCCTCGCTGTCCTCAAGAGGGGTTTTAATAAGCTGAGGATAATTCATTTTTGTCCATGAAACATATTGAGGTGCAAGCTCTTTTCCAAAACGAGAATAAGAATTTGTTGTGCCGTTTAGAAACAGGGTCATTTCACTTATTCGAGTCAGGATTCCTGCCAACATACTTTTAGCTTCAGGAGAAGTATCACCCAATCTTTTTCTGAAAATATTTTTACCGTTGCTTATACAGGAAAGATAAATGTGAAGTCCGCTTCCATAATTATCTGTTAAAGGCTTTGGCATAAAAGTCGCATACATTCCGTTTCTATTTGCTACAGATTTCACTACATTTTTGAAGGTAACAAGATTATCAGCCGCAGAAAGTGCTCCGGCACTCTGAAAATCTATTTCATTTTGTCCGGGACCGCTCTCATGACGTGAACTTTCAGGGGTTATATCCATTTTTTCAAGAGTAAGGCATATATCTCTTCTAAGGTTCTCACCTCTGTCGGCAGGTGCTACATCACAATATCCTGCATAATCATGGGGAACGCTTATAGGCATTCCGTTATCATCAGTTTCAAAAACATAGAATTCACATGATGTTCCGATCATAAAAATATAATTCTTTGAACGTGCATATTTAACGGCGTCAATTAAGAACTGACGTCCGTCACCCTCATATGGAGTCCCGTCATGTTTTTTTATATTACAAAAGAATCTTACAACTCTGCCCTGCTGCGGACGCCAGGGAAGCAAAGCAAGGGTACCTGGATCAGGAAAAAGCCGCAGTTCACCGTCTGTAACATCAACAAAACCGCCAAATTTAGATGCGTCCAATGCAAAACCATTGGAAAATACCTTTGCCAGATCACTGGATATTATAGATACAGTTTTAAGCTGACCATAGATATCACAGAACATCAGCTTTATAAATTTAACATCATTTTCTTCAACAAACTGCAAAACTTCCCTTTCGGTATATTTCATAAATATTCCTCTCCTTTATTTATAGACAAACACTTATATCCGCTAAATCAAACACAAAAATCAGAGGAACAGCACACGCCGTTCCTCTTTTATTATACAACATTTATTTATCTGTGTAAAGCAATTTTTCAACAGTCTTACTGCTAAATTACATAGTCAGTTCCAAGCTGTTTTTCGTATTCCACCAAATCCTCAAGGGTAATTGAATCCACAACACCGTTAATTGCTTCATAAAGCTTTTCCCACACCATAAGCGTTGCACATTGCGAATTTCTGTCACAAGTGTTAACATTGCTGTCAAGGCAGGCAACAGGCGCAAGGCTTCCCTCGGTCAGTCTCAGAATCATACCTACTGTATAGCTTTTTAAAGGATGCGACAGTTTATATCCGCCTCCTGCTCCTCTGATGCTCTGAACAAAGCCTGCTCTTCCGAGAATTGAAATAATCTGCTCAAGATATTTCTCTGAAATTGATTGCCTTTTTGCAATTTCTTTGATTGGAATATATCCTCCTCTATCATGAACCGCAAGGTCAAGCATTAATCTTAAGGCATATCTGCCTTTAGTCGAAATCTTCAATCCTCTCACCCTTTCACTATATAATTTCTAAAATAAATAATATCAATTAAATTTTACACCATTTCAAACAGGCTGTCAATAATTCATATCATATATTTGCATAATAAAATGATCGTATAAAACCTATTAAAATTAATGCAAAATATATAATAACAAATACATTGGTAAATACCGCTCTGTATCTTTGTCCCGATGAAAGAACACATGGTGGTTCATCTTTTATTTTCAGTTCGCTTATTCTTGTGAAAATAACATAAACCCCTGCAAGCATAAAGGCGATCATTATTCCATAATAAATCCACATAGGCAAATTGTAAACCTTACTGAAATCAGGATAGCTTGCAAAAAAATTGTTAGCTATGTGAATAATAATTGTAGGAATAATGGAATTGCATTTAATTGCAACAAGACCGAATACAATGGCTCCGGCAAAAGCTGAAACTGCCTGAGGTATATTACCGTGCATTAATCCGAAAATAAGTGCGGAAGTAAATACTGCAAGCCATTTTCCGAAAGGCTTTAAAAGCGTAAGAATTATCCCGCGATAAATAAACTCCTCAGCAATAGGCCCTATTATAATTACATACAAAACCTGCACGGCTACAATTAATGCACCGGGCTTTGACAAGGACATATCCGACTGAGGTACGGTTATTCCCATTTCGCCCATATATACAGTGAAAAATGAAACGATTACCGACACCGCAGAATTAACAGCCATGCATGCAGGAAACCATACAGCAGCTTGTTTAACGTGCTTTTTTTCAGGCCTCAGCATCTGAGAAAAATTAATCTTCATCGCCAGACAAGCAATCAGCACTGTTATAACAAGACTGAAAAAAACACAAAAGAGATTTCCCAGCATTGTAAAAAGAGAAGATGAAATTAATTCCCTTTGTCCTTGAAGATAAGCTATTACCTTTTGATAGCTTAAAGTCACGCTGTGATTTTTATAAACATAAACCAAATAGTAATATACTGTAACCATCAGACTGTTAAGCATGCTATAAATCAAAAGAAGAGATCCAAGCTTTGAGGCATTGATCCATATTGCCCTTTTTTCACGCTTCCTTGCCTCAAAAAGATCATAATCATATTGATTTTGAAAATTACCGTTATTTATATCATTATAAAACTGCAATAGATTACCTCCATAAATACTATCTCATGGATTCGATGGAATTGAAAATACGCTGAGCAATATAAGGCTTATTCATGGTATAAAGATGAATACCGTCAACTCCATTGGCTATTAGATCTATTATCTGGTCAATAGCATAGGCGATTCCTGCATCCTCAAGAGCTTTCGGATTATTTTCAAATTTATTAAGAAGCCGTGACATCTTTCTGGGAATAGACGCTCCGCACATTGTTGCCATTCTCAGCACCTGACTCTTATTTGTAACTGGCATTATTCCCGCTTCAACAGGTACAGTTATTCCTGCAAGGCGTGCTTTCTCACGAAAGCTATAAAAATCTTCATTATTGAAAAAAAGCTGGGAAATAAGATGTTCAGCTCCGCAGTCAACTTTATGCTTTAAGTTTAGTATATCCGAAACGGTATCTTCGCTGTCAGGATGCGTTTCAGGATAACACGCTCCTGAAACATCAAAATCACCCTTGCTCTTTATATATGCAACAAGCTCGTCGGCATGGGCAAAATCATCCTTTGGTGGAATGTCAGGATTAATATCTCCCCGCAAAGCAAGGATATTGCTCACCCCGGCATTTTTAAGATTTTCAAGAATAATATCTATATCTGATTTTGAATTGTTAACACAGGTTAAATGTGCGATAGGAAGAATATTATATTTATTTTTTATTATTGAGCATATTTCACAGGTTGAATTATCTGCAAGATTACCCCCTGCACCGTATGTAACGCTTATAAAATCAGGTTTTAAATCTTTTAAACCGTCAAGTGTTTCATATATTGTTTCAATTCCTCCCGAATTTTTCTTAGGCGGAAAAACTTCAAGAGAAAAAACCGGTTTCTTTGCTTCAAAAAGCTTTGACATTTTCATTGCTTATATTCCTTTCTTCTTTATCAAGTTGTTTTAAGCTATTATAACACATTCTTTATATAAAATGCAAATGATTTTATGAGTTCTGAATTTGAATAAAAAGTAAATAAAAAATAGCTATTTTATTACAACTATTGCATTTTATCAAATAAGGAGTATAATAATCTTTAGATTAGCACTCGTAACGCAAGAGTGCTAAAACGATAAAAAGAAAGGACGATTTATTATGGAAACAAAACAATTTAAAGCCGAGTCAAAAAGACTTTTGGACATGATGATCAATTCTATTTATACTCATAAGGAAATTTTTCTGAGAGAGCTTATTTCTAATGCAAGCGATGCAATTGATAAGCTTTACTTCAAATCACTTACAGACGCTTCAGTTGGAATCAAACGTGATGAATTTGCGATTGAAATTAAACTTGATAAAGAAAACCGTACAGTCACAGTTTCAGACAATGGTATAGGCATGACTGAAGAAGATCTTGAAAATAACCTTGGTACAATAGCAAATAGTGGTTCTCTTGCTTTTAAAAAGGATAACGACTTAGGCGAAGATGTTGATATTATAGGTCAATTCGGTGTAGGATTCTACTCCACCTTTATGGTAGCAAAGGAAGTTACCGTTTATACAAAAGCCTACGGTTCTGACAAGGCATATAAATGGCAGTCCGACGGAGTTGAAGGGTATACAGTTGAGGAATGTGACAAAGATAAAGCCGGCACAGAAATCATACTAAAGCTGAAAGACAATACTGATGATGAAAACTATGATAAATATCTTGAACAGTACGAAATCCAATCTCTTGTCAAAAAATATTCAGATTACATCCGATTCCCAATAAAAATGGAAGTAGAGCATACACATTATGACGATAAGGGCGAAAATCCGAAGGTTCATAAAGAAATCGAAACCCTTAACAGTATGACTCCTATCTGGAAAAAGAATAAAAATGAACTTAAGGATGAAGATTATAATAACTTTTATAAAGATAAATTTATGGATTTTGAAGATCCTATTGTTCACATCCATTCCAAGAATGAGGGAATTGCCACCTATGACGCATTGCTGTATATCCCGTCAAGAGCACCGTTTGATTACTATTCAAAGGATTACGAAAAGGGCTTGCAGCTTTATTCAAGCGGCGTAATGATCATGGAAAAATGTTCTGACCTGCTTCCTGATTACTTTAGCTTTGTAAGAGGTCTTGTAGACTCAGAAGACTTGTCGCTTAATATTTCACGTGAAATGCTTCAGCATGACAGACAGCTTAAAATCATTGCAAAAAACGTTGAAAAGTCCGTTAAAAACGAACTTACCAAGCTGCTGAAAAACGATAGGGAAAAATACCTCAAGTTCTATGAAACCTTCGGCTTACAGCTAAAATTCGGTATCTATCAGAGCTACGGTGCAGCAAAGGATACACTACAAGAGCTTCTTATGTTCCCGTCATCCTTTGACGGAAACAAGGTTACTCTTGATGAATATATTTCAAGAATGAAAGAAGATCAGGACGTAATCTATTATGCATGCGGTGAAAGTATACCGAGAATTGAAATGCTTCCTCAAATTGAGCTTGTTAAGGATAAAGGCTTTGAAGTTCTGTATTTTACTCAGGATGTTGACGAATTTGCAATTAAAATGATGATGGAATACAAGGGCAAAAAATTCAAATCTGTTTCCGACGGTGATTTAAACCTTGAAACCGAGGAGGAAAAAGAAGAAGCGAAGAAAACTTCAGAAGAAAATCAGGACATGTTCAGATTCATGCAGGAAACTTTGAGCGGTAAGGTCAAAGAAGTAAGACTTTCAACAAAGCTCAAGAGTCACCCTGTTTGTCTTTCGGCTGAAGGAAACATCACAATAGAAATGGAAAAAGTGCTTAATTCTATGCCTCAGAATGACGGAAATAAGGTCACAGCAGAAAAATGTCTTGAACTCAATCCCGCACACCCTGTATTTGAAAAACTCAAATCCTTGTTTTCCACAGACAAAGATAAGCTTGCCGAATATACAAAAATCCTTTATTCACAAGCACTTCTTATTGAGGGAATCTCAATAGAAAATCCTGTAGAGTATGCAAATCTCGTTTGCGGACTTATGATTTAAAAAGCAAAGAGCGAACCTTCTATGGCTCGCTCTTTATTTTTATAATAGTTTAGTAAATCCGAATTAACAGCAAGTTACAATTTCACCCATTTGATCTCTTGAAGCACCCACTGCGTTGGATTCATCTGTATCAATGTGCATTGCTCTTGCATAATTTTCACTTACACGGCATACTGTATCACATAGAATAGCTGTTCTTTCAGCAGATTCAATTTTAACACAAACAACCTGTTTATCCTTTACTCCAAGTTCTTCTGCATCAGCAGGGGTGAGGTGAATATGTCTTTTTGCTACAATTACGCCTTCTGAAATTTCCACTTCTCCGCATGGACCAACGATTTTACATGCTCCGGAGCCGGCAATATCTCCGGATTCTCTTACAGGAGCAGCAATACCGATTGAACGGGCATCAGTTGCTGAAAGTTCAACCTGATCAGCCTTACGGCATGGTCCGAGAATTGAAACATTAGGCAATTCCTTTTTAGGTCCGACAATAGTAACCCTTTCTTCGCAAGCAAATTGTCCCGGCTGAGAAAGATCTTTTTTATGTGTCAGTTCAGCGCCCTTTCCGAAAAGAATTTCAAGAGTTTCCTGAGTTACGTGAACATGACGTGCCGAGGTTTCAACAATAAATTTTGACATTTAAAACATTCCTTTCAATAAAGCATGATTCTTGTATAAATATTTTACTACTTTTCTTTTAAAACGTCAATAGAACGTCATCATTTTTAATTAATTTATTAACACATTGTAAAAGTTAACAAAGCTATTGACAAAGTTTATTTAACAGTTTAAAATTAACTTAGGTTATATAATAATTATATAATTTTGTAAAATTTTTTCTGTTTTTTGTTGCTTCCGACAGTAATTTCTATGCTGTGGACGTAAATAGAATAAAGAAAGGTTGATTTGAAAATGTTTGTTAAAACAAAAAAAATTTTATCCTTAATTTCAGCTGCTGCAATTGTTATGTCAATTACAGGTTGTGAAAAGTCGGATTCATCTTCAACAGACGAATCATCCAAACCAACAACAACAAGAGCCAACATTACAACTGCTCCTGTTGTTGAAACACTTGGAGATTTTGACTTATCTGACGTTGTAATTGAAAACAAAGCCCCGGCTGACTATAAGGAAACTTTTGAAGCCGAGGACGGAAAGCTTTCAGGTGACGCTATTTCAACCAGCAAAAATTTTCTCGGCAATTTCACCGGAAAAGGCTTTGTATCCCTTTTCAATGCATCGGATAAAATTGAATTTGATATCAATATTCCGGCTGACGGAAGCTATGATGTAAATCTTGTAAGTGCCGGAGACCAATCCGGTCTAAACTGTCAGATTTCGATTGACGGCGCTGCACTTGTAACAGCAAAAATTAATTCTACTGAACTTGCAGACAATGTTGCTGAAAAAGTTCTTCTTACAAAAGGAAAACATACCATCACTCTTAATCCTAAGGTCGATATGAATGGAATTTACATAGACTCTGTTACATTCACCACAGCTAAAGCTGTTGACCTTGAACAATTCAAGGTAAGTAAAGAATTGTCAAATAAAAACGCTTCAGAAGAAACAAAGCGTCTTTATAACTTCCTTACAGATGTTTACGGAAAATATACTATTTCAGGTCAGTATGCTTCTAACAGCCAAGGTAAAGACAGCCGTGAAATAGTACAAATCAAAAAACAACTCGGCGCATCTCCCGCAATTCTCGGTCTTGACCTTATTGAGGCTTCTCCAAGCCGTATTGCAAAAGGCTCCAGTTCTGCCAGCGGTCAGGTGATTGCTGCACAGGCTATGGACTGGTGGAATAATGAAGGCGGAATTGTCACTATATGCTGGCATTGGAATGCTCCGGAACCTTATCTTGAGGCTAACGGCAAGCCGTGGTATCAAGGTTTTAATCAAGACGCAACAACATTCAGCCTTGCAAAAGCACTTAACGGCGATGACCCTGAAGGCTATGATTACCTTTTGAGAGATATTGACGCTATCGCAGAAGCACTTATTCAGCTTGACGATAACCACGTTCCGATTCTTTGGAGACCTCTCCACGAAGGCGGCGGAGATCCTCAGTGGAACAACCCTTGGTTCTGGTGGGGTGCATCAGGAGCTGATGCTTATAAACAGCTTTGGACACTTATGTATGATCGTCTGACCAATTATCATCATATCAATAATCTGATCTGGGTATGGAACGGACAGAATCCTAGCTATTATCCGGGTGATGAGTATGTTGATATTCTCGGATATGATATTTATCCTGAAGAGCATGACAGTTCATCACAGAAAGAAAAGTATGACTTTACTCAGGATACAACAAAAACAAAGAAAATTGTTGCTCTTACAGAAAACGGATCAATGTTTGATCCTGACATTGCCTTTAATGACGGTGCTCGTTGGGCATGGTTCTGTACATGGAACGGTGAATTTGCTCTGAAGGATATGCAGCTCTCAGACCAGTATACTTCATTTGAGCTGTGGAAGAAAATTTACAGCAGTGAAAGAGTTCTGACACTTGAAGAACTTCCTGATCTCAAGAATTATCCTCTTGATACTGAAAAATTTCTTGCCGAAAATAAATAATTAGATTTTTTACCGCCTTTTTTGCAAAACAGAAAAGGCGGTATTTTTATGCATTTTTTCTTACAGAAAGGCAAAATACCCATAATTCAACTGAATAATTTGTATAAAAAGTCTTAAAAAACGACTTGAAATTATAGATAAAATAATGTATAATAAAATACATGACATATGCAGTTTGGTATATATGATTTCCCGATTTCGGTCAAATCGGAAAATGTCCTGTCGGATAATCGAAAATTCTATTAAACCAAGCATTGCAGTTAAGTTTTGAAAATATGATGTAATAACACATACTATGAGGAGGTTATGTTATGACAGAAAAATCCCTTCATGCATTTAAAGGGACAATCGTTCAGGAAAGAGAACTGAAAGAAGTTATTGCCAAGCATCATGATCAGCCGGGAGGATTAATGCCGATTTTGCAAGAGGCTCAGGAAATTTACGGATATCTTCCTATTGAAGTTCAGACCATGATTGCTGACGGTTTGGGAATATCCCTTTCTGAGGTTTACGGCGTAGCTACTTTCTATTCACAGTTCTCTCTTACACCAAAGGGCGAACACCGTGTAAGCGTATGCTTAGGTACTGCTTGCTATGTAAAGGGTTCGGACAAGATTCTTGAAGCTGTTGAAAAAAGATTAGGCATCAAGAGCGGAGAATGTACCCCGGACGGCTTATTCTCTATTGAATCATGCCGCTGTGTAGGAGCTTGCGGACTTGCTCCTGTTATGATGGTCGATGAAGATGTTTACGGAAAAGTAACTCCCGAACAGGTAGATGCAATTATAGATTCCTACCTTACTAAAAAAGGAGGTGCCAATAAATAATGACTATTGAAGAATTAAACAAAATAAAAAAAGCTAAAGAAGATTTAGTCAAAGTCAGAAAAATTGTTGCCGAAGAGGGCGAAAAGCTTGCGAAGAAGACAGGATATCGCAAACAGATCCTTGTCTGCGGCGGTACAGGCTGTACTTCATCAGGAAGTAAAAAGGTTATTGAGGCTTTAGAAAGTGAACTTGTAAAACAAGGACTTGATAAAGAAGTTCTCGTTGTAAAAACAGGATGCTTCGGCCTTTGCGCATTAGGACCGATTATGATCGTTTATCCTGAGGGTGCTTTTTATGCACAGGCTACACCTGAAGGCGTTGTGAGAATTGTAGACGAACATATTAAAAAGGGCAATATTGTTAAAGAACTGCTTTATCAGGAAACTGTACATAAAGACGGCAGCATTATTTCCCTGCATGAAACTAATTTCTACAAGAAACAGCTGAGAATTGCTCTCCGTAACTGCGGCGTTATAAATCCTGAGGATATTGAAGAATATATCGCAACCGACGGATATCAGGCACTTGCTAAAGTCCTTACAAAAATGAAGCCTGATGAAGTTATTCAGGAGCTTCTTGATTCCGGTATCAGAGGAAGAGGCGGCGCAGGCTTCCCAACGGGCAGAAAATGGGCGTTTGCAAAAGCATCTAAGGACGACGTTAAATATGTTTGCTGTAATGCTGACGAGGGAGATCCGGGTGCATTTATGGATCGTTCAATCCTTGAAGGCGACCCTCATGCCATTATTGAAGCTATGGCTATTGCAGGCTATACTATCGGTGCATCACAGGGTTACATATATGTTCGTGCTGAATATCCAATCGCTGTTCAGCGTCTTGAAATTGCCCTTAAACAGGCAAGAGAATACGGGCTCTTAGGCGAAAAGATATTGGGTACAGACTTTTCATTTGATATTGAAATACGTTTGGGTGCAGGAGCTTTTGTATGCGGTGAGGAAACAGCTCTTATGACTTCAATTGAAGGTCACAGAGGAGAACCAAGACCTCGTCCTCCGTTCCCTGCAGTTAAGGGACTTTTCGGAAAACCAACTGTATTAAACAACGTTGAAACATATTCCAACATCCCTCAGATCATCCGCAAGGGTGCAAAATGGTATTCCTCAATGGGTACTGAAACTTCAAAGGGTACTAAAGTATTTGCTCTCGGCGGAAAAATCACAAACGTCGGACTTGTTGAAATTCCAATGGGTACTACACTTCGTGAAATCGTAGAAGAAATCGGCGGAGGAATTCCTAACGGAAAGAAATTCAAGGCTGCACAAACAGGAGGTCCGTCAGGCGGATGTATTCCGGCTTGTCATATTGATACCCCTATCGACTATGAACACCTGACTGCCTTAGGTTCAATGATGGGATCCGGTGGTCTGATTATCATGGACGAAGATACTTGCATGGTAGATATTTCAAAGTTCTATCTTAACTTTACTGTTGACGAATCCTGCGGAAAATGTACTCCTTGCAGAATTGGTACAAGACGTTTGCTTCAGTTCCTTGAAAAGATTACTTCAGGAAACGGAGAGCCGGAAGATTTAGATAAGATTGAAGAGCTTGCACTTCATATGAAATCGTCATCTCTCTGCGCTTTGGGACAATCGGCTCCTAACCCTGTTCTTTCAACTATTAAATATTTTAAAGACGAATATATTGAACATATTGTTGACAAGCACTGTCCGGCAGGAGTATGTAAGAGTCTGCTTCACTTTGAAATTGATCCCGGACTTTGCAAGGGCTGTACGCTTTGTGCAAGAAACTGCCCTGTTGACGCTATTTCAGGCAGCGTTAAACAGCCACATGTTATTGACAAAGATAAATGTATTAAATGCGGTCTTTGTATGAAGAACTGCAAATTCAATGCTATTACAAAGAAGTAGAGGAGGGTATTATTTAAATGGAAAAAACAAAGATGGTTCATCTTAAAATAAATGGAATTCCGGTTGAAGTTCCCGAAGGCTCTACAATTTTACAGGCTGCCAAGGCTGCTAACATTGAAATTCCATCATTATGTTATTTAAAAGAAATAAACTGCATAGGCGCCTGCCGTGTCTGTGTTGTAGAAATTGTAGGCAGAAAGGGCTTGGTTGCTTCCTGCGTTTATCCTGTTGAAGAGGGTATGGAAGTTCTTACAAACACACCTAAGGTCCGTGCGTCAAGAAAAACAACCATTGAACTTATTCTTTCAAGTCACCACAAGAAATGTCTTTCATGCGTAAGAGGAAACAACTGCGAACTTCAGAAGCTTTCCTTCGACTATGGAGTTGACGAAGACAGATTCAAGGGTGATGATATCGTTTATGATGTCGATGATCAGTCACCGTATATTGTTAGAGATAACAGCAAGTGTATTCAGTGTATGAGATGCGTTGCAGCATGTAAAAATGTACAAAGCGTTTCAGTTATCGGACCAATAAAGCGTGGCTTTAATGTACATGTCGGATGTGCTTTTGAGAAAAGCCTTAACGACTCACCATGCGTAGGCTGTGGACAGTGTATTGTTGCTTGTCCTGTTGGCGCTCTTAATGAAAAGAGCAATATTGATGAGGTTTGGGATGCTATTTCGAACCCGGATAAAAAAGTAATTTTCTTTACGGCTCCGTCAATTCGTGCTACACTCGGTGAAAGCTTCAATATGCCAATAGGCACAAATGTTGAGGGTAAAATGGTCGCTGCAATTCGCAGACTCGGCGTTGATAATATATTTAATATGGACGTTACTGCTGACCTTACCATTATGGAAGAGGCAAGCGAGCTTATTGAACGTATCACAAAGAAAAAGACTTTGCCGATGTTTACATCATGCTGCCCCGGATGGATCAAATTCTGTGAGCATTATTATCCTGAATTTCTTCCTCATTTGTCAACATGCAAATCTCCTCAGCAAATGTTCGGTGCAGTTCTCAAGAGTTACTATTGTCAGAAAAACGGCATTGATCCGAAAAACTTGTACGTTGTCAGCATTATTCCTTGTACAGCAAAGAAATTTGAGGTTTCAAGAGAAGAACTCAGAACTTTTGATTTTGACGATGTTGATGTTGCTCTTACAACCCGTGAGCTTGCAAAGATGATAAAGGGTGCAGGTATAAGCTTCACTGATCTGAAAGACGAGAAGTTTGACAATCCGTTTGAAACTGCTTCAGGCGCTGGTGCAATTTTCGGTGCAACAGGCGGAGTTATGGAAGCAGCTTTAAGAACAGCAGCGTATATGCTTGACGGTACATCCAAGAAGCTTGAATTTAAAGAAGTCAGAGGAACTAAGGACATTAAAGAAGCTACATATAAGATTGCAGGAATGGAGATCAATGTTGCTGTTGCTTCCGGTCTTTCTAATGCAAGAAAAATCGTTGAACAGGTTAAGTCAGGAGAGAAGAATTATCATATGGTAGAAATCATGGCTTGTCCCGGAGGATGTATAAACGGCGGCGGACAGCCTGTACAGAGCGACAGCGTAAGAAACTATAAGGACCTTAAAACATTGCGTTCTAAGGCACTTTATGACGCTGACAGCAGTATGAAGCTTAGAAAATCTCATGAAAGCCCTGTTATGAAAATGCTTTATGATGAATACTTTGATGCTCCCGGAAAGGCAAGAGCACACAAGCTTCTTCATACTACATATGTAAAACGTGGCACACACTAAATTAATAAAAATCATGACATTAAGGTTATAATTAGAGAAAGGAACGGGATTACCCGTTCCTTTTTTAATATGAAAAGCTTAATTTGTTTCTACATTAACAATCTATTATTTATTAAGTTTTTAACATTATGTGATAAAATACTGCATATTAACATTAATATTTGTGCATTTATACAAATTATTAAATATGTATTGACTTTTGACAGTAATCGGTGTATAATAATTAAGCTGTGAATTGAAAATATTTTTTAAAGCTATTGACAAGCATCAGAAAATATGATATAATAACAATGTTGCAGTAATAGTAATAAGCTGGTGTAGCTCAGTTGGTAGAGCAGCTGATTTGTAATCAGCAGGTCGGGGGTTCGAGTCCGTCCACCAGCTCCATTTTATTTAATTAAATATGGGAGAATTCCCGAGTGGCCAAAGGGGGCAGACTGTAAATCTGTTGCTTTCAGCTTCGATGGTTCGAATCCATCTTCTCCCACCAGTCTTAGCGCAGACAGCGCAATATCCGATATCAAAAATTGATATCGGATATTTTTATGCCCTAATGATAAAAATATTGCAAATATAACTTTTTAATTGCTTTAAAACTATAAATATGTTATAATAATTAAAAGGAGTTGTTAATTTGGAAATATTATTTGAAAATTATTATGTTAGAGATATATCCTTGCTAAAAGAAATTTATACTTATTCCTATTTTAAAAATCCACTTTTGTTAATTATGAATTTTTTTATTATTTTATTTACTTTAATTAATCTGTATTTTTGCATTTTAAAAAGCACTTTTTCTTTCTCTTTATTTATTGCTCCGATTTATTTTCTTTTTGTTTTCTTTAGATACAAAAGCTATGTAAAAAATACAATAAAAAGAGACAATGAAGTAAACGGCGGAAAAAATATCGAAGTTAATACAATTGCGACAGATGAATATATTCAAAATACTGCTTCTACCGGTTCAGTTTATAAAGTTCCTTATGATAATATCAAAAACTGCAAACAAACCAAAAATCTGATCTTATTATATTCTAAAGCAAATTTAATTTATATTTTTAGAAAAGATACTTTTTCAAAAGGTTCTGCAAATGAATTTATTGAATTCCTTAAAAATAAAGGTATTAATGTGCTATAATATCCAAATTGCTGTTCGTTATTATCTTTTAAATACTATAAAAAGTGACTTTATAAATACTTTATATACAGCTTATTTTATAATATTGATGAATTTATGTATTTTATGTTGACTTTAACAGAAAAGTGTGATATACTGTTCTCAGTGAAAAATTGCATATAAAAAGGGGAGCTGAATGGCTGAGAGGAAACGATTGAGTTTCGACCCATAACCTGATTCGGATAATGCCGACGTAGGAAAATATTCAGATTTATGCGCTGCAGGTTTAAATATCTGCAGCTTTTTTATTTGCAATTTTAACGCTAATATGTTAAAAAAGAGGGTTGTTTATGAGTAATTCAAAAACAAAAATAATGGTTGAAGGAGCAATAATGCTGGCACTTTCAATTGTTTTAAGCTTTATTAAGTTTAAATTTTTACCTTTCGGAGGTTCAATAACGGCAGTTTCAATGCTTCCGATCATGCTTTTTAGTATTCGTCATGGACTTGGATGGGGAATGTCCCTTTCTGTAATCTATGCATTATTTCAAATGTTTATGGACTTGGGAGAAGTATTAAGCTGGAAATTAAGCATTCCCATGCTCATTGGTTGTCTTGCATTTGATTATATTATTGCTTTTTCCATTCTGGGGATTGCAGGAATGTTTAAAAACAAAAGCCTGGGCGGCAATATTGCAGGTATGGTAATTGCTATGCTGCTAAGATACATAAGCCATATATTAAGCGGAGTCGTAATATTTAAATCTGCGGGACTAATATGGGATATCGATATTGAAAATTCATTTTTGTACAGCTCAATTTATAATGGTGCATATATGCTTCCTGAAATAGCATTTACAATTATTGTTACTGTTATTCTTTTCTCTGTTCCCCAAAGTAAAAAACTACTGCTTTCTAAAGACTAAAATTTAATTCGGCATTATCATACAAAACGGCGGATAACCGCCGTTTTATTATTATAAAAATCAAAACATGATTAAAGGGATACGCAACTCGTATCCCTTTAGTTATACTCTATTTAATAACTTCTTTTCCGCCCATATACATTCTGAGTGGTTCCGGAATTCTTATTGAGCCATCCTCATTAAGATTGTTTTCTAAAAATGCAATAAGCATTCTCGGTGGAGCAACGACCGTGTTATTCAATGTATGAGCAAAATATTTTGAACCATCTTCTGCCTTTATCCTTATGCCTAAACGTCTTGCCTGTGCATCTCCTAAATTTGAACAGCTTCCCACCTCAAAATACTTTTTCTGCCTTGGACTCCAAGCCTCAACATCACAGCTTTTCACTTTCAGATCAGCAAGGTCTCCTGAACAGCATTCCAAGGTACGAACCGGTATATCAAGCGATCTAAAAAATTCTACGCTGTTCTGCCATAGCTTATCATACCACTCCTTGCTTTCTTCAGGCTTACAAACAACGATCATTTCCTGTTTTTCAAACTGATGAATTCTGTATACTCCACGCTCTTCAATTCCATGTGCTCCGACTTCTTTTCTGAAGCATGGAGAATAACTTGTAAGAGTTTTTGGAAGCTCACCTTCTGGAATAATCGTGTCAATAAATTTACCTATCATAGAATGCTCAGAAGTTCCTATAAGATAGAGGTCTTCACCTTCGATTTTATACATCATTCCTTCCATTTCAGCAAAGCTCATAACTCCTGTTACAACGCTTGAACGAATCATAAACGGAGGAACATAATATGTAAATCCCCTGTCTATCATAAAATCTCTTGCATATGATAGAATTGCTGAATGAAGCCTTGCAATATCACCACAGAGATAATAGAAACCGTTTCCGCTTGTTTTTCTTGCAGAGTCCAGGTCAATTCCGTTAAGCTTTTCCATTATATCAACATGATATGGCACTTCAAAATCAGGTACCTTTGGTTCACCATACTTCTCAATTTCTACATTTTGACTATCGTCCTTGCCAATAGGTACTGATTCATCAATAATGTTAGGAATGACCAGCATTTTTTCACGAATATCTGCTTCAAGTTCGTTCTCTCTGACTTCCAGTGCTTCTAATTCTTCACCGATCTGTTTTACTTCAGTTTTAACATTTTCTGCTTCTTCCTTCATGCCCTTTCCCATAAGTCCACCTATTTGTTTACTCATAGAATTTCTTTTTGCACGAAGCTCATCGCATTTAGTTTTAATTGATCTATACTCTTTATCCAATTCTACAACTTGATCAACAAGCACAAGTTTTTCATCTTGAAATTTCTTTTTAATATTTTCCTTTACTAAATCAGGATTGCTTCTTACCAGCTTAATATCCAACATATTTTTTCTACTCCTTTATTTTACGCTTTTCAGCAATTTATTCTATGTTCCACATGGAACATTTTTTATCAAAAGATTATCCTTTAATCTTTGATATTTCATTTTTAAAGTCATCCATATCTGAAAAAGTAACCTGCATTATTATTTCACCATTTTTTCCTTTGTTAATTATAGTTTTTCTTCCATATTCTTTTTCAAGTGCAATTTTTACTTCTGTCAGATATGTATCTGTTCTATCAGTTCTTTTCTCCGAATTATTCTTTTTTTTCTTTGTTTTTGCTGTGTCATTATCGGCAACAAATTTTTCAAATGCTCTTACTGACATTGCTTTTTCTACCGCTGTTTTAGCAAAAAAAGTTTGTTTATCCTTATCTTCAATTGATGCTATTATTTTTGCATGACCTGAAGATATTTCTCCATTTTTTAGCATTTCCTTAACCTCGCCGCTCAATTTAAGCAGCCTTAAAGAATTGGAAATCTGCGATCTTGATTTTCCCACAGTCCTTGCAATATCTTCATGAGTCATGTTATATTCATCACAAAGTCTGCTGTATGCTTCTGCCTCTTCCACAGGATTAAGATTTTCTCTTTGCAGATTTTCAACCAATGCAACCTGTGCAACCTGAAAATCAGTCAGGTCTTTTATATAAACGGGAACTTCTTTAAGTTCAGCTATACGTGAAGCACGCCAGCGGCGCTCTCCCGCAACAATCTGATACCCTCCGTTATTCATTGGGCGCACTAAAATTGGCTGTAGGACGCCATGCTGCGCTATATTAGAAGCTAACTCCAACAGCTTTGCCTGATCAAATTCACGGCGGGGCTGATTTTTATTTGGTTCAATAAGCGAAACCCTGACCATCTTAACAGAATCTTTTTCCTTCCCGTCAGAATTCTCATATGATTCATGAAAATTATCTTCAAATAAAGCGTCAAGACCATTTTTCATTCTTTCCTTTTTTCCCACTGCTTAGCCTCCTTATGTTCATTTTTCATTATTTCCTTTGCCAATGCTTCATATGCCTTTGAGCCCTTTGATTTTTTATCATAATACATTGCCGGCTGACCGAAGCTGGGAGCTTCTGATAAAGCTACATTTCTTGGTATTACAGTTTCAAATATTTGCTTTGAAAAATATTTCTTTACTTCCTTTACAATCTGACCGGTTACTTTATACCTTTCAACAAACATAGTAAAAAGTATTCCTTCAATCTTTAAATCCGGATTCCACACATTTTTAACCCTATCAATTGTCCGGTTAAGCTCAACCAACCCCTCAAGAGATAAGAATTCACACTGTAAAGGAATAATCACAGAGTCTGCCGCAACAAGTGCATTAATAGTAAGCATATCAAGTGTCGGCGGACAGTCTATTAATATATAATCATAAAAAGCTCTTGCCTCTTCCAATGCATTTCTCAATTTTGAACCACGGTTCTGCTCTGTCATAAGTTCAACTGCAGCACCTGATAGCTTTTGAGTTGTCGGAACAACCGATACTCCTCTGAATTCTGTAGCAACCACCGCCTCAAAGAGGCTGCAATCTCCCATAAGAACTTCATAAGACGTGTTTCTTATACTTTTTTTTCTTATACCATAACTTGTAGTGGTATTTCCCTGAGGATCCAGGTCCACTATAAGTACCTTTTTGCCTTTACTGCCAAAAACAGCGGCCAAATTGACAACAGTTGTAGATTTACCCACACCGCCTTTTTGATTTGAAACCGCAAAAACCTTACCCATCTTTTTCTCCATTTCTAAGTCCATTCTATGATATACATTAAAAATCAAGCACAAATGCCGTGTTGTTTGTTAAATGACAAAAGAGCATGTTCATGAATTAACTGTTTTATGATATAATTATACTACATTTTTTTTATTTTGAAAAGGGCTTTTTAATATTTTTTAGATTTTATAATGTTCCACGTAGAACATTATCTTTCTTTTTTCGGCAACCGTCTTTTATTTTTATGTAATATTATAAAATAAATCTTGTTATTTTAAAATAAAACAAAATAATTTCACGATAATTTACATGAATATTTTATTTAAATTATTTCCCGACAATGGTATAATCAAATTGAAATAATAAAGGGGGAATCACCTTGAGTATATTAACAAAGACAAGAGATAAAACAAATTCTGTTCAAGTCTTAAGAGAGTTAGGTAAAATAATCGATATTTCTATTAATCTTGTTAAACCAAATCCTAATCAGCCAAGACAATTTTTTGATCCTGAACAGCTCACATCGCTTGCCAAATCAATTTCACAGGACGGTATTATTCAACCACTGACTGTCCGTAAAGTAAACAATTATTTTGAACTTATTTCAGGTGAAAGACGGTTAAGGGCAGCAAAACTGGCAGGACTCAGATCTGTCCCTTGTATAATTGTAGACATTTCTGATGAACGGTCAGCTGTGCTTGCACTAATTGAAAATATTCAGCGGTCAGATCTGAATTTTTTTGAAGAAGCAGAAGCCATTTCTATTCTCATCAAAGAATATGGAATGACGCAGGAAGATGCCGCAATTCGTTTAGGTATGGCCCAGTCAACAATTGCAAATAAACTTAGGCTTCTGAAGCTGACTTCAATTGAAAGAAAAATGATCATATCAAATAATCTTTCTGAACGACATGCCAGAGCTTTATTAAAATTAGACGATGCAGATATTCGTCATCAGGTGCTTGTCTGCATAATAGAGAATAATCTTACGGTGGATAAAACGGAAAAGTATATTGCTTCATTAGAAACTAAAGAGAAAATAAAAGCAAGCTATAAAAAACGATCACCGGTTCTAAGAGATGTTAAATTATTTTTTAACACAGTAAATAAAGCAATAAATGTTATGAAGCTTGCCGGTGTTGATGCTCAGGTCAAAAAAGCTCATCATGACGGCATGATCGAGTATACTATTCTTATTCCTGAAGAAACATCAGAAAATGTTCCACGTGAAACATAATAAAACAAAAAAACCTGTTTTCAGATTTTTTCTGCAAAACAGGTTTTTGATTTTAATTTTCGTCGTTTGGCTCTTCTTCAATTATAACTTCATTGATCTCTTCAGCCTGTGCAGCTTTATTTTGTTCTTCAATTTCTTCATCAGAAGGTTGTTCAATTTCAGTAATTTCTGCACTGTCATCATGTTCAGCCCGGGTAAATGCTACAACTTTATTTTCATTGTTAATTCTCATTAACTTTACGCCCGTTGCATATCTTCCCATTATACGTACATCTGCTGCTCTGAATCTGATTATAATTCCATTATCTGAAATCATTATGATATCATCATTTTCATCTACAACTTTTATGCCGCAAACATATCCCTTTTCATCAGAAACTTTATAGTTAAGCATACCAAATCCGCCTCTTCGCTGAATTCTGTATGCGTCAAGAGAAGTTCTTCTTCCAAGTCCCTTTTCAGAAACAGTGAGAACTGATGCGCCGTCCCGAACTCTTGCCATTGAAACAACATAATCGCTGTTTCTTAACTTGATCGCTTTTACTCCATGGGCCGATCGTGACATCTGACGAATATCATTTTCGTCAACTCTGATTGCCATACCGTTATGTGTTGCTATAATGAGCTGATTTTCGCCCTTTGTCATCCTTACTCCTGCGATTTCGTCATTATCATCAAGTCCAATTGCAATCAGTCCATTTTTTCTTACATGTTTATATGCAGATAATGCAGTTCTTTTAATTTTACCGTTTTTGGTAACCATCACAATATACTTGCCTTCATCAAAATCAGAAGTTTTTATCATAGCTGCAATCTTTTCATCTTCTCTTAACGGCAGAAGATTAACTATATTTACACCTCTTGAAGCCTTTGATCCCTCCGGAAGCTCATAGCATTTAAGCCGATACATAATACCCTTGTTGGATATAAACAGAATATGGTCATGAGTTGAACATACATACATTTCATTTACAAAATCATCTTCACGCTGTTTCATTCCTGTAACGCCTTTTCCGCCTCTGTTCTGAGCCTTATAAACACTTACAGGCATACGCTTGATATAACCGTTATTTGTATATGTCACAACGTTATCTTCAACAGGAATAAGATCTTCAATGTCAACCTCTCCGCTGACATTCTCAATCATTGTTCTTCTTTCATCACCGAATTTCTGCTGAATCTGTTCAACTTCTTCGATGATAATATGAAGAACTCTGTCATGATTTGCAAGAATATCCTCAAAATCAGCGATTTTAACTTCTATTTCATTAAGCTCATCAATAATTTTCTGACGCTCCATACCGGTTAAACGGCCAAGTGTCATATTTGCAATATGATCAGCCTGTATTTCAGAAAGCTTAAATCTTTCTATCAAACGCTGTTTACCTTCAGGAATATTTTTAGAAGTCTTCATTATTTCAATAACTTCATCAATATTATCAAGAGCAATAACAAGACCTCTTAAAATATGATCTCTTTCTCTTGCTTTTTTAAGGTCAAAACGTGTACGTCTTTCAATAATTTCAACCTGAAAGTCAATATATTGCTCAAGACACTGTTTTAGCGTAAGTGTTTTAGGAACTCCGTTTACGAGCGCCAGCATAATAACTCCGACTGTATCCTGAAGCTGAGTATATGAAAATAGTTTATTAAGTACGACCTGCGGAATTGCGTCCTTTTTAAGTTCTATAACGATTCTCATTCCATCTCTGCCTGATTCATCACGCAGATCATGAATACCATCAACTCTTTTTTCCTTAACGAGATTTGCAATTGATTCAACAAGTCTTGCTTTATTGACCATATAAGGAATCTCATGTACAATAATGCAGTTTCTTCCCTTTATTTCCTCAATAGTAGTCTTTGCACGCAGAGTAATCTTTCCTCTTCCGGTTCCATAAGCAGCACGAATTCCTGCTCTTCCCATAATAATACCGCCGGTAGGGAAATCCGGACCCTTAATGCATTCCATAAGTTCATCAAGAGTACAATCAGGGTTTTCAACCAACAACTTCATGGCGTCAATAACCTCATTCAGGTTGTGAGGAGGAATATTTGTAGCCATACCTACAGCAATTCCTGTAGAACCGTTGCAAAGCAAATGAGGAAAACGTGATGGAAGAACCTGAGGTTCCTGTAATCTGTCATCATAGTTTGGCTGAAAATCAACAGTATCTTTTGAGATATCAGTAAGCATGTGCATTGACATTTTAGCCATTTTTGATTCTGTATAACGATATGCAGCCGGTGGATCTCCATCCACAGATCCAAAGTTTCCATGTCCGTCCACCATAGGATAACGTAATGAAAAGCTTTGTGCCATTCTTACAAGTGCGTCATAAACCGAAGCGTCACCGTGAGGATGATATTTACCCAAAACAGAACCAACCGTATCAGCACACTTACGGTAAGGTTTATCCGGTGTCAGTCCATTTTCATACATAGTATAAAGTATTCTTCTGTGTACAGGTTTAAGTCCGTCTCTGACGTCCGGAAGAGCACGGGACACAATGACCGCCATTGAATATTGAATAAATGATTCTCTCATTACTCGTTCAATATCATTGTCAATAATATTTGTATTATCGCTGAAATTAATATCATTTGAGCTATCGTTAATCAAAAAATCACTCTCTTTCCTGATAAATCAATTATCTGTTTTTTTATAGGGAACAAATACTCCTTATTTATATTTTTTCAAATCTTTCACTGTTTTTTTCTAAAAATTTATCACGAATCACATTTTCATTTCCTTGATTCATACATCTTTTTGGAAGTACATAAATTGTATCTTTTTTGAGAATAATAACAAACATCTTTTCCGTTTCAATAATATCAATTAAAGTATCAGAAAAATATACGATTCTTGGTTCAACCGGAGCAATTTTTTCACCGTTTTCATCTGTACTCTCCGCAAGAATTGTTTCAATTGAGAAACGATCGTTATATAATGTAAAAATATATTTATCATCTTCAATTAACTTCAATGCCTCTAAAAGAGAAATTCGTATTCTTTTAGTATTATACCAGATAATAAATATTCCTGCGATACAAATTGATGCAAGAATATAATTCATAGGTTGGCTTGGATTTCTTCCTATTGAAATAATGAATAAAACTGCTGCAACAGCGAACACTGCTGTTTTGATCCAATTTTTCTTATAGACATATTTCTTTTGAAATAAAAGAAATGCTTGTCCTTCTTCATCATTTTTTACATCGTATTCAATTGAAACAAGAGTATTTGTATTATTTTCGATTTCTTCTGTTATTTCTTCAACTGTTTCTATTTCTACAATATTTTCAAGATTACCGTCTTTTTTTTCTGAATTATTCAAAATAATATCCTTTCATAATTAAACGTCAAGATCCTTAACATATTCCGCATTATTTTCTATAAACTCACGTCTTGGACTAACCTTATCACCCATAAGGATAGTACAAATTTCATCTGCTTTAACTGCATCTTCCATGGTGATTTTGATCATAGTTCTTGTTTCCGGATTCATAGTTGTTTCCCAAAGCTGTTCCGGATCCATTTCACCAAGACCTTTATAACGCTGAACATCTACTTTAAGATTATTCTCTCCTGCAAGTTCTCTGATATATCTGTCTCTTTCCTCATCTGAAAAAGCATATCTGACCTGTTTTCCTCTGTAGACCTTAAAAAGGGGAGGCTGTGCAATATAAATATGTCCCTGTTCTATAAGATCTTTCATAAATCTGAAGAAGAAAGTCAAAAGTAAAGTTCTGATATGGCTTCCATCCACATCGGCATCGGCCATAATAATTACTTTTCCGTATCTTAGCTTTGATATGTCGAAATCCTCTCCAATTGAAGTGCCTAAAGCAGTAACTATAGGCATAAGCTTTTCATTGCCGTATACTTTATCAATTCTTGCTTTTTCAACATTGAGCATTTTACCCCAAAGAGGAAGAATCGCCTGAAATTTTCTGTCTCTTCCTTCTTTAGCCGAACCGCCCGCAGAATCTCCCTCGACAATATATATCTCAGTATATTCATTATTTCTTTCGGAACAGTCAGCAAGTTTTCCCGGAAGTGATGAACTCTCAAGTGCGGATTTACGTCTTGTTAATTCTCTTGCTTTTTTAGCTGCTTCTCTTGCACGTTGTGCCTGAACTGATTTTTCAAATATTGTTTTAGCAACACTTGGATTTTCCTCAAGATAATTCATCAGCTTTTCAGTAACAATCTTATCTACAAGAGGTCTTACTTCAGGATTTCCGAGCCTGCCCTTAGTTTGTCCCTCAAACTCGCAGTTTGTAAGCTTTACTGAAACAATAGCTGTAAGACCTTCCCTGACGTCGTCACCCATAAGCTTGTCGCCGTCTTTAAGAAGATTAAATTTCTTGCCATATTCATTTATAACCTTTGTCAATGCATTTTTAAAGCCTGTTTCATGAGTACCGCCGTCAGGAGTATGAATATTATTTGCAAATGACAAAATAAGATCATTATAAGTATCATTATACTGCAATGCTATTTCAGCAAAAGTATCGCCTTCCATACCCTGAAAATAAATAACTTCTTCAGAAATAGGATCAACGCCTCTTGTTTTATGAATATGTTCAACAAACTGACGTATTCCGCCCTCATAATGAAGAACTTCCTGTACAGGATCAAGTTCATTTCTCAAATCAGTAAATATAATTTTTACTCCTGCATTAAGAAAAGCCTGTTCACGAAGTCTTTTTAAGAGAACTTCATATTCGTATACTGTTGTTTCTGTAAATATTTCAGGATCAGCCTTAAATGAAACAGAAGTACCTGTTTTCTTAGTTTCACCTATAATTTTCAAAGGCTCAGAATAAGATCCTCTGTCAAATCTTTGAAAATGAATATTTGAACCGTCATAGACAGTCAGCTCTAACCATTCTGAAAGAGCGTTTACAACAGACGCACCTACTCCGTGAAGACCTCCGGCAACTTTGTACCCGCCACCACCGAATTTTCCTCCCGCATGAAGTATTGTATAAACAACCGTTGCGGCAGATATTTTTTCTTTCGGATGAATACCTGTCGGAATACCTCTTCCGTTATCAGTAACTCTTATTATATTATCGGGAAGAATATCCACCTCAATTTCCGTACAATAACCGGCCAAAGCTTCATCAATAGCATTATCTACAATTTCATAAACAAGATGATGAAGTCCCTTCGGACCTGTAGAACCGATATACATTCCCGGTCTTTTTCTTACAGCCTCAAGTCCTTCAAGAACCTGAATCTGATTTTCATCATAGCTATTGTCTTTATCAATTTGTGAAATTTTCTCGGTTTCCAATTCCATGTTATTCAAAAAATAACCCCCTAATGTTGTTTTATTTCACTTAATTTTTTAATATAAGGTACATTGCACGCATTCAATCGATATGACTTGTGCTTCTAATAATTTTAATCATGATTATAATTATTTTCATCAATCCGCCGATTAAATCTTTTTAAAAGAGTTGCACAGGACATCTGACTTATATAAACCGTTTCAGTAAAATCACTGTCAAGACAAACAATAAAACTTTTCGGCATCTCATAAGTACAGCTGATAACTCTTTTTTTCTTTGAAGATTCATTAATAAAATCCTTTGTAATTTTAGAAACCGAAGTATTCTCAATATCGAAAATACCTATAATTTCATTTACATTAACCATAAAATCGTTGCCTAAATGAAGATACATATTTTTTCACCGATTTTTCCCGACTATATTTCCATCATCAATAAAAAACAATTTTCCTCTGCTTTTTTTATCAAACGGAATATTTTTATCACAGCAGGTAATAAAAACCTGCATATTGTCAATTTTAGAAATAACAAATTTTTGTCTTGATATATCCAATTCACTTAATACATCATCCAAAAGAATACAGGGCGATTCATTAATTTCTTCACTTAAAATATAAGCTTGTGCCAGCTTTAAAATCAAAGCCAATGACCTGTGCTGACCTTGAGAAGCAAAATCTCTAACAGGAAGATTATTTATATATCCGTTTAAATCGTCCCTGTGTATACCTTTTGTAGTAAAACCTGCTCTTAAGTCATCATTAAGAGAACTTTTAAGACAATTAAAATATTCTTCAGTCATTTTTCCCCGATAATCTTTTTTGTTTTCCAAATCAGAAAAAACAGTTGAAAAATATTTTAATTCAAGTTCTTCATTTCCCTTTGATATATCATTATATAAATGCTTTGCAAAACTATTAAGTTTTTTTATATAATTATATCTTAGAAAACTAATATATGAACCCATTGAAGCAAGCTGAACATCCCATATTTCAAGTTCTTCTGTCTTTGATTTTCCCTGATTTATATTTTTTAATAAAGCGTTTCTCTGTTCAAGAATATTATCATATTTTAATATAACTGAATTATATGAATTTTTTATTTGTGACACTGACAAATCAATAAATTTTCTTCTATTGTCAGGTGAGCCTTTTGAAAGCTCCAGATCCTCAGGAGTAAATATTACGCAATTAAAGCTGCCGAACAGATTAGACGGAGCTTTAAGCTTTACTCCATTCAGTGATACATTTTTTTCTTTCAAATTTGGTCTTGACATATTATATTTAATTATCTGTTCACGATTATTATCTTTAAATACAAGTTCAATATTTAAAACCTCATCATTAATATTGATCATACTTTTATCTTTAGTATTTCTGAAGCTTTTAACACCGCTGCAAATCCATATTGATTCAATTAAATTTGTTTTGCCTTGTGCATTCTTGCCGCAAAAAATATTAAGCTTTGGATGTGGACTAATATTAATATCTTTTAAATTTTTAAAACCGTTTACATATAATTTTGTAATATACATTATTCTACCGTAATTTCAGTTTCTATTTCATCTATCTGAACACAATCGCCCTTATAAACTTTTTTTCCTCTTTGAGTGCATATTTCACCGTTAAATTTTATTCTTTCCTCAGCAATTATTTCTTTTCCTATTCCGCCTGTTTCCACAATACCGGCATATTTAAGCAAAGAATCAAGTTTTATATATTCTGTTTTTATTTTTACTTTAACTTGTTTATAATTCATATTTACTCCAAAATCATAGTTTAAACATTCAGCGTTAAAATTAAATTTTTATTTTCCGCAGATAATATTTATAAAAATTAATTCATTCAGATTTATTATTCTTTTGAAAGACGAACAGGAAGAACCAAAAAAGTATAATTACTGTCATCACAAGGAACTATCTTCATCGGAAGTAAGCTTCCGCTCATCTGAAGTTTAATTTTATCCTCACTAATTACTTTCAGCGGATCAAGAAAATATTTGCATTTAAATCCGATTTCAATAACAGGTCCTGCAATATCAGCTTTTATTTCATCTGTGATTTTTCCCATTGATGTTGAACATCTTACTTTAATTATCCCATTTTCAAAATAACATCTTACCGGACTTGGATTACGTTCATTAATAAGAAGCATAGCTCTTTCAAGTGTTTCTATCAGACTTTTTCTTTCAGCAATGACTTCAGTTGTAAATGTTTCCGGAATAGCGCTCTTATATGGATGAAATTCACCTTCAAGCAATCTTGAATAAACAAAATATCCGTTAATTTCAAAGATAATATGCTTTGATGAAACAAACATAAAGCATTTATCATCATCATTATCACTCAGAAGCTTTGATACTTCTGATAATGTTTTTGCGGGAACTACAAATTTAGTTTTTCCATCATATTTTATAGGTTCCTGTCTTACGGCAAGCCTGTAACCGTCAATAGCAACCAAATTTAACATTCCGTCTTCTATATCAAATAATTCGCCCTTTAAAATTGGTTTCATATCAGTAACCGCAACAGCAAAAATAGTCTGATTAATCATATTTTTTAAAACAGGCTGAGAAATTGTTATTTCATCACAGTCTTTTTTTACGGGAAGCTCAGGATAATCTTCTGATGAAACAGCGCTCAGGTTAAAGGTCGTTACACCGCTTGATAAAGTAACCTGAAGATTATCAGATATTTCAATAAAAATATCTTCCTCCGGCATTTTTCTTATCATTTCACAGAAAAGTCTTGCATTAAGAATAAATTCACCTTTATCTTGTGAAACAACAGAAATTGTAGTTCTTATTCCGATTTCAAGATTATAACCTGTTAACTCCATCATTCCGTCTGAAACCTTACATTTAATTCCTTCGAGAGAAGGAAGAGATGAACGTTCAGAAACTGCTTTTGATACATTCACTATAGCTTCATAAAGAGATGACTTGCTGCATTTTAATTTCATGAGATTTTTTCTCCTTTTTCATTTTAAACATTAATTATTTTTTAGCATAATTAAAATTGAATAAATTAAATAAATAATATATTTATTTTTTAGTAGTAGTAGTAGAGGCGGTTGAAAACATTAAAAACTCCAAATAAGCCTGTTTCACGCACTTTTTTCATGAATATAATTAAACATAATTTCAAAATAAAAAGTTAAAAGTGTTTAAAAAATTTTTTTAGTTTAATTTGTTGAATTTTTTCATGTTGATTGTTAAATAAAAGATAAAATTTTGTTGAAAGAAATAAATACACAAATTTTTATCAACTTTTTATATTTCATATTAAATTTTAAACTGTTGAAAATTTATCATAAAAAGTTATAAAACAAAGCTTTATTAACCTGATTTATTGTTGAAAACTATGTTGAAACAGTTGAAAATCTATGTACTTTTTAAATTTTTTATTATATCATCCACTGTTTCTTTTAAATCAGGGTTTTTCTTTAAAAGTTTAACTACGTCCTGATAATGAATAGTCATAGTAGAATGATTTTTATTAAGTTCATTACCGATTTGGATATATGTCATTCCTTTTATTTCTTTTAACAAATAAATTGTTATTTTTCTTGCAAGTGAAATATTTGCACGTCTGTTTTGAGATCTTATATCTTCGGGAGTAACTTTAAATGAAGTGGCAACTTCATTAATAATACTGTCAACTGTTATCTCAGCCGGATGATTTGCAATCATTATTTCTTTTATTACTCTTTGAGCCATTGAAATTGAAGGAGGTTCATTGGTATAAGTAGTAAGAGCTTTTATTTTATTTACCGTTCCTTCAAGCTGACGAATATTGGTTTTTATTTTTTCTGCAATAATTCTTGCAACATTATCAGAAAGCTGAAGCCCTAAAAGCTCAGCTTTTCTTTTAACAATAGCCATTCTTGTTTCAAAATCAGGGGGCTGTATATCAACCTGTACACCGAGAGAAAAACGTGATCTTATTCTGTTTTCAAGCTTAGAAATTTTAGAAGGAGCAATATCAGAAGTAAGAACAATCTGTTTTCCTGCATTATAAAGATCGTTAAAGGTATGGAAAAATTCTTCCTGTCCTCTTTCTTTTCCGGCTATAAACTGAATATCATCTATTAAAAGAAAATCAGCATTTCTGTATTTATTGTGAAAATCAATAGTTTTATGATATTCCAAAGCCATAACAAGTTCATTTACAAAATTTTCACCTGTGGTATAGATAATATTAAGATCAGGATTTTTCTTTAAAACTTCGTTTTCAATTGCTTTCATAAGATGAGTTTTTCCAAGTCCTGAATCTCCGTAAATAAAAAGAGGATTAAAAGTATTATTTGATGGGGTATTACCCGAATTTTCATTTTTACCTGCAACTGCAATACAGAATGCATATGCAAGTTCATTGGATTTTCCTTTTATAAAATTCTCGAAAGTCAAAGATTCGCTGATTGAAGTAGGCTCACTGACTGTAGGAACAGGTTCGGCAATTTGTTCAGGTTCTTTTTCTTTTGTTTTAACAAGAATTTTAATTTCTACATCAAATCCCAATGTTTCTGAAAAAGCTTTTTTCAAAACAGGCTCATAGACTTCAAGAGTAGTTTTTCTTGTAAATTCACTGTCTGTAAGAAGATAAGCCGTATTGTTTTCAAGTTTGTAAGGTTCAAGTATTCTTATCCATTTATTAAAACCTATTTCACTGACTGTCGGATCAGTTTTACAGTATTTTAAAACGCTGAAAAATACGTCGTTAAAAGACTCCATTTTTATCCTCCTGAATTTTTGTTTATTAATCGATAAAATATCATAAAATAAAAATTTTCCCTTTGAATGACTTCAAGGGGGGTATCTATATTAATTATTTTATGTTTAAATTTTTAATAATTAAAAAACAGACACAATTATCAATTCTATTTAATTATAGCATATTTCAAAAATTTTTTCAAGTATAATGCATTATATAATAGTGTAAATTTTTTTATAATATTTCTGAGTTTTTTAAAAATATGATATACAAAGAAATATCATATTAAATACTATATGTTGTGTTTTTAAATAAACAGATAAACCAATCAATAAAAAAGGTTTATTCAAATATAAAAAAATTGTGAATTGTCTTGACAAATAATATAAGAATAAGATATAATTGATTATTACAAGGGCAAGTTGTGTGTATTTTCATAATTTAAAAAGCCCGCATTATTTTATTGAAATGGTTTGTTTTGATTTTGGAAGGGAGGATATTTGAAAATGAAGAGAACTTATCAGCCTAAAAAATTACAGAGAAAAAAAGTACATGGTTTTATGAAGAGAATGTCAACTAAGAACGGCAGAAAGGTTTTGGCTCGCAGAAGATCAAAAGGAAGAGCAAGACTCAGCTACTAATTACTTAAAAGATACGGCCATATACCATTCAGCATAAAAATGTTTGGTATAGGGTCTTTCTCTTTATTGTGATCTAAAATCATAATAAAATATGATGTAATAATTATAGGTTTATTCAGAGGTTTTTATGCTTTTTACCGAAATACTTAAGGATAATAAAATTTTTTTAAGATGTTTTAAAAAAGGAAGTTTTGTATCCTGTGAATATTTAACGGTATATTTTATACCGAATAAATCAGCATATAACAGGGTGGGAATATCTGTCGGGAAAAAACAAGGTAATGCAGTAAAAAGAAACAGAATAAAAAGAATTATCAGAGCTGCATACAGATTAAATGAGGACAAGTTTCCTATTGGATATGATATTGTTTTTGCTGGAAGAAATAATATCTCTGAAAAGAAAACTCAGGATATAGAGAGTTTTATTAATAAAAGACTGTTAAAAAAAATGAATAATCAGAATTTTGAAAATAAGAAAACAAAATGAGAAATATTCCGATATTTTTTATTAAAATTTATAAAAAAATAATAAGTCCTTTGTTTCCGCCGAGGTGCAAATATTATCCTACATGTTCAAATTACAGTATTGAGGCTTTTAAAAAACATGGTATTGTTAAGGGTATTATATTGAGTTTCTGGCGTCTTTTAAGATGTAATCCTTTTTCAAAAGGCGGAATAGATTATGTTCCGGAAGAATTCATTATTTTTAAAATTAAAAAGTAATTAAGTATAAATAAGTTCAGCAGAATTTTCTGCTAATGGAGGTTTTAAATGAGTCTTTTAGCTACCCCTTTGGGTTGGATAATGAAATTATGTTATTCACTTGTAAAAAATTATGGAATTGCACTTTTGTTATTTACTTTAATTACACGTCTTGTTGTATTTCCTCTTAATGTTAAACAACAGAAAAGTACAGCAAGAATGTCAATGCTTAATCCTCAGCTTGAAAAAATAAGAAAAAAATATGCAAATAATAAGGAAAAGCTTAATGAAGAAACCATGAAGCTCTATAGTAAGGAAAATGTAAATCCTATGGCAAGCTGCCTTCCTATGGTAATTACTATGGTAATTCTTTTTTCTCTTATTCCTGTTATTTACGGACCGCTTACTTATATATCCAATGCTGAAAAAGAAGATGTAAAAACTTCAAATGAGCTTATTACAAATCTTTATGTAGCCAGTGACGAAATTAAATCCAAAGATACTTCGATTGAAGATTTAATAGCAAAGTATGAAAAGGATAATGCTGAAGATCCCTATAAGGAATTAAAAAAAGAACTTAGTGATAAAGATAAATATCCTAAAACTGCAAAGTCTATTGACAGTGACACGAAATGGAATTATTTTATCGATGCTGTAAAAAAGCATTCAGATATAGATAAATTTATTTTAGATGAAAATAATGTTTCAAAGAATCTTGCTCAGTCAAGACCGGAGCTTATTACATTTGATTTTGTAAAAAAAGAAAATGGTAAGTTTGCCGATGTTTTACCTGAAAGTGTAAGACAAGAAGCTGAGAAAATAGATTATAAGTTTTTAGGAATTTCTTTGGGCGTTATACCTAAGTGGAAAAGCTGGACGGCATTGATTCCGATTGTTTCAGCTGTTTTACAGCTTCTTACCACTATTGTTTCTCAGAGATTTACTAAAAAGAATAATCCTGCTGCTGCAAACATGGGCGGCGGAATGAAGGCTATGTTCTATATTATGCCTATATTCTCATTGTGGATTTGTTTCTCATATCCGGCAGGACTTGGTCTTTATTGGATTTATTCATCACTTTTGGCACTTGTCCAGACTGTAGTTCTTAATGTTTTATATACACCTGCAAAAGTACAGGAAATGGTTAAAAAGGATATTGCAAAACAAAAGAAAAAGAATAAAAAGCCTTCAATGTTTGAAAAAGCTTTGGCAATGCAGAATGGTAATGCTCCCGCTTCAGGTAATGACGATGATGAAGAGGAAGAAGAGGAAAGAAAGCTTTCTAAAGCTGAAATGAAAGAGCTGCAAAGAAAAAGAATAAATGAAGCAAGACGCCGTATGGCAGAAAAATATGGCGAAGATTATGAAGAAAAAGAATAATAATAATAACGAGAGGAGTCTTAATAATGAAAAAGATTTTCACCGCTGCAACAGTGGAAGAAGCAAAACAGCTTGCATGTGAAGAATTTCAGAAAGAAGAAAACAAAATAACTTTTAATATCCTTGAAGAACCTAAGAAAAGTCTTTTCGGAAAAATTAAAGGAGAGGCGAAGATTGAGGCTGAGTATGAGGTTACAAAAACAGATATTGCTGTTAAATATATAAAAGATATACTTAGTGTAATGGGTATAGAAAATGTTTCTTTTAATATTTCTGAGTTGGAAAATGGCTGTTTAATGGAAATAAACGGTGACGGTATGGATGAAGTGTTGGGTAAAAAGGGAGAATTGCTTGACTCACTTCAATATCTATCATCTTTGGTATGCAATAAAATTGACAGAGAATATTTCAGAATTGCTCTTGATTGCAATAATTTCAGAGAAAAAAGAAAAGAACAGCTTGAACAGCTTGCAGTTAAAATTGCAAACAGCGTAAAGAAAAATGGAAGATCATCTGCACTTGAACCAATGAATCCGTACGAAAGACGTATAATTCATGCCGCAGTTTCTGAGATTGAAGGAGTAACATCAAAATCAACAGGCGAAGATCCTTACAGAAAAGTAATTATCAGTTCTACAGAAAAAAGAAGATATAATGATAATTATAAGGGCGGAAACCGCAGAGGAAAACGTGACAGAAAACCAAAAGCTCATTTTGATATTACAACAAGCTTTGAAAAGGATTATAAAAAACCAAAGCCTGAAGATAATCTTGACGCAGGACTTTACGGAAAAATAGAATTTTAATCGGTTAACGGATAATCAATTCAGATTATCCGTTTTTTTGTGTAACTTTTTATTAAATTCAGTGTATATATAAGTGAAAACGTTTTTATATCATTGCAATGATGCAAGTAAAGGTTTGGTTTGATTTTGATGGAAAAGATTCTTATTGAAAAATTGAAAAATAATGATCCAAAAGCTTTAGATTTAATAATTGAAAAATATTCTTCTTATATTTTTACGGTTGCAAAAAATTTTTCTCAGAATATGCTTTCAGAAGAAGATATACAAGAAATAGTATGTGATGTTTTTATTTCATTGTGGAAAAACAAAGATAAAATAATAAGTGAAAAACCAATTGTTCCGTATCTTTCGATGATAGCAAAAAATTGCGTAAAAAATAAGTTCAGACATAACAGCAAAAGAGATTGTTTATTTTTAAAAGACAATTTTCCGGACAAAGATTTTTTTGAAAATTTCGAAAAAAATCTTGCTGTTGAATACGTTTTTGAGGCAATGGAGAATTTATCTGAAATGCATAAGGAAATTTTTATCAGATATTATTTTTATGGAGAAAAAGTACTGGATATTTCAAATCTATTGACTATATCGGAATCAAATGTAAAAATATCTTTACACAGGGCAAGAAAAAAGGTTAAAAAATTTCTGGCGGAAAGGGGATTTAAGTAATATGAAGAAAAATGAAGAAATTTTACCGGTAATAAAAAAAGAATTATCTGCCGAAACAAAAGAAAAAATAAAAATATCTGTCAGAAAAAAAATAGTTTGTAATAATGAAAGTGAGGAAAATATAATGGGAACTACAAAGAAAAGAATTAAGCCTTTGATTATAGCTGCTGCAATTGTCGCTATATCAGCAGCGTCAGTTGTTTCAGTAAATGCAGCAACCGACGGAGCACTTTTTACAAAAGTTAAAATGATAGTAAACGGACAGGAAACAGAAAAAGAAGCTGAAATTATAGATAATAAAGATGGAAGTTTTACTTTGAAATTCGATGTTGACGAAAATGAAAGCAGTGCAAGTATAGAATTCAGTGACGAATTTTTAAGTGAAACGGAAAAGTAAAAAATTATAACTAACGAGCCGCAAAGTTGCGGCTCGTTTTGTATATAAAATAATTTGAAAAATAACTACAGATAATAAATACATATTTTTACGGATATTATCATGAAGTTATCACATTTGGGGGTATAATATAAGTATAACATAAGTTAGGATAAGTTATTTCCTCTTGCGCAGGAGTTTTATAAAGGAGAGATTAAAATGTATAACTTTGATAATAATGAAAATCAAAACAATCAGAATCAGACTAATCAAAATGTACAAAATGGTTTTCAGAATTATAATAACGAAAATTTAAATGAATTTTCTTATACTCCGGAAAAAAATAATAAAAAACATAAAAGAATACTTACCGCTGTTATTGCAATGCTCAGCGTTGTGGCAATAGGAGCAACTTCAATTGTAGGATATTCTCTTATAACCGGAAATACCTTAGGAATAAACATAAAATCAGATAACAATTCTGCAGGAAATATTGTTAATAAAAATAATTCTGCAAAAATTGACAGAGGAGAGCTTCCGACTTTAATTCAGCTTGCAACTCCAACTGATGCTATGCAGATTCCGGATATTGTAGAAAAAGTTTCTCCGTCAGTCGTAGGAATTTCCTGTATGACTGCGTCCGGAACTGTTACAGGCACAGGTATTATTATGAGCGAGGACGGATATATTATAACCAATGCTCATGTAGTTGACGGAGCAGAAGCTATTTCAGTTGTGCTTCCCAATAATTATACAGATACAACAAAAGAAGATGACAGCAGTAAAAAAACGGATGCGTTGCTGAAAGACAGTGACGATCAAAAGGCTATTGAAGCTGAACTTATCGGAAAAGATGTTCAAACAGATATTGCCGTAGTTAAAATAAATCAAAAGGGATTAACAGCAGCAGAGTTCGGCACTTCTGCAGAAGTTAAGGTGGGTGAAGTTTCAATAGTTATCGGAAACCCCCTCGGACTTAACCTTGCCAATTCTGTTACAGCAGGAATTATTTCAGCTACAGACAGAACTCTGACTATCGAAGACAGAACAATGAATCTTATTCAAACAGATGCGTCAATTAATTCAGGAAATTCAGGCGGTCCTTTAATCAATGCATATGGACAGGTTATAGGCATTACTTCAGCAAAAGTAGCTTCAACCTATGGCGAGGGACTGGGCTTTGCAATTCCTATAGATGAAGCAATTCCGATTATTAAGGATCTTATGGAAAACGGATACGTTACAGGAAGACCTACATTGGGAATAAGTGGTCTTAATATTACTGAGATTTATTCTGAGTATTACGGCGTGCCAAGAGGATTTATTGTAAAAAGCGTTGAAGCAGGAAGTGCTGCAGAAAAAGCAGGAATAAAAACTGAGGATATTATCGTCGGTATAGAAGGAAATCTCATTGAATCTATTGAAGAATTTAATCAGGTAAAAGAAAAATATAAAGCCGGAGATAAAATTACTGTGTCCCTTTACAGAAATAAAAAAATTGTAGACGTAGATGTAGTTCTCGGTGAATATATAGCCGATGAGGATACAACCAATAATAATAACAATAAGAATAATAATCAGCAAAGTCTGGAGGATTTCTATAATAACTTCGGCAATCAGTTCGGATTTTAAGTGAAATCTGAATACGCATAAAATGCGGAGATAACAAAGCTTTCTTCATAATTTTTTTCATATTCTTTTACTTCAGGCAAAAGGCTGCTCCTTTTTTAGGGAACAGCCTTTTGTCGTAATAAAAAATTATTTGTTTTGATTTTGTACTTGCCTAATTTGTTATTATGTGATAAAATTAATATGGAATGATATTAAAAAAATGAGAAAAAGGAGAAAAACATTGGTTTATACTGATTTGCTGTTTTTTCTGTGCGTGTTGCCTTTTTCGGTCTTACTTTCTTTTCTTGATCGAAGCACAGAGTATAAAAACTTAATATTGATTTTAACATCACTTTTAATATTCAGTTGGGGTAAACCTTTTGGAGTGTGCCTGCTGTTTTTAACGTCTGTAACAGAGTGGATGATCTCAAAATGGATAGAAAAAAATAAAAAAGAGCAAAAAAATAATTTTCTTCCGCTTTTTATAGATGTTTTAATTAATCTGTCTGTTTTCTTTGTGTTTACAGAAAATTTTCTTTACATTGGAAATGATGTATTTAATATTGGGAAAAGCCTTGCGTCTATCGGAATTTTCTTTTATATAATCAGAGGAATTTCATATGTATATGACGTTTTTAAGGGGAAAATCAAAGCAGAAAAGAATGTTTTCTGCGTCCTCACATATATGTGTGCGTATTTCTTTATGCCCGTAGGACCGGTTGTCAGATATGGAGAAATTGAACCCTACATAAGAAACAGAAAGCTTTCTTTAGACGGTATGACAAATGGATTGAATAGTTTTATTTACGGCCTTGGAAAAGCGGTTATTATTGCGCCGGTTCTGAGAAAAATAGGTGAAGCAGGTCTGCGCCTTGAGGATATTATCGGCTGTTGGACAGGCTCCGTTTGTATGCTTGGATTTGCATATTTCCTGTTTACAGGCTTTTGTGATATGTCATGGGGACTATCGAAAATATATGGTTTTGAGTTTAAGAAAAATTATCAAAGCCTTGGTATTGCCGGAGTTTATAAGGGTGTGATAAAAAGCTGCGCAACATCGTTATATGAATTTTTTGAAGAAGTTATCAGCGACTTGCCCATAAAGTATAAAAGCTTAGCGATAGTAATTTTATCAGTTCTGACAGCATTTATGTTTAACCAAAGTCTGTTATTTTTAATAATAGGAATCATAATTGGTCTTGTTATAATTTTAGAGAAAACAACGCTTAACAAAAAACTTGAGAAAATGCCTTCATGGATCAAATTTTTCTGGACTTATGCTATCAGCTTTCTCTTGTTAGGCGGATTGTTCAGCGACGGATTTAAAGACTGGGCAAAATGGTTTTCAGGACTTTTCGGTATAAGCAATAAATATACATTGAGCGTTGCCGTGAAGTATGCACTGATAAATAATATATTTATTGTGATTATTGCATTTCTTATAATTCTTGCTCCTTTGAGAAAAAAGATAATTCGAAAAACAGAAGTCTATTCGGAAGCTTCTGCGGAGAATTACGGAAAGATAAGCATAATAAAAACCATTATTACAGCATTGATTTTTATAGCATGTATAATTGTCATAACGTCCACGAATATACAGATTTAAATAATCGGAGAGTATTATGAAAAAACAAATTAATTCAAAAGAATCAAAAGAAAAAACAGAAGAATATATAATGCCTGCCGAATGTGAGAAAAGTGAACAGGAACTGGAACAAATAAGTATTGAGGAAAGAAAAACTCATTATACAATAATTAATTTTTTTGTTTTGGTATTAATTGCACTTGTGGCATCCGCAGTATTTATGCTGCTGACGGGGGAAAAAAGACCTGCTAAAATTGAGAATCCTTTAACATTTAAAACATTTCTTTCAGGACAGTTTACTAAAAATATTCAGGAAAGTTATATAAAATCCTTGCCTTATCCCTATGAGTTTAAAAATGCCAATGAAAAATTCACTTATTTTTATGGGATAGGAAATAAGATAGAAAAGTTTAAGGATGATAATGACGGGCCTGTTATAATTTCTGATGAAGAAATAGAAAAGAAAAAGATCAGTGTTAAACAAAATGAGGAAAAGCCTGTGGATAACGATTCAGCATCGGAAGGCTCAGAAGCTGATGAAACAACAAAAAAGAAAGCTACTTCAAAAAAGAAAACAGAAACAGGTTCTCAGCGTGTTGATACAACCACACGCAGAACAACGACACAAACAACTACAACGGAAGAAACAACTACTCTTACTACCACAAATAATAATCCGCCTGATGTAACTGTAAAAACAACTATTCCTCCATCAATTACTTATAATTACAGCGACAATGAAATTGCAGCAGAAAATGGCGAGGAGGAATAATTAGGTTTGAAACCAAAAGAAAATCCCTTTGAATTTTCTGATGATAATAAAAGATATCAAACATATAACTACTATCTCAGAAAAAAATTCGGTAAAAAAGTTTTTAAGGTTCCTCTTAATGTGGATCTGGGCTGTCCTAATAGGGACGGAACAAAAGGATCAGGCGGCTGTATATTCTGTTCTGCGAAAAAAAGCGGAGATTTTGCCGGAGATCCTTGTGATGATATAAAATCGCAGTTTAATTATATTAAAGAAAAAATGCATAAAAAGTGGCATGAAGGTCTTTATATACCCTATTTTCAGGCAGGAACCAATACTTACGCAAAAACACAAACTCTGAGAAATATGTATTATACAGCGCTTGAATTTGATAACGTAGTTGGACTGAGTATTGCCACACGAGCCGATTGTATAACTGAAGAAACTGCCGATTTACTTTATGAAATATCAAAGAAAACATATCTAACGGTGGAGCTTGGCTTGCAAAGTATCTATGACAGAACTGCGGAAATTTGTAATAGGTGTCATACCTATGAAGAATTCATTTCCGGGTTTGATATGCTGAAAAAACGTGGTATAAATGTCTGTGTACATATCATAAACGGTCTGCCTTCTGAAACAAAGGAAATGATGATCCAAACAGCCAAAACAGTAGGTGCGCTTGGCATACATAGTATAAAAATTCATCTTTTGCATATTCTAAAAGGAACAAAACTTGCTCAAATGTATGAAAATAATGAGTTTTCAGTAATGTCACTTGAGGAATATGTGGATACCGTATGTGAACAGTTGAAAGTATTGCCAAAAGAGGTGATAATACAGCGTGTGACAGGGGACGGCGCAAAGGACGATTTAATTGCACCGCTTTGGAGCCTTAAAAAATTCTGTGTAATGAATGAAATAGATAAAAAAATGGCAAAGGAAAATTGGTGGCAGGGGAAATCAGTTGATTAATATATTTGAAAGGATTGATAATAATGAAAAAAAGTATGACAATAACTTATGAAATAGACGGTAAACTGTATCTTAATATCACAAATAAATGCCCTTGTAATTGTACATTTTGTATAAGAAATAACGGTGACGGAGCATACGGTTCTGATCCGCTGTGGCTTGAGCATCAGCCAACAGCCGAAGAAGTAGAGGAAGCAGTAAGAAAATGTGATATAAGTAAATATTCAGAGGTAATTTTCTGCGGCTACGGAGAACCGACCTGTGAGCTGGAAGTTTTAAAGAAAACAGCAAAATATATAAGATCGATATCTGACATTCCTATAAGAATTAATACTAACGGTCTGTCGGATTTAATAAATAAAAGAGAAACAGCCGCTGAATTTGAGGGTATTGCAGATACAATTTCAATAAGCCTTAATGCTTCTGACAGTGAATCATATAACAAAGTTACCAGACCGTCATTTAAGGAAAACAATTGCTTTGAAGAAATGCTTTCATTTGCGTCAAAGGTGAAAGAATATGTCCCAAATACAGTGTTAACGGTTGTTGATGTTATTGGAGAAGAAGAGATTGAAAAAAGCAGAAAAATTGCTGAAAATATTGGTATAAAGCTTAGAGTCAGAGAATATATAGGATAAAAAAATCCTCGGGTTTTCCGAGGATTTTTGTTATTCTAATTTATTTTTATACTTACTTCTCCTGTAGAAAGCGCTTTTTCACTGCCGTCATCAAATCGGACAATAAGCCTTGCCATATCGTCTATGTCCAGAACAACGCAGGAATCTTTCTTATCACCGGAAACAGCATAAACTTTTTTACCGATAAGCATTGAACGGCTGCGGTATTCATCCAATACTTCTTTGCTCATAAAATTATCAGGCAAACGCTCCAGTTCACGTAAAATCTCTGCCGCTAATCTATTGCGTATGTTCTTATGATTTCTGCTGCTGAAAACAGAAGTGGCAACATTGCAGATTTCCTCCGGAAAATTATTTTCAGGAGGAAGTATGTTTACCCCGATTCCAAGAACCGCATATTCAAGACCGCCGCTTTCAAAATCAACCGATGCCTCAGTAAGAATTCCGCAAACCTTTTTTCCATTAACAAAAACATCGTTGACCCATTTTATTTGTGCTTTAACCTTACCGCCGCTGACAGTTTCTATGGCCCTTGAAACTGCTACAGCCGCTGAAGTAGTTATAAACAACGCATTTTCTATTGTTATCTTAGGTCTGAGAATTATTGATAAATATATGCCGGTTTTGTCGGGAGAGTAAAATTTTCGTCCCAGGCGTCCTTTCCCTGCTGTCTGTTCCTGTGCAGCAAGAACATATCCGCTCGCTTCACCGTCTTTTGCCATTTCCTTCAAAACTGTGTTTGTGGAAGTAACTATTCTTTCAACATGTATGCTGTAATTTGTCTTTCCTAAAACAGCCTTGATCCCCTCAGCAGAAAGACTGTTATCATCAGAGTTCAGTATGTATCCCTTGTTAGTTATCGCTGAGATTTCAATACCATCCTTGCGTAATTCCTCAATGGCTTTCCATACAGCAGTGCGTGAAACACCAAGTTTTTTTGCAAGCTGTGCTCCCGAAATGCTGTTTCCCCTGTTTGCTTCAAGTTCATTTAAAACATTTTCTTTCAGTTTCATTTATATGTCACCTTTATTTTATGATTTTAAAAGTTTATATAATAAAGTATATCAAAAATATAACAGAAAATCAATAAGCAATTAACAGGCGGAAAATATAAAAAATTATATGAAATAAGCGTAACATATTTTTAATATGTGTAGATTTTTGTTTGCAGTAAAACTCAGTTCAGTATTAACTATAAAGCAATATCGTACAAAAGTGAAAATTTACAAAAAATTAATATATATACTTGACAATTGGAAAAGTGTGTGTTATAATGATTTTACCTCTTTATGAGGTCTATTTTTTTGTGCTGAAAATGTACAAAAAAACATAAGTTACCTCATGGTTCTGTTTAAATGCAGCAGAGCTTGCGTGAAAACGTGTGAGGGAGGCAGACGTGCTCTGTTAAGGTTTAAAACCTTTTGTTCTTGCAGAGTACAAATTTCGTCAGGAGGTGCCGAAAATGAGAGTAAAAATTACACTTGCATGTACAGAGTGTAAGCAAAGAAACTACAACACAAAAAAGAACAAGAAGAATGATCCTGACAGACTTGAAATGAATAAATATTGCAAGTTCTGTAAGAAGCACACTCTTCACAAAGAGACTAAGTAAGTCGGGAGGAAGAAATTATGGCTAAACAAGCAGAAATCAATTCCAAGGCTTCAAAGTCAAAAAAGGAATCCGCAAAGTCTGAAAAGAAAAAAGGCGGAATCAAGAAATATCTCAAAGATTTGAGATCAGAAATCAAAAAGGTTGTCTGGCCTACAAAGAAACAGGTTATTAACAATACAGGAATTGTGTTGACTGTAATGGTAATAATGGGACTGTTTCTCGCAGGAATAGACGCAGGACTCGGTGCCGCCGTAAAAGCATTGCTGAATTTAGGCTGATAAACGGGTCAAAGGTTTTTAACAGCGTCAATATTATGGAGGTTTTACATTATGTCTGAACAAGCAAAATGGTATGTTATACACACTTATTCCGGATATGAGAATAAGGTGGCTCAGAATATTGAAAAGGTTGTCGAAAACCGAAAGCTTCAGGATCTGATCCCGGAGGTAAAAATTCCGATGGAACTTGTTACCGAGGTAAAGGAGAATAAAACTACTGAGGCTGAAAGAAAGCTTTTCCCAAGCTATGTATTGGTTAAAATGGTTATGAACGACGATTCATGGTATATCGTAAGAAATACAAGAGGCGTTACCGGATTTGTCGGTCCGGCGTCAAAGCCCATTCCGCTGACGGATAAGGAAGTCGCAGCATTGGGTGTTGAATCAGAGATAAAGAAGACCATTAAGGTTACCTTTAAGGTCGGCGATAATGTCACAGTTACCGGCGGATCTTTTGAGGGATTTACCGGAGTTGTACAGACTGTTGATATGGAAACACAGACTGCGGACGTTGTCGTATCAATGTTCGGAAGAGAAACATCAGTAAATCTGCCGATTAACCAGATAAAGGCTGAGGATTAAGCAATAAGCGCAAAAGCGTTTAAATCATACGTTTGAAAGAAGCGAAAGTTGATATACAAGACAGTTTGCTGGAATTAATGCGAATGTGTCTGGTTGTCATCGGCTTCAAAAAGAGTGGGAGGGTTTTTGAAAACCCGCCTTACCACAAATTATGGAGGTGCGAAAGATGGCACAAAAGGTAGTAGGCTTTATAAAGCTGCAAATTCCTGCAGGAAAGGCAACTCCTGCACCACCGGTAGGTCCGGCACTTGGACAGCACGGTGTAAACATCATGGCATTTACAAAGGATTTCAATGAGAGAACAAAGAACGATATCGGATTAATAATCCCGGTTGTAATCACAGTATATGCTGACCGTTCATTCACATTTGTAACAAAGACTCCGCCTGCTGCAGTTCTTATAAAGAAAGCATGCAAGATAGAGTCCGGTTCTGGCACACCTAATAAAACAAAGGTTGCTACAATCACAAAAGAGCAGGTTCAGAAAATTGCTGAACAGAAAATGCCCGACCTTAATGCTGCAAATATCGAAACTGCAATGAGCATGATCGCCGGAACATGCCGTTCAATGGGCGTTGTAGTTGAAGATTAATTCGTAGCCGCATTAGTGCGGATAGGGTGGGAGATAGTAATCGGAATAAAAACACCGATAACTACTTTCGTTATTACCACTTATAAGGAGGAAATATAAATGAAACATGGCAAGAAGTATGTTGACAGTGCAAAAGCTGTTGACAAGGCTAAGCTTTATGACGCTCCTGAAGCTCTTGATTTGGCAGCTAAGGGTGCAAAGGCAAAATTTGATGAAACAATCGAAGCACATATCCGTCTTGGCGTAGACTCACGTCATGCTGATCAGCAGGTCAGAGGCGCAGTAGTACTTCCAAACGGAACAGGTAAAAATGTAAAGGTTTGTGTATTCTGTAAAGAGGATAAATATGACGCAGCAAAGGAAGCAGGAGCTGACTATGTAGGCGGCATGGACCTTGTTGATAAGATCACAAAAGAAAACTGGATGGATTTTGACGTAGTAGTAGCATCACCTGATATGATGGGTGTTGTCGGACGTCTTGGTAAGATCCTCGGACCTCGTGGACTTATGCCAAACCCAAAAGCAGGAACGGTTACTCCTGACGTAGCTAAAGCTGTAACAGATGCTAAGGCCGGTAAGATTGAGTATCGTCTTGATAAAACAAATATCATTCACTGTCCGATCGGTAAGGCTTCATTCGGTGCTGAAAAACTCGAAGAAAACTTCAATACTTTGATGGAGGCTATTGTTAAGGCAAAGCCGGCAGCAGCAAAGGGCCAGTATTTGAAGAGCGTTGTTCTTGCATCAACAATGGGTGTTGGTATCAAGGTTAATACAGCAAAATACGGCAACTAATAATATTTCTATAACTAAAATAAGTGGACTGACTTTTATGTCAGTCCATTTTTATTTTTAACTGTTTTTTCTTGTTTTGCATATGATAAGATGTAACTTTAGGGAAAAAGCTTTGATGTATAACCAAATATCATAGTTGATTGTTCCTGTTGAAATTGCTGCTGTTGAGCAGGGGAAAGAGGTCTTGTTATATGTGTGCTATTGCGGGAGTTATTGATTTTAACGGTATAAACGATAAACATAGGGCGTGGGCGGCTGAAGTCAGAAAACAGCTTAAAAACAGAGGTCCTGATCAGGATAATATCTATATCAGTGATAATTGTGCGTTAATACATACACGCCTTGCAGTAATAGATATTGAAAACGGAAAACAGCCAATGACCCTGGTGAGAGGTGACCAAACCTTTAGTCTTGTGTATAACGGCGAGCTTTATAATACCCAGGAAATCAGAAAAGACCTTATTGATAAAGGTTATACCTTCGTAGGGCATTCGGATACTGAAGTATTATTAAAATCTTATATCTGCTGGGGCGAAAAATGTGTTGAGAAATTTAATGGAATTTTTGCTTTTGCCGTATGGGAAGAGCATAATCGTCGTTTGTTTATCGCAAGGGACCGTATCGGCGTTAAACCGTTTTTTTATACAGTCAATAAAAATGCTTTTTATTTTGCTTCTGAAATCAAAGGACTTTTATGCAATAGCGATATTCCTTGCGAAATAGACAAAAATAGTATTAATGAAATAATGCTTATAGGTCCGGCAAGAACTCCCGGATATGGAGTGTTTAAAGGTATAGAAGAGCTGCCTATGGGATATTGCGGATATTTTGATAAGGATAATGCGTTAAGAAAATGGCAGTATTGGGATTTTGCCGGAAATCATATCCCTGAAACCTTTGACAAAACTGCCGATCACGTGCGCTTTTTGGTTGAGGATGCGATAAAAAGACAGATCATTTCCGATGTACCCCTGTGTACTTTTCTGTCAGGAGGTTTAGATTCAAGTCTTATTTCTGCCGTAGCTTCAAAAGAGTTTAAAAAGCAAGGTAAACAGCTCCATACATTTTCTGTAGAATACAGAGATAACGAAAAATATTTTAAAGCAAGTAAGTTTCAGCCCAACAGCGATGATTATTATATTGAAAGGATGGTTGATCATCTTGGAAGCTGCCATCATCATGTAGTTATAGATACACCTGAACTGACAGAAGCCCTCTATGCATCAGTCGATGCAAGGGATCTGCCGGGAATGGCTGATGTGGACTCGTCTCTCCTGCTGTTCTGTAAAAATGTAAAGGAGTTTGCAACGGTCGCTCTTTCAGGAGAGTGTGCAGATGAAATATTCGGGGGTTATCCTTGGTATAGAGATAAGGATATACGTATGATCGACGGATTTCCGTGGTCACAGTCCACAGCATACAGAAAAAGCCTCATTGCAGATGACTTTTGCAGCGATGACTGCGAAATTTATGTTTATGAAAAATATAAATCAACTATATCAAAAGTTAAGGACAGTTCAGATCTTTCTCCCCTTGAAAAACGCATGAGGGAAATGATGAGACTTAATATGGAGTGGTTTATGCAGACGTTGTTGGACAGAAAAGACAGAATGTCAATGTATAGCGGACTTGAGGTCAGGGTTCCCTTCTGCGACTATCGAATAGTAGAATATCTCTATCAGGTTCCATGGGAGTATAAAGATTATAAAGGAAGAGAAAAGGGCCTGTTAAGAGAAGCAATGAAAAATTATCTTCCGGATGAAGTTCTGTGGAGAAAAAAGAGTCCTTATCCAAAAACACACAACCCAAGCTATGAAAAAGCAGTAAAGGAACAGCTTGTCCAGATAATTAATAATCCATCATCACCTATTTTGCAAATATTAAAAAAGGATAAGCTTGAGGAACTCGTTAAAGGCAGAGAAAATGTCCAGTGGTATGGACAGCTGATGAATAATCCGCAAATTATGGCTTATCTGCTGCAAATAAATTATTGGCTCGAGAAATTTAAAATAAAAATAGTCTGATATATTTATAAAAAAGGAAAGCATTAACCTGCTTTCCTTTTGTTTTTATTTTTCAAAGTCATATATAAGTCCAAGCTGACGCATAGAAGATATACCATCATTCCCCGCAATAAAATGATCCAGAAGATGAATGTCCATGTTTCTCAGGTGCGTAATAATTTTTTTTGTGAGAAGTATGTCCTCGTCTGACGGTTCACTGGAGGAGTCAGGGTGATTGTGAGCAATGAAAAAATAATTGACGCCGCTGTTCAGAACCGCCTTTGTTACATTGCGTAAGCTTACTTCAACAGATTGTGAATTCCCCGTTTGAATATCCATGTAGTTTTTCAGGATATAGCTGTTATCAGTAAAAAACAGCTTGAATTGTTCATATGAAATACCATAAAACAAATCACCGATAAATGACTTTAACCTCGGAATATCTCTTATGTCGATTTCATCTGTAGTCTTGTCAATATGTAAGTAAATATTTAAAGCATTAAAAAATTTAAGTGAAAGGGCAGGATTTTCACCAATGATTCCTGATTCCGTAAGCTCTTCATAAGAAGCCTCAAGTACACCCGAAAGAGAACCAAATCTGTTGATTAGCTTGTGTGCGGTCTGATTTGTATCACCTCGGGGATAACAATAGAAAAGAAGCATCTCTAAAATCTCATGTTCTTCAAAGCTGTTGAAATTCAGATTCTTAGCAAACTTTGATCTCATTCGTTCCCTGTGTCCGCTGTGCAAATTTTCTACTGCCATGAGATTTTCTCACTCCCTTTTCTATTTTACATTTTGTTGTTTCATAGTAAGAGCTATACGTTTTTTCTTCTGATCAACATTAAGAACCCAAACTTTGACAATATCCCCAACTTTAACGGCTTCAAGCGGGTGTTTGATATATCTGTCACAAATCTGAGATATGTGAACCAAACCGTCTTCATGAACTCCTATATCTACAAAAGCGCCGAAGTCTATGACGTTTCTGACTGTTCCGACTAATTCCATACCCGGTTTCAGATCTTTGAGTTCCATTATGTCTCCGCTTCTCATTATCGGAGGCGGTAATTCGTCACGAGGATCTCGGCCGGGTTTCTGCAACTCTTTTACTATATCGGTCATGGTGGGAACACCGACACCGATCTCATCAGCTATTTTTTGAGAGCCTATTTTTAATATCGTGTCTTCAATTCCCCTTAAGCTTTCCTTGCCTATGCTTCCGTCAATGTCATTAACGGAAAGACCGCATTTCTCAAGAAGCAATTTAGCAGCATTGTAGGATTCAGGGTGAACTGACGTGTTGTCAAGAGGATTCTTTCCGCCCTGAACTCTTAAGAACCCGGCACATTGTTCAAATGCCTTTGCGCCCAGCTTCGGTACTTTAAGAAGCTGCTTTCTGTCTTTGAATTCGCCGTTTTCTTCTCTGTATGAAACAATGTTTTTTGCAACCGTTGTATTAATACCGGAAATATATGATAAAAGAGAGTGTGAAGCAGTGTTCAGATCAACACCGACGGAGTTTACACAATCTTCGACAACGCCGCTTAACGCTTCGTCCATTCTCGCCTTTGGCATATCATGTTGATATTGACCGACACCAACAGCCTTAGGATCTATTTTAACAAGCTCGGCCAAAGGATCCTGTAAACGTCTTGCAATTGAAACTGCGCTTCTTAACGATACGTCATATTCAGGAAATTCCTGCGCTGCCAGCTTTGATGCAGAGTAAACAGACGCACCGGCTTCAGATACGACCATGTAGGATACCTTTTGAGGGATCTCTTTAATAAGTTCAGCCACAAAAGCTTCTGATTCACGTGAAGCTGTACCGTTTCCGATGGAAATTGTGGTTACATTGTGTTTTTCAATCAGTTTTGATAAAATCCTTTTGGCTTCCTGCGTTTTGTTTTGCGGAGGAGTCGGATAAATGACCGTTGTGTCTAAAACCTTTCCTGTCTGATCTACAACAGCAATCTTACATCCCGTCCTGTATGCAGGATCAAGCCCAAGTGTACAATGTCCTTTGATAGGCGGTTGCATCAGAAGCTGGCGCAGATTTGATGAGAATACCTTTATTGCCCCCTCTTGAGCCTTTTCGGAAAGCTCGCTTCTGATTTCTCTTTCTATGGACGGATAAATAAGACGCTTGTAGCTGTCAATGCAAGAGGCTTCAACAAGCATTCCGCATTTGCTGTCATTTATCTTGAATTTAGAAATACATGCTCTCTCTCCCGCTCCTTCCGGAACTTCAACAGAAACCTTAAGCGCACCTTCCTTTTCTCCTCTGTCCATGGCTAAAATTCTGTGTCCCGCAACCTTTGAAACAGCTTCGGAAAAATCATAATAGTTTTCATATACAGTTTCAGCGTCCTCATCAGATGCCTTTGAAACTATCCTGCCTATCTGAGAAAAAAGATTTCTCAGATATTTTCTTAAAGCCGCATTGTCCGACACATTTTCCGCAATAATGTCCATAGCGCCCGCAATAGCCTTTTCCGATGTTTCAATGCCTTTTTCGTCGCTGATGAATCTTTCTGCCTCTGCGTCAGGATTAATTGATTCATCCTGTGAAATAATAAGCTCAGCTAACGGTTCAAGACCCTTTTCTCTTGCAATGCTTGCCCTTGTCTTTCTCTTCGGCTTGAAAGGACGATAAATATCTTCAACTTCAACAAGAGTAACAGCTTTTTCAATAGCGGCAGCAATCTCATCAGTCATCTTATCCTGTTCTGTAATGGAAGAAACAACTTCAGCCTTTCGCTTTTCAAGATTTCGCAAATATGTAAGACGATCAAAAATTTCTCTTAAAATCTGATCGTCCAATGATCCTGTCATTTCCTTTCTGTAACGAGCAATAAAAGGAATTGTCTTGTCATCGTCTATAAGTGAAACAGTGTTGTCAATTTGTTCTTGTCTTAACTTGAATTCTTCTGCAAGTATCTTGTTAATTTCCATGTTACTGATCCTTTCCGTCTGTATTTACCGCAAGTATCGGATATCCGTTAATGTAAGGCTTTATAATCTGCGGATTAATTTTGGCTTCATTAAAAATAACCGGAGCAAGCTCTTCGGCAAATTCGGTTAATTCTTCGAGCGGACGTTTCTTTACAGCAGGACAAACAGGCGATAGGGTTATAACCTTTGTCCCGTTCAGATCCATTATGCGAAACGGCCAGATTCTGCAGTCAAATGGCTTTTCGTCCTGCATAATACAGCCTTTGCTCTTGTCCAGCATAGAACAGTAATATAAATCCTCATTTTTTTCTTTTTTCATATCAAGAATATAATAATTATCATCTTTATTGTGAAATTTCTGATCCGAATTGTATTTTTCAAGGATTTCATCTGCTTTGGATCGTGTTATAACAGGAGCCTCCCAAATGTCAGAACTGTCAAAACAACAGCAAATACGGCAATTTGCGCATTCTTCTTTTGATAATATTTTATTAAGCAAACTAATCACCATCCGATTTCAGTATGCTTTAATTTTAACATATTTTATGAAAAAACGCAAGAATAAAAGTCTTTTTAATTTACAAAAAGAAATAGTATATAACTCCGTAAACAACGCTTGCAAGTATGCCGTAAAGAATGACAGGACCGGAAATAATGAATATCTTTGCTCCAAGCCCTAAAACAAAGCCCTCTGTTTTAAATTCAATTGCCGGAGCTACGACAGAGTTTGCAAATCCTGTAATAGGAACAAGAGTACCAGCACCGGCGTGCTTTGCAAGACGGTCATAAAGACCCAAAGCTGTCAGAAGTGCAGAAAGAAAAACTAAGGTTATCGAAGTCGCCATTCCTGCATTTTTTTCAGAAAGACCAAAAGAAGAATAAAGATTCAGCAATCCCTCTCCAAGCATACAAATCAATCCACCGATAATAAAAGCTTTCGGTATTGTGACCCACCATTTTGTTCCCCTTGATGCCTCTTTATACATCTCCGAATACTGCGTTTTGCTTAAATTAATGTCCATTTTGCATACCCCTTTCATTGATTTGTTTATATCTATTATCCGCATAAACTTATCAGATATGCAAAAAAGACCGCCGCATAAAAAAACACAGCAGTCTTGTTTTGTTATAATATCTTGTCTATTCTTCAGAATTGCTTTTTTCTGTTAAATTTTTCGGAAGCTTGTCTTTCGTTATTACCAGATTGTTGTTGTAAATCCTTTTAAGCTGTTCGGATGTGTTGTATTCTTCTGAGAGATTACCTTGTTCATCAATAAGATAATTTCCTCCCCATTGTCCGATATAGGACCATAAAGCGTTTTCTTCCGCTATTGCATTAATGTCGGGAAAGCTTCCGCATTCGCTTATTGCAGCAGGCTTTGATTTGCATATTTTTGTGAGAAACATTAAAGTATTTATCTGACCGGAGCCGGAATCCTTGTCATAAATGTCAGCTGAAATGATATCGCATTGTCCGTCCCCGACATACCAATCAGCATTCTGTGCACTCCAGACCCAAATGAGATTGTTAAGCTTGTGATATTTTGTCTGACGGTCATATAACAGCTTCCAAAGCCATTTGTATGACGCCTGATCTCTGCCCCACCAGAAATATCCGTTGCTTGCCTCCTGAATAGGACGCCATATAACAGCAATCCCATTGTCCTGTAAAATTTTAAGCTGTGCGGATATCCGATCAATATCCTTTATAATATAAGCACATTCATCTGAAATCTTTTTTTCTTTATGAAGCTTTTCTATTTGTTTGCCTGAAAGCTGAGCAATGTTTTCCTTTGTGACAGCATCAGAAAGATTAAAATCAGTCTTGTCAGCATAATATTCACCGCTTCCCGAAGGATCCGTCCAGTGCCACATATACCCGACTATTCCGCCGGATTTATGCCATTCAACAGCATATTCAATCTCATTTTCGGCAGAAATGTTTTCGTCTTCAGTAAAAGGCATCAGATCTCCGAATCTGATTGCAGGATATTTTCCTGTAGCTTCAAAAATCTTGTCTGTCTCAGTATGTGTTCCCACAGTGTCATATTGTCCGAGAATTATTTTTTTGCCGTAATTTTCGCATAGATATTTATATAAGGCTTTTGTATTTTCATCAGCATTTTTGTTTGAAAGCTGTGTTGAAGGCGTTACTTCAGATACAATACTGTTTTTCGTTGACGTAATTCTGATGAAATCTGCGTCGATAATTTCATCGGATATAATAGTGACAACAGCACTACCCTTTTTTATGTATATGTTGTTGAGTAGAAATGTTTCAAAAGCTTTTCCGCCGCTAAAAGACATTTCTCCGATTATTTCACCGTTGACTGCGATCCTGCCCGTTGCCGCCTTGTCGCAGGCTGCCGTAACAGCAATGTCGTAAAATTGTGAATCGCTTAATTCAAAAGAAACATTCCACTTGTTTTCATTTCCGTTGAAACTTGTTACATAGCCTTTTCCTTTGTATCCTTTTCGTTTCTTTTCAGTTTTAGCGCCGCCTGTAATAATTCCATCTTCTGCTTGAATGGTTTTATCATATTTAACATACTTGATTTGCTGAAGATTAATAATTTCTTCTTCCGTATTTTCCGTATCTGAAAAAGCGTCATCTGAGTCCTTGGAATTAATGTCAATCGTTTCAGTCGATTCGGGGCTATGCTCCGAATAATTGTCTTTAAGGTCTTTCTTTTCGGAAATGGAGTTTCCGCAGCCCGCTGCGCTTAAAAGAAATAATGCGCAAATAAAGGCAAGAATCTTTTTTAACATCATAACTTCAGCCATTCCTTTCCGATTTGCTTCCTTTATTCGTTTTCAAATAAAGGAGTTGAAAAATATCTTTCCGCAGTGTCGGGAAGTACAGTTACAACCGTCTTTCCCTTTCCCAGTTTTTTAGCCAGCTTTTTAGCTGCCGCAACATTCGTACCTCCTGAAATGCCGCACATAATTCCCTCAAGTCTGGCAAGGTCTTTTGCAGTTTCGATCGCTTCATCATCGCTAACTATATATATGTCATCGTATATGTCCAGATTAAGGTTTTTAGGAATCACACCGTCACCAATACCCATCTGAAGATGAGTTCCCACAGTACCGCCTGCAAGAATAGCAGCGTTTTCCGGTTCAACAGCCCAGATTTCGATCTGAGGATTTTGTGCCTTCAGAACCTCGCCGATACCGCTGATAGTTCCTCCCGTTCCGATTCCGGAACAGAATCCGTCAATAGGTCCCTCAACCTGTTCCATTATCTCCAATCCCGTGTGATGCTTGTGAGCCCTCGGATTAGCCGGATTTTCAAATTGCTGAGGAACAAAAACATTCGGGTTTTCCTCTGCCATTTTTAAAGCCGTGTCCATGCATTCTTTAATACAATCACCAATATTGCCGTGATCATGCATAAGCCTTACCTCAGCTCCATAGTGAGAAATTAGCTTTCGGCGTTCTTCACTTACTGAGTCAGGCATAATGATGATTACTTTATATCCTTTAACTGCCCCGATAAGTGCAAGACCGATTCCCTGATTGCCGCTGGTAGGCTCAACGATAATAGTATCTTTATTTATAAGTCCTTTGTTTTCAGCGTCATTTATCATTTCTAAAGCCGTGCGGGTCTTAATTGAACCGCCAACATTCAGGCCTTCAAATTTTACAATAATCTGTGCGGAATCTTCATCTGACATTCTGTTTAATCTGACCATGGGCGTGTGTCCAACCACGTCAAGTATGTTGTTATGTATCATAAAAAAGCCTCCGTAAAAACTTGTGTAAATTTATTTGTATTATTAAAATTATACCATATTTTTTACTTTAATGCAACAATACATTCACTCCCTTAATCTGTGTTCAATGCGGCTTCTTAAATTACGGGTAAAAAATTTTACTGTGATTCCTGTGAATAAGGCTGAAATAACAGTTCCTTCCCTTGTGCCGACAACAGAAAGATCGAAGAATATAAGAGATAGTATAATAGAAAGAACAACGCAGATTATGTCAAAAGCAATCTTAACGTTTCCGAAATTTCTTTTGGTTATATCAGAAACAGCCTTGACAAATGCTTCTCCTGAGTTCATAATTACGTTTGCAATTACAGAAAGGGATATTCCGAATCCAAGTATGATAATCCCGACAATTACCATCATCAGCCGTAAAGGATAAAAATCCGCAGGAATAAAGGAAACGCACCATAATCCGAAATCGGTAAAATATCCGAAAAGAAAGGATAGCGGTATCTGTAACAGCTGAATAAGCTGAAAGTCTTTTTTAAGAATAACTATTTGACCTAAAATCAAAATACAGTTCCAGATAATCAGCCATGTTCCCATAGTCAGAAATGAAAATTTATAGCTCATTATATTTGCAACAGATGATATGGGAGAAACCCCAAGCTCACCATGCTTTGTAAAAGCAACTCCCAACGCTGAAAAGAATAAGCTTATTATGAATAATGCATATCTCTTGAAAATCTCTTTTTTTGTCATAAAATCCTCTTATAATTCTTTGCTTTAATACCGATAAATTTATAAAGCCTGCCGCATAACAGCAGGCTTGTGTTCAGTTATTTTTCTGAATATTCCTTGACCGCTGCTAAAAAAGCGTCCATCTCTTCATCTGTTCCGATAGTAATACGCAAATAATTTTCAATTCTCGGCTTGTCAAAATATCTGATAAATATTTTTCTGCTTTTTAAATATTCAAAAATATCCTTTGCACTATGCTCAGAGTGGGAAACAAATAAAAAGTTAGTGCTGCTGTCTAAAACCTTAAAGCCTAAGGACCGGAGAGAATCTGCCGTCCTTTCACGGGTGGCAATGATCTTTGAAACAGTATCCCTAAAATATTTCTTGTCCTGAATAGATGCAATACCTGTCTGAATAGCAATGCTGTCCATGGGGTAAGAGTTGTATGAATCCTTTACAGCGTCCATGTATGAAATAAGATATGGATTTGCAAAAGCCGCAGCAACACGCATTCCGGCTAAGGATCTCGACTTGGAAAACGTCTGGGTAACAACTAAATTGTCATATTTGTCTATCAGTTCAACCGCCGAGTATTCGCCGAAGTCTGCATATGCTTCGTCTATTATGACTATACAGTCCCTGTTGTGCTCAAGCAAATCGATGATAAAATCCCTGCCCTCTCCGATAGAGGTAGGGGCATTTGGATTAGGTATAACCACACCGCCGTTTGTTTCATAATAATCCTTTGCATTAATTCTGAAATTATCGTCAACAGCATAAATCCTTGCAGGTATCTTTAAAAGCTCGCACCAGACAGGATAAAAGGAGTATGTAATATCAGGATATGCAATAGGCAGGTCAGAGTTGAAAAATGCTCTGAAAGCCGTTGCCAGAACATCATCCGACCCGTTTCCCGTAAATACGTTTTCTTTTTTTATTCCATAATATTCTGCAATAGCTTTTCTTAACGGACCTGCGTCAATAGATGGGTATTTTTTCAAATCACCGAAGCTGAATTTGTCCAGAACCTTTCTTACCTCCGGAGAGGGCGGATAAGGATTTTCGTTGGCGTTCAGCTTGATAATATCATCAAATTCCGGCTGTTCTCCCGCAACATATGGTTCTATTTTTATCAGATTTTTCTGCCATGGTCTTTCGTTCATATCTTCTGTCCTTTCATCTATTCTTCCGTGTCTATAAGCTTTATGGACATATCAGTGTCAAGGCTTTCTACGTCCCTTAGCTTTCTGTTGATCTGCCTTGTCCTTACACCCACCAGCTTGTCAAGATCCTCATCAACTTTTCTTATTCTGTCCTTAGCAGAGTTTAATACCTTTTCAAATGTGGTGAATTCAGTCTTTACCGCACCAAGAACCTGCCATACCTCGCTGCTTCTTTTTTGAATAGCAAGTGTCTTGAAGCCCATCTGAAGAGAATTGAGCATAGCCGCCATAGTTGACGGCCCTGCAATATTTATCTTGTATTCGTTCTGTAAAATCTCAACAAGTCCGTGATTTACAACCTCTGCATAAAGGCCCTCAAATGGCAGGAACATTACTGCAAAATTAGTGGTATAAGGCGGTGCAATATATTTTTCCTTAATGTCCTTAGCACACTTTTTGATTATTGCCTCAAGATTTTTATAAGCGGCCTTAACTGCTTCCGCAGAGCCTGATTCATATGCGTCCTGAAGCGCCGCATAAGTATCTCCCGGAAACTTTGAGTCAATAGGCAGATATACGTGTTCGCCGTCAGTGCCGCCGGGAAGCTTAACAGCAAATTCAACCCTGTTTGCACTGCCCGGAATAGTGGGAACCTCGGTGTCATATTGTTCAGGGGTGAGAATTTCCTGCAAAATAGCCCCAAGCTGAATTTCTCCCAAAATTCCTCTTGTTTTAACATTTGAAAGAACCTTTTTCAAGTCCCCTACGCCTGTGGCAAGATTCTGCATTTCGCCTAAACCCTTGTATACTTCTTCAAGCCGCTCGCTGACCATCTTAAATGATTGATTCATCTTGTCCTCTAAGGTTTTCTGAAGCTTTTCATCAACAGTAGTTCTGATCTGGTCAAGCTTTTTGTTGTTGTCCTCCTGAATATAGTTAAGCTGTTTTGAAATAGTACCCCTCATCGCCTCTAATTTCTGTTCGTTGTTAGATTCGAGAGTCTTAAAACGGTTTTCAAGGGTTTTCATTTGTGAAGTAACAGCCTCTCCCGATGCCTGCTGTTTATCCGTAATTCTCTTGTCCATGTCCTCAAGGCGGGATATCTGTGCAGAGAAGGCGCTTTTTTGATTTTCTATAAGCATTTCACCTAAACTCTTTACAGAATTCTGAATATTTAAATTGATTTCCTGTCGCTGTTCTCTTTCATGAACAGCATTTTCCGAACGAATTTTTTCAAGCTGTTCATACAGATCTTTGTATGAATCATCTCTTTTATTTGAAGATTTAATTAAAAGTACCGTAAGCAAACCGATTATTATGATCGTACATATTAATATTGCAATATCCATTTTAACATCTCCCGAAAATAAATCATAAACCATTATATCATATGTTGAGATTTTCCGCAAGCAAAAAACATAGCGGCAGATTAATCTACTTGAAAAAATTGCTTAAATATGATATCATTAAATATATTAATGTGTGATTCGGAAAGGAGGTTTAAATATGCTGTCGCAGCAGTTTCAAAAGGAAATAACCTACCTTAAAGGTGTCGGACCCAAAAGAGCCGAATATTATAAAAAGCTGGGTATTAATACTGTTTATGATCTCCTGAATCATTATCCCAGAGGATATCTTGATTTCACTTCACCGGTTTCTATCGCTCAGGCCGCCGCAAATTCATTTGAAAATTCTGCGGTTAAAGGAAAAGTCGTAAAGAAATTACCGGAAGCCAGAATAAAAAAAGGACTGTCAATTTATAAAGCCGTCTTTACCGATGATGTGAACGACCTGACAATCGTCATATATAACAGTGAGTTTGCGTTCAAACAGCTTGAACCCTATAAGGAATATATTTTATACGGCAAAATAACCGGAAATCTTGTCAGATATGAAATGACAAATCCGCTTATCGTTCCGGCGGAAGCTCCCGACAGGATCCGGCCGGTTTATTCCCTGACCGAAGGACTGACCCAATCTCTCTTAAGAAAAACAATGCATACCGCCCTTGATTCGTTTGGCGGAGAAATTTATGAACCGATGCCTAAAAGTATAATGCAGGAATATTCATTGTGTTCTTATAATTTTGCCCTTGAAAATATACATTTTCCCAAGGATAGCCACTCCTGCGGAATTGCTAAACACAGATTGGTTTTTGATGAGCTTCTTATTTTACAGCTCGGAATGTATGTCCTGAAAAAACGGTCTCAAAGCAGAACAGGCTGTGTAATGAAAAATACACAGATAGACGATTTTTATGATTCGCTGCCGTTTGAATTGACAAAAGGTCAGCAGGACGCAGTAAACGATTGTGTTCAGGATATGTGTAAAGGTTCTCCGATGAACAGATTGGTTCAGGGAGATGTTGGTTCGGGAAAAACAGCAGTTGCCGCAGGTGCAGCATTTTTTGCGTATAAAAACGGATTTCAGACCGCATTAATGGCACCTACCGAAATACTTGCCGTACAGCATTATGAAACTTTATCCGAATTTCTTGAACCCCTCGGAGTAAAAATTGCATTGCTTACAGGTTCCTTGACTTCCAAACAGAAAATAATTTTGAAACAGCAAATTGCAAACGGCGAGTATAATGTCGTTGTCGGAACTCACGCACTTGTCCAGCATACTACGGAATTTAATAAACTGGGACTAGTCATAACCGACGAGCAGCATCGTTTCGGAGTTGAACAGCGAGCAGCATTGGCAAAAAAGGGGCAGAACCCCCATAAGCTTGTTATGTCTGCAACACCCATTCCGAGAACCCTTGCTCTGATGATATACGGCGATCTGGATATCTCAATTCTCAGGGAGCTGCCGAAAGGAAGACAGCCTGTTGAAACCTATGCCGTAACAGGAAAACTCCGTGAGCGAGCGTTTGGTTTTGTAAAAGACAGACTTGATGAAGGCAGACAGGCATATATTGTGTGTCCCATGATCGATGAAAGCGAAATGGACCTTCAGGATGTTAAAAGCTATGCAAAAAAACTTCAGGAAGGTTCATTCAAAGACTATAAAATCGGACTTTTGCATGGAAAGCTTTCCCCTGCTGAAAAAGAACAGGTAATGAACGAGTTCAAAGAGCATAAAACCGACCTGTTGGTGTCAACAACAGTTATTGAGGTGGGCGTGGATGTGCCGAATTCGGCAGTCATGGTTATAGAAAATGCCGACCGTTTCGGTTTGTCACAGCTTCACCAGCTAAGAGGACGGGTGGGCAGAGGCCGGTATAAATCTTATTGTATTCTCATTACCGATAATGTCAGTGAAGAAAGCAGAAAAAGACTGAAGATTCTGTCAAAAATACATGACGGCTTTAAAATTTCAGAAGAGGATCTTAAGCTCAGAGGGCCGGGAGATTTTTTCGGAAGCCGTCAGCATGGACTGCCTGTAATGAAAATTGCAGATATGTCCGCCGATCTGGAAACATTAAAGCAGGTGCAGAAAGCGGCGCAGGAAATAACCTCAGCCGATCCAATGTTAAACGATCCCGAAAACCGAGGATTAAAACAGCTTGCGCTAATGCTTTTTAAAGATAAAAATGTTGATTAATTAAGGAAAGGAAAATTGCTATGGATGAAAACGTTAAAAAGACAATAATGCTAAGAATGAAAAAAACAGCGGAAAATCTCAGAAAAAACAACATGGAGGTCTACCTTGCGGAAAACAGCGGAGAGGCTGTAAAAATTGTCGAAGGGATACTTAAAGAGGGAGAAAGTATTTCCTGCGGCGGCTCGGTTACACTAAAGGAAAGCGGAGTTATGGATCTGATGAAATCAGGAAAATATAATTTCTTAGACCGTTCAAAAGCTAAGAACCGTGAAGAAACCGAAGCAATTTATCGGCAGGTTTTCAGCTGTGATACTTACCTTACTTCCGCTAATGCTGTAACAGAAAACGGAGAGCTTTATAACGTAGACGGCAATTCAAACCGTGTAGCCGCTATCTGTTACGGTCCAAAGTCAGTTATTTTTGTGGTGGGCATGAATAAGCTTGTACGTAATATTGATGAAGCCGTTGTCAGAGTGAAAACCTTTGCCGCACCGCCGAATTGTATAAGACTTGACTGTAAAACACCATGTCATGAAACAGGGGAATGCATTTCGCTTTCAACAGGAGGAGATATGCCGTCGGGCTGTCACAGCGACGGACGTGTCTGCTGTAATTATGTGGTTTCCGCACACCAGCGTCATAAAAACAGATTTAAGGTGATTCTTGTAGCCGAAAATTTAGGATATTAATGTGGAGAGGTTTGAATTATGGATTCAGTAAAATTTTTATTGTATGTTCTGGGAAGAATAGGTGTATTTATTGCAGTAAATCTTTTTGGAGCATTTACCGCAAGAGTTTTATTTCCGGCTCTTTCTTCATTTGTATCGGAATCAAGCGCAGCAGGTAAATTCCTGCTTAACAGCACGTGGGGTTCTTTTGCAGGCTGGTTAGTTATGCTTATTTTCCTGTCAGTTTTGTTTTTTGATGATGGAAAACGCCATGCCGCTTATGAAATTTGGAATAGTATAAACATCACTATTGTTCTGATAATGATGCTTTTGGTTTATTTTGTACCTGTGATTTTTAGAGACTCCTTTAATGCAGAGGGAAAAGGCAAGGCTTTTTATACTATCGTTTATGCTCCCGTATTATGGCTTGAGCAAAAATTCGGTATGGCACATACCTCTGCGGCAGGTCTTGGAGCAGGTATAATTTTATTTATCCTTTTTTGGGTCTATGTTATATCATATAAACTGTATCTCAGAAAGCATAAATCTTTGGCATGATGATCAAGAAAATCACTCATATGTGGTTTTGCTTGCAATAAATATGGTTGTATGCTATAATTGTAACGTTAATTGAAAAGAACAGTTTTATGATACTGTAACGAATTTTCACATATTATTTGAAAGAGGTAGATTTATTTATGACAAACAGTTATGAGAGTCCGTTTTGTACAAGATATGCCAGCAAAGAAATGCAGTATATTTTTTCTGCTGATAAAAAGTTTACTACATGGAGAAAACTTTGGGTTGCCCTCGCAAGAGCTGAAATGAAGCTTGGACTCCCCGTTACTCAGGAACAGGTTGACGAGCTTGAAGCAAATGTTGAAAATATTGATTACGCTGTTGCGGCAGAACGTGAAAAGCTTGTCCGTCACGACGTAATGGCTCATGTCTATACATACGGACAGGTTTGCCCGAAAGCGGCAGGTATTATACACCTTGGTGCAACATCATGCTATGTGGGTGATAATACCGACGTAATTATTATGCGTGACGCTTTAAAGGTAGTTAAAAGAAAGCTTGTAAAGGTTATCGACCAGCTTGCACAGTTTGCAGATAAGTATAAGGCGCTTCCGTGTCTTGCATATACGCATCTTCAGCCTGCACAGCTTACTACCGTAGGAAAAAGAGCAACGCTTTGGTGCAATGAACTGTTAATGGATCTGGAAGACCTTGATTTCAGACTTGCAAACCTTAAGCTTCTCGGTTCAAAGGGTACAACAGGTACTCAGGCTTCTTTCATGGAACTGTTTGAGGGAGATACGGATAAAATCAAAAAGCTTGAACAGATGATCGCTGAGGAAATGGGATTTGATTCAGTTGTTCCGGTTTCGGGTCAGACATATTCAAGAAAGATGGATTATCAGGTTTGCTCAGTCCTCGCAGGAATTGCACAGTCAGCAAGTAAGTTTTCCAACGATATCAGAATTCTTCAGTCATTTAAGGAAATCGAAGAGCCTTTTGAGAAAAATCAGATCGGATCTTCAGCCATGGCTTATAAGAGAAATCCAATGAGAGATGAAAGAATCACTTCTCTTGCAAGATATGTAATGTGTGATGTGCTTAATCCTGCATTCACAGCGGGAACACAGTGGTTTGAAAGAACTCTTGATGATTCGGCAAACAAGAGAATTTCCGTTGTAGAGGCATTTCTCGGTGTTGACGCTATTTTAAATATCATGCTGAATGTTACTGATCCTGAAAACGGACTTGTTGTTTATGATAAGATCATAAGAAGAAGGGTTATGGCTGAACTTCCTTTCATGGCTACTGAAAATATAATGATGGACGCTGTTAAAAAAGGCGGAAACAGACAGGAGCTTCATGAGAAAATACGTGAATATTCAATGATCGCAGGAGCAAATGTTAAACGTGAGGGTCTTGACAATAACCTTTGTGAGCTTATTCTTGCTGATCCTATGTTTATGATTACAAAGGAAGAAATGGATTCGATAATGAAGCCGGAAAACTTTATAGGAAGATGTCCTCAGCAGGTTGAGGAGTTTATTGAAAACTGCGTGAAGCCTGTTGTTGAAGCGAACGGCGTTTCTGATGATGTTGCGGAAATCAATGTTTAATTAAACCGAAATCTCCGCACTTAACAAAATAATATTGCTGCGGAGGAAAAATTTATAATGACAAACTTTTTGGTCAGGCTTTTTGTAAAGGATTACGAAAAAACCGAAGATATAAAGGTAAGAGAAAAATATGGCATGCTCAGCAGTGCGGTCGGTGTTGTCTGCAACGTTTTTCTGTTTGCACTTAAATATATAATGGGAACGCTTTCAAACTCAATTTCTGTTATTTCAGATGCATTCAATAATCTATCTGACTGTGCAAGCTGTATAGTTACTTTGTTTGGTTATAAGCTTGCGGCAAAGCCTGCGGATAAGGATCACCCGTTCGGACACGGAAGAATGGAATATCTTACGTCACTTTCAATTGCCGTTGTTATTATTGTTGTCGGACTTGAACTTTTGCAGGATTCTGTTCTGAAAATAATGCACCCCGAACAGGTGAAATTCAGCTTTATTGTACTTGTTTCACTGATTGTTTCTGTTGCAGTAAAGCTTTGGATGTCACTTTTTAATACAAAACTGGGTAACAGGATAAACTCGACTGTTATGCTTGCAACCGCAAAGGACAGTAAAAGCGACGTTATGGCAACAGCTGCTGTAATTATTGCACTGACAGCGTCTGTTTTTACAGACCTGCCGGTGGACGGTGCAATGGGTGTGATTGTATCAGGATTTGTGCTGAAATCAGGATATGATATTGTAAAGGATACAGTCGATGAGCTTTTGGGAAAGCCTGCAGATCAACAGGTTATAGATAACATTAATAGTCTTATAAAGGAAAATGTAAAGATAATCGGAATTCATGATATGATGATTCACAATTACGGTCCGGGAAATATGATCGGAAGCTGTCATGTTGAGGTCAGAAGCGATGAGGATTTTATACAGATTCATGATATTGTTGACGGAATAGAAAGACGAATTCATAACGAGCTTAACATTCTCATGACCATACATATGGATCCGATTGAGGTTGATAACGAACAGGTTAATCATTGCAGGGAAAAGGTCAGATCAATTATAAAAGGTCTTGATGAAAGGCTGCATATTCATGATTTCAGGCTGGTTACGGGAGGAACTCATACTAATGTAATTTTTGACCTTGTTGTGCCTTATGACTGTGACTATACAGACAAGCAGCTGAAAAACTTTATAGATAACGGGCTTGAGGCAGAAAACACAGAGTATTACACTGTTATTACCTTTGACCGGGAATTTTAGGTGCTCGGTCTTAGCGCAGACGGCGCAAATCACGATATCGGTTTGTGATATTCATGGCTTTGACCTCGCTGCGGTGAGTTTGCAAAAAATGAAAAATCATGGTCTTAGCGCAGACGGCGCAAATCACGATATCAGTTTGTGATAATCATAGCTTTGACCTCGCTGTGGTGAGTTTGCAAAAAACGAAAAATCATAGTCTTAGCGCAGACGGCGCAAATCACGTTATCGATTTGTGATATTCATAGCTTTGATCTCGCTGTAGTAAATTTGCAAAATTGAAATTAGCAGTTAAATGCTGTGGCTTTAGCATAGAAAAGTTTTTCTTATATATTTTATAATTCTAAAAATAAATTCAGAAAGGATCTGATATAATGAAAATTGAAACACAATGCCTGCATGAAGGCTATAAGCCTAAAAACAGTGAACCGAGAGTAATGCCTATCGTTCAGAGTACAACATATGTTTATGACTCTACAGACGATGTTGCCGCTGTTTTTGACGATCCGACAAAAAGCCTGATTTATTCCCGCTTTGAAAATCCTACAACTGATGCAGTTGAAAAGAAAATTGCCGCTTTGGAGGGCGGTGTAGCTGCAATGTGCACTTCAAGCGGACAGGCTGCTTCTCTTTGTGCAATTCTTAACATTTGTCAGGCAGGAGACAGTTTTATTTCATCTTCTTCCATATACGGAGGAACGGTAAATCTTTTTGCAGTTACCTTGAAAAGACTTGGAATAGAGTGCATTTTTGTTGACGCTGATGCTGACGAGGAAACTATAAATGCGGCGTTTAAACCGAATACGAAGGCTGTTTTCGGAGAAACTATAGCAAATCCGGCAATAACAGTGCTTGATATAGAAAAGTTTGCAAGAATTGCTCATAAAAACGGAGTTCCGCTTATTGTGGATAATACTTTTGCAACACCTGTTCTGTGCAGACCTATTGAATGGGGAGCAGATATTGTAATTCATTCCACGTCAAAATATATGGACGGTCATGCTGTTCAGGTGGGCGGAGTTATTGTTGATTCAGGAAAGTTTGACTGGACAAACGGAAAATTCCCCTGCATGACAGAACCTGATGACAGCTATCACGGAATTGTTTATACAGAAAAGTACGCTTTTGCGCCGTTTATTGTAAAGGCGAGAATGCAGCTTATGAGAGATTTCGGATGTTATCCTGCCGCAAACAGTTCTTTCCTCTTAAATTTGGGACTTGAAACTCTTGCGGTAAGAATGAAGCAGTATTGTGAAAACGCATTAAAGGTTGCAAGATATTTAGAGAGTACAGGTCTTGTGTCATCAATCGCTTATCCGGCTTTGGAAAGCAATAAATATCATGAGCTTGCTGAAAAATATCTGCCTTTGGGCTGCAGCGGTGTAATTTCCTTTTCTATTAAGGGCGGTCGTGATACGGCGGTGAAATTTATGGACAGCCTTAAGCTTGCTTCAAATGAAGTTCACGTAGCTGATATCCGTACCTGTGTGCTTCACCCTGCATCGGCAACACATCGTCAGCTTACAGATGAACAGCTGATCGCAGCAGGTATTGACGGCGGACTTATTCGTCTTTCTGTCGGTCTGGAAAATGTTGATGATATAATTGCAGACCTTGAGCAGGGTTTTGCGGCAATAAGATAGATTATTGATCATATCCGTTATCCTTTTTGATAACGGATATTTTTGTGTTCAGGCGTAAAAATTCTCCTTTTGCAAATTTATCACAGCAAAACCAAAGTCTTAGATACTCCCATCTGTACAAACTCACCATAGCGGGGTCAAAGCCATGAATATCACAAATTGATAACGTGAGTTGGCCCATGCGGCCGAGCACCCCCCTCTACTAATAGGCTTATTTTGAGGTTCTTTGCACGCAAACGTGCAACTTTGAATGAAATATGAACAAAGTTTGGAGGGGTGCACAAAAACATATAATTAAAATTATGCAAATTAACCATGAAATCAGACATAAAAATACCGTATGAGAAAATTCTCATACGGTTAAATTTATTCCTGAGTTTCGGTAAAGAAAGTATAATAAGCGTAGCCTTTCTGACCGTCATAATCAAGATAAAGCCAGCCGTTTTCGTTTTTATATACCTTGCATACTGCTCCGACAGGTATTACGCAAAGATTTTCAGAACTTGAATTGGGTTCCGGATGTAGATAAACGGCGCTTATAACAGTTTGATTTGTATATTCATCAGTATCAATCTGTGTTCCGTCATAGGTATTATATTCTCTTTTAGTTTTCTTTACGGTCTTTTTTGTGGCTTTGGTGGTAGTCGTTGTCACCACAGATTTTGGTTCAGTTGAAGTAATGCGCCCTGTTTTTTTATTTTCTACAGACGCATCGGAAACAAACATTACTTTTGCAGCAAACATGACTATAATTACAACAACAAGCAAGGTCCCCATTACTGCTGCAAGACCTTTAAATGTAGGCGAATTCCAAAAGTCAGAGCCGTTTTTATTGCTCATCTGTTTCAAACCTCCGTTTTAAACTATAGCTGATTTTAATTTATTGTTATTATTTAAATTAGCGGTTTTATTTCTTATTAAATATTATATACTATTATAAACAAAAATATTATTAATGTCAATTAAAATTTGGTAACAAACCGACGGTATGCGACTTATTGCAAAAAAATACAGACCAACGATGGTCTGTAAAAATAAAATAAAAAAAACTATGTGTAGAACAAAAGAAAGGAGACAACAAAACGGATGTTAAATCAAACAAATATTGTTCATAATATTTAACACCATATATATTATAAAACATTTTTCGTCTTTCGTCAAGAATAAAACGTTTAAGTCTGGTTATTTAGTGCTTTTTCGGCAGATTGCACAAGTTTCAATCTTTGGTATTGGAGATAATCACTTGTGTAAAATTTATATAACTGAGAAAATATTATAATCATATAAATTTTCGGCAAAAGGAAAGGGAGTCTGATTTAAGAGCGGAATCAGAGCAAACCCTTTCGTCTGAATCATTCTGAAAAAAGACTCCCTTTCCTTTTGCCGAAAAAAGCGTCGAGGGAAATATTTTATGCCTCAACCAATTCGTTGTTTTTAAAGAACAGTGAAATGCACCAAATTGCTGAAATTGCAACAAGAACATAAATTATTCTGCTGAAAACGGCTGCTGAACCTCCGAAAAGGAACGCCACGAGGTCGAATTGGAAAATTCCGATCAGTCCCCAGTTAATACCGCCGATTATTAACAGAAAAAGAGCAATTTTATCAAGCATGCTTTTCATTCCTTTCTGTAAACAGTGTAGCACTTTTCCGTGCAATAGTATTATTGCTTTTTTATTTTAATTTATTCATTACCAAAAAATTTTGCGGAAATTTATTTAATTCTTTTTTTATTTGACAAAAAATTGTGGACAAGCTCATTCTATTATGATATAATAATTACATAATAATATTAAACGTTTTCGTAAAAGCAGATCTGCATATTAATTTATTGACAGTTATGAAGGAAGGGCGGAAAACAAATGAAATTTGGCTTTTTTAACGATGCAAACAAGGAATATGTTATCACTGATCCTAAGACACCATATCCCTGGATAAATTATCTGGGAACGGAATCTTTTTTTTCACTGATATCAAATACAGCAGGAGGCTATCATTTTTATAAAGACGCAAGGCTGCGCCGTTTGACCCGTTATCGTTATAATAATGTACCTGTAGATTTAGGCGGAAGATATTTTTATATAAATGACGGTAAAACCATATGGTCACCGGGGTGGGCTCCTGTTAAAACGGAGCTTGATTCATATTCATGCCGTCATGGTATGGGATATACTGTTATCAAGGGTGAAAAGAACGGTATTGAAGCAGAGGCAACATTTTTTGTACCTCAGAATTTTAACGGTGAGGTACAAAAGCTTGTACTTAAAAATACAGGTAAAAAGTCAAAAAGCTTTAAATTGTTTTCTTTTATTGAATGGTGTTTGTGGGACGCACAGGACGATTCTACTAATTTTCAGAGAAACTTTAACACCGGAGAGGTAGAAATTGAAGGCTCAACGATTTTTCACAGAACAGAGTATAAGGAACGCAGAAATCACTTTGCATTTTATACGGTAAATACCGCAATTGACGGTTTTGACACTGACAGAGAAAGCTTTATGGGTTTATATAACGGATTTGAAAATCCTCAGGCAGTTGCGGCCGGAAAGGCAGGAAACTCTGTTGCTGACGGTTGGTCGCCGATAGCTTCTCACTGTATCAATGTGACTTTGGATGCCGGTGAAACAAAGGAATTGGTTTTCCTTCTTGGATATGTGGAAAATGACTTTGAAAAAAAATTTAATGCGGACGGAAGCATGAATAAATCAAAGGCTTATAAAATGATAGAGTCTATGGACAGTGCTGAGAAAGCAGATAAAGCGTTGAGTGAATTAAAGGAATACTGGAATACTCTGCTTTCGCAGTATACGGTCAGGACGCCTGATAAGCGTGTGGACAGAATGGTGAATATATGGAATCAATATCAGTGTATGGTTACATTCAATATGTCACGTTCCGCCTCATATTTTGAAAGCGGAATAGGCAGGGGAATGGGATTTCGTGATTCAAATCAGGATCTTCTTGGCTTCGTTCACCAGATTCCTGAAAGAGCGAGAGAACGAATTCTTGATCTTGCGGCAACACAGCTTGAGGACGGAGGCTGTTATCATCAATATCAGCCGCTTACCAAAAAGGGCAATAATGAAATCGGCGGGAACTTTTCCGATGATCCGCTTTGGATGATCTTGTCTACAGCGCAATACATAAAAGAAACAGGAGATTATTCAATCCTTGATGAAAAGGTGCCTTATGATAATGATGAAACAAAGGCACAGACAATGATGCATCATCTTAAGCAGAGCTTCTGGCATGTTGCTGAAAATATCGGACCTCACGGTCTGCCGCTGGCTATGCGTGCAGACTGGAACGATTGTCTTAATCTCAGTTGTTTTTCCGATGCTCCGGGAGAGAGCTTCCAGACATATACTTCACCTAAGTATGGCGATGATAAATTCAGCCATGTTGCGGAATCTGTTTTTGTTGCGGCTTTATTTGCTTTTACTGGACCTGAATATGCTGCATTATGCAGGTATAAAAATTTATTTGATGAAGCAAAAGCGGCAGAGTCGGCAATTGCGGAAATGAATAAAAATATAATGAAGCATGGCTATGACGGGGAATGGTTTCTCAGGGCATATGATGATTACGGCAATAAGGTAGGTTCAAAGGAATGTGATGAGGGAAAGATTTTCATTGAGCCTCAGGGATTTGCTGTTATGGCAGGACTGGGGGCAGATTCCGGCAAGGATATAAGGGCGCTTAACAGCGTAGATAAGTTTCTTAATACAAAATACGGACTTGTACTTAACAATCCGGCTTTTACGAAATATTACATTGAATATGGCGAGATATCAACTTATCCTGCCGGATATAAAGAAAATGCAGGTATATTCTGTCACAACAATGCATGGATAATTTGTGCTGAGGCTGTTATCGGACGTGGAGATAAGGCGTTTGAATATTATTCAAAGATAGCTCCTGCATTTCTTGAAGATATTTCAGATTTGCACAGGACAGAGCCTTATGTTTATGCACAGATGATTGCAGGCAAGGATGCGAAACGTCATGGAGAGGCTAAGAACTCATGGCTGACGGGAACGGCTGCATGGAATTTTGTTGCGATATCACAATATATTCTCGGTATTATTCCGGATTATGAGGGATTGAAAATTGATCCGTGTATTCCTGAGGAATGGGAAGGCTTCAGCGTAACAAGAAAATTCAGAGGAAACGAATATAACATATCGATTAAAAATCCGCAGGGAGTATCAAAGGGTGTTGTAAAGGTTACAGTGGATGGTGTAAGGATAAACGGAAACATACTGCCTGTATTTGAAAACGGTACATCACATGAAGTTGAAGTTATAATGGGATAGGATTTGACAGAAATAAAAACGGACGATTAGTCGTCCGTTTTTTTATTCATATTAATTTTTTCTTCGGTGAGGGTATCCTTTTCGCATTGATTTAAAGTCTTTTCAGAAATGATTATGGGTTTGGGATTCTTTTTCTGATTCATAAAGTAAACAATATCACTGAGAACGCAATAAAGCACTGCACAAACCGGCACACTTACAAACATACCGATTATTCCGCCGATATTTCCGCCGACGGTAACGGCAAAAAGCACCCAAATTGACGGAAGCCCCACAGACGAGCCCACAACATGAGGATATATGAAATTACCTTCGATTTGTTGGAGCACCAACATGAATACCACAAACCACAGCGCTTGCGGCAGGCTTGTAACTGAAATTAGAAAAGCTCCTACCACTACTCCGATAAATGCTCCGACAATGGGGATAAAAGCAGTTACGGCAACAAGAACTCCTATCATAAGTGCATACGGCATTCTCATAATCAGCATTCCTATTGTACAAAGTGTTCCGAGAATAATTGCTTCCATACATTGCCCGGTAAGAAATTTAGAAAACGTATCAGCAGATTTTTTGCATACATAGGTTATTTTATCAGCAAAGTCTTTTTTTATAAAAGCATAAGTCAGTTTTTTGCACTGGCTCAGAAGCTTTTCTTTTTGTGCCAGCATATAGATCGCAAAGAAAAGCCCCAGAACGCTGTTTATTATAGATGAAAAAATGGAAGAAACAACGCTTATGGTAGAGTCGACAGTTTTCAGTGTGAGCACGCTGTCCTTAATAATTGCAGTCAACTTTTCGATAACGGCATCTTTATTCAATTTAATACTTTCAAGCCAATTTGTTATAAGCGGCTGGTCGTTTATTTTTTTGCTGATCTGATTTACATAATCGGGGATATCCTCCGTCAGCTGTGTAAGAGTATTTATGAGAGCAGGAATTACAAGATAGAAAATCATAAATATTATAAAAAGGAACAAAAGAATAACTATAAAAATTGAAACAGGACGTTTGATTTTGTTTTTTATTTTAGAAAGCTTTCCGGATTTTTTTGACGGTCTGAATAATCTGCGTTCCAAAGAGGACATCGGAACATTAAGGATAAAGGCTATGCAAAAACCGATAATTACAGGTGACAATACAGACAGAATACTGCCTGCTGTATTGAATACAAGACTGTAATTGCTGAGAAGCCAGAAAAGTATTACTCCGAACGCAATTAAAAGCATATACTGTTTAAATTTACATTTATTCTTCATGCTTATCATCCTCCTAAAAAACAAGGCACAGTTAATTTTACTGTGCCTTTTATGTATTAGTCTAAATTGATTTCCATAATTGGTTCGCTTATGTCCTTTCCGGCCGGAACCATAGGCAAAACGTTAATATCCTTGTTTATTTTGCAGTCAATCAGACATGGACGTCCGCAGGATAATGCTTTTTCAAGAACCGGTTTTATGTCGGATTTTTTTTCGATCAGCAGACCTTCAATACCAAAAGCATCAGCAAGCTTGATCAAGTCAGTACCACGCTGAATATTTGTTTGTGAAAATCTCTTTCCATAGAACAATCTCTGCCACTGACGAACCATTCCCAGAACGTCGTTTTCAAAGACAAGTTCAATAACGGGGATATTATGCTTTGCAAGAGAAGAAAGCTCATTGCAGTTCATAAAAAAGCTTCCGTCGCCGGCAATGTTGATAACAGGCTTATCGGGATTTCCGCATTTAGATCCGATTGCAGCGCCTAATCCATAGCCCATAGTACCCAATCCGCCGCTTGAAGCAAAGCTTCTTGGATTTTTAAAATTATAATATTGTGCAGCCCACATCTGATGCTGTCCGACTTCTGTTGTAACAATGGCTTTTCCGTCTGTAAGTCTGTCAAGCTCTTCGATTACATCCTGAGGAAGAACTTCGTCATCGCTTTCAACAGGAATCATTTTAAGGGCATAATCCTTTTTCCAAACGGAGATCTGATTCATCCATTCTTCATGCTTCATATCAGGCAAAAGCTCGTTAAGTTTTGCAAGGACATATTTTACATCTCCTGTAACATGTAAATCGACGCTGACGTTTTTTCCGATTTCAGCAGGATCAATTTCAATATGTATAATTTCAGTATCTTTAGCAAAGGTATCAGGGTTACAAAGAACACGGTCAGAAAACCGAGAGCCAAGCACGATCAGAAGATCGCATTTATTAAGAGCCAATGCTGAGGTTTTTGTTCCGTGCATTCCCAGCATTCCTGTATAATTACCCATTGTATTATCAAAGGCACACTGACCCATGAGAGATAATGATACAGGAGCATCGCATTTTTTTACGAATTGAGCCATTTCCGGAACAGCATCACATGAAACGACACCGCCGCCTGCATAGATAAAAGGTCTTTCAGCAGCTTTTATCTTTTCGGCAGCCTTAGCAATCTGTTCATTTATATCATCAGGGTTATGGTGAACTGCTTTTTTAGGCTCGGTTTTTGTATATTCGGTTTTAGCCGCAGTAATATCCTTCGGGATATCAATAAGAACAGGTCCTTTTCTTCCCTCGTTAGCAATATAGAAGGCCTCACGGATCGTGTCGGCAAGCTTTGTTACATCCTTAACTATATAGTTATGCTTTGTGACAGGCATGGTGATGCCGCATATATCAACCTCCTGAAAGCTGTCAAGACCCAGAAGCGAAGTAGCAACGTTTCCTGTTATAGCAACAAGAGGTATAGAATCCATATTAGCAGTAGCGATTGCAGTAACAAGGTTTGTAGCACCCGGTCCTGACGTAGCGATAACAACGCCTGTTTTTCCGGTAGTACGGGAATATCCGTCAGCGGCATGACAGGCAGCTTGTTCATGTGCGGTAATAATGTGTTTAATTTTATCTGAATACATATAAAGTGAATCATAAATGTTCAAAACAGCACCGCCCGGATATCCGAAGACAGTGTCAACACCCTGTTCAAGCAAGCATTCAATAATAATATCTGAACCGGTCAATAACATAAAAAAACATCCCTCTTTAACATTAATAATTATTAATAAATAATTATACAATAGCTGTCCGATATTGTCAATAGAATTTTTGTTAAGACTGATTTTGCTATTGCAAAAACAGACAAGGTGTGATATTATAAAAAAGACGTGTTTAACGGAAATATTTATGAGAAAGGTTTTGAAAAAAATGAATTATGCAGAAGAATCATTAAAGCTTCACTATCAATGGAAAGGAAAAATAGAGGTTATTTGCCGTGCTCCTCTTGAAACTAAGGACGATTTGTCATTGGCGTATACTCCCGGCGTTGCACAGCCTTGCCTTGAGATTCAAAAGGATATAGATAAAAGCTATGAATTGACAAGACGCTCAAATCTTGTAGCTGTTATTACCGACGGTACTGCCGTTCTCGGTCTCGGTGATATCGGTCCTGAAGCCGGTATGCCTGTAATGGAAGGAAAATGCGCATTATTTAAGGCTTTCGGTGATGTAGACGCAATTCCTCTTTGTGTTAAATCAAAGGATGTTGATGAAATTGTAAATACTGTAAGACTTATTTCAGGAAGCTTCGGCGGGGTTAACCTTGAGGATATTTCTGCACCGAGATGTTTTGAAATTGAAAAGAAGCTTAAGGAATGCTGTGATATTCCGATTTTCCACGACGATCAGCATGGAACAGCAGTTGTAACTCTTGCCGCAATGATTAATGCACTGAAGTTTACCGGTAAAAAGCTTGATGAAATTCGTGTCGTAACCAGCGGAGCAGGAGCAGCAGGTATTGCCATTATAAAGCTGCTTATTGCAATGGGTCTTAACGACGTTATTCTCTGCGACAGAAAAGGCGCTATTTATGAGGGCAGAGAGGGACTTAATCAGGAGAAAACCGAGATGGCTAAAATCACAAACAAGCAAATGAGAAAAGGTTCTCTTGAAGAAGTTATAAAAGGCGCAGATGTATTTATCGGAGTTTCCGCTCCCGGTTGCGTAACTCCTGAAATGGTAAAAAGCATGGCAAAGGATCCGATAATTTTTGCTATGGCTAATCCGACTCCTGAAATCATGCCTGATCTTGCAAAGCAAGCCGGAGCTGCGGTTGTGGGAACAGGAAGAAGTGATTTTCCTAATCAGATCAATAATGTGCTTGTTTTCCCCGGTATTTTCAGAGGCGCATTGGATTGCCGTGCAAAGGATATAAATGATGAAATGAAGATTGCGGCAGCAAAAGCTATTGCAGAGTATATTCCAGAAAACGAATTGACGGCCGATAATATTATTCCGTCAGCCCTTGATAAAAATGTTTCAGCAGCAGTAGCAAAGGCTGTTATACAGGCAGCAAAGGATACAGGTGTTGCAAGAATTTAATTTTATCAACAGGACGTGAAAAAATGAAAAAACTTTTTTGTCTGATATTGTCTGTTTTAAGTGCTGTTGTTCTTGTAAGCTCTTGTGGAAAAGAGGGTCACGATCAAGTTATAGATCAGAATTCGGATAATAGTTTGGTTTCCGGATTTTCTGACGATGAAAGCAGCGATGTGCAAAATGATAATGATGATGTCATTTCTTTTGTAGGAGTGGGGGATAACCTTATTCATACAACTATATATGAGCAAGCCGATAAAAATGCAGGTGATATAAATGACGGCTGCTACGATTTTACACCTATGTATTCACAAGTAAAAAGCCTTATTCATGGAAATGATATTGCCTTTATAAATCAGGAAACAATACTCGGAGGATACGATTTGGGACTTTCAGGTTATCCCACATTTAATTCGCCTTCAGAGATTGCTCAGAACCTTAAGGATACAGGATTTAATCTGATAAATATGGCAACAAATCATGCTTTGGACAAAGGACAAGATGGAATCGACAATGAACTTGACACTTTCAGAAATGCAGGAAATATGAATTTTTCAGGCATTGCCGATAGTCAGGAAACCTATGATAATATAACTGTTTTTGAAAAAAAGGGTGTGAAGTTTGCATTTCTTGCATATACCTATGGAACAAACGGTATAAGTCCTCCTAATTCTTATTCTATTCACTACTTTGATGAAGAAGAAATAAAGGCTGATATTAAAAGAGCAAAAGAAATAAGCGATGTGGTTATTGTTTCAGCACATTGGGGCGAGGAAAACATAGACTATGCTACGGATTATCAGACCTATTATGCGCAGATTTTTGCGGATGCAGGAGTTGATGTGGTGATCGGAACTCATCCTCACGTTATTCAGCCAATTGAGTGGTATGACGGAAAAAGCGGAAACAAGACGCTGGTTGTTTATTCTTTAGGCAATTTTCTTGGTGGAATGCTTGGTGTTGACAACATTGTTTCAGGAATGGTCAAGTTTGATTTTATCAGGGCCGACGGTGGATTTTCTGTAGCAAATGTAAAATGGATACCTCTTGTTATACACTTTGAACTGGATGGCAGTGATATTCAGGAGGACAGATGTAATTATAAAATTTATCCTTTATCGGAATATAACGATGAGTTAGCCGAAAAGCACGCTCTTAACGGTTATGAGGGACAAAAGGTTACTGTTGATTATATAAAAAAGCATACTGAGGACGTAATAGATAAAGAATATTTAAGTGAATAACAAAACGGGCGATAAAAAATCGCCCGTTTTTATTATATATTAATTACATGGTATATCCGATTCCGAGAACCTGAAACAGCTTATTTTCATCGCCTTCTGCCATGGAGAATTCCACCTCATATTCCATCGGTTCTGTCTGCATTCCCAAAACCATGATTTCGGGGTTACCCCAGCCTGAAGAATGAATTGCGTTTAAATCAAGTTCATTGTAAGGTTCGCCGTTGCATGTTATTTTTATATGTGCCTTTCCGAATTTATCTCCGCCGCTGACTTCTTTATAAATCAGATATGCAAATTTCGCCTTGAATTTTAAAACTAACGGTTTGTTTCCGGAGCCTTCCTTATGCGACCAGCCATTGTTAAAGTCTGAAATATTAGAGCCGTTTTCCCAGCTGCCGGCGCTTTCAGGCTTAAGGTTAGTGTTTTCGTATATATCTGCGCCTGATTGGCGAGGTGTGTTCAGAGGTTCGGACGGCATTGTAAATTCTTTGCCTTCAATGTCTGTAACCGTATCAAAATAGTGGTTGACCATTTCTGCAACGAGTTCATGTCCTGATACATTTGGGTGAGATTGATCGTCTGAAAAGTCTTTCCATGTCATTCTGTTGTTTTCAAACATAAACCTGAGTGCGTCACAATAAGAAATCATGGGGAGATCATAATGAGTGCCTATTGCTTTCATATAGTCCTGACAGCTGTAATTCTGTTCTGTTACCGAGAACAGCAGTACCACGGCGACATCCTTTTCAAGCAAATCTCTAACAATACTTTCATAGGAATTGCGGTGATCGCCGTCATCTGCGTCATTTACTGCAAATTCAATAAAGCAGATATCCGGATTGCTTGCAAGCACGTCACGCTTAAGTCTTAGAATACCGAGAGTAGAAGGAGTCCCGCTAAGACCTGCATTGCAGTATTTTACATTATCTCCCGTACCGTATTTTTCAGCAAAATGTTCATATGTAAGCTTTGCCCAGCATTGGCTTGGTCCTGCAGTAAGTCCCTCTGTTATAGATCCTCCTAAATAAGCAACAGTTACTTGTTCGCCTGTCTGAGCTTTTTTTATTTTTTCCTGCATAGCTAATGTGTTTCCGTATGTTACCATAGATTTTTCAATCATGGCATTATGCCATTCTTCATCAGTTTCCGGCATTTTGCTTTCTGTGGAAGAATCAGCTGCGTTTTCGTTATCTTCCTTATCATTTTTGCAGCCTCCCATTAAAGAAAGGAGCATAAGTACGGAAAGTGTAACAGCTATAATTTTCTTTAATGTCATATGTATGCCTCCTTATACTTATAAATACAGCCCTTCTGATTTGATTCAGAAGGGCTGTTATAATAATATCAAGCTAAATTTATCAGTTTACTACAGACTTTTCTGTTTCCTTATCAAAGATATGGATTCTGTTAGGATCAATAGCAACCTGAATTTCATCCTGAGGTCTTGCAGTTGAACGAGGTGAAACTCTTGCAGTAAGAGGAATACCTTCACATGTCAGATAGAGGTAAGTTTCAGCACCCATCATTTCTGTTACTTCAACAGTTGTTTTAATTACGCCTGTCTTAGCAGCTGAAATGAACATATCCTCGTCATGGATGCATTCAGGACGAATACCGAGAACAACTTCCTTGCCAACCAATGGCTCAAGAGCTTCTGCGTCAGCTTTTGATTCAGGAACTTCTACAGTGTATTTAACACCTCTTGTTGTCTTAGTATCTTCTGAACCGAATTCAACAACATATTTTCCGTCAACCTTCAGAAGCTTGGAATCAATAAAGTTCATCTGAGGTGAACCGATAAATCCTGCAACAAACTGGTTAACAGGGTTATTGTAGAGGTTTGTAGGTGTATCGATCTGCTGAATATAACCGTCCTTCATAACAACGATTCTGTCACCCATTGTCATAGCTTCTGTCTGGTCATGAGTTACATAAATAAATGTTGTACCCAATTTCTTATGAAGCTTTGAGATCTCAGTTCTCATCTGAGCACGGAGCTTAGCGTCAAGGTTTGACAAAGGCTCGTCAAGAAGGAATACCTGTGGTTCACGAACGATAGCACGGCCGAGGGCAACACGCTGTCTCTGACCACCTGAAAGAGCCTTAGGCTTTCTGTCAAGAAGGTGAGAAATATCAAGAATTCTTGCAGCTTCTTCAACCTTTCTTGCGATTTCGTCCTTAGGAACTTTTCTGAGCTTAAGGCCGAAAGCCATGTTTTCAAAAACTGTCATATGAGGATAAAGAGCATAGTTCTGGAAAACCATTGCGATATCTCTGTCCTTAGGTGCAATATCGTTTACAAGTCTGTCACCGATATAAAGTTCGCCTTCGCTGATTTCTTCAAGTCCTGCGATCATACGAAGAGTTGTTGACTTTCCGCATCCAGAAGGACCTACGAGAATAATAAATTCTTTGTCTTTGATTTCAATGTTGAAATCGGAAACGGCAATAACACCGCCCGGATATTTCTTATAAATTTCTCTTAATGATACACTTGCCATTAAAAAAGAACCTCCTTATTGTATTTTACTAATACACTTATTAGTTATGTATATATCATACCAAATTTCTTCTGTTATAGCAAGTGTTTTTTTTACTAAACTTTGTCACATCTCTTTATAAACATTGACGAAAATTACACAACTAATCCCAGTTAATGGAAGATTTATTTCTTAAGTGCCAAAAGTTTTTCAACATCTTTGTGCAATATTTCCATACATTCTCCGGGAGTCAGATTTTTGTTTAATTCAAGATTTCCAATGGAAATTCTTTTAAGAAACACAACTTTGTTTCCAAGAGCCTGAAACATTCTTTTGACCTGATGAAATTTTCCCTCATGCAAAATGAGAATACACTGATTTGGGTTGTCAGAGAAGCCTTGAAATTCTGCGGGAAGACATTTTTCTCCGCCGTCAATGATTATTCCCTCTTTGAATTGCAGATAATAATCCTGATTCCATGGCTTTTCAAGAGTTACTTCATATTTTTTTGGAACATGACTTTTCGGAGAAAGCATTTTATGGGCCAGCGCTCCGTCGTTTGTAATCAGAACAAAACCCTCAGTGTCCTTGTCGAGCCTGCCTGCGGGAAACAGTCCTTTCCTAAAAAGCTGAGGCGGAACAAGACTTAGTACCGTAGGAGATGCTCCGTCACGAGTGGAGCAGACAACACCCTGAGGTTTGTTGAGCATAATATAAATATATTTTTGATATGTGATCTTTTCGCCGTCAACACATACGACAGCATTTTCCAAGTCAACTTTTAAGTCTGATTTTTTGCAGACTTCGCCGTTAATTGTGATTTTACCTTTTTTACAAAGCTCTTTGACCTTGCTTCGGGATAAATCCGACCTTTGGGATGATATAAATTTATCTATTCTTATCAGCATATTTTTAGTCCTTTTCTGCGGCGGATATGTCGATATTATGTTATCAGCCTTTTCTTAAGCCCTGCATAAAACCGCCTATTTCCACAGAGCATACATCTCCGCCAATAAGTATTCCATCACAAATGAGAATATTGCATTTAATGCAGTCCTTGTTCTCATAGCCATCATAATTATACACCGGATAGGAATAAATTTCAACAGTTTTGCCTTTATATTTTGACAGATCAAACCCTTGTTCTTTTTGAAGTTCATTATATTTTTCATAAACATCATTAAATTCTTCGGGGATGATCACAACTCTGCAATCTTCGTATTCTTCGGCAGCGGTCCAGCCCATTTCCTTTATAAAGCTTTGTCTGTCGGATTCTGTTTTAAGCTCATATACCGCAGGATTTCCCAATTTATGAACAATCAGAAGCGCTACGGTTATTATTGCAAGAATAAGAACTATTATTCCTCCAAGAGCGGCAGTTGGTTTTTTTACTTTTATAGTTTTAATAAACATCGGATTTCCCTCTTTCAGTTGAATTTTGTACATATATATGTACGAGCAAACATGCTTAGAACAATGATGAAAAAAGGTTAATTCATGATATTTCGGGGAAAGATAATAGGAGATAAATTTTGCGGGGAAGTATTTATATGAAATCATTTTTAAATTCAAGAATAAAAGCTATAGCTGTTCTTATAACTGTTACCGCTGCCGTGTGCATAACACTGCTCTTTCATGTGCAGATCTATGCAGTGTATGCCGCATGGAAGACGCCCAGAACAGAAAGCATTACCCAACAGCTTATTCCTAAGAGAGGAAGTATATTTGACTGTAAAGGCGAATTATTAGCAGGAACAGATGAAAATAATAAACGTTTTTATCCTCAGAATATCGCCTCTCATGTGTTGGGAGGAATAAGCTCAGGCGGAAACGCTCAAAGCGGTATTGAACTGATACTTAATGATGAGCTTTCAGGAAAACCGGGAGAAAAAATTACCGAGTATCTAACCGTAAAGGATGAAACAACAGTTAATAAAGAGCAGATAATTCCGGCTGAAAACGGTGAAAGCTGTACTCTTACCATTAATGCAAAATTGCAGAAGAAAACAGAAAATATACTAAAAAAAGCTATGGAGGAGAATGATAATTCTGAATACACGGTAAATCCTACATGCACAGCGGGAAGCATTGTCGTGCTGAATGCAAAAACCGGCGGTGTCTTAGCAATGGCGTCAGCTCCTGATTTTTCGTTGTATGAATTTACTGAAAATTATGATGCAATTTTAAATCAGGAGAATTCACCTTTATTGAATAGGTGTACATCAGGTCTTTACCGTCCCGGATCCTGTATGAAAACTGTTACAGCCTATGCCGCACTTGCCGAAAAGGCTATTACGCCATCCAGCTTCTTTTTTTGTAATGAAAGCTTTAACTTGTCGGGTATGAAGTTTTCATGTATGAGCAAGCATAGATTTACAAATGTAAAAAAAGCCTTGGAATTAAGCTGTAATATATTTTTTTATAAAACGGCTCAGCGTCTGGGTATTGAGAATCTGGAAAAATATCAGCGGCAATTTGGATTGGGCGAGGATTTGTATTTTGAATTGCCTTCTCCTTCCGGAATGCTGGCATCCCCCTCAACGCTTGAAGATTTAGGAATGCTTTGGACGGAAGGTCAGCTTATTCAGGCGGCAATCGGTCAGTCTGAAACACAGGTTACACCGCTTCAAATGGCGGTACAGGCAATGACTATAGGAAATAAAGGGCTAAGATTGAAGCCGTATATAATAGAATCTGTTACCGACAGCAAAGGTAATAAAACCTATTCCGCTTCTGTAAAAACTCAAAAAAATATATTGGACTATTCAAATAATTTTGATACGGTAATAGAAGGAATGATTGCTTCAACAGTGTATACTGATGGTGAATATTATCTTCCGTCACTGCCTGAAGCAACCGCAATAAAAACCGGAACGCCGCAGTCTCCCAGAGGTTATGACAGTGCAGTGATCGGTTTTTATCCTGCTGATAATCCTGAAATTGCTTTTTCTGTTATGCTTGAAAGCGGAAGCAATGCAAAAAATACTGTAAAAACAATAATTGAAAGCTATCTTGAAACCAAAACCGAAAAAGACTGATATGTATTTGTGCCATGTTAACATATGATTATTTTTATCAGATCCAGTTGTGCAAAATTACTAAGAAATAAGTAATAATTTAATGTGAATTAACAATTTTTATTTTTTTTTGAATTTTGCTTTGACAATTCTGAAATATGTGGTAAAATATATATAGTGATAACTGTCGGATTGATTTGTCTGATGAGACAAATAATTGTTTTATTTACGATTGATTTTTTGTTTTTAAGTTTTGCCGACGGTTAATATAAGGGTTAGGAGGAATTCAGGTGAATATAGCATTAATTGCTCATGATAAGAAAAAGGAACTTCTGGTGCAGTTCTGTATTGCTTATTGCGGAGTTTTCAGTAAGCATAACCTATGTGCAACAGGTACAACAGGAAAGCTTGTCAGTGAAGCAACAGGCCTTAAAATAAATCGATATCTCAGCGGTTCTCAGGGCGGGGATCAGCAAATCGCAGCGAGAATTTCATGTAATGAAATAGACTTGCTTTTGTTCTTCCGTGACCCGATTTCCGCAAAGCCTTATGAACCTAACGATGTGAATCTTTTAAGATTATGTGATGTTCATAATATACCCGTTGCAACAAATATAGCAACTGCAGAAGCGCTTATACATGCCCTTGAAAGAGGCGATCTTGACTGGAGAAATATTGTTAATCCGTCAGTATGGTAAAAATAATAAAATGCTTTGATGAGGAGAGTAAGGAATTTTTTGATTCATTCAGCGAGAACGGTACGGTGAAAGCGTTCTGAAACAGAATTCTTGAAGGACACCTCTGAGTACGCTGTTGATAAAGACAGTGCGTAGCCTCTGCGTTAAAGAGATGATGAGAAGCAGGAATTGCATTAATTTCTGTAAATAGGGTGGTATCACGATTACGGTCGTCCCTTGTTAAAGGGACAGACCGTTTATTTTTTATCAGTAATGCTCAATGATTATAAGCAAATTGATATAACAAAATCTATTCTATGATATAATTTACCTCTTGTGTTTTCGTCTTTTAATCTGCGGACACTTAGGGTTATAATACGGGTGTTTAAATGATTGCTTTTAGCGCTGCCCATAAGATGAACGACGGGGCGCAGCCCTTGACGAATGTATGAAATTCGGTTATTATATAAGGAATAGCTGTATTTAAGTGATTTTGAAATATGAAAGGATTTGATATATAATGGCAGCAGTAACGCAAAGACCAAAGGGAACTCAGGACGTAGTGCCGAATGAGGTGTATAAATGGCATACCGTAGAAGAAGTGGCAAGTGAAACTGCAAAACAGTTCGGCTTTAAGGAAATACGTATTCCTACCTTTGAGGATACAGGTCTTTTTGTGCGCTCGGTGGGGGATACAACCGATGTTGTGCAAAAGGAAATGTATACTGTGTCTGCAACTGGGGACAGTACGTTTACACTTCGGCCTGAGGGTACGGCAGGTACTATTCGTGCTTTGATTGAAAATGGAGTTTTGAATGAGGGGTTTCCGCAGAAAGTATTTTATATTCTTTCATGCTTCCGTCATGAAAAGCCTCAGGCAGGCAGATTAAGAGAATTCCATCAGTTCGGCTGTGAAATGGCGGGAGCAGCAAATGCCCGTGCCGATGCGGACGTGATTTCATTGGCAAAAAGCGTTCTTGACAGATTGGGACTTAAAGGCATAGAGCTTAATATAAATTCAATCGGCTGCCCTAAATGCCGAGCAGAATATCATAAAGCGCTTAAAGAATACTTTGAGCAGTATAAGGATAACCTTTGTGAAACCTGTCAGGGCAGGCTTGAGAAAAATCCTATGAGAATCCTTGACTGCAAGTCTGCCGAGGATAAGGAAATCGCAATGAAAGCACCGATTATTCTTGATTATCTGTGCAGCGAGTGCAGCGAGCATTTTGAACAGCTTAAAAATAATCTGAAATTAATGAATATAGACTATAAGATCAATCCGAGAATTGTAAGAGGTCTTGATTATTATACAAGAACAGTGTTTGAGTTTATAACAACCGATATCGGAGCACAGGGAACAGTCTGCGGCGGCGGAAGATATGACGGGCTTATTGAACAGCTTGGCGGAAAACCTACTCCTGCATTGGGCTTCGGTATGGGGCTGGAAAGACTTATTTTGACCATGCAGAATCAGGGCTGTGATTTTATGGAGCCTGAAAAATGCAGCCTCTATATTGCGTCAATGGGAGAAAAGGGTGAAAATAAGGCTGTTGAGCTTGTGAGAAAGCTTCGGGAAGAAGGCTTTTTTGCTGAATATGACCTGATAGGAAGAGGACTTAAGGCTCAGATGAAGTATGCCGATAAGATCGGAGCAGGCTTCGTTGTTGTGCTCGGAGATAATGAAATCGATTCAGGTACTGCAAAGCTTAAGAATATGAAAACTGGCGAACAGCTTGATATAACTCTCGGCGATGATTTCGTGCACACCTTCAGTAATATTTATTTTGCGGATATGATGTCAGATGAAAAGCTTAATTCATTAATGGACGAGTTTTCAAAGGGAGAGATATAGGCAATGTTTCTGATTTTACCTGTCAGCTATGAAGTGGAAACACCCCTTTCGCCAAAAAAAGCAGCAAGAAAACTTGACCGTGAAATAACCGAACACCGTCCGACGCTTAATATAATGTCTAATGGCAGATTTATGAGAAACCATAGATTTGAATCCTGTTTTTACGGTTGCCGTACAGGACAGTATGATTTTCAGCTTTATCATCATACAGCAAAAAAACGTGACGGCGGCTCAACAGGCTTTTTCGGCAAAATAGAACAAACGGAAAACGGCAGTGTAATAAAAGGAAAGTTCAGGAAGCCTGTTTATACATATGTAATAGCTGCCCTTTGGACACTTATAACCTTGTTTTTATCATTGATACTTTTTGCAATTGGGGAGAAGATCGGCGCATTATGTATGCTTGGCGTGTTTCTTTTGGGTGTATTCATAATGTTTTGGGATAATAAAAAGCCTGTATTAAAAGCCTATCTGGACAGCTTTAACAATCAGACTTAAGCGTTTTGCAATATAAATAACTACTATAATAGAAAAGGAAGTAATAAAAATGAAACTTGACACAATGAAAGACCTTCGCAGAACACATTATTGCGGAGAAGTGCCTGATGTTCCGCAGGAGGTTGTTGTCTGCGGCTTTGCCGACAGAGTAAGAGATATGGGAAATCTTATTTTCATTAACCTTCGTGACAGAACAGGTCTTGTCCAGCTTGCTTTTAACGATAATACCGATAAGTCCGTGTTTGAAAAAGCACAGCAGGTCAAAGGCGAGTATGTTCTTATGGCAAAAGGACAGGTACGGAAGCGTGAAAGCGTTAATGCGAAGCTTAAAACAGGTGAAATTGAGATTGCTGTTACGGATCTGAGAATTCTCTCAAAAGCCGAAACAACGCCTTTTGAAGTAACAAATTCCGATAAAGTAAACGACGAGCTTAAATTGAAATACAGATATCTCGACCTTAGAAATCCGAAATTGCAGAAAAATATGATAATGCGTCATAAAATTGCTCAGGTCACAAGAGAATATTTCTACGATAACGGATTTTTGGAGATTGAAACCCCTATGATGATGAAATCAACTCCTGAGGGAGCAAGAGATTACCTTGTTCCGTCAAGAGTTCATGAGGGAAAGTTTTATGCCCTTCCCCAGTCACCTCAGATATATAAACAGCTTCTTATGGTTTCAGGATACGACAGATATATCCAGCTTGCAAGATGTTTCCGTGATGAGGACCTGAGAGCTGACAGACAGCCTGAATTCACCCAGATCGACTTGGAAATGTCTTTTGTGGATGCAGAAGATATTCAGAAATGCGTCGAAGGCTATATTCAGAAGCTGTTTAAGGATGTTATAGGAGCAGATGTCAAACTGCCGATAGAAAGAATAACCTTTGCCGATTCAATGAATCGCTTTGGTTCAGATAAGCCTGATACACGTTTCGGTATGGAAATTCAGGATATTACCGAGTCTGTCAAGAATATTGATTTTGTTGTGTTTAAATCTGCAATAGAACAAGGTGGATCTGTTCGTGCAATAAATGTGAAAAACGGTGCGTCAACATATACAAGAAAAGAAATTGATAAGCTGGTTGAACATGCTAAGGGAATCGGTGCTAAAGGCCTTGCTTATATCCGTTGGGCAGATGAGCCTAACTGTTCCTTCAAGAAATTTCTCGGTGATGGGGACTTAGAGAATATATGCAAAGCAGTAAATGCGGAAAAAGGCGATTTGGTTCTTATATGTGCAGATAAGAATAACGTTGTTCTCCCAACTCTCGGCGCATTAAGACTTATATGCGCTAAAAAGCTTGATGTAATTCCCGAGAGTCAGTATAATTTTGTTTGGATAACAGAAATGCCGTTCTTTGAAAAGGATGAGGAAACAGGCGAGTGGGTTGCAATGCATCATCCGTTTACAATGCCTATGGAGGAATGTCTGGAATATCTTGATACCGATCAGGGAAATGTCCGTGCAAAGGCATGGGATCTGGTGCTGAACGGAACAGAGCTTTCAAGCGGTTCAATGAGAATCACCGATTATGAGCTTCAGCAGAAAATGTTTGAGGCGCTCGGTATGACTGATGAGGAAATTGAAGCTAAGTTCGGATTTTTAGTTGACGCCTATCGTTACGCTGCACCGCCTCACGGAGGAATGGGAATAGGACTTGACAGATTGGCAATGATTATGTGTAAGGCCGAAAGTCTGCGTGATGTAGTCGCATTTCCGAAGGTTCAGAATGCAAGCGAGCTTATGAGCGCTTGTCCATCTGAGGTCGAAAAAAAACAGCTTGATGAACTTCATATTAAAACTGTGTAAAAATTTTAATGCTATAATAGACTCTGACAATGCTTGTAAAAAGTAGTGTCAGAGTATTTTTTATGCTATTTACACAAAACTGTACAACAAAATATAACCAATTTAGACAAATTTATTTTAAATGCCCTGAAATATATTGACAATAGATTAAGACAATGGTACAATGAGTCCGCTAAATATTTGGCATAAAAATGAAAGGTGGTTTTATAATGTTGAAAACAAAAAACAGAGCAATTTCCTTTATCACAGCTATGGTGCTGTGTCTTTCTGCAGTTTTATTCGTTAACTTCAATGCGTCTGCAGAAGAACCTGTTGGATTCCACGTAAGCGGAACAACAATTTTAGACGCAAACGGAAATCCGTTTGTAATGAGAGGAATCAATGTTCCTCATGCATGGTATACTCAGAATACTTCCCAGTCATTGTCAGCAATTGCTGCAACAGGTGCTAATACTGTAAGAGTAGTATTGGGCGACGGCGATAAGTATAACAAGAACAGCGTAAGCGATGTTTCTAATGTTATAAACATGTGCAAGAATAATGGTCTTGTGTGTGTTCTTGAAGTTCACGATGCAACAGGAGAAGATTCAGTTTCATATCTGAACAATGCCGTAAACTATTGGAAAAATGCTGATATGGTAAAGCTTCTTAATGACAACAGAGATTTTGTTATATTAAATATAGCAAATGAGTGGTATGGTTCATGGAGTGCATTTTCATGGAGATCCGGATATGTTTCAGCAATTCAGGCATTGAGAACTGCCGGAATTAAAAATATGCTTATGGTAGACGCAGCAGGCTGGGGACAGTATGTTGATTCTGTCAGAATAAGCGGAAAAACTGTAGCTGCTGCTGATACATTGCATAACACAATTTTCTCAATTCATATGTATGAAGAGGCAGGAAAAAATTCTTCAACAGTACAAAGCAATATTGATAAATGCCTTGGCATCGGATATCCTGTAGTTGTCGGCGAATTCGGCGATGACCATAAGGGCGCTGACGTTGATGAGCAGACTATCATGAGCTATTGTACACAAAAGAATGTCGGATATTTAGGCTGGTCATGGAAGGGTAACGGAAGCGGATTGGAATCCCTTGATATTTCCAACGACTGGGGCGGAACAAGCCTTACCACATGGGGCAATAAGCTTATAAACGGAACATACGGAATAAAGAATACTTCAGTAAAGTGTTCTGTTTATACAGGAGGAACAACAGATTCATCTTCAAGCGGTTCTGAAACACCGTCCGGCAATTATATTACACTGTTCAACGGAACAGCGTCAGCTGCTGCATGGGAACAGGCAGTCAGCGTAATGACAGTTAAAAATACCGGCGGCACATTTGACGGAAGCAAAGTTACTTCAAACGGATATTTTTATGTGGAATATTCAGGAACACAGCCGGAATTGATCCTCCAGAGCTGGTCAGGCGGAGCTAACTGGGCAAAGGTTCAGCCATATGAAACAGGATCTGCCAACGGCCACACCTATGCAAAATATTCATATTCAAGCTGTGTATCAGCATTCGGCACAAATGATTTTGCAGGAAAGCTGGATAATGTGCACGTTGGCGCAACAAGCGGTTCTGTAACAGCTTATGTTCTCAGATATTATCAGTAATAATTTTGTGTAAGCGTCAAATTTGTGTTTGCCTTGACTTTTTATTTTAATATGCTATACTTGTATTAAACATCAAAGCGGTAAAATAAGAGGTGAGTTTAATGGCTATAAGAGAGTCCGGAGAGGATTATCTCGAAACAATACTTATATTGCAGGAAAGAACAGGATATGTCCGTTCAATAGATATAGCGTCAGAATTGGGATTTTCAAAACCCAGCGTAAGCAGAGCAATGGGAATTCTTAAAAATGACGGTTTTATAACTGTTGAAGCGGACGGTCAGATCGTTCTTACAAAAAGAGGTTATTTAAGAGCGAGGGAGGTCTATGACCGTCATCTGCTCATAACAAGATTTCTCCGTGATATTCTCGGTGTAAGCGATAATAATACAAATGAGGATGCCTGTAAAATCGAACACGTTATAAGCTATGAAACTTATGAAAAGCTGAATGTGTTTGTTGATAATTATTTGAAAGACGATAAGTAAAATAAAAGTGTACCAATTCTTCAGAGTTGGTACACTTATTATTTTAGCTTCATTTGAAAAGGAGCTGTCACTTTTACTTTTTTACCGCTTATCGGGTGAATAAATTCTACTTCGCCGCAGTGTAAAGCCTGTCTGGGGTAATCTTCCCTGCTTCCGCCGTATAAGTCATCTCCCGCAACAGGATGACCTATGTGAGCCATGTGAACCCTGATCTGATGAGTACGTCCGTTTTCCAGAGAAAGCTTTAAAAAAGAATATTTCTCTGAAGCCGCCGTAACCTCATATCGTGTGACCGCAATCTGTCCGTCAGCCCTGACGCAGCGTTTAATTATAGATTCCTGTTCCCTTGCAATAGGAGCGTCAACAACTCCGCTCCGACTATTAAAAATTCCGTGGCAAATTGCATAGTATATCTTTTTATAAGTGCCTTGCAAAGCCTTTGCCGCATATTGGTTCTTCGCCGCAATCACACAACCGGAGGTGTCCCTGTCAAGTCTGTTAACAGGGCGGAATGTCAAACCTCTGCATTTTGCCGCAAAAAAGTTTCCGAGCGTGTCCCCCTGATGCTTTATTGACGGATGTACCGGCATAAAGGGCGGTTTGTTAAATACAATGAGCTGATCGTCTTCATAAAGTATTTCGACATTAAGAGCATCGTTCGGCTCAAGCAAAGCCTCGTCCTGCTCATTTAAAATGATGATGTCGCCTTTAAAAACTTCGTCAATAGTTCGTATAGTTTCCCCGTTGCGGGTTATTCCCTTTTCAGTGCGTTTTAATCTTGTAAGAAGCCGACGTGATACTCCCTGATTGATAAGAACTTCCCCAAGCTTTTTTCCGTCATCATGAGCGTTAATTATTATTTCAACAGCCATATCTATTCACTGTCTTTTTTGTAAGGAAATCTGCCCAGTATTTCAAAAGCGCTTGAACGCTGCCACATTGAAGCGGAAATAAGTATTTCAAAGCCTTCCCCGAAATCACATGCATATTCATTAGGCTGCATTTTAGGTACGCCGAAACAGCTGAGCATGTTCATTATAATTCCTCCGTGAGTTATAACTGCGCAGTTGGTGAGTCCGTCATACATCATGTCGGATATAATTATGTTCAATGCCTCAAAAGACCTGTTTACTACATCTCTTGCCGATTCTCCCTTGGGAGGAGGATTGTCAAGTCCGCCTTTGATAAATTTTTTGTAATCAGGATCATTCATTAGTTCATCAGCCTTTTTTCCTTCAAAAATACCGAAGTTCATTTCCGAAAGCTGAGGAAGCTCTGCGGTATATCTGTTAGGATGAATAATGTCTGCCGTCTGCTTGCAGCGTTTCAGAGGAGAAGTGTAAACCTTTTGTACCGATGGATAATCGTATTTTTCAATTTTTTCATAAAGCTCGTCCACACCTTGCCTGCAAAGGGGCAGATCTGTAATACCAATGTATTTCCCGTCAAGATTTCCCTGTGTGATTCCGTGTCTTATAAGCTGAAGCCTGTAACCTTTCATAAAAAACCTCCTATATGTGTATATTCGACAAAAAGTCTTTACAAAAAACTTAAAATATAGTATAATTAAGTGATACTTAATTAATTTCGGGTTGATTTATTTTGTTTTCATATTTAAGTTTAAATCAAAAATCAGCTGAAATCTTTTGACTTGAGAAAAGGGGCTTTTATCTATGAAAAACAAAATCGAAGAAAAACTAATGTGTGAAGAAGTCGGGAAACGTCTTTCAGAACTCAGAAAAATGAATAATTTGACGCAAAGCGAAGCTGCCGACCACCTCGGTATTTCCCAAAGTAATATGTCTCAAATTGAATCCGATGTAAGAAAAATTTCAATATATTCTATAAAAAAATTGCTTGAATTGTATAATTCAACATATGAATCCGTTTTAGGTGAATTGAATCAGGATAAATCCAATTCTTTTTTAAGAACAGAAAAAAGCCTTTCAAGCGTCGATCTGCTGCTGTCCGTTTGTGAACAGGCAGGTTCTGAAGACCTAAATATTGCAGTAACCGCATATATTAATATGTGCGTCTATATTATTCTTCGTGAAATATATGAGGCAAATCCTAAAAATACTAACGCAGTTTTTGCACTTGAAAAGGATGATGCCTTAAAAAAAGCGACGGATTTTATTTTAAAAACACCTCATCACCTGTCAGCCTATATTAATGCTACAACAGGAAAAGTCAAAAAAACATCAATTGAACCGCCTCTGGAAAAAGCAGCGGATTTCAGAGAGTTTGTTAAATCCTGTGAAAGCTATATTTCCAATTATATGACTAAATAATAAGTAATAATTATAATATCATATTTTAATTAGTTTTTCAAGTGAAAGAGAACTGAACGGAGGGTCTGATGAAAACAGGAAAAAAGCTGTTTGCAGTTTTAATATTTCTTGTCTTGTCTGCGCTTTTAATCTATATGTTTTACAGTGCGGACAGGGATTTAACCGTAACAAAGCAGTTTTTTTCTATGGATACCGCCGTCAGATTATCAGCGAAAGAAGAACAAATTGATACATATATAGCTGTGATTAAAAAGCTGGATAAGGCTCTGTCTGCATATGATAAAAATTCAGAGATTTATAAGCTTAATGAGAATGGAACGTTAACTGTTTCAGATCAGACTGCTGAATTATTTAACAGTGCAAAAAGATTATCCCGGCGATATCCTCAGGTGAATATCACCGCAGGAGCTTTGACAAAGCTGTGGAACGTAACTTCGTCGGACCCTGTAATCCCTGAAAAAAATAATATAGAAAAAGCTTTGAATACAGTTGATGACGATAATCTTATAATAGATGGAAATGAGGTCACGCTGAAAAATAATGCTCAGCTTGATCTGGGGAGCTGTGCAAAAGGCTATGCCCTTGATCTGTTGTTTGACGAGTTTGAAAAAAATGAGGAAAACTGTGCCGTCGTATCTTTTGGTTCATCGACCTTGCTCTATGGAAAAAAATCTGACGGAAAACCTTTTACAACCGCTGTTGCCAACCCCGAGGACAGCAATTCACAGGTGTTGAAATTTACGTCAAATCAGTGCTTTGTGTCAACCTCAGGCGGATATGAAAGATATTTTGAAGTTGACGGGAAAAAGTATTGTCATATTATCGATCTTGAAACAGGATACCCTATTGAAACCGATTTGACTTCTGTTACAGTTGTTTCCGCAGAAAATGGATTGCTTACCGATTTTCTTTCTACCTGTGTCTATATGGGAGGAACAAAAAAACTTGATCAATATTTGAATAACAGCAAATATCAGATTATAGCATTGGATAAAAATAAAAAAATTTATTGTTCAGACAGTATAAAAGAAAGCATTGAAATTCTTGACAACAGCTATAGCTTTTAGTTTAATGTAAAAATAACAGTTTATTATGAAAGGACTGATTTTATAATGAGGCTTAACGGAATACTTCTTCCCCATAAAAAGGGAACGGAAAATGTCGAAACTCAAACTCTTCCAATACCGGGAAAGGTTAAGATCGCTATGTCGCAGCATATGGGCGCACCGTGTATCCCATTGGTGAAAAAAGGCGACTTGGTAAAGGTCGGACAAAAAATCGGTGACAGCGATGCGTTTATGTCCTGTCCTGTCCATTCAAGCGTTTCGGGAGAGGTCGTTGATGTAAGCGAAATGCTGTTGGCTAACGGAAAAACCTGCAAGGCAGTTGAAATTCAATGTGACGGACTTCAAACAGTGTGTGAAGAAATAAAACCGCCTCAGATCTATGATAAAAAAAGCCTTGTGAATGCAGTGAGAGAGTCAGGGTGCTGCGGACTCGGCGGAGCAGGCTTCCCAACTCATATAAAGCTTAATTATGATGAAAATAAGGTGAAAATTGATTCTCTTGTTATAAATGCAGCAGAATGTGAGCCTTATATAACATCTGATTTTAGGGAAATGATGGAGAATCCTGATGATGTAACCGAAGGAATCAGAATTCTTTGCAAGATACTGAAAATAGATAATGTCTATATCGGAATTGAAGATAATAAACCCAAAGCTATTGAAAAAATGAAGACCCTGACTCAGAATGATGATAATATTAAAGTCATAAAACTGAAATCTTCCTATCCTCAGGGTGCAGAAAAGGTTATTGCATTTTCTGCAACAGGCAGAATCATAAAAGAGGGTAATCTTCCTTCAGATCACGGAATCATTGTAATGAATGTATCTACAATAGCTTTTATAAACCGCTATATAAAAACAGGTATGCCGTTAATATCAAGACGTGTTACCGTTGACGGAGACGCAGTAGGAAGTCCATGTAATGTAGAGGCTCTTATCGGTACTCCCGTAAAAGAACTGCTTGACTTTGCAAAAACTGACTGTGACCGAATGGAAAAACTTATCTCCGGCGGACCAATGATGGGTATGTGTATGTATGATATCAGCGCCCCCCTGTCAAAAACCAATAATGCATTTCTCGCATTTAAAGCAAAGTCAGCGTCCGGATTGCCGATTCTGTATGAGGGAGAAACAAATTGTATCAGATGCGGAAACTGTATATCAGCTTGTCCTTTGGGACTTATGCCGACAGAACTGGAGAAAGCCTATGACCGACGGGACAGGGAAATGCTGAATAAGCTGAAAGTCAATCTTTGTATGAACTGCGGAAGCTGTTCATATGTATGTCCCGCAAAAAGAAGTCTTGCTGAGAAAAATCAGCTTGCAAAAGGCTTTGCATTAAGTAAGTAAAAAGTAATCCTTGAAATGGAAGTGATTGATCCGATGAAAAATGAAAACTTGTTAGTTAGTCCATCTCCCCATATCAGATCCGTAAGATCTACTTCAAAGGTTATGGGACATGTGCTGATAGCCCTTTTCCCTGCTGCCGCAGCATCAGTGGTTCTTTTCGGTGTGAGAGCGCTGATTCTTATTCTGTTTTGTGCAGTGACCGCAGTGATTTGGGAAAGACTTTGTAATCTTATAATGAAAAGACCAAACTCAACAGGAGATTTGTCTGCTGTTGTCACGGGTGTGATTCTGGCATTTAACCTGCCTGTAACTCTGCCTTTGTGGATAGCGGCAATAGGCACATTTGTGGCAATTGTAATAACAAAACAGCTTTTCGGAGGTTTGGGACAAAACTTCGCAAACCCTGCAATTGTGGGAAGAATAGTGCTTATGCTTTCATTCCCGGCTGAAATGAGCCGATGGGTTGAACCGTTTTATCATAAAGCAGACGCAGTAACATCTGCAACCCCTCTTGTTTCAGGTAATGCCTCATATAAAGAGCTGTTTTTGGGTGTAACAGGAGGATGTCTCGGTGAGGTGTGTGCTGCCGCATTGTTGCTTGGCGGAATTTATCTTGTTGTAATGAATATAATTTCTCCCGCCGCACCGCTGGCTTTTATGGGAACAGTTACTGCATTTTCATATGTTGTGGGAGAGGACGGCTTATATCAGCTTCTTGCCGGCGGCGTTGTGCTGGGAGCAGTATTCATGGCGACAGATTATGTTACAACCCCGATTACAGCAAAGGGAAAGGTTATCTTCGGAGTAGGCTGCGGCGTAGTAACGTGCGTTATACGTTTTTGGTGCTCCTTCCCCGAGGGCGTTTCGTTCTCTATCCTTCTTATGAATATCCTCACTCCTTACATAGATATGTTTACACGTAAAAAACCAATCGGAGCTGTGCCTTCGGAAAAGAAGACAAAGGAGGTAAAGGATAATGAAAAATAATATTCTTCCGCCTCTTGTTTTAACTGTAATCTGTATCGTGGTTTCGGGATTGCTCGTGTTTGCCCATAACAAAACCTACGTGGATACAACGGGAGTAATGACTGACGAGCTTAAAGCAGGTTGTGAGGAGATTTTCGGAGAGGGAAGCTACGAAATGCTTCTCGAAGAAAATGCCGATACAAAAACTCCCGTAACTTTTGATACTGACGGAGTTGTTTCAGTGATAACCGACAGCTCAAAGGAAAAATGCCTTGTTGAAATTAAGGAGGACGGCTATTCAAAGGGCGGACTTCATGTCCTTATCGGTGTAAATTCCGGCGGCAATGTTGAGGGAATTTATTTTCTTTCAATAGGCGAAACTCCGGGACTTGGTACAAAGGTTCAGGAAAAATCGTTTATTGATACACTAATCGGATTTAATACCGAAACGAACCCAGATTCTATAGATAATGTTACTTCAGCTACATATTCTTCAAAAGGTATGAAATCAGCTTGTTTGAAAGCGGTTAAACTTTATTCCGAGCATAAGGAGGAGATTGCAGATGCCTGAAAATAAAAGCTATATGCGGGAATTTACCAAGGGACTGATAAAAGAAAATCCTACCCTTGTGACCCTCCTCGGAATGTGCCCGACCCTCGCTGTTACAACCATGGCGGTGAACGGCATAGGAATGGGACTTGCAACAACTTTCGTGCTGGTATGTTCAAATATAGTTATTTCGCTGCTTAAAAATGTTATACCTAAAGCGGTGCGCCTGCCTTGCTTTATTGTAATAATAGCAGGCTTCGTAACGCTTATCAGTTTTATTTTGCAAGGATATTTTCCGTCCCTTTATTCAGCGCTGGGTATATTCCTGTCGCTTATAACAGTAAACTGTATAATTCTCGGAAGAGCTGAAGCCTTTGCTTCTAAAAATAAGCTTGTTCCATCAATTCTTGACGGTTTGGGTATGGGTCTTGGTTTTACAGCCTCATTGTTTACAATGGGTTCAATCAGAGAAATCCTCGGTTCAGGAAGCTGGATGGGAATCGAAATTCCGGTTATCAGCTCAAATCCTGTGCTTATATTCATTATGCCGGCAGGAGGTTTTTTTGTACTTGGCTGTGTAATAGCCCTGGTAAATAAAATTGCGAACAGAAAACCGCCGGCAGAAATATCGTGCAAAAATTGTCCTAATTCCGAAGCCTGCGGACAGGATTGCAGTGCTTGTGCAGAAGCGGAGGTAAAATGATTATGAAAGAACTACTTATAATAATGCTTTCCGCTGTTTTTGTAAATAATGTTGTATTGTCACAGTTCATGGGGATATGTCCGTTTCTGGGCGTGTCAAAACAGCTAAAATCTTCAGTCGGAATGGGCGGAGCAGTTATTTTTGTAATGGTGTGTGCAACAGCTTGTACATATCCGGTTTATAAATTGCTTGAGATTGCAGGAATAGAGTATCTCCAAACAGTAGCGTTTATTCTTGTTATAGCGCTGTTCGTACAGCTTGTTGAGATCGTAATGAAAAAGGTTATGCCGCCGCTTTACAAAGCGCTGGGCGTTTACCTGCCGTTAATTACAACAAACTGTGCAGTTCTCGGTGTTACTATCGCCAATATAGACAATGGATATAATTTTCCACAGGCAATAACCAATGCTTTAGGTACCGGTCTGGCATTCACATTGGCATTGGTGCTTTTTTCAGGAGTTCGTGCAAGAATTGCGGATTCAAATATTCCCGAAACCTTTAAGGGAGTTCCTGCAACTTTAATAGCAGCATCAATAGTTTCGCTGAGCTTCATGGGATTCGGAGGACTTTTCAGCTAAATGGATAACTCAAAAAGGCGCGGTCCATGTGTCGAGTTTACAAAAGCAATGAAAAAAACTCATATCATTCTTATTCCGTCAATGCTGGATTTTCATTTTCCTCTTCTGATTCATGCATTTTTATCAGGAGGCTATAAGGCAGAAGTGCTTAAAAATAACGGTGAAGATATTATATCCTGCGGTTGGGAATATTCCAACAATGATGTCTGTTTTCCTGCAAATCTGATAATCGGACAATTTATTACAGCGTTGAAAAGCGGTAAATATGATGTTAAAAAAACAGCTCTGTTATTGCCTCAAACAGGCGGTGGGTGTCGTGCATGCAATTATATCCACCTTCTTAGAAAAGCATTGGCAAAATCAGGTTTTGAAAAAGTTCCCGTTATTTCGCTGAATGTAAGCGGAGTAGAAAAACACAACGGCTTTAATATCAGCCCTGTAATGGTGATGACAGCATGTGCGGCGGTATTTTACAGCGATTTGCTGATGTATTTGTATCATAAGGTCTCGCCATATGAGAAGAATTTAGGAGAAACAAAAAAGCTTTGCAGAGATTGGGAAAAAAGAATAGAAAAAGGCTTTAAAAGCAAAAGGTATTTACTCCCTATAGAAATGAAAAGGCTTTTTAATGAAATATCTCAAAGCTTTGCCGATATTAAACAACATCAAAGAAAAGTAAAAAAGGTTGGCTTAACAGGAGAGCTTTATATCAAATTTTGCTCTCTTGGAAATAACAATCTTGAAAAGGTTTTGGAAAATCGTAGCTGTGAAATTTATATGGACGGTTTTTCAACATATATGATGTATCTCATTGATAACTGTACAGCAGATGATAAAATCTATAACCGTCATACATTTACCGGTATCGGTGCAAAAGCGCTGATAAAATATATGAATTATTTACAGGTACAGATGAATAAGGCTTTGATTAAGACCGGCTTTAAACCCATGACAAAATATCTTACTATGAAAAAACATTGCTCATGGGTGGCAAGCTTCGGAGAAACCATGGGTGACGGATGGCTTATTTCAGCTGAAATCATTGACGCTTTGAACAGAGGCTGCAAAAGCTGTATAGTTGCAGTACCCTTTGGCTGTCTTGTCAGTCATTCCTGTGCAAGAGGAGTAATAAATAAAATACGCCGTCATTATCCTGATGCAGTTGTGAGTGCAATTGATTTTGATTCAGGATTGGCAAAAATAAATCAGCTTAACAGAATAGAAATGATTCTGAATTTTACATAAAGAAGGAGGATTAACTTGGAATACTTAGTACCTATCGGGCTTTTTGCCGGGCTTGGGATTTTAGCAGGAGTGCTTCTTACCGTAGTTTCCAAAGTGTTTGCAGTTAAAACAGATGAGAGAATTGAAGCCGCTCAGGAGGCTTTGCCTCAGGTGAATTGCGGAGCATGCGGATTCTCAGGATGCAATGATTATGCGGAGGCTGTTGTAACAAAAGGTGCAGAATGTAATCTTTGCAAACCGGGTGGAGCGGAAAGTGCCGCTAAGCTTGCGGCGATTATGGGCGTTGAAGCTAAGGATGCCGAACCGATGACGGCATTTGTGCGGTGTGCCGGAGATTGTAATGTAACAAGGCACAAATATGATTTTGACGGAATTCAAAGCTGTGCGGCATGTAACAGATTTTATAACGGAAGTAAAACCTGTACAAGCGGATGTATGGGATACGGTGATTGTGTAAAGGTCTGTCCTCAGGGGGCAATATCCATTGTTGACAGGATCGCTGTAGTTGATCCCGAAAAGTGCATAGGCTGCGGACTTTGTGCCAAGGAATGTCCGAATAACCTTATTGCTATACGCCGTAAGTCGCAGAAGGTTGAGGTAATGTGTTCGTCGGGAGATATGGGAAGGCTTACAAGAGAAATCTGTTCAAACGGATGCATCGGATGTAAAATGTGTGAGAGAAAATGCCCGGCTCAGGCAATAACAGTTATAAATAATCATGCGGTAATTGATTATGAAAAATGTGTAAACTGCGGAATTTGTGTTGATACTTGCAGGGTTCATGCAGTTAAAAGGATTTAAAAAGGAGGATATGCTGACTTTTGGAAGCATGACTGTATTATTATGAAAAGACAGGACTATTTATCTTGGGATGAATATTTTATGGGAGTAGCACTTCTTTCAGCAGGCAGAAGCAAGGACAATAACACACAAGTAGGCGCTTGTATTGTTTCTGATGAAAACAAGGTGCTTTCGGTAGGTTATAACGGTATGCCGACAGGTTGCCATGATGATGAAATGCCTTGGGGGAGAGAGGGAAACGCTCTGGAAACAAAATATCCTTTTGTTTGTCATGCGGAGCTTAACGCCATTCTTAACAGAATTACCGGAAGTTTAAAGAACGCAAGGATTTATGTATCTCTTTTCCCGTGTAATGAATGTGCAAAGGCTATTATTCAAAGCGGAATAAAAGAGGTTGTATATATGGAAGATAAATATGCTGACACGGATTCAGTAAAAGCCTCAAAGATGATGTTCAAAATGGCAGGAGTCAGAATTCGTCAGTATGAGATCACCGGAAGAGAAATCAATTTAAAGCTGTAGGCTGAAAAACCGCAAAGGAAAATTTTTTGTACTGTTAAGCGCAGTAATTTATAGTTTTTGCAAGTTTACCACAGTGGGTCAAAATTATTTTCTTTATTAAATAAATATTGTGACATGAGCCGTGAGGTGCAAGGATCGCTAATGCATTGAAGAATTTGCAAAATTTAAATCTGCACATTTACGGCGAATTATGTCGATCAGGGGCAGACTCCAAAAGGTCTGTCCTTTTTACCGTAAATCCTGTCAGTAAAATTTTACAGTTGCAATACAATCTTTCTTGTATCAGTTTGTGCTTGAAGTAACTATAGTTTTTTTTTGCTAACTCGCCACAGCGGGATCAGAGCTATAGATATCACAAACCGATAACGTGATATCGCCCGTCCGACGTGAGAACCCCTTTCACTTATAGGCTTATTTCAGCATTTTTTGCACGCAAACGTGCAACTTTGAACAAAATATGAACAAAGTTTGGATATTTGCACAAATTAAATAATCAAAATTTATGCAAAACGCACATACTAATTATAAAAATTAGTACGTGCGTTTTTTAGTAATAAAGCATAAAATTTTGCAGTTGAATTTGTGGATATGTCATTTTTGAATGCTTAAAACAGGTCATATTTTTATTTCTTGAAATTAAAAAACGAAAAGGACAAACAAAAATTATATATTCAAAAAAGAATTTTGTCTTGTTCCTAAGACAATGTGATTTTTGGGGGCGGACGAAATTACATTTTTGCTTCATACCAGCTTTGACCCTTGTTAACGTCTACCGTCATTGGTACTGAAAGCTTAACAGCGTTCTCCATTTCTTCTTTAAGGATAACCGCCGCTTTATCTGCGTCGGTATCACTTGCTTCAATAATAAGCTCGTCGTGCACCTGTAAGATCAATCGGGCATCTAATTTTTCAGATTTTAAGCGATTGTAAACCTTGACCATAGCAATTTTAATGATATCTGCTGCTGCACCCTGAATGGGAGCATTCATAGCTGCCCTTTTTCCAAAGGCTTGAATCATTTTATTGCTTGCGGAAAGTTCTGGAATATATCTTCGCCGTCCGAAAAGAGTGGTTACATATCCGTCTTTTATGCCGTTTTCAACGGTAGAATCCATAAATTCCGTTACTTTCGGGAAGTTATTAAGATAATTCTGAATATATCTCTTCGCCTCAGCAACTGAAACCCCGATATCTTTTGATAATGAGAATGCTCCGATTCCATAGATAATTCCGAAGTTTACGGCTTTTGCGGCGGAACGCATTTCAGGAGTTACAAAATCCTCCGGCAGATCAAAAACCTGTGCGGCCGTGCTTCGGTGAATATCTTTTCCTTCTATAAAGGAAGCCTGCATATTTTTATCGCCGCAGACTGAAGCAAGAACTCTCAGTTCAATCTGGCTGTAATCGGCATCAAGCAAAGAATAGCCTTTTTCGGAAACAAAGAATTTTCTCATATTTCTGCCGATTTCTTTTCTGACGGGGATATTCTGCATATTTGGTTCGGTTGATGATATTCTGCCTGTTCGTGTTTCTGTTTGTTTGAAGACCGAATGAACTCTTCCGTCTGATTCAATTTCTTTTAATAGCCCTTCCACATAAGTTGAATTCAGTTTGGTTAATGTTCTGTATTCAATAATAAGAGGTATTATAGGATGTTTTGAAATAAGTGCTTCCAAGACCTCTGCATTAGTTGAGTAACCGCTTTTTGTTTTCTTTTTAACCGGCAGTTTCAAATCCTCAAAAAGCACTTGTCCTAATTGCTTAGGAGAAGATATATTAAATTCTTTTCCTGCATAACTGTAAATCGCTTCAGTGATACGCCGGATATCCTCAGAAAGCTGTTCGCCGAACTCTTTTATTCCGTTTGCGTCAGCCTTAACTCCCCAAACTTCCATTGAAGCAAGCACTTCGCATAAGGGCAGTTCTACATCATAATAAAGGCTATTCATTTCCGTCAGCTCAAGCTGTTTTTTCAGGCATTCACATAATGACGAAAGGCTGGCGGCATCGGCATTTTCGCCCATATCACTGCGATATATAACATTATAAGTAAGGCAAAGATTTTCAACTGTATATTCACTTGCCTGAGAGTTGAGCAGATAGCCTGCCAAATCACAGGCGAAAATCAGATTTTTAAGTTCCTTTTTATGTGAAAAGGCAAATTTATGTGCTTCTTTTCCTTCAAAGCACTGTTTTTTTCCTTCAGATTGAAAATAGTCAATCATAAGTTTGTCATTCTGGGTATTGTATATTTTGTTTTCTGCAAAAATTTTCAGGTTTTCTTTATCATATATAAAACAGCTTGTGCAGTTACAGAGTTCTTTAAGGGCTTCTTCTGAAAGCTCTTCAATTTCAATTTTGGGAAGATCCTTCAGCTTGGTTTTTTCCTCGGCTATATCCTGATTTGAATTTATTTTTGCTCCTGTTAATCCCAGTCTGTCCATAAGCTTGTTCATTTCAAGCCTTGCAAGAAGCTGACGGGATTTTTCTTCATTTCTTTCAATTAATAAATAACTTTCAGGATTTTTATCAATAGGCACTTCAAGGCAAATCTCCGCAAGAAAACGGCTGTCAACAGCATCCTGATATCCTGATTCAAGCTTTGCCCTGACGCTTTTCGTTAAAGTCATACTATCCAGATTTTTGTATAGGTTTTCAACGCTTCCCTGTTGATGAATAAGGTTTAACGCAGTTTTTTCGCCGATTCCCTTAACTCCGGAAATATTGTCGGAAGTATCACCCATTAATGCCTTGACTTCAATCATCTGGCGTGGTTCGACACCGTATTCCTCTCTGATTCGTTCGGGTGTATAAATTTTTGTTTCTTTTGTACCTGCAAGCCGAACGGTGACCTTATCATCTACAAGCTGAAAGCTGTCTCTGTCGCCTGTCAGGATACAGCATTCATTGCCTGAGTCAGCAAAGGCTTTTGAAAGAGTACCGAGAATGTCGTCAGCTTCATAGCCTTCGCACTCAACTATTCTGATTCCCAAATCTGAAAGCAATTCCTTAATAAGCGGCATTTGCTGTGCCAGCTCTTCGGGCATGCCTTTTCTGTTTGCCTTATAAGAAGCATTAGCTTTATGCCTGAAGGTAGGAGCTTTAAGGTCAAATGCAACAGCAACGCAATCGGGTTTAACAGCCTCAATCTCTTTCAGATAAATATTCATAAATCCGGTTATGGCATTGGTATATTCGCCTTTTGACGAGGACAAAACCCTGATACCGTAAAAAGCCCTGTTCATTATACTGTTTCCGTCAATTGCAAGTAGTTTCATGTTATTTCCTCTTTTCATGACAGCAATCCTGTTTTCTATTCATAGGATTTTTATCAATATATTTTAATATCATCTGATATTTTTATAATTTCGGATAATATAGTCGTGGCAGGATTATTATAAAAATTTAAATTTTGATTTTAAAAACATACAATATTCCTTTTCTTGTAAATAATTATTATATTCTTCTGTAATAATTCGTTTTATCCAATTCAGCTTTTCCTTTGAATTATCCTTGTATTTTTTCAGGATAATCAAATTTTGTTCCGATGCCCGAATTATTTCTCTGTAAGCGTCAGAAACATATTCACAGCTTTCAATCTTTATCGGCTTTTCTGTTACAGCAGTAAATGGAATATCTTTTTGCGGATAAATATTATTGTCTGATTCAACAGAATATATGTAACCGCTTATACCACTGTATGTTTCTTCCGTGGCATGGGGATAATATTCTTCCAGAACTAAAATGCCGTTTTTATTGAAACCATAGCTTGCCCATTTGTGTATTTTATCAGGAACAGGGATTGCATTTTTCTTACAGAATTCTTCCACGGCATTGCTTAAATAGACCAGAGTGTTTTCACGTTTTTCCGATAAATATACAAGAGGTTTATTATGATTTGAAGCATGCGGGACAAGTTCTTTTAAATCCGGCAGCGGAGAGGCATGGTAATACATTGTTATTCTCCTAAAGCTTATTATGAATTTCCTCAGTCAGTTTATCCAGCGACAAGGTTGCTATGCCGTTGAGGCTTTGGTCTGCACGTTTTCCTGCAAGATAATCAAAATATGCCTGACAGCCTATCATTGCCGCATTGTCACCGCAATATTTGAATTCCGGCATATAAAGCTTATACCCACGTTTATTGCAGGCTTCTTGTAATGCCGATCTTACTCCCGAATTTGCAGATACTCCCCCTGCCAGTCCTATGGTATTATACCCGAATTCCTCTGCGGCTTTCATAGTTTTTTCTACAAGAATATCGGAGATTGTTTTTTGAAAAGAAGCGGCTAAATCCTCACGGTTTATTTCCTCGCCCTTTTGTTGTGCGTTATGTACAAGATTTATTACCGCAGTTTTAAGTCCCGAAAAGCTGAAATCAAACTCCGAGCCTTGCACCTTGGGTTTAGGCAGCTTATAGGCATTTGGATTGCCTTTCTTCGCCGCAGCATCAATATATTTTCCGCCCGGATATTCATATCCCAGTGTTCTTGCCGCTTTGTCAAAGCATTCACCTGCGGCATCGTCACGGGTTCTGCCGATAACATGATATTCTGTATAATCCTTAACTTCGACTATATGGCTGTGGCCGCCTGATACCACAAGACATAGATAAGGCGGTTTTAAATCAGGGTGTGAAATATAGTTAGCCGCAATGTGTCCTGCAATATGGTGGACGGCAATAAGGGGCTTATTCGCCGCCATAGCAAGGCCCTTGGCATAGCTTATTCCCACAAGCAGGGCGCCGATAAGTCCGGGTGCATATGTTACGGCAACGGCGTCTATATCGTTCATTGTACACTTACTTTGTTCAAGAGCCGCATTCACGACAGCCGATATATTTTCACAGTGACGGCGTGAGGCAATTTCAGGCACTACTCCGCCGTAAAGCTTATGCTCGTCAATTTGTGTTGAGACTATATTGGAAAGGACTTTTACGCCGTCCTCCACGACTGCACAGGCTGTTTCGTCGCATGAACTTTCTATTGCAAGTATTTTCATGGTTACACCTCTAAGTTATAAATTCTTTGCTTTTCCGGTATTAAAAATCAAATATAGTTTTGGCAATTATATTATATTTTCCTTTTGATTTTATATTTGTCCGTATATCCTTTTCATTTCATCCGAAAATTCTCCGTTCCTGCCTTGGGTATAAAGCTGGGGTTCAACCTGCAAAAAGGGATTTCCGCCTTTACGGCCCTCAACCAATACAAGCCACGGGGCAGTCTGTGGATTTTTGGATACAAACTTTACACGCTTTGGTTCAAGTCCTGCGTTTCTCATTGACGACATTATATCACAAAGTCTTTGGGGTCGGTTGCAAAGGCAGAGCCTTCCGCCGAATTTTAAATTCTTTGCTGCCGATTTACACACATTGTCAAGGGTACACATCATTTCATGCCTTGCAATTGACACGGCTTCAAGGTTATTTTTTGCTCCGGTATTATCAATTTTATAGGGTGGATTACAGGTTATAAGGTCAAGCTCGCTGTCTGATTTCCAATCCTTTAAATCTCCCAACACAGGCGTAATGCTGTCAATATCTGAACGCTCCAGGGATATTTTCAGCTGATCGTGGGCTTTTTCCTGAATCTCAAGGGCATAGATATGACGAGGCTTAAAATTCTTATGCATAAGCAGAGCAACAATTCCGCTTCCTGTACAAAAATCGCATATTTTATCCTTATGTCTTGGTTTTGCAAAATCAGCAAGCAAAAAAGCGTCGGTGCCGAAACGGTGCTCCGTTGAAATACATATTTCTATATTATCCCCTAATTTCTCAAAGGTCAGGTCGGTATATTTCATATTTTCTCCTAAAAATCATATTTGTTTTACCATAAGCCATGCATTTTCGGTTGGATTTTGATAATAATTTTTTCTCTCACTGTATTTAACAAAACCATGCTTTTCATAAAGCTTTTGCGCAGGAAGATTGCTTTCTCTGACCTCAAGATAAGCTTTTTTTGCTTTTTGATGGAGAGAAAGGGCAAATTCTAAAAGTTTGTCTGCAATATGATTTCCACGGTATTCTTCAAGGACGGCGATATTATTTATTTCGATTTCGTCCACAATGCACACTGTATTTACAAATCCGACGGCTTGTCCGTCAGCAAATGCACCTATCAGATTTGAATATGGACTTTTTATCTGATACTCAAAATCTGATATACTCCATGGATCGGAAAAACAGGATTTCTCAATTTTTAATATCTCTTTACACTCTTCTGATGTGACCTCACGAATTATCATCTTTTTTCTCCAGCATCATTGCATAAAGCTCTCCTTTAGAAAAGCCTGTTGACTTTGCAATTTCCTTGCAGGCATCAGCACAGCGCATGCCCTTTTCTACCAATGCTTTCACTTGATCGAAAGCCTGATCTATTGTTTCCGCTTGAACTATATCCTCCGCTTTTGCGCCTTCAACCACAAGGACAAATTCTCCTTTTGGCTTGTTTACAGAATAGTGTTCAACTGCTTCAGACAATGTCGTTCTGAAAACTTCTTCATGAATTTTGGTAAGCTCACGGCAAATGGAAATATTTCTGTCCCCAAAATACTCCAGCATATCCTTCAGAGTATAGATCAGTTTATGGGGTGCTTCATAAAAAATCATTGTAGATGTACAGTTTTTCACTTGTGCGAGGTGGGAATATCTTTGCTTTTTTGTCACAGATAAAAAGCCCTCAAAGGCAAATCTGGAGGTGTCAAGTCCGCTGACGGCAAGAGCTGAAACAACTGCTGACGGGCCGGGAACAACATTGATTTCAACGTCATATTCAGCGCAAAGCTTAACAAGATCCTCTCCGGGATCTGATATACAGGGCATTCCCGCATCTGTAACTATTGCGGCATTTTCGCCGGAAAGAATTCTGTCTATGACTTGTTTTCCTGCGGTTTTTGCATTATGCTCATGATAGCTTATAAGAGGTATTTTAATATTAAAATAATTGAGCAGCTTTGCGGTAACTCTTGTGTCTTCTGCACAGATAAAGTCAACAGATTTCAATGTTTCGACTGCCCGATAGGTCATATCGCCTAAATTTCCGATAGGCGTACCCACCAAATAAAGTCTGCCCATGTTTATTCTCCTCTCAAAAGTATTTGATGCGCCATTACCTCCAAATCGCTGTATTGATTCAGAAGTCCGCAGTCCCCTCTCATTCTGGCTGAACCGGGAAGTCCTTTTATATACCATGCAACGTTTTTCCTCATTTCTTTCATTCCCTGTTTTTCGCCTTTATATTTACAAAGCATTCTGCCATGCCTGAGCATTACGGACATTTTTTCCTCAAGGCTTATTTCCGGCAGTTTTTGTCCTGTTTCAAGATAGTGTTTTACTTCATGAAAAATCCATGGTTTGCCGTAAGAACCTCTGCCTATCATAACAAGGTCGCAATTGGTTTGTTCATACATTGCCTTACAATCCTCGGGGCATTTCACGTCGCCGTTTCCGATAACGGGAATGCTAACAGCTTTTTTGACCTGTTTTATAATATCCCAATCGGCTTGGCCGGAATACATTTGACTGCGTGTTCTTCCGTGAATGGCAATAGCTGAGATCCCTGTTTGTTCCAAGGCTTTTGCAAACTCCACTGCGTTTATGCTGTCGTTATCCCATCCGGCACGTATTTTTACGGTAACGGGACAATTTGCATTTTTCACTGTTTCTTCAGCTATTTCCAAAGCTGTTCTCGTAGATTTCATAAGTGCTGAACCGCTTCCGTTACCAACGATTTTCGGTACTGGACATCCCATATTTATATCTATAATATCCGGTTTATACTTATTTAAGATATATGCGGCTTTTCCCATATATACAGGTTCTTCGCCAAAAATCTGCAAAGCCATGGGCCGTTCCCCATTTTCAATTTCGCACAGTCTTGCAGTTTTTTTATCTCCAAAGCATAATCCCTTTGATGATATCATTTCGCTGACAAGATAACTTGCGCCGAATTCCTTACACAGCAGGCGGTAGCTTTTATCTGCAACCGAAGCCATGGGAGCGAGAGCCGCAGTTTTTTCTATTTCAACATTTCCTATTTTGATATTTTTCATTCCAATATCCTTTTTCACATAATATTTCACATTAAGTATAACACAAAAGCTTCAGCTTTTCAAGGTTAAAAGCCTTGGGAGCATATAAATAACCGTTTAATTTCATATATCATTTTATGACTTATTTAAAGCATTGACATAACAAATCTGAAATGATATAATTACTTTAATTTCTGATAAAATGATGATATTCATGAAATTAAAAAATATTAAAAGAGGAAGAGCTATGCAGATTTCAAGCAGATTTACAATAGCAATACACATATTTGACTGTATTGAAACCTTTAAAGGCAAATATAAATTAACCAGTGATTTTTTGGCTTCAAGCGTGAACATAAATCCTGTTATAATAAGAAAAATTCTTTCACAGCTCAGAAATTCAGGGTTGGTTACTATTGCAAGAGGAAGCGGAGGTGCTTCTATAGCTAAGCCGTTGGAGGAAATATCATTTCTTGACATATATAATGCAGTGGAATGTGTTGAAGACGGGACGCTTTTTCACTTTCATGAAAATCCCTGCGAACAATGTCCGGTAGGAAGGAATATTCATAATGCTCTTGATGACAAGCTTCTGAGGATCCAGACTGCTATGGAAAATGAAATGAAAAAAATAACGCTTGCTGATGTAGTAAGCGATACCGCAAAATTTATTGAAAATGAAAATAAATGATTTTTTCCGTATATCTCATTGATATACGGATTTTTTGTTCATAAATTGTTTACAATAAAATTTAGTTGTAACTATTGACATTACAACTGGTGTGTGGTATTATGTAGATGTAATAAGGGTGGTTACAACAAACATCTGATAAAAACGGAGGTATTTATTATGAACAAAAACACATTTACAGTAATTAAGCTGGGAAAAGGCGAAATGAATGTTTACGATTTCGGAGAAGTAAAGCTTCATGCTTATAAGACCAATGACTTTATTGACGATGAAGTATTTATTGTTGAAAAGAAGGGCAAAGCGGTTATAGTTGAATCTCCTTGTTTCTTTGATAATAACGAAGAACTTACAGAATATCTGAAAGATCTTAAGATTGAAGGAATGCTTATTGCTTATCATGGAGCAGGAGCGGGATTTATGCCGAATGTTCCCAAATATGCGACACAGAATGCGGCTGACTATTCCCAAAACGGAGGCGGCAAGGCTTTGATTGACAATTTTACGGGAGCATTTGGCGGGATTTTTGATAACTCTGTACACAAAATTACAAACATAATCAATGAAGGAAAGATTAACATTGGCGGAATTGATTTTGTCATAAAGCAGACAGATGAGGCTTTTGATATAGAAATTCCTGAAATCAATGCGGTTTACACTCACATGCTGGGACATGACTGTCACTCTATTGTTGCAGGAGCAGGTCATGCAGACGCTATCATTGCACAGCTTAATGAATACATTGCAAAGGGATATGATCTGATACTTACTTCTCACTATACTCCTGAGGATTTAAAAGACGCACAGACAAAGATTGATTATCTGGAAGAACTGAAAGTCATTGCTGAAAAGTGTGCAAATTCAGATGAATTTAAGGCAGAGGTACAGAAGAAATATCCTGACTACAGTGGCGGAAATTATCTTGATATGACAGCGGGATTTTTCTTTTCATAATATTAAAATTCAAGGTAGAAGACTTTTTTGCCTTGAATTTTTTATTATATAATAATAAGCTGCATTGCCGTGGTAAAAATGCACAAGTAAAACCGCATAAATTTGTGAATGTTTTTTTGCTTTTTTTGTGTACAAAATACAAAAGTTGTGTTATAATATATAACATAATAAAAAATATTTAAAAATCAATAGAATGGGAGGCTGTTTTATGAGATCAATTATTACCATAAGCCGTGAATTCGGAAGCGGCGGTCGTGAAATAGGAAAGATTCTTTCAGAACAGCTTGGAATCCCTTTTTATGACAAAGAACTTTTAGAGATTGCCTCTAAAGAAAGCGGAATTTGCAAAGAACTTTTTGTAACTCATGATGAGAATTATACAAACAGCTTTTTATATTCTCTTGTTATGGGCACTTATCCTGTAACGGCCGACGGAAGAATAAATCCGGAAATGCCGCTTAATCACAGAATTTTTCTTGCTCAGTTTGACACAATAAAAAATATAGCTGAAAACGGTCCTTGTGTAATTGTGGGAAGATGTGCCGATTATGTATTAAAGGGCAGTGATAATGTTATAAATTTCTTTGTAATGGGTAACATGGCCGAGAAGAAAAAAAGAATTCTTGAAAGATACGATATTGAAAAGAATAAAGTTGAGGACTTTATTAAAAAGACCGATAAGAGAAGAGCTAATTATTACAATTATTATTCAGATATGAAGTGGGGAGAAGCAAAGAATTATGATCTTTGCATTAATTCCTCCAAAACGGGAATTCAGGGGGCAGTTAGTCTTATGAAAGCCTATATTGATATTAAAGAATCAGAAGGATAAAATCATATTTTCTTTTTCATTATCTTCCTTTATTATGAAAAAAGCTGCCATGATTCAAGGCAGCTTTTTTCATACTTTTAATAATATACACACTGAAAGGACTTGATTTATTATGTATTTACCAAACGAAAAAAGATATGAAAACATGATTTATAACCGCTGCGGAAACAGCGGACTGAAGCTGCCGGCTGTTTCACTTGGGTTATGGCAGAATTTCGGTTATCGTGACAGCTTTGAAAACATGGAGAAGATGTGTCACACCGCTTTTGATCTGGGAATTACACATTTTGATCTTGCAAATAACTATGGCAGTCCTTATAACGGTTCGGCTGAAGAAAACTTTGCGCTTATTCTTGACAGAGGAATGAGACAATTCAGAGATGAGCTTTGCATTTCAACAAAAGCCGGATATGATATGTGGCCGGGTCCGTATGGTGATAAAAACGGTTCAAGAAAATATCTTTTGTCTTCCCTTGATCAGTCCTTGAAGCGCATGAAGCTTGATTATGTTGATATTTTTTATCATCATATAAGAGATAAGGATACTCCCATGGAAGAAACGGCAATGGCGCTCGATTCTGCTGTAAGACAGGGAAAAGCATTATACGTGGGAATTTCAAATTACAATAAGAAGGATACGGCAGAAATGATGAAAATTTTCCGTGAACTTAAAACTCCGTTTATAATCAATCAGCCGTCGTATTCCATGCTTAACCGATGGATCGAAAGTGATGGCCTCCGTGATTTTGCTTTTGACGAAGGAATTGGGCTGGCGGTATTTTCTCCGTTATATCAGGGATTTCTGACTGACAGATATCTTAACGGTGTGCCTGCCGATTCAAGGGTAGGCAAAGGAAACACATGGATTGCAGGAGAGCTTAATGACAATATGCTTAAAAAGCTGAAAGCTTTGAATGATATTGCTTTTAACAGAGGGCAAAAGCTGTCACAGCTTGCACTTTCATGGGTATTAAGAGAGGGCAAGGTTACCACTGTTTTAATAGGCGCAAGCCGTTCAGAGCAGATAGAAGAAAATGTTCAGGCCATTCATAAGACTGAATTTACATCTGATGAAATTGAAGCTATTGAAAGGGTATTAAAGGGTTAATCCCACTGTCTTGCACCTAAAATGTGAATAAGCCTTGCTTTATCATAGACATAGCTTGTAAGAGGCCGCATATAGGTATCAAAGGTATGTGCGGCAACATAGATGATATTGTTCTTTACTGCAACAACTACTGGGGAATGATAAAAAGAGCCTTCAGATGTACCAAGCTGGATGATATCTCCGATCTGAGCATCAGTCAGATCCCTTTCTTCTGCATATGGTCCGACGCTTTTATTATTAATAAGAAAATTATAAAGATAACCGACACCGGTCCACGAAGGCGCTCTGTCATTTGGGGAATTATAGTACCACCCAAAGGTTTTGGTATAATTCATTACGCCGCATCCTTCAAAAATACACTGAGATGCAAAATTTGTACAATCACCGCCGATATTTTCAAAATCAAGATATCGGCGGTTTCTTTTATATGCCCACTTTTCAGCATATAAAACAGCTTTTTCTCTGTCATAATCTATATATTTCATATCAATAATCCTTTCTTGATTCAATAAGGGGCATCGCCCCCCACTTCTGAAAGACTAAGTTGTCCGCCGCCTTAGAGGCGAGGGACATAAGTCGTTGTTATATCATTTTGTAATTATCCTTATTATTATATTCCTGCAAAAAAAATTTTGACAAATCAGTTTGATGCTGTTATAAATTTTAATATATTAAAATTACCAAAAATTCTATTTTTATAAATAGAGTTTGCATAATAATACACATAAAATATTAAAAAATTATTTAAAAATATTTAAAACGGTTGACAGTTAAAAAAAATAAGAATATAATATCAAGTAGTTGACTTGATGTCGTTTTGCAGAAAATTTACTTTAGTTTTGCAACGCAATAAGGTATCTTGTCAAAAGGAGATTTTGTTATGGAATATGATTATATATTTTTTCTTGCAGTAATTTTATTTTCAACCAAGCTTCTTGGCTTGCTGACAAAAAAAATAAAGCTTCCTCAGGTTGTTGGAGCGCTTTGTGCGGGACTTATACTTGGTCCGGCGTGTTTTGGAATCGTTAAGGAAACAGATTTTTTTGTAAGTCTTTCAGAGCTTGGTGTAATTGTTCTTATGTTCACTGCGGGGCTTGAAGCTGATATAAAGGAATTGAAAAAAACAGGAAAGGCGTCTTTCATTATTGCTCTTCTTGGTGTAATTGTTCCTCTTGTCGGAGGTTATTTACTGTCATGGGGATTTAATGTAGGCCAGGGAGAAAATCTGCCGACTTCTGCAACTTTACAGCATATTTTTATAGGTATTATTCTTACGGCAACTTCTGTTTCTATTACTGTAGAAACGCTTAAGGAAATGGGCAAGCTTTCAACACGTGCAGGAAATGCAATTCTCGGAGCGGCTATTATTGACGACATACTCGGAATAATTGCTTTGACTATTATAACTTCTTTAGCAGGAACAGGTGTTAACGTCGGAATCGTTCTTTTAAAAATTGCAGGATTTTTTATATTTGCAATTATTGCAGCTATAGTTTTTCACTTTGTTTTCGTCAGATGGAGAAATCGTGACAACAGAGATCTTCGCCGGCATGTAGTACTTTCCTTTGTTTTCTGTCTTTTAATGTCTTACGCTGCCGAAGAATTCTTTGGAGTTGCTGACATTACGGGTGCCTTTATGGCAGGGCTTGCAATTTCAAACAGTACCGGCGTTAAATATGTATCCAACAAGTTTGAAACCTTGTCTTATATGCTGCTGTCTCCGGTATTTTTTGCAAGCATAGGGCTTAAGATGACAAAAATCAGTATGTCGGGAAGTATGATAGTATTTACCGTTGCTTTACTTGTTGTTGCCATTCTTGCAAAGATTGTGGGCTGCGGATCAGGTGCAAAAATTTGCAGGTATTCTAACAAAGAATCCTTACAAATTGCAACGGGTATGATTTCACGTGGTGAAGTTGCACTTATTGTGGCAACGAAGGGTCAGACTGCCGGGCTAATGGCTAATGAAGTTTTTACACCGATTGTGATTATGGTTGTTGCGACGACAATACTTACTCCGATTTTCCTGAAGTTTGTATTTAAAAATGCTGACTCACTGCCTGCTGAAAGTAACGAAGCACCTTTCGCTGATAATATTCATGAAAGAGACGCCTATGAAAGAAAAATGCAGATACTTTCACTATCGGATTCAGATAAAAAGAATTAAAAAAGCGTTGCCGATTAGACTGGAAGCGATATAGAAGTTTTCAAGATATCGTTATAAAGACAACCGTGCGCATATTATGTTAGACGGCTATGGAATTGTTTCCATAGTCGTTTATTTCTTTTATTCTGTCAATAAGTTCAATAATCATATCTGCCTGTTATTTACTAAGTTTCACAGCTTTACAACTGTAAGTTGAGTTTTCTCTAAAAAGAACAACCTGTTATATATGGACATTATATTATATAACTGCTATAATAAATGAAAACAAAGGAGAAATGATTACTATGTTTGATGTGAAAACAATGGGTGAGCAAATTGCATATTTACGCAGGTGGAACAACTATACTCAGGAACAGCTTGCAGAGAAATTAAAAATTTCTCCTCAGGCAGTCAGCAAATGGGAGAACGGAAAAGCAGTACCCGAGATACCGCTGCTTTGTGAAATGTCCCAGCTTTTTAATTGTTCTTTAGACAGGATACTTGACCCTGAGTCATGTGTTTTACGAAATATTGACTTTAATTATGAATTCGTTGTAAAACCGAGGATTCCGGCGGCTGATTATTCGGGTCCCGAATGGCCTAAAAGCATTTCGTCCGCTTCTGTTTTAACTGCGTTAAAACTGTTTTTCGGACTGGAGCAGCGCAGGGACAGCCAAAACCGTCAGATAAACGACGAAGAAGAATATATTTTGCAGTCGGCAATTATGAATATATGCTTCGGATATTCCTACGGACCTGATAAATGGATCCGTGACGGCTTTTTAATATATGGTTTGGATTATGAAATTCATTCAAAATCGGATTACTCGGAAGACGAATTTATCGCTCTCGCCTGCAAGCAAATTGAACACGGCAATCCAGTTATAATTATTCCTAAGGAATACACGGATACTATTTTTGCCGTAGGCTTTTCCGACAACGGACGGACTTTAAAAGGCCTGGGCTTTTTGGAGGGAGACGATCAGAAAAATGCACGAATGAATTTTAAACAGCTTGATCAATTCGCCGCTTGGTACAAGACAGATTGTGATATGATGATCGTTAAGCCTTCAGAGGAGAAAATGCCGTTAGCTAAAGCGTGTAAGAATGCACTCTTTAGTGGTATATCACTGTTATCAAATAACGACCATTGCGGAGAAAACAAAATGCAGGGCTATGGTATGGTTATTTACAGGAACTGGTGCGAGCTTTTAAGGGAAGAAAACCAAAGAAATGCGGAACAGATCGAATGTGTTTTCCCCCACGCATTTATTCATTACGAAAACAAGTTAAGGACCAAGCAGTTTTTTGAATTATGCATTAACATAATTCCCGGCATTGATAAGGAATTAATGACCTTGGCGATAAATCAATATAATGACATTATTTCCTCCGCAACAGAAATTGCAACTATTGCCCATACGCAGGGTTCGCTTCCCAAGGATTCCCTGAAAGAAAAAAGAGATCATATAATTGAACTGCTTCGCCGAAGCAGCGAGCAGGAAGAGCTTGCCTTATCTTATATACAAAAGTCAGTGTTAAATATTCGGAAATAAAATGGGGTTGATAGAAAGTACACGAAGCGCCTTTCGCTGATAATATTCATGAAAGAGGTGCCTATGAAAGAAAAATGCAGATACTTTCACTGTCGGATTTAAATAAAAAGCGTTGCCGATTAAGGTAACGCTTTTCATTTAACGGCTAAAAAGACCGTGTTCACTACAGCAAAAGTACAGTTTCCCTTCAGACAGCCTTGGAAACCTTACTGAACACTCCTGTTCAGGGTATAACTTTACAAAATAATATCTGTCCCATGAAACATATGCCGCAAAACTGATGTAGTGATTTTTAGTCATTTCATGGCTTATGGTTACATAACATTCGTCATCTATAATTTCTGATTTAATCGAATGGTTATCATCGCAACGCTGTGGAACCAATTCCGACAGTTTTCTTCCGCAGCAGGAAACATCGGTGTTACTTGTTGATGTGATAACATTACTGCAGTCAGGACACATATAGAATTTTAGATTTTTCATATTTCCTCCGTCAATTTCTTTTTGATTTAATTCTCCGAGAAGTATTTTTTCCGTATTAACACCTAAAATATCTGAAAGCAAACGCAGTGATGAGATATCTGGACATCCCAGGCCTCTTTCCCATTTTGAGATGGTTTTATCACTAAGGTGAAGTTTATCACCGAGTTGTTTTTGTGTCATTCCTTTTTCGGTACGTAATTTGCAGATCAGCAATCCTATTTTTTCGCAGTCCATGATTTTCACCTCCTGATTAACAGTATAGATTACAAATTTATCATTGTCAATCGACTAATAGTAGAGTTAAAAACAGAGGAATACGTTTATGGTATTCCTCCGATTCTATATATTTAATTTATTTTCCCACACAGAATTTTGAGAAAACTTCATTTACAACTGCTTCTGACGCTTTTTCGCCGGTAAGCTCAAGCAAAGCATTTGCTGCACAGTCAATAGTAACAGTCACAGCATCGAGAGTCGCTCCTGCTTTAAGTGCAGACAGGGCATTTTCAAGATGTATTTTTGCTGTTTCGGCACAAGATTTTTGTCTTTCATTTGCGAATACAGTTGAATCAGGGTCGTAATTGTTGAGAGAAAAAATTTCTTCAGCAGCTTTTTGTATTTTATCTCTGCCTTCATTGAATTTTGCCGAAATTGTAATAATATACGGACTATATTTTTTCAGTTCATTGGGATTTATAAAGGACTTTAAATCTGATTTATTCAGAATTATTATTAAATGCTTTTTGAGATTGCAAACATACTCCAAAAGCTCTTTGTCCTCCTCGTCCAAAGGTCTTGAAGTATCAAAAACAGTCATTGTCAAGGCACAGTTTTCAATTCTTTTTCTTGCCAGTTCTACACCGAGCTGTTCCACCTTATTTTCTGTATCTCTTATTCCTGCTGTATCAGAAAGCTTCAACGTCAGCTCTCCCAGTTTAGCAGTTTCTTCAATTACGTCACGGGTGGTTCCGGCAATGTCTGTAACGATTGATCTGTCATAGCCTAAAAGCATATTCATCAATGTAGACTTTCCTACATTTGGTTTCCCGGCAATTACGGTGTCTACTCCGTTTCTTAGCAGGATACCGTTATCATAGTCATTTAAAATGCGTTTAATTACTTTAAGAACTTGTTCAACAGAATCTGATAATGCTGATTCTTCAATATCAGGCAGATCTTCCTCGGGGTAATCCACCCAAGCGGCAAGCTCACCGAGTATTCTTACCAGCTCCTGAGCGGCGGCGGAAATCTCTTTAAAAAGTCTGCCTTCTCTTGTTAAATTCGCAGATCTGAGTGTATATTCTCCTTGAGCAGAGATAATTTCCATCACTGATTCAGCCTGTGTGAGAGACAGCTTTCCATTCAGAAACGCTCGTTTTGTAAATTCTCCTTTTTCCGCAAGTACAGCGCCTTGAGCCAGACAAAGGCGCAGAATTTCTTTGGTAATATACACTCCGCCATGACATGAAATTTCTGCTGTGTTTTCTCCTGTATAGGATTTAGGAGCTATGAACACGGTAAGGACAGCGTCATCAATTTGTCTGTTATTTTCAGGATTCACTATTCTTCCATATGCACAGGTATGACCAAGCATAGTTTTAACTTTTTTATTACCAAACGGTAAAAATATTTTTTCAGCGATTTCAATAGCTTTGTCGCCGCTTATTCTTATTACTGACAGTCCGCCCTGGGCAAGTGGTGTAGAAACCGCACAAATCGTTGACATACTTCTAAATACTCCTTTCAAGCTTTAACGCCGCAAACAATAAGAGCGTACATATTGAAAATAATCTCAATAATTTTCTGTATTCACATAAATAACAATTGTTAAAAAGTAATTTTTTTATATTGTATTTTTAATAGCACAAGTTTAAATTATTATATCACAGATTTATACAAACTGCAATATTGGCATTAAAACAAAAGCTGTTTCGCAATATAACGAAACAGCTTAATTTGTGTTTGCATGACAGTCAACAAGCTCAGATAATAAACTTCTTAGCTTTATTTACTATACTGCGGTCATTTTCATAGGACAAGACATAACCTGCCCGATCAATTTCAACCCATCGGATCTCAGCAATTTCCTCCTCCTGAGGAACAAAGTCGGTATTTTTAGCTTTTGCAATAAAATAAACCACGTTTTTCTGTGTGTCCTTTTTAGGAGAATAGGTAACGATTTCACGGAAGGTAGGATCAAGATTTACATCGATCCCTGTTTCCTCCATTATTTCACGTTTTGCAGTTTCAATTTCAGTTTCATTACCTTCAACGTGTCCCTTTGGGAAAGACCAATGCCCGCTGTTTACATGCTTAATGAGTAGTATTTCTGTATTGCCATGATATTTCCGATATACAATAGCACCACAGGATTTTTCATGCAGCATTGTCAGGTTCCTTTCTATAGCGTAAGAAAACTGCGGAATTTGTTAAAGGAACAATTAAAAGTCCGCAATTTCCTGAATAAGAATATTCTGCGCAGGGCATATTTTTCTTATTACTTATTAAAAATATTATACCATATTTATTTTCATTTGTCTATAGTTTTAAAAACTCATACTTAATTTTTGTGCACAATGTATAGCGATGTTAAAAAGCAACCTGAAAATACTTAAAATCAAAATATTTTTCTTTAATATTCTATGCCTTTTCTTGCATTAATACCTTTATCAAATGGATGTCGGACAGCTTTCATTTCAGTAATATAGTCTGCATTATCAATAAAAATATCGTTTGGATTTCTGCCAGTAATAACAAGCTCAAGGTTTTTGGGTTTGTTTTTAATGAGCTGATTAATTTTTTCAATGTCAATAAGCTGCATATCATACACATAAGTCAACTCATCCAGAATAAGAAGGTCGCATTCTCCTGAAGCTGCATAATTCAATGCTTCATTAAGATTATTATTATGCATAAATTTTATTTGTTCAAGCTGTTCCGGAGTCATATTGTTTACAAAACCAAAATCTTTGCCATTTCTCATAACACAAATATTTGGAATGTTTTTTAAAATAAAAAGCTCTGAAGTTTCAGAACCTTTTAAAAACTGAATTATAATGACCTTAAGTCCTGCACCGGCGGCTCTTATAGCAAGACCCAATGCACAGGTAGTTTTTCCTTTTCCGTCACCGCAGTAAAGATGGATTAAGCCCATTAGATACCTTCCTTAAAAAACAAAAAATAATAGTAATCTTACAAGAGCAAAAAGTACAAAAAATATAAAAACACTTCCATAGAAAAGCTGATTTGCCCAATAAATATCGTTAGCTTCACAAGGTTTTACCGGGTCACCTACTGCACGTTCACGCATAATCATTCCATCGTAATATTCTTCTTTATTAAGTTGGATATCAAGCGCACCTGCAATAACAGCTCTTGCTTGTCCTAAAAAAGCAGGAGATGCAGCGTTTTGATCCCGTTTATGTATTTTTCTTGCATTATTTTTATCAAGAGAAAGTAATTTTACATCAATTTTAATTATTATTGCACCAATTCTTGAAGGAATATAACCAAGGATATTCCATAGTTTTTTTATTCCGTTTCCAAAATCAACATAGTCTTCTTTATTTTTTCTTGCTTCAGCATTAAGTATACATACTGTCTTATAAAAAACTGCGCCGAATCCCCCAAAAATTGTCATATAAAAAACAGGAGAAAATCCTCCGTTTACACATCGGTCTGAAACTTTTTCCACAGTAGTTTTAATAATTGTTTCCATATCCATATCGGAACAGTCATTACCTGTCATATAGGAAAGTCTTTTCTGTGCTTCTTCAAGCTTGCCCGCTCTGACCATACGCATAATTCTATATGCGCTTATACGAGTGTTTTTTATATTCAGAGAAAACCAAAAAAGCACGCTCTCAAGAATTACACCTATTACAGGAACAAATATATATGAAAAAATAATTAAAATAAGCGGAATTCCTGCAAACAACGACAGCATAAAAAACACCATTGCGCTGCCTGCCATCTCCTGTGCTTTAGGCGTATCCTGATAATGTTTCTTTAAAAACTTCTCCATACGTTCAGCAGTTAATATTATAAAATTTTCAAAACCCTGAAAAGGCTTGGACTTACCTGCCATCATATTCAGCACCAGACCTAAAGTCATTGCTGCAAGGGTATTAATAAGCATAGATTCATTATCCTTTCAAGTAAATTTACATATTAAAAATATTATAACATACGGCAGTTTTTTATTCAATAGTCAAGTTGTAAAAAAGTTTTATTCATTAATATTAAATATAATTTATTAGGTGTGGCTGTTTGGTTGAATATAAAACAAAAATATGTTACAATAAAGATAAATGATTCTTAGAAAGAGGCGGACGAATTGAAAATATACGCCACAAGACATGGAGAAACTGATTGGAACAGAGATAATAAAATTTGCGGTATTACAGATGTCAAGCTGACAGACAAAGGAATTGAACAGGCAAAGGCTCTTGCTGATAAGGTTGGACAATTAAAAAACATTGATATTATTATATGCTCACCTATTTCAAGGGCGGTTCAAACGGCAATGTTTTCAGCTGAAAGAATAGAAAAAGATATTATAATTGATGATAGACTTGCTGAATGGAATTATGGTAGCTATGAGGGAAAACATCGGGACACGGATGGATTCGCTAAGGCAAAAACCGAATTTGGATGTAAAATGCCTGATGGAGGCGAATCTCTTCTTCAGCTTGCTCACAGGGTATACAGTCTTCTTGATGAGGTCATAGCAAATTACAATGGTAAAAACGTTCTTTTAGTTTGCCACGGCGGGGTTTGCAGAGTTATAGAAACATATTTTAAGGATATGACAACAGAACGCTTTTCTCACTTTTTTATGGGAAATTGTGAACTAAGGGAATATGAAGTTCAGCAGTAAATAAGAACGGAGAACCTGATATGTATATAACTGATGAAAACAATCCAAGGCTGCCTTATTTAAGAGATAAAACATCAAAGCTTACTTCAAGCCCGGGATGTTATATTATGAAAGATAAAAGTGATAAAATTATATATATCGGCAAGGCTAAAAATCTGAAAAAAAGGGTTACATCATATTTTCGCAGGAGTCAGGATCATTTGCCAAAGGTCTGGAAAATGGTTTCGCATGTTTATGATTACGATTTTATTGTTACTGATTCTGAATTTGAAGCTTTGGTTTTAGAGTGCTCACTTATTAAGCAATATGCTCCTAAGTATAATATTCTTTTAAAGGATGACAAGGGGTACAGTTATATTCGGGTATCTGAAGAAGAATATCCTAAAATCACGGCGGTGCTTCAAAAAGATAATGACAATGCAGAATATATAGGACCATATACAAGCTCATACGCAGTAAAGCAAGCAGTTAAAGAAGCAAATAAAGTCTTTATGCTTCCGACCTGCAGCAGAGTCTTTCCAAGAGATTTCCGTAAGGCAAGACCTTGTCTTAATCATCACATAAAACAGTGTATGGGTGTTTGTACGGGCAGAATATCCGGTGAGGAATACCGAAATACAGTAAAACAAGCAATAGAATATATAAAGCAGGGATCATCGGAATCAGTGGAACGGCTTACTAAAGAAATGGAAAAAGCGGCGGAAGATTTGAATTTTGAGCTTGCGGCAAAACTGAGGGACAGAATTTCTGCCATTACCAAAGCCGCAGAAGACCAGAAAATAGTTGACTTAAATATGAAGGATACTGATATAATTGCTATATCTCAAAACAGTGAAACTGCCTGCGCAAGCGTTATTATGTACCGTAACGGCAGACTTTTTGACAAAGCAGATTTCTTTTTGGGAGAAAAGGAAGATCAAACAAAAATGAGAGAGGAATTTATTTTAAGATTTTATTCCTCCAAAGATTTTATCCCTCGTGAAATACTCCTTGATGAAGAAATAAACGAAAATGAGCTTTTGCAGAAATGGCTTAGGGAGAAATCAGGGCATGCAGTAAATATATCAACGCCTAAAAGAGGACATCTTTTAAGGCTAACGACCCTTGCTAAAAGTAATGCGTCGGAATATTTATCAATTAAGGTCGGGCGTACCGGCAAAGAAATAACTGCCCTTGAAGAATTAGCAAAAGCCTTGAACCTGACAAAGCCGCCGAAATATATTGAATGCTATGACATATCTAATCTTGCTTCATCAAATATGGTAGCAGGAATGGTTGTTTTTGAAAATGGACGGCCTTGTAAAAAATTTTATAAAAAGTTTTCAATAAAAACAGTGGAAGAACAAAATGACTATGCTTGTATGTGCGAGGTTCTGGAACGCAGATTCAGAAATTATTATGAAAAAACAGATGATGGATTTGCGACCTTACCTGATCTGATTTTGCTTGACGGCGGACAGGGTCACGTTAACACTGTTACTCCTGTTATAAGAAATATGGGTATAAATGTACCTGTTTTCGGACTCGTAAAGGACTCGAAGCACAGGACTCGTGCTGTTGCAACCGGCGGAGGTGAAATCAGCCTGACAAAGAGCCGCAGCGCTTTTAATCTTGTTACCAGAATTCAGGATGAAGTTCATCGTTATGCAATAACATATCAGGCGGCGAAACATAAAAAATCTTCTTATCAGCTGGAATTGACAAAAATAAAGGGAATTGGTGAGAAAAAAGCAATAAAACTAATGACAGAATTTAAAACTAAGGATAATCTGAAAAAAGCTTCTGCTGAAGATATTGCAAAAACAGCGGGAGTTAATCTGAGCATTGCACAGAAGCTTTCGGATATGCTTAATAATAATTAGTTAAACGAGGATGAAATAAAATAATGACCGAAAAAAATAAACATATGGATTTTATAAATAAGTTTTCTAAAAAGGGAAAGAAAATCATGAACCTTGACAGAATAAAAAAACTGCTTAAAGCTGTAGGAGATCCGCAAAAGGAGTTGAAATTTATACACATTGCCGGCACTAACGGAAAAGGTTCAATGGCTCAGATGTTCAGCGAAATTTTAATTGATGCAGGATATAAAACGGGACTTTTCACATCACCATATCTTATAAAATATAATGACAGAATCAAAATTAACGGTATGGACATTTCAGACAGCGAACTTGAAATCATTTCAGGAGAAATTAAGCCTTTGATTATGGAACTGAATGATTATGAGGATTTTTCTCAGTTTGAAATTACTCAAGCCATTGCTTTTGTTTATTTTTTTCGTCATGAATGCGATGTTGTAGTACTTGAAACAGGTGTAGGGGGACTTCTTGACAGTACAAATGTTATTGAATCGCCCTTAGTATCTGTCATTGGTTCTATTTCGTTTGACCACATGGAGATATTGGGAAACAGTTTAGAAGAAATAGCTTTTCAGAAAGCCGGAATTATAAAACCGCATTGTCCGGTTGTACTGTCTGCCGGAAATGATATGTCGGCTGTCAGCGTAGTGAGAAAAAAAGCAATGGATGAGGAATCACAGATGGTTATTCCAAACCTCTATCTTTGCAGGGCTGAAAAATGGGATATATACGGATGCAAATTTAATTATAAGGGAGAATCCTATGAGCTTTCCATGGGCGGGCTGCATCAGATAAACAACGCTTTGACTGTAATTGAAGCTATAAAATTTATAGCTGAAATAATGCCTCTTAATTTGAACAACATAAAAAACGGATTGAAGAAAGCTAAGCTATACGCAAGAGTTGAAGTGATATCAGAAAAGCCCCTGACTGTTCTTGACGGATCGCATAATGCTGACGGTATGAAAGCATTATCTAAGGTCTTGGAGGGCATTGAACAAAGCCCTAAAATTGCGATAATCGGCATGATAAAAGGAAAAGATTCTGAGGACGCAATAAAACAGCTTATTCCTATTGTTGATGAATTTATTTGTGTTGACGGATATTATGCTCTTGAAAATTCAAAAGAAGAACTGGCAAAGATAATTGAAAAATCAGGCGGAAAGGCTGTATGTTCTGAATTTACTCCTGAAAAAACTTTAGAAACGATGAAGCTGAAAAACCCTGACGGGCTTAATCTGGTATGCGGTTCATTGTTTCTTGCTTCAAAGATTAAGACTTATCAATTAAATCAAGATTGAATGATTAAGTATACGACGAAATTCGGTTGTATTTTAAAATAGAATATGTTAATATTATATATATATTAAAAAGAAAGAGGATAATAAAATAAATGCTTGGTCTTACTTTAGAGGGCGGTGGAAGCCGTACTGTTTATTCCTGTGGAATAATGGATGTTCTGCTTGAAGAAAAAATTATAGCTGATTACCTTATCGGTGTTTCAGCAGGAATTGCTTTTGGTGTATCTTATTGTTCAGGACAAATAGGCAGAAATCTTATTCTGGCTTCAAAATATATGAACAGCAAAAAATATTCAGGTATAAAATATTTGTTTTATCCAAAAAACCGAAGCTATTATAACATGGATTATGTTTATGACAAGGTTCCAAATGAAGAATTACCATTTGACTTTGATGCTTTTGCTGATTTTAAAGGTGAAGTTATCGCAACAGTCACTAACATTAAAACGGGCAGGGCAGAATATTTACCTGTACCAAGAGATGACAGAAAATTCACTTATTTAAGGGCCAGCTGTGCACTGCCGTTGATGTTTCCCGAGATTGAACTGAACGGAGAAAAATACCTTGACGGCGGGGTTGCAGATTCTATTCCTTATATGCAGGCAATTAACTTCGGATGTGATAAAAATATAATTATTCTTACAAGACCAAGAGATTATATAAAAAAAGATGAGCCGGCAATGAAATTTGCTGAAAAAGCATATAGAAAATACCCTGAATTTTGTAAAGCAATGAAAACGAGAGCGGAAAGGTATAACCGTTGTATATCTGAGATAAAACAGCTTAAGAGTGAAGGAAAGGTGTTTGTATTTACGCCGAAATCTACTTTCAATGTAGGACGTACTGAGGGAGATCCCGTTAAGCTGAAGAGGCTTTATGATCATGGTTATAATCATGCTAAATGGGCTCTTGAGGACTTGAAAAGATATCTTGCAAAATAATTACATAACAGATTCGGAGATGTGAGATATGGCTTTTTTTAAAATAGCAGGTCTTGCCGTCGGAACAGCTGCGGCAGGAATTTATTGCATGATACAGAACAGACAGCTTTGTATGACAGAGTATGAAATTGTCTTTGAAAAGCTGCCGTCAGTTTTTTCCGGAAAGAAAATTTTACAGCTTTCCGATTTGCATACGAAAAAATACGGAGATAATTATGATAATCTTATAAATTCATGTAAGACTGCCGATCCGGATTATATATTCTTTACAGGTGATTTATACAGCAGAAATGAGGTAAACCTTGACCATAAGCTTGTATTAATGAAAAGGCTGAGAACAATTGCACCTGTTTATTATGTGTTCGGAAATCATGAGGCTGATACACCTGAAAAAGCAGAAGTATTAGCGATCAAGCTGGAGCAATGCGGAATCAATGTATTGAGAAATAAAAAAATCCGTCTTTATTCAGGCGAAGAATATATAAATGTTTACGGCGCTGATATAGAAAGCAAGTATTATAAAAACGCTAAAGGCAGTTATTCAAATCTTCCTCAGCTTACAGTTGAAAAGCTCGATCGGATGCTGGGGGAATCGGATAAATATCATTTTAATATACTTCTTGCTCATACGCCTTTTCCGTTCATAAACTATGCAAAATGGGGTGCTGATTTGATTTTTTCCGGTCACTGTCATGGGGGAGTAATAAGAATTCCTAAAATAGGAGGATTGCTTTCACCTGAGAGAAAATTCTTACCTGAATATACTAAAGGTGTCTATGCAAATGATAAAAATGAAAATTCAGCAAAAATGGTGGTTTCCGCAGGACTGGGAAAATTCAGGCTGCAAAATCCATCGGAAATAATATTAGTTACCTTGAGATCCAAAGATAATTGAAAGGACTTAATATAATGTATAAAAAACAGATCAGCAAATATTTTGACGAACATTTTGATGAAATCATTGCAAGTCTTAAAGAAATAATGTCCATTGACAGTACCTTTCAAAATCCTCAAAAGAACATGCCTTTTGGAGAAGGCTCTGCAAAAGCATTAAAATGGGGAGCAGATTTCGGACAGTCATTGGGAATGAAGGTAAAAAACTTTGATAATTATGCTGTAAGCATGGATTTTAAAGACGGCGATCCTAAGCTGGGTATTCTAAGTCATCTTGATGTTGTTCCTGCTTCTGATGGGTGGCATTACCCTCCGTTTGACTGTACTGTAGACGGTGATAAAATTTATGGCAGGGGCGCAATTGATGACAAGGGACCGTCTGTAGCGGTACTTTATGCTGTTAAGTGTATAAAAGATCTGAATATTCCTATAAAGGACAATTTCCGTGTTATTTTCGGCGGAAACGAAGAAGGCGGTTGTCAGGATATTGAGTATTATGAACAGCAGGAAAAATTTCCGCCGATGGTTTTTACGCCGGACGGTACATTTCCGGTTCTTAACTGCGAAAAAGGTATGGTGCACCTGAATTTTTCAGGCAAGCAAAGTTTAAGCGAAAAAAACGGACTTAAAATTCAGTATATAAGAGGCGGAACTGTTATTAATGCCATTCCGGACAAAGCAGAGTGCATTTGTACAGGTATCTCATCAGACGAACTGGTGAAAGCCTTTGAAACGATAAATACAGACTGCGATATTGATATTACAGACGATAAAGAAGTGTCATTTGTGATAACAGGGAAATCCGCTCATGGGTCAAGGCCTGAATTTGGTGAAAATGCAGTCACAGCCATGTTGAAGCTGCTGTCTTATTTAGGATTTGAAGATGCAGTTAAATTGTCAAAACTTTTTCCCCATGGCGAATATGACGGAAAATCTGCCGGAATGGGATTTTCGGATAGTATTTCAGGTAAAATGACCTGTGCATTAACGACCTTAAGCTTTGACGGTGAAAATATAACCGGAGGAATAGATATCCGATTTCCAATAGATAAAACATTAAAGGAAATTTCAGATATAATTACAGCGGCTTTAAAAAAGGCGGATATGCGTGTTACGGACATTGACGGAATGGAGCCTCATTATGTTCCTGAGGACAGTCCCCTTGTTAAAGCTCTTCTTGAAGTATACCGAGAGGTTAAGGGTGAAGACGGAAGATGTATTGCAGAGGGCGGTATAACATATGTTCATAATACAGACGGCGGAGTTGCTTTCGGAGCAGAGTTTCCTGAAGAACAAAATAATATGCACGGGGCAGATGAGCATATTTCCATAGAAACATTTAAATATAATCTGAATATGTATGCTAATGCCATTATAAAAATATGCGGAGAATAGGTATTTAAATAAAAAAACTAAAAAGGAGGATTCACTTCCTTTCGGAAGTAAAGTTACAATATGAAAAGACAGTCAAAAAATACGGTTAATAAAAATAAAAACTTACAGCCTCAAAGCATACCCATCAAAAACAAAGTATTGAATATTCTTCCCTTTGCTTTTCCGCCGATTTTGGTTATGGCTGTGATATTATATGCCTACTATATAGGATATCTGTATCCATTCGGTGAAGGCAGTGTGTCATGGTGCGATATGAATCAGCAGACTATTCCTCTCATGATAGATTTTAAGGATATACTTGATGGCAAGAGCAGTATGTTTCTTAACTTTGAAAATGCAGGCGGAATGAATTTCTGGGGAGTATTTTTCTTTTTCCTTTCAAGTCCTTTTAATTTCTTAGTGAAGTTTGTGGACAAGGGTAATATGATACTTTTTGTGAATATTCTTGTGATGCTGAAAATGATGACCGCTTCGTTTACTGCGATGATATACTTTAAAAATTGTCATAAACAGCTTGATACCTCTATTGCAGTTATTCTCAGCTTTATGTATGGTGTATGCGGGTATGGAATGGTATTTTATCAGAATATTATATGGCTTGATATGATGTATCTGCTGCCGCTGCTTTTGCTTTCACTTAATATGTTAGTAAACAAAGGTAAAGTTCTCCCTTATGTTATTGTACTTTCAGCAACCGTCATCGTTAATTATTACATAAGCTATATGATAGTTCTTTTCCTGCTACTTTTTATGGGCGTTTATGTGCTGATGCACAGTAAAAATGCAACAAAAGAAGCTTGTGTACATTTTCTTGGCGGTTCGCTTGCAGCAGCTTTGATATCGGCAGTTGTTTGGATACCGTGTTTTATGCAGTATCTCACCTCAGGCAGAGGCGAATCAATAATCGAAAATATAGCCAAATCCAAATTTATTACGGACTATTATACAACACTTCCCCTTATTTTCTGTACAGCTTTTGTTTTTGTAGTTGTAATAATTAATGCTTTCAGCGGTATGAAAAGAGAAAAGGAACAGAATATGTATCTTTATCTTTTTATACTTACTTTAATACCTCTGATTATTGAGCCTATAAATAAAATGTGGCATACAGGAAGCTATATGTCTTTCCCAATGAGATATGGTTTTATCACAATGTTTTTGGGTCTTGTGTGCTGTGCAGGCTTTCTCAGCAACAAACCAAAATATAAAGGAAACACATCCTTAATAATATCTCTTGCTGTTTCGGGAGTTCTTATTTATATTTATATAACCTTTAGTCAGCAATATGTAACAGATAAAATTCAGGATCTTTCTAATTACACACAAACCCTATGGGGAGATGAGGGATCCTTCCGTGGATTGCTTCAGTTGTTTGTGATTACTGTTGTATGCTATGGAGTTATATATCTGTTTTATAAAAACGGTTTTATGCTCAAACAGGTTTTTGTCCTGCTTATTTGTGTGGTCGCTCTTTCAGAAACTTATTCAAATGCGAGAATTTACATGCTGTCTCCGTCACAGAACAATCCGCAGAATGTGCAGTCTCAGCAATCTGTGCTTGAACTTGCAGACAGGATTGATGATGACAGCTTTTATCGGGTAAAAACTTCGTCCAAATTGTTTGATTATAATCTTGTAGGAAGTTTAGGATATCCGTCCTTAAGCCACTATACATCACTTACAGATGAGAATTACATGTTTACAATGAAAAGATTCGGGTATACTTCGGTTTGGATGGAAATAGGTTCATGCGGAGGAACCTCGCTGACCGACGCATTGCTTTGTGCTGATTATGAAATAACAAATAACCTTGATCAAAGAGAGACAGTTTATACTAACAACAGATATCATATTCAGAAAACAAATATGAATACCGGACTGGGACTTATTACTTCACAAAAACTGGATGACAAAGAAGAGATACCTGAAGGCTATGAAAGATCAGATGTTCAGAAATATCTGTATTCTTCTCTGTTCGGAAAAGATGATGCTGTAATAAAATACAATCATGCTTCAGCAAGTGATTCCCTTTTAATAAACGGTAATTACAATATCTCAGGTTCGGGAGGTTTGTTATATAATATAAATGTTTCAGGCAGACAAAAGCTTTATTTTGACTGTTTTGACAAACTGACAAATCATCTTAAAGAACCTATTTATGACAGCTTCTCGATTATTGTAAACGGTAATACAATTGAAAACAGCTATCCATATAACAAAAATAACGGGGTTCTTTATCTGGGCGAATTTGAAAATGAACAGGTATCAGTTCAGATAAGTCTTTTGAAAAGTGTAAGCTGTTCTTCATTTGGTGTCTTTGGAATTGATCAGAATGTACTTGAAGCAACATTAAATAATACAAATTATGTAGATTTTAAACGTGACGGAGGAATGCTGAAGGGAAAATGTACTGCTGATTCAGGAGAAACCTGTTTTCTCAGCGTTCCTTACAGCGAAGGATTCAAGATAAAAATAAACGGTGAAAAAATTGAATATAAAAAAGCATTTTCTTCATTTATATCATTTCCTTTACAGGAAGGAGAAAATGAAATTACTGTAACGTATACGCCGAAGGGCTTTGCCTCAGGATTGATTGTTACTGTTATAGGAATTGGTCTGACAGCAGCATATGTGATTTTCAGAAAGAAAATTATATACTCAGAATCTCTGAAAACCTTGTCTTACAGCATAGTTTCTGCAGTTTGTATCATTACTGTTTTCCTTATATATGCTGTTCCGATTCTTATAAATATATTAGATTAATATAAAAATATACCGTTCGGATATTAAAAGTCCGAACGGTAATTTTTTATCTGTTATCAATAATACATAACTACAGGAGTATCATATTCCACATTGTCATAAATATATTTTGCGCTTTCAAGAGTCATATTGATACATCCGTGAGATCCGTTATATTTATAAATATCGCCGCCAACAGCAGTTCCACGCCACTGTGAATCGTGAAGCCCGATTCCGCACAGGGAAACATTGTTCCAATAGGTGCATTTTGTATCCCAACGTTCTCCGTCTGAATTGCTTGCTTTCATGCGATAATTTGTTTGCTTATCCCAAAGCTTATACACTCCCGGAAGAGTAGTTCTTGCCGCAGATGTTGTCTGTCCCGAAACTATACCGCATTCCCAAAGCTTTTTGCCGTTTTTATAATACCATAAGGTCTGATTGGTCAAATCAATTTCAATATAAGTTTTTCCTATATCATCATCAGCAGTACGGGCACCCTTCATTCCGGTGTATACATAGCTCCCGTCCTGATAATATATAGGATCAATTTTTGCGTCTTTCCCTTTTTTAAGCAGTTCAACCAACTCATCCCGAGTTTTTTCCTGATCTATCCACCAGCCATATCTGGCATCATTACTGGTAGGCACAACAATATTGCCTTGAATAGTAGCTTTAAATTTCCGTTCTGTATTATAAGTATCATATTTTTCGGCAAGTTCTTCTATGTAAAGCATTGCCTTATCATTGTCAACAGTTACCTTACCCTTATTGTTTACGGAAATCATATTCATTAATTTTTTACCGGTAAGAGTTTCTGTAGTATAATCAAAATTATAAACTATTTTCAGATTATACAGCTGATTAAGCTTATTAAGTTTATCCTTCAGATTTTCAGCTTTAATTTTAGGTTCAATATAACAGCCTGAATCTACAGCATTAATTTCAAAGCTTCCGTTATCAAGCTGAGCTGAAACGTATTTTATAAGCTTGTCTACATCCAACTCATCACCCTGTACAGCATCCTTTATTGTGTATGCATTATCAGCAAATACAATTTCGGCATTTTTATTTTTCTCCTTACCAAAATCGACAGCTTTTAATGTTTCAGTAAGCTTTTTTGAATCAAATTCAGATTCGCTTTTAATAGTAAAATATTTTTCGTTAAAAAGACCTTTATACCATTTTTCTTTTTTTACCTGATCGTAAATTTCTTTGATTTTATCAGAACTATTACTTTTAAAACCAAGCTTTTCAGAAGGAATATTTACTGTTGAACCGTCATGCTTTGTTATTATAATATCGCTTGGAATATTAAAAGATTCAAAAAGAGAAGTAGCCTCACTTAATGTTTGACCGCTTACATTAACATCATTTATAAATGTGTTCGGAATAAACTTGTCTTTATATTTTGAGTTTCCGACAATGAAAGCTGTGATTAAAAAGGCAATAACTAAAACTAAAATACAGATAACTAATACAAGCGGAAAAATATATTTTTTTCTATTTGTTTTCTTCTGATGTTTTGCTGCTGTTTTTGTTGCCATATTATAAATCCTTTCTGATATTTTTCTTTTATTATAGCATAACTGATTTATCATTTCAATAACATTTTGCAAATGTAAATATTTTTATATATAACTAATTAATGCGTAACCTAAAGTTACGCATTAATTAGTTATTTTACACATTCTATCATTGCATTAACCAACTCAGGAGTTTTCCATTCAGCCGGTGCCTGTCTGTCCATAAGTCCAAAATTTTCCCCGCTTCCTACAAAACTTCCATTGTCCCACCAGATGCACGGAACACCATAGCTTTTTGCTGTGGAAACATAATACTTTGCACATTCAATTCTATCATCTAAGTTATCCTTATTAACGCATCCGAATTCACCGATAATAACAGGAACATCCTGACTTAAAAACATTGAATCAAGATTTAGAAACAAACTGTCTATAGAAACAGCGTCAGAGTTTGCATCAAATTTATCTGTTCCCTTAGTATCAAGAGCAAAGGAATACGGAAGGTATCCATGTACAGAAATAATTATTTTATTATCGTTTTCGGGAAGCTTTATTGCCTGAAGACTTGAGCTTTGAGATGACGCCGCATATCCTGTGAGCATTAAATGACGTTTTCCGTTGTTTCCTCCTGAATTTCTGACTGTATCATAAAAAACCTGTTCATATTCATTTATAATTTCCTGAGCTTCAGGAGTTCCGCCTGTCCATTCCATAGCGGTGTCACGAAGTCTGGGTTCATTAAGTCCTTCAAAAATAAGATGCTCGTCATATCCCTTAAATTCTTCAGCGATCTGTTCCCAGAGAGCTTTAAGCTGTTTTATGTCCTCATCTTTATTTTCGCTGTTAGGATAATACCAATCTTCGTGGTGAGTATTAAGAATTACAAAGAGATTATTGTTAATTCCGTAATCCACAACTTCTTTTACTCTTGTCATCCATTCAGGATCAACATTATATTGTTCATCCATATGACCGTTCCATGTAACAGGAATTCTTAATACATTAAATCCCGTATCCTTCAGAAGCTTCATCATATCTTCACGTGTTTTTGCATTGCCCCAGGAGGTTTCAGCTGCAACTCCATCCGCCCCGCTTGCATCAAGAGTATTACCAAGATTCCAGCCGATTTTCATTTCTGATACAAGCTCTTTTGCAGAAATATCACGAATCTCCATAGTATTTTCCTCTGTCTTGCTGTCATTTCCGGAGTTTTTACTGCCATTTGAACATCCCGTTAAACAGTATATTCCCATAACAAAACATAAAAAAATTAAGATAGATCTTTTAAAGCTCATAAAATTCTCCTTGTCTTATTCAGGCAGTATAATCCCTGAAAGTGTTCTGTTTTTAACTGCGTCTATATAGTCGTAAATATTCTCAAAAGGAGTTTCAGATAAAACACCGCTTAATCGTGCGGAGGAAAGATGGTGATTATCAGTTCCGGCAGTCTGAGGCAAATCATATTGCTTTGCATACCATAGTGCACGATCATTATATTCTTCTTTATAATTGCCGGCATTATATACCTCAACTCCGTCAACCCACTTAGGCATAAGCTTTATTTCATTAATATAGTCTGCCTCTCTGAATGGATGTGCGTGAACTACAATTCCGCCTGCTTTATGCACACGGTCAATATATTGATAAACGCTTATATCCATAACATTGCTGTTCTGATAAAGCCATTCCAAATCAACACCGTAGGTTAACAGATCTGCACCAAAGTAAGAATATTCAATACCGAAAAAAACCTTTAGTCCGATTTTTTCTCCCTCTTCCCTGGCATTATCATAACCCCTGCAAAATTGTCTTACACGGTCATACCAGTCATAATAGTTGTGAACAGCACAGTTTCCGTTAAAAAAATGATCGGTAACAATTATTCCATCATAGCCTTCGTCCTTATATCTTCTTGCCTGTTCAGCTCCCGAAGCTGAGGCACAGCCGCTTGCTTCAGCAGTATGAAGATGTGTTTCGTATTTGTACATTCTATTCAATACCTCTGCTTATAACTTCAAGACACATTCTGCCGTTATGATAAGGACATTTCCAAGGTCCTACCATTTCCTTATGTTCAAACGGTTTTCCGTCAAAACCAACCTCATTGAACCATTCCGAACCTTCTCTCTTATCAATAATTCCGGTCTTGATATATTCCCAGATTTCCTTTGCGGCATCAAGATATTTTTTATTGCCGCTTTTCTGATAAGCATTTATAAAGCCTACAACAGATTCAGCCTGAACCCACCACACACGTTTTTTCTCGATATAATCCTTATCTCTTTCAGTATTAAGTGCTCCGTCCTCAAAAGCAAGATTATAAATATTCTCGGATATTCTGAGATTCATGTTTTTGAATTCTTCCATAAGCTTTATATCTCCGATTGTTTCACAGGCAAGATCCATAAGCCAGGTTGCTTCAATATCATGACCGTAGGAATGAATATCACCGATGACCTCAAGTTTAGTATCAAAGAACACCTTTAAAGCGTCAGTATCAGGATCGAAAACCTTATCAGTGACCTGTGAAAGCAAAAATCTTAAACGTGATTCTACTCTTGGATTTCTTTCAGCCTTAAGAAGCTCAGTATAAGCCTCAATAAGATGAAGAATTGCATTCATAGTTTTATCAGCCATTAGTCCGTTTTCTGATAAAGCATCATTTGAGATCAGCTTCCAATCCTTTGAAAAGGCTTCTCTATAACCGTATTCGTCCAAAGTATTAGTTTCAATGTCATCAAAAAGCTTGTATGCCAGATCAAGCGCAAATTTTTCACCGCTTGCATTGTAATATGCACTTAAAGCATAAATAGCAAAAGCTATATTATATGTGTGTTTCATCGTGTCAACAGGATTACCTTTGTAATCAAGCATCCAGTAAACACCGCCGTTATCATAGTCTATACAGTGATTTTTTACAAACTCAAATGCATGATTTGCAAGCTCAAGACACTTCTCATCTTTTAATACACTATAGCATTTTGAATAAAACCAAAGAATACGTGAGTGAAGAATTACACCTTTGTCAGCCTTTTTATCAAGCTTAAGGTCATATCCCATATATCCGTAAAAACCGCCGTTCTCCTCATCTTTAAGCTTGCTCCAGAATGGTATAATGTGACCTGTAAGTTCGTTTTTTACTTCTTGAATAAACATGAATTTATACGCTCCTTAAATAAAATTTATTCCGTTATCTTTCTTGCTTCAACATAAAACCTTTTATCCTCTGCATGACCCATAGAAAACGTTTTTCTTGGCAATGCACCGTCGCAGATAACAGTGGGGAACAGTTCTTCCTTGCCCATATCGGGGAGAATAAAACCTACAGAGTTTTTATTCTCAGCAAGTTTCATTATAACATCAGTACCATGGATATAATCAATTTTACCATTGTTTTCTGACAGATATCTGTCAAGAAAATTTTGCAGTGATCCCACCGTTAGCTTTGAAGTAGGTTTATGTATATACATATCTTTGATTTTTCCATCCATAACAATCTGAACTTTCTGTTCAGATTTATCCTCTGTCATATCAAGATCGCAAATCATTTCCGCTAAAAGCTTCGTCCTGTCAATTCCCGTGACAATTCTATGAATAGCTTCAAATTCCAGTGCCGGAGAATGAAGATTTACTATTTCAACCAAAGCATATCTTGCAGGGTGATTTGATAAATCTTTTCCCGAATTTGCAGCTTTCAGCTGTTCGTAGAATTCTTTTGCTGTTGCCAAAGAGTGATTACCGTCGCCCATGGCAAATACAAGAGAAGTCAGTTCGTTGAGTCCGTACTTGGCATTAAATGCATCAAGATCTGCTAACTTATCTAAAGCCTCAAAAACTTTATCCTGCATTTCCTTTGTCAGCTTATATCCTCGGATGAAACCACCGTTTTTCATAAGCTTGAAGTCATAAAGCTTTTCCATTTCGTCTTTTGCGATTTCTAATGGTTCAATTACGCTTTTTTCTCTGTCATCAATAAGGATCATAATATGGGGAAGTTCAATATCAGCGCCGTTTCTTACCTTAAGTCTTGGCGGAATTCTTTCAACAACAGTTGTTTCGGTAGCTCTTACAGGAGTTTTAGATCCTTTCTGATAGTTATACTCTTCTAAATCCAGCTTTCCGACAATGCCGGTCCTCAGCTTTCCGTCAGATTGAATTCGTTCAATGTAAATAAGAGCGTCTTTATATTCCTTAAAAGTATGGGCTTTAAGATAACTTTTCATATTATCGTGGATTCTTTCAATCCTTTGATCAACATCATCTTCTTCAAGGTAAACTTCCGGTAAAATTAAATCAATTGCTGATTTATTCCCACCGGTAATCCTTTTAACATCTTCCCAGTATTCAGGCTCAGATGTATATTGATCACATGCAACGACTGCCCATTTTTCTAAGTCTGTGTTTTGCGGAAGCAGTATGTCTGCACTTTTAAAAGCAGTAGCCATATCAATAAACTCCTTTTGAGTATTTTTTAAAATAGGACGGTAAAAACCGTCCTATAAATATATCAGTAATTCAAAATAATACAATGCGCTTGTTTAGTTGTTCTTATTTACACCGCAGCATTTTTTATATTTCTTACCGCTTCCGCATGGACAAGGCTCGTTAGGTCCTACCTTTTTAACTTTTCTTGTAATGCTTTGGCTGCTGCCGGCATCAGGCTTCAGTACCTGTTCACGCTTCGGAGCAGGATCAGCTTTCTGGACCTTGATTGTAAACAGCATTCTTACCGTATCCTCACGAATTGAATCAATCATTGCGTCGAACATATCGAAGCCTTCCATACGGTATTCAACAACAGGATTTTTCTGACCGTAAGAACGAAGTCCGATACCTTTTTTCAATTCGTCCATGTCATCAATGTGAGCCATCCACTTACTGTCAACAACCTTAAGAAGAACAACTCGCTCAATTTCACGCAGAAGCTCCTTGCCTAAATCATCTTCACGCTTCTGATAGATAGTATTTGCACGTTCATTGAGCATATTTGTGATATCTTCCTTGGTAATTTCATCAAGCTCTTGTGCGTTGTATTTAAAGTCGTCCTCAACAGTAATAATACCGGCAAGGTGATCCTTAAGTCCCTCAAGGTTCCAGTCATCATGGATTTCATCGTCAAACAAATACAGATTTACACAGTTGTCAACAAAATCTTTGATCATTGTGAGTATATAATCGTGAATATCTTCTCCGTTAAGAACCTTTTGTCTCTGACCGTAAATGATTTCACGCTGAGTATTCATTACATCGTCGTAATTAAGTACATTCTTTCTTATGTTAAAGTTTCTGCCTTCAATTTTCTTTTGTGAAGATTCAATAACATTAGTCAGCATTTTTGATTGAATAGGAGTATTTTCGTCAACGTTTAAAGCTTCCATCATATTTGTTATTCTGTCGCCACCGAAAATTCTCATAAGATCATCCTCAAGTGAAAGATAGAACTGGCTCTCACCCGGATCTCCCTGACGTCCTGAACGTCCTCTCAGCTGGTTATCAATACGTCTTGCCTCATGACGTTCTGTACCAATGATGAAAAGTCCTCCTGCTGCAACAACTTCTTTTGCCTTTTCAGCAACCTCTGCCGAATATTTAGCATACAGGTCTTTATATATCTTTCTGGCTTCAAGTACTGCTTCATCATCAGTTTCTGCAAATCCTGTTGCTTCAACAATAACTTCTTCGGGAATCTCCATTTTCTTCATCTGAGCAGTAGCAAGATATTCTGCATTACCGCCGAGCATAATATCAGTACCTCGTCCAGCCATATTAGTGGCAATGGTAATAGCTCCGAATTTACCTGCCTGTGCAACAATCTGAGCTTCCTTGTCATGATATTTTGCGTTCAGAACCTCATGCTTGATACCTTTGTTTTTCAAAAGCCTTGAAAGATATTCAGATTTCTCAATTGAAACTGTACCTACAAGAACAGGCTGTCCTTTTTCATGACACTTTATAATTTGTTCGATAACAGCGTTAAATTTACCCTTTTCAGTTTTATAAACAACATCCGAATGATCATTTCTGATAACCGGCTTGTTTGTAGGAATTTCGATTACATCCAGTTTATAAATTTCTCTGAATTCATCTTCTTCTGTAAGGGCTGTACCTGTCATACCGGAAAGCTTTCCGTAAAGTCTGAAATAGTTCTGATAAGTAATAGTAGCTATAGTTTTGGATTCACGTTCAATTTTAACGCCTTCCTTGGCTTCAATAGCCTGATGAAGACCGTCATTGAAACGTCTTCCTATCATAGTACGTCCTGTGAATTCATCGACAATAAGAACCTCACCGTCTTTGACAACATAGTCAATATCCCGGCGCATGGTTCCGTTTGCTTTAATAGCCTGATTGATATGGTGAAGCAGCGTCATATTTTCTGCTTCCATAAGGTTAATAACATTAAACGCTTTTTCAGCTTTTTTAACACCTGACTTTGTAAGCGTAGCCGTTCTTGCTTTTTCATCAATGATATAATCGCCGTCAAGCTGGTCATTATCAGCCTTGTCGTCCATTTCAACTACGGTTACAGGCTTAAGGGATTTAGCAAACTGATCTGCGACCTTATAAAGATCAGTAGACTTATCTCCCGGTCCGGATATAATTAACGGAGTTCTTGCTTCATCTATCAGAATTGAGTCAACCTCGTCAACAATAGCAAAGGTATGTTCTCTCTGAACCTTATCCTTTTTATATATAACCATATTGTCACGAAGATAGTCAAAACCAAATTCGTTGTTTGTACCATATGTAATGTCAGCATTATATGCCGCACGTTTTTCTTCTTTTGTCATACCTGCAAGAACAACACCGATGCTCTGTCCTAAAAATCTGAAAACCTTACCCATTTCCTCAGATTGAAATTTTGCAAGATAATCGTTGACAGTAACTACATGAACGCCCTTGCCGTTAAGTGAGTTTGCATAAGCGGCAAGACAAGCGACCAAGGTTTTACCTTCACCTGTTTTCATTTCGGCAATTCTGCCCTGATGAAGAACAATAGCACCTATGATCTGTACAGGATAAGGCTTTTTACCAAGAACACGAAAAGCCGCTTCACGGCATACAGCAAGTGCATCAGGAAGCACATCGTCAAGAGTTGTCATTCCATCGCCAAGTTTGTTTTTCAAAATGCCGGTCTGATCTCTTAATTCTTTATCTGACATTGGCTGATATTTGGCTTCAAGTTCTAAAACCCTGTCTTTTATCGGTTCAATTCTTTTAAGTTCTTTCTTAGAATAGTTACCGAAAATTTTTTCGATTAAACCCATTTCTTTCATTCCACCTTTATTTTAATATAATTCATTCAGGATATTCTTGTTTACAAACTTTTGTAATGCTGTTAAACAGCTTTAAACTGAAATTTCAATAATACTGATAATCTGTTATTGAATCAAGAATTTTACTTCATAATGATACAAATATACATTATATATTATACACTGCCGAATAAAATCTGTCAATAGCAAATGCAGTGTGAAAATAATAATTTGGAATATCTGTTTATAAAAATAAAAGCCGTGTTCAAAGCGAACACGGCTAAAAAATTATTCTCTGAATTAGTTTGCAGCTTCGATAAATTTAACAATATCGCCTACAGTTTTAATGTTTTCAACCTCTTCATCAGGAATCTCAACATCGAATTCTTCTTCGATAGACATTACAAGGTCAACAACATCAAGAGAATCAGCGCCAAGATCATCAATAATAGATGCATCCATAGTTACAGCACTCTCATCAGCGTCAAGCTGGTCAACAATAATATCACGTACTTTTTCAAATACCATTTCAAGCACCCTCCATTCTTATTAAGATTGATAGTTGAGCAAAACGTAATAATACATTCCTCTGCTCAAGCAACCATTAATCAGCAGAATTATCAGCTTCTTGAAACTCGCCGATTATTCTAAACTTATTATAGCGTTCATTTAGCAATTCGTCAAGACTTTTTTTCAATTTTCTTTGCAAAGCTTCAAAAATATATTCTGAAATATTTTCTGCGGTTTGTTCAGGGTCAGTGTGAGCCCCTCCTGCTGATTCGGAAATAATATAATCACAAACCTTGAGCCTTACTAAATCTTCAGCGGTGATTTTCATTATGTCGCAAGCTTCACGCTCTCTCGACGAATCTTTCCAAAGAATTGATGCAAAACCGCTTGGAGAAATTACCGAATAAATCGAATTTTCAAGCATAGCAAGCTCATCGCATACTCCCATAGCAAGTGCTCCGCCGCTGCCGCCTTCTCCAAGTACAATGCTTATAACAGGAACCTTCAGGGTCATAAAATCCATGATGCTTTTTGCAATAGCTTCACCCTGTCCTCGTTTTTCAGCTTCAACTCCCGGATAAGCTCCCGATGTATCAATAAAACAGATAACAGGACGGTGAAACTTTTCCGCTTGTCTTGCAAGTCTGACCGCTTTCCGATATCCCTCCGGATGAGGCATACCAAAGTTGCATTTTTTATTTTCATCAAGGTTTCTGCCTTTAACCTGTGCAATAACAGTTACAGGTATACCTTTAAAATAGCAAACTCCGCCCATAATTGCACCGTCATCACCATAATAGCGGTCGCCGTGCATCTCAAAGAAGTCATCAAATATCTGAGGAATATAATCATTTACCGTCGGACGGTTTTTATGACGGATTATATCAAGTCTTTCACATGCTGTAAGTTTACTCATTAAATCCGCCTCCTTGTCTGTGGAGCTTCAGAAGATGCGCCAATGTTCTGCGCATTTTCTTTCTTTCCACGATCATATCGACAAAGCCTGCTTCAAGCATAAATTCAGCCGACTGAAAATCATCAGGAAGCCGTTGTTTTATCGTACCTTCAATAACACGCCTGCCTGCAAAACCGATTAATACCTTAGGTTCTGCAATAATAATATCACCGAGAGATGCAAAAGAAGCAGTAACCCCTCCTGTAGTCGGATCGGTCATTACCGTGATATAAAGCAAACCTGCTTCATTGTGCTTAACAACAGCTCCGCTTGTTTTTGCCATCTGCATCAGCGAAACGATACCTTCCTGCATTCTTGCTCCGCCTGAAGCAGTAAAAGCAATGACCGGAAGTCTGTTGGCCGTTGCATATTCAATAGCACGTGTAATTTTTTCCCCGACAACGCTTCCCATTGAAGCCATCATAAAATTAGAGTCCATAACGATTATAACGATTTGTTCTCCTCTTATGGCAGCCTTTCCAGTAATAACAGCGTCTTTTAATCCTGTTTTTTCACGAAGCTTCTTTTGCTTTTCTTCATAATCAGGAAAATCAATAGGATTTTTTGAAATCATATCAGCGTCAAATTCTTCAAGGCTTCCTTTGTCAATAGTAATGTCAAGACGTTCACGTGCCGTAAGCCTTGAATGATAATTGCAATTCGGACAGACCTTTCCGTTTTTCTGAAAATCTTCAGAAAAAGTTACATTTGAACATCTTGGGCATTTGAAAAGCAAACCCTTTGGAATATCAGTTTTTTTCTTTCTTTCTTCGTTTGTCTGCTCTCCGTTGAATCTTGTTTTTACAACTGAAAACAAATCTTCAAGCATCAGGTTCGCCTCCTTTAAATAATCTCTGTACGGTTGAGGTAACCGTTATCATAGTTTCCGTCCAGAAAAGCTTCGGTGCGGATCAGCTTAAGATGAAAATCAATATTTGTTGCGACTCCGTCTACAATAAACTCAGCCAAAGCCCACCTCATTTTTGCAATTGCTTCTTCTCTGGTTGCCGCAAAGGTAATCAGTTTTCCGATCATAGAATCATAATAAGGAGAAATCTCATAGCCTTGGTATACAGCACTGTCAACTCTGATTCCCATTCCGCCCGGAATGTGCAGAGATTTGATAATTCCCGGAGAAGGTCTGAAACCAAGTGCAGGGTTTTCTGCATTGATTCTGCATTCTATCGCATGTCCTCTTATCTGAACATCCTCCTGAGTAATACTCAGCTTTTGCCCTCCTGCAATAAGAAGCTGCTGTTTAACGAGATCAATGCCGGTAACAGCTTCGGTTATCGGATGTTCAACCTGTATTCTTGTATTCATTTCCATAAAATAAAAGCTGCCTTTGTTATCTACAAGAAATTCAACAGTTCCCGCATTTCTGTAACCGCAGACTTTAGCGGCGGCACAGGCAGCTTTCCCCATTTTTGTTCTCAGTTCTTCATTCATAAATGCCGCAGGAGACGGAGCTTCTTCAAGAACCTTTTGATTCCTTCTCTGCATTGAGCAGTCTCTTTCTCCCAATGAAATTACATTACCGTAATTATCGGCAAGAATCTGAATTTCAATATGTTTTGGATCTTCTATAAATTTTTCAATATATATTTCATCATTGCCGAAACAAGCCAGAGCCTCTTGTTTTGCAGCAGTTATCTGTGCATTAAGCTCATCCTCGGAACGAACGATTCTTATTCCCCGTCCGCCGCCGCCGGCCGAAGCCTTTACCATAACAGGATAGCCTAAATCGTTGGCAAGTGTGTGTGCGGTGTCAATATTGAAAACAGCTCCGTCAGAACCCATAATAACAGGAACTCCGGCTTCCTTCATTGTTTCCTTCGCCTGAGCCTTGTCACCGAGCATTTCTATTGATTCAGCACGGGGGCCGATAAAAGTAATTCCGCATTTTTCACAGGTTCTTGCAAAGGACGGGTTTTCGGATAAAAATCCAAATCCCGGATGAATAGCGTCAGCGCCTGTTACTTCACAAGCAGAAATTATTGCTCTGACATTCAAATAACTGTCTTTGCTTGCCGCAGGACCGATGCAAATAGCTTCGTCTGCAATTTTTGCATGAAGGGCATTTTTATCTGCAGTAGAATAAACAGCAACAGTATGTATGCCAAGCTCACGGCAGGCACGAATTATTCTTACGGCAATTTCACCTCTGTTTGCAATAAGTACTTTTTTAAACATAGCTTTACTTCCTTAAAGAAAATTTTTTAATAGACTAAAAATAAAATATTAAAGCAATTCCAAGGCACGTTTATATAAATGGTCAAGTTCGCATCCGCAATTTCCGCATACTTCGTCAGCATTTTTTATAGCAGATTTTAATTCATCTCTGTTTTTGCCGCCGTTTAACCATTTTTCGGACGGCGCAGAAATTAAATCCCATCCCGAATCGACAAATTTTTTTAATATTTCATTAAGTTCCATAACTAACCTCTTCGCTTTTTACTTTATCGCAAAAGTAATCTCAGCCGAAACAGCTTTTTTGCCGTTTACTGTAGCAATTCCCTGACCTACTCCTATAGGACCTTTTACTTTAATTATTTCAACTTCTAATTTAAGCTCGTCACCCGGCAAAACCTGCTGACGGAATTTACAGTTGTTTATCCCGCCGAAAAAACCGATCTTTCCTTTGTTTTCTGGAAGTGCAAGCAATGCAACAGCACCTGCCTGTGCAAGCATTTCAACCATAAGAACTCCCGGTGTAACAGGATATTCCGGGAAATGACCCTCGAACCAGAAATCATCTTCTTTAATATATTTTGTAGCAACTACACGTTTTCCTATTTCAAGCTCGTTTACTTCGTCAATAAGTAAAAAAGGATCTCTGTGAGGAATAATTTCTTTAATCTGTTCTTTATTCAAAACTACTGACATTTTAATGTCCTCCATTTATCCGATAATCATAACCGTCTGATCAAACTCAACAGCATCTCCGCTGTTTGCAAGAACCTTCTTGACAACCCCGTCAAATTCTGATTGGACTTCATTCATCACCTTCATTGACTCAATGATGAAAAGTACATCGCCTTTTTTAACGGTATCACCTACTGATACAAAAGGCTTTTCCGTTGGAGAAGGAGCAGAATAAAATGTTCCTACAATAGGAGCCTTAACCTGATTGCCCGATATTACCTCTGTTTCAGCCATATTGGAAGGAACTTCAGCTGCCTGTGCCGAAACGGAAGGAGCTGTCATCGGCATTGCCGTCATTGACATCGGGGGCGGCGGACATTTTTTGCCCTTAACGGTAATTTCACAATCTCCGTTTTTAATAAAGATTTCACCTAAATCCTTGCTTTTCACAATATCAGCAAGCTTTTCTATAGTTTCAATATCAAATTGATTATAAATCTTATTCATTACATGTCCTCCTAATATCAGTCAGCATACTTTTTCAGACAAATAGTTGCATTGTGACCGCCGAAGCCCAAAGAATTTGACAAAGCTGCGGTAACTTCCATTTCTCTGTTGCCGTCCACAGCATAATCAAGATCACATTCGGGGTCAGGGGTTGTGTAATTTATAGTCTTGTGCACAATATTGTTTTTAATAGAAAGTGCAGTAACAATTGCTTCAACACCGCCTGCTGCGCCAAGAAGATGTCCTATCATTGATTTTGTCGAATTGATAACTGTTTTTCTTGCAGCGTCTTCACCTAAGGCAATTTTTACAGCATTTGTTTCATATTTATCATTAAGTCCCGTTGATGTTCCGTGTGCGTTGATATATTTGATATCTTCAGGAGCAAGGCCTGCTTCAGTGTATGCCATTTTCATTGCGTGAGCAGCAGCTTCTCCTGTAGGAGACGGACTTGTCATATGATAAGCGTCGCATGTAGCTCCATAACCGACTACTTCTGCATAGATCTCAGCACCTCTTGCCTTTGCGTGTTCAAGTTCTTCAAGCACAAGTATACCTGATCCTTCACCAAGAACAAAGCCCTGACGGTTAAGGTCGAACGGTGTAGATGCCTTATCAAGTTCATCAGTCTTTGAAAGTGCTTTCATATTATTGAATCCACCCAGAGCAAATCTTGTAATACAGGATTCAGCTCCGCCGCATAGGCAAACGTCAAGATATCCGTCTTTAATTTTTCGGAATGCTTCACCGATAGCATGTGTTGCAGAAGAACATGCCGTAGTTGTACAATAGTTATCACCTTTAAATCCGGTTTTCATGGAAACTGTACCGGCAGCCATGTTTGCTATCATCATCGGAATATAAAATACCGAAATTTTATCAGGCTTCTGAAGGAATTTTGAATGTTCCTCTTCAGTCAGTTTAAGTCCGCCGATACCGACGCCGATAATAACACCGCATCTGTAAGGATCAACATCTTTAAAATCCGTTCCGCTGTCTTTAAGCGCTTCATATGACGAGCATAAAGCAAACTGAGTGAATCTGTCCATTCTTCGAGCTTCTTTTTTCTCTATATAAGCTGAACTGTCAAAATCCTTGACTGCTCCTACAATTTTCACAGGAAAATCCGTTGCGTCAAACTGATCTATAAAGCTCAGACCGTTTTTGTTAGCAACAATATTATCCCAAAACTCAGATACATTTTTACCCAAAGGATTAACTGTACCCATTCCGGTGATTACAACTCTTTTCATTTTACTTTTCCACTCCTTAAATTAATTCACAATTGCAATTTACAGTGCATAATTCAAAAAAGATAATACAAATTGACTTTTTATACTTTGACCCGAGCCAAATCAAACTGACCGTTTTATCAAATATAATTGGCGAGAATTGCGCCGTCTGCGCTAAGACTGGTTGAGCACCGTAGTTTATCTTTTTCGCAAACCTGCTACAACGGGTTCAAAGCTATAGATATCGAAAAGTATAATACAAATTGACTTTTTATACTTTGACCCGAGCCAAATCAAACTGACCGTTT
>JAHZHC010000002.1:181134-193966 GCA_019420505.1 Ruminococcus sp.
TATCAAATATGACTGGCGAGAATTGCGCCGTCTGCGCTAAGACCTACATGGATAGTCCGCCGCTGATTTCAATTACCTGTCCCGTTACATAGCTTGCATCAGGTGACGCTAAGAACGAAACAACTCCTGCAATTTCTTCAACCTCTCCGTATCTCTTCATGGCTATCTGTGCAAGCATTGCGTCACGCTGTGCGTCTGTAAGCTTGTCAGTCATTGGCGTTTTAATAAATCCCGGTGCAACCGCATTGCATGTTATTCCCCTTGACCCAAGCTCTTTGGCAACAGTCTTTGTCATTCCAATGATAGCAGCCTTTGTTGCAGAATAGTTCATCTGTCCCGGATTTCCATAAAGACCTGCAACTGATGCAAGATTTATAATTCTTCCAGAACGTTGACGCATCATAATGTTTCCAACAAATTTGCTCATGTTGAAAACACTCTTCTGATTTACAGCAACGACCATATCATATTGATCTTCCGACATTCTTGCCATCAGACCGTCTCTTGTAATGCCTGCATTATTTACAAGCACATCAATAGTACCAAATCTATCCTTAACAGTCTTAACGGTTTCTTCGACCTGTGCATAGCTTGAAACATCGCAGATGAATTTTTCACATTCTACGCCCTCTGCTTTGATTTTGTCCATAATATCGTTATTCTCAAACATTGCTTCGCTTATGTCGTTAAGTGCAATATTGTAGCCGTCCTTTGCAAGACGAAGTGCGATAGCCGCACCGATCCCTCTTGCAGAGCCTGTTATTAATGCTGTTGCCATTTTAAATCCTCCTTGTTTTTTAGAATGGAAAATACAGCTGCCTGTTTGAAGCAGCGGATTTTCCTCCACAGTAAGTTTAGAGAAGATAATCTCCTACATTTTAATATAAATTGTATTCTATTAATCTGTCTGTAATTTTATTTGAAGCATATTCAATAAAATTAATTATGCTTTCGTAACTTATGTATTTCGGTGCTGTGTATTCTTTTTTATTGTCAAACAAGCTCCATGTAAGCCATCCCTTGCTGCTTGTAAGCTCACCTGCGGTAAGATAATCTTTCACCTCATAATCTTTAGCGCCCCACAAGGTATCCTTAGGGTTATTTTTAAATGAATATTCCTGCGATAACCTGTTGTCAATGTTGTCTAAATCAGAAGAAATATTTAAGAAATAATCTCTGTCTGATTGCTTGATATTCAGTTTTTCCATTTCTTCGGTGAACTTCAACCTGATTGTTTCCATAAAAAGCTCGTCTGCAAGTAAATGTGTTAGATAACCACAGTATAGGTCAAATTCCTTATCGCCCTTGATACAGTAGCGTTCAACAAACTCATCAAGACGTTTGTGGAAAAGTTCCTTGCTTTCATTGTTGAGAAAATCAGCGTCACGAATATCATCTCTCAGATGAGTGTGCTTTTTCATAGCTCTCACAAAGTTTTCTCTGGAATGTATGGAATCCGGAGCAATATTGCCCGAAAAGTATAAGGGAATATTTTGTATTTTTTCATCAAGGATATCAGCTATACTGTCTGCAATCGCTAAATGTGTTATTATACCTGCCATAAAACTCCTATTTGTTCAGTAATTCCTCAGCCTGTTTAAACATTTCCTCAATCATGTCTTTTGCCGGCTCAACCTTGTTTACCATTCCTGCAATAGCACCGCAAAGGAACGAACCCTCGTCAAGGTTTCCGTCCTGAACGGCTTTTCTTAATGAACCAAGAGTTATTTCCTCAAACTCGTCAGGAGTAATAGAACCATTCATTTCTCCGCTTGCAAGCTTTTTAGAGAATTTAGTCTTAACGTTTCTGCAAGGGTGACCGGTTGATCGTCCTGTAACAATGCTGTCTGTGTCTTTTGCTTTTATAACAAGTTCCTTATATACGGGGTGGATCTGACATTCTTCAGCCGCAAGGAAACGAGTGCCGAGCTGTACACCCTCAGCTCCAAGCATAAAGGACGCTGCAATTCCTCTTCCGTCTGCAATACCTCCTGCCGCAATTACAGGAATGTCTAATGCATCAACAACCTGCGGAACAAGGCACATAGTTGTATTTTCACCTATGTGACCGCCCGATTCAGTACCTTCTGCAACAACAGCGTCAGCACCTGCACGTTCCATTCTCTTAGCAAGTGCTACCGATGGAATAACCGGAATAACCTTAATACCAGCCTCTTTCCATGCAGCCATGTATTTTCCGGGGTTTCCCGCACCTGTTGTAACAACAGGAACTCCCTCTTCAATAACAAGCTTAGCCAAATCCTCGGCGTTTGGACTCATAAGCATGATGTTTACTCCGAAAGGTTTGCCGTTTACCGCAGCTTTAGTCTTTCTTATCTGATCACGCAAATAATCAATAGGAGCAGAACCTCCTGCAATAAGACCTAATCCTCCCGCATTTGTTACAGCGGAAGCAAGTGTGCTTTCTGCAATCCAAGCCATACCGCCTTGAATTATAGGATATTTGATTCCCAAAAGTTCAGTAATTCTTGTCTTTGTAGTTGTCATATAAATTACTCCTTTAATTTAATGTTGTCCAATAATATTCGTAAGCATCAATAGCATGATTGCCGACCATTATCTCTTTATATTCAGATACGCAAACTTCAACGCATTTATCTATAAGCTTTTTTGCTAAATCTGTTTTAAAATGTTTAGCCTGTTCATTTATTTTATCCTTAAAATCAGACTTCATATCATTTATAAATTCTTCAATTTCAAAAGAAAAGATTTTATTTATTTTTTCGGATTTAAATCTATCTGGCTCAAATAAATCAAGCAAAGAATCTTGATTATTTATAGCTTCACCAACTTCTTTTTCAGACGGATAAGTGTTTAATTCTTGAATTAAGTCAATTCAACCTTACCAATTAATTTTTAATATTCAAACACAACTCCGCCGTAAGTTAGTCCGCCTCCGAAGCCAACAAGGCAGACCTTATCGCCTCTCTTGATTCTTCCCTCTGCAACAGCGTCGCAGAAAGCTATAGGAATTGATGCCGAAGAAGTGTTACCGTAGCGGTCAATATAAACTATCATTTTATCCATGGAAATGCCGAGGTTTTTAGCCGCTGTTTCAATAATTCTCACGTTAGCCTGGTGAGGCACTATTGCGTCAAGTTCATCGGGAGAAATTCCGGCTTTTTTACATGCTTCAGCTACAGCATTAGGCATTGCCTTGGTTGCAAATTTATAAACCTCTTTTCCATCCTGGGTGAAGAAATAATCTTTCACCTGAGGCATATTCATATCAAATTCTTCTTTTTGCGTTCTGAAAACATTTTCGGATTTCAAGGCTCTTGATACTAAAAATTTAGCACCGTTTCCATCTGCTCCGAAATATGATGAATACAGCGTATTCTCTTGTTTTTCAAGTACGAAAGCCGCAGACCCGTCGCCAAAAAGAATACAGCTTGAACGGTCGGTATAGTCTACAAATTTTGAAAGCTCTTCTGCTGCGACAAGAAGAACGGTTTTTACAGCGTCATCGGACTGAAGGTATCTCTTTGCCATATCAATACCGTAGTCAAATCCTGTGCAGGCACAGTTTATATCAATAGCCATGCATCCGATCGCACCGATTTCACGTTGGATCAAACAGGATAAGGAAGGAGTGAAGAAATCAGGAGTGCAGGTTGCGGCAATAATCAAATCGATCTCATCTGCATTTATGCCTGCGTCTTTAATAGCAGCCTCAGCAGCCATCGAGCCTAAATAATAATTAGGTTCGCCGTTTGTTATATGTCTTGTTTTTATGCCTGTTCTCTGAGTAATCCATTCATCGTTTGTGTCCACGATTTTTGCAAAGTCTTCATTCGTTGCAATAAGCTCAGGCACATATTTTCCGATTCCTTTAACTTTTATTCCTGTTTTCTTTGCCGTATGTTCCACGACTTCCCCTCCAATTTATAAATAATTACTTAACATTTTTATATGTAGTTGTGAAAATATTTAAATTGTGTTATAATAAAAATACTTAAATTTTCGGCTGTGATTTTCTTCCGAAAACTTACTCTAACCTTTTCTATTATAAACTTTTTTTATGGCTTCCTAAAGAACATTTTGTGAACAAGTTATATCCAACCATGATATTTTAAGAAATTTTAATAATTGTTTTGTCGAATGGTAAAAAATCAGACATATGTCTAACAATAAAATAATTATAATAAAAGGAGTAAAAACTATGGTAAAGAATATGTTTTTGTTTTCCGGACAAGGCTCTCAGTATGTTGGCATGGCAAAAGAACTGTGCGATAAGTATCCAGGCGCAAAAAGAATCTTTGAAACTGCAAATGAAATTCTTGGCTATGACCTTGCAGAAGTTACCTTTAACGGCCCGGCAGAGGAACTTAATAAAACCGTAAACTCTCAGCCTGCAATAATGGCCTGTTCATTGTGCGCTCTGGAAGCGGTAAAAGCTGAGGGTTTTGCTTTTGACGGCGTGGCAGGTCATTCTTTGGGTGAATATGCCGCTATGGTAGCGTCCGGCATACTTTCTTTAGATGATGGCTTTAAAGTAATAAAGGCGAGAGCAGAAGCAATGCAGAAAGCGGCCGAAGCCAATAAAGGTGCAATGTGCGCAATAATAGGTCTTTCAGCCGAAGAAATTGAAAAAACATGTGAAGAAATTGACGGATATGTTGTTCCTGTCAATTATAATTCGACCGTCCAGACGGTTATTGCAGGTGATGTTGACGCCGTTGATAAGGCAATAGAAGTATTTACAGATAAAAAAGCGAGATGCATGAAGCTCAATGTCGCTTCCGCATTTCATTCAAAGCTGATGCAGTCCGCTGCCGATGAATTTTATGATAAAATTAAAACTGTTAAATTTAATGAACCAACAGTTGAATTTTATAGCAACGTATTGGGCGGAAAGCTTACTGATTTTTCGGACATGCCCGCATTACTTGCTAAGCATATAGTTTCTCCCGTAAAATTCACTTCCGAACTTACTCAAATGGATGCAGCAGGATATGAAAACTATATAGAGCTTGGTCCTAATAAAGTCCTTACCGGTCTTGTTAAGAAAACTCTTAAAGGCAGAAATGCCTTAAACGTTGAAAACATCAAGACTCTTGATAAGGCGCTTGAAGCATTGAAATAATTGAAAGGCTTTAAATTATGCTGAATAAAAAGAATTGCGCTGTTTATCTTTGCGGCTTTATGGGCTGCGGAAAATCAACTGTCGGAAAACTGCTTGCAAAGAAGCTGGGGAAAAAATATACTGATCTTGATATATATATAGTTGAACAGGAGGGTATGAAAATCCCTGAAATTTTTGAGAAATACGGCGAAGCTTATTTCCGTAAAGCTGAAACTAAAGGACTTATAGAACTTGCTGAAGCCGGAGGAGTTGTTGCTACCGGAGGCGGAGCGCTGCTGTCTGAAGAAAACGGAGAAACGGCGAGAAAAGCCGGTCTTGTCATCTTTATTGATACAGCCTTTGAAACCTGTTATCAACGTATAAAAGGGGATAAAAACCGTCCGATAGCCTATACTTCTACAAAAGAACAGCTAAAAGAGCGTTTTGACTTTCGACGTCCTTTGTATCTGAAAAATTCTCACTATGCTGTAAGCGGCAAAGGTAGCCCGCTTGCAATAGCCCAAAGGATTGTAGATATATACGAAAAAAATACATAACATATAAAAACGGACGAACTTCAATTTAAAAGTTCGTCCGTTTTTATATCATCACTGTGATGAAATCTCATCTGTAATTATACTATCCGTCATGTCAGGCGTTATATTTCCGGCAAATTCGAAATTAAATATTTTCCATTTGCCGCTTACCTTTCCTACAAAGCAATAGCATTGTTCGTCTTTGGTTCCTTTCTGACCTTTAAAAGTTTCAGTTAATGCAACAACATAAGCCTCTGAAATGTTCGGAACACTTCCGTATTTCGCTTTATAGGAATCCATGCTATATTCTTCAAGTTCGGATATCTTGCCGAATTTAAACGAAACAGCAATATTATCACCGCAATCATCTTGATAAACCGATATCAGTTTGTTCATGTATTCTTCTTTAGAACAGTTTGCTTCTTCAAGATCATTTTTTAGCTCTTCTTTGATTTCTGTCGGAAAACAATTTAGATAATCATCAAACTCCCGATCATTTATTGCCTCAAAATAATCTTCAATAACATCTGTTTTTTTCCCAAATGAAAAAACTCCGCTGCTGATAAGGCCTGCAACTATAATTGCAACAGCTGCTAAAGCAATAAAAATCAGGAGATTCTTATTTGACTTTGGATTCTGTGCTTTCGCTTTTTTCTCCGCAAGTTTTTCCCGTTGTTTGTCATAATACTTCTTTTTCTCATCATCAGTCATAAAGCGAACAGGCGTTGTGTTTTTTTTGTACTTTTCAGCTGCCTTTGTCTTTATATCTTTTTTTCCATATCCGCAGTGATTACAATAATCACCGTCAAAATATTTTCCGCATGATTTGCAAATTTTGGACATTGTCCGCACCTCTTAACAATAACAATATATTAAATAAAAGATTGAATCCCGTTATTTAATTATAAACGGATGTCATTATGATTACATATGATCTTCTTTTAAAAGGAACACATTAGTCATAGTATAAATAATTGTATTATATTCTAACGTTTTTGTCAATCGGTTTAAATAAAAAATTCACCGCAGGAAATATTTTTCCTGCGGTGAAGAGAATAACAATGAATTATTTAAGAGCTGCAAGCTGATCGTTAGCTTCTTTAATAAGATACTTAACGCTTCCTTCGTTTGAAGTACGGCATTCTGTCCAAGTCATGGAATCTCCGCCTGTGATCATTGTTGCCTGGTTAACGTCATTCATGATTGTCTTAAGATCTGATGAAACACCGTCGTGAATATCAAACACAGGGTTTTCCTTAGTCATTTCGTAGATCTTCTTTCTCATAGCAATCATTTCGTCATTCCACTTATATTCATCTTTGAGCTGTTCTTCAAAGATTTCAGTAGAGACATCGCTGTCAGTTGCAGTCTTAACGCAAGCCATGTAAGCTGCGAAGCCTTCCGGGTTAGGAGCCTTATAGCAAAGGTTATAACCGCTGATACGAGCAGAAATATAATATGTATCGCTATCCGGGTTCTTAGGCATTGGAACAAACATGATTTCGCCGGCTTCCATATCTCCGAAGAGAGCAGTTTTCTTCAAAGGTTCTTCAATTGCCCAGATACCGATAGGAATAAACAATGTCTTGTGTGAACCAAGGCCATCGCCGTTTTCACCGTTACCACGGGTGTTCCAGTTGTTATCGCAACGTGGGAATACTACTTCGTTTTTCTGAAGTTCATACATTCTTGACTGAATCTTTTCGATTTCAGGGTTGGACATATTCTGTACAACCTTACCGTCCTGCATTGTAATTATAGGAACGCCGCAGCTGTCTGAAATAGCATTGTTGTACCAATATCCGTCAAGTGCATACATATCGTTTTCAGCGTCTGTAAAATCAAGACACATTTTCTCAAAGATATCCCAATCCCATTCGCCTTTTTCAAACAAATCAGCAGGCTGTTCAAATCCGGCATCTTCAATAGTTGTCTTGTTATAGAAGCAAGCATATGAAGGTGTAGGCTTGATTACAGCAATATAATGCTTGCCGTTGATGCTGAACTGATCAGCAATATCCTTGGTATCAGCCCAAAGCTCTGAGTTATAGTCAATATAATCATCGATAGGTTCAAACTGTTGTTTGATTGCACCCTTAGGGAATGTATCCATATCATCTGCCGGGAAGAAGTCAGGAGACTGACCTGACATTACAGCGGTAGCAAGGTCATCATATCTTGTTTCATAAGTAGTTACCTTTGATTCAATTTTTCCGCCGTATTTCTTCTGGAAAAGTGTAAGTGCAGGTGAAGCAGCTTTTCCGTCTGCCGGATTAATGTCATAGTGAGCAAGCCACTTAATTGTTTTGTTTTCAAGTTCAATTTCAGGGAGCTTATCCATAAGTCCCTCTACCATTTCTTCCTGCTTTGCAGTAAGTTTTGAAAGGTTAGCAGTTGATGATGAATCTCCGTCGCCCTTACCGCACGACGCCATTGCAGCAGCCATAATCAAAGCAAGGCTTCCTGCCAATAGTCTTTTTGCTAATTTCATTTAAAAATTACCTCCTTTAAAATGTTCATGGGGAAATTCCCATACAAAAAAGCAACAATGCATATTTTTGCTACTTTAATTATAATAGAAATAAAAAGTCTTGTCAATCAGCATTTTGCAATATAAACGCTGTTGTTTTTTGGTTATTATGACAACAAGGAGATATTTAAAAATAAAAAGTTATGAAATAAGAGAGGCGATTTCCTCATCGCTTAAGCTTGGGTGGAAGGTTCTGTTAACGGCTGTTGCAATAAGTCCGGCAGAACGGAGAACAAGGTTATCTATGCTTTTAGGCGTAACAAGCATACCGTTAAATTCTTTTGGTATATAAGATATGCAAAGTCCTTCGGCAATGGTATTCATGTCTGCAACAGTAGGAACGCCGATGGCTATACACGGAACTCCCAGAGTCTTCTGGGAAAGTTCTTTTCTTGCATTTTCCACGCCGCTTCCCGGAGATATCCCTGTATCAGTAAGCTGTACGGTAGTACCAAGATGGGAAATATCGGAACAAGCCAAAGCGTCAGCAATAATAATTGCATCAGGCTTTACCAGATCTGCAAGCGCTTTTACTGTTTCGGAAGATTCAACACCCGTTTGAGCCATTACTCCGGTAGTAATTACTGTAACATCAGACAAATCCGAAGTATCAATATCCTTTGCCAATCTTTTTATATGACGGGTAGCAAAGATTTTCTCAGCGGTAAGCGGTCCCAAACTATCCGGAGTAATAGCTCTGTTTCCAAGGCCTGCAAACATAATTTTTTTCGGTATTTTTCCTATAAGGGCGCAAAGCTCTTTACTCAAAATATCAATTTGTTCACTGAATAAATCTGAATACAGACTGAAACACCCTTTTGTATTTTCAATGGTAATATATTTTCCTATAGGCTTGCCGATTATATCAGCAGCTTTTTGATTGTCTACAGTTATTTCTGTAACCTTTATGTCAGCATTATCATAGTAATGCTGAATTTGTACAACCCCGCTGATCGGAGCAGCTGTCAGAACCTGCTGAGCAGATTCCACCGCAAGGTCTGTTCGTATTGACATAAAATTCTTCCTTTCGTTATGGGTAAAAAATAGTAATATATTAAAAGTTGCGCATAAAAACAACATAATTTTGTCGAATTGTACAATAGAAAACAAAAAATCTGTTAAAATTTTTAGGTATAACCCCTTGCAATTTTATTTATAATGTGGTACAATAATTTACAAGACTTGTTTAAATGGTTAATTACATTTCCTCTCAGTCGTGTAATTAGCTTTTGCAATAAGTATAAATTTATTCATGAATGAGGGAGGTGCCGATATGCCAAACATTAAATCTGCTAAGAAAAGAGTTAAGGTTATCGAAACTAAAACTTTGAGAAATAAGGCTATAAAGTCTGACCTTAAAACAGCTCTTAAAAAAGCTGACGCTGCCGTAGCTGAAAACGCTGCTGACAAGGCTGAAGTTGTAAAGGCTGCAATTAAGAAAGTTGATATGGCTTGCTCAAAGGGTGTTATGCACAAGAACAAGGCTTCAAGAAAGAAATCTCAGCTTGCTAAGTCTTTGAACTAATGTAAACTAAAAAGCTCGCACAAAAAAGTGTGAGCTTTTATTTTATGTTTGTATTGACAAGTCAAAATAAAAGTGATATAATATCATACGGAGATTTCGAGGTGTAGCTCAGTTTGGTAGAGCACTACGTTCGGGACGTAGGGGCCGTGGGTTCAAGTCCCGTCACCTCGACCAGTCTTAGCGCAGACAGCGCAATATCCGATATCAGTTTGTGATATCGGATATTTTTGTGCCTACTGTTATAATAAAATTGTTTTATAAAATTAATATATGAATCCGCAATGCTTTGAGTGAAACGAAAAGTGCTGCGGATTTTTATTTTTGGATGGAATAAAGCGTTCTTACAACGGCGTAAATATGCTGTTGAGGAGCTAAAAAATAAAAATAGGCACTGCGACATATAATGCGACATGTGTACCTATAAATCAAGCTGTTTTCTCATCTGGTTAATATTGCCGTGTGTATATTCTTTTCTTAGTATAGTAAAGTATATATTTTTTCTAACACTTTTTCAACTAATTTTGAAATTAAATACATTTAATGGATAAAAAAGATATCATATAAAATGTATAGATAATATACGAAATTATTTGATAAAGAGGGCATGATTAGTTATGAAAAAATTAAAAAGATACAATGTGTACAGTCCGGGAGTACATGGAAGAAAGCTTATAGGATCATCAAATGATTTAATGGAAGCAATTATGCAGGGAGAAAAGAAAGGATGTCAGACCCTTGGCTGTCCCTGCGGAAAATATGAGATTTATGACAACAAGCTGAGAACCAGTAACATACAAAAAATAATAAAATATAAGATAATGCGTGAGAGTGATGATTAGGAAATGACTGTACATATCTTACAAATTCAGTTAGCAAAAACTGTGGAAGTATACAAAATATAATAGGTATATACAAATAATTTGCACAAAACCAATAAAATAGTTATTTAATATAATAAAGGGAGAAATGATTTAAGCTCAGGAGGTGATTCCAATGCAGAGGTAAAACTGTTTCATGATTTATTTATGTAACTAAGCAAAAATATATTAAAAAACCAAAATTAATTTAAAGGAGAGTTAATTATGAAAAAGTTTTCAAGAATATTTATAAGCTTATTATTGGTTTTATCTATGTCAATAATAACAGCACTTTCAGCAAACGCATCAACAACAAAGAATTACTCATTTTATATTTCAAATACTGGTTCGGTTACAAATCTAAAAACAAATCCTATTTCCCCAGAGCAAAACGACAGCTTTTACATAAATGTTCATCTATCATCAAAAGCAGGAACTTCTTCAGTACAGTGTAAGGTTTACGTAAAAGATAAACTTGTTTTAGATAAAAAAATTAATAGTATAGGTGATCATTCATATACGATTTCTGACCCAAATATTAAATCATATAATTCAAATATTGTTGTTCACTTATACTTAAATCCTACACCTACTGGTCTTGGTAGCGCAGCATCAGGATATATTAAATATCACTAATTAATAAATTATAAAGAGAAGTAAGTATTATGATGAGTTTTAAAAAAATACAGTGTGTTTTATTAATAATATTATTCTTTTCATCGTGTTCTGAAGTAAAACAAGATGTTGAATCTTTAAAGATTAATATTAATAGTGACAATTTGATTCCATATAATGAGATTTTGAATGAATATGATAAAATATTTGAACAAGAATACTCAAAGTTCACGCTGCCGAATAAAGATAGAGTTAATATCAGTATCCCGGAAGGAATATACACTCTAACAGTAGGATATAAAAATAGTAAAAAAGATGTTAAGTGGGCTGAAAATCTATTTAAAAATTTAGTAAATAAGTTTTATCATGATAAAAATCCAATTGTAGAAAATAAAGATAATATTATTTTTTCATATGGTAATATTGCTTCTATCGGATTATTTGGCGATATAGGAATGGTAGAAAAGGACTTTAATATTTCTAAATACATGCCGTCTGACAATTTTGAAGCTGAGGTTGAATCATATTGGTTAAATCGAATGAGCGATATTAGTAATACAAATAATGATAATATGGACTTTTCTTTAAGTGAAGCGGTAGATTTATGTGACACATTCTTTAATAAAGATTATAAAAATTATTTTTCTGACTTCACTCTGAAACCTAAAGATGTAAATCTTTTAAAATATGACAATGGGGAATATGCATATTATATGATTTGTGAAAGTATTTATAAAGGAGTTCCGTTGCAAGAAAATTATGATAACTTCACTTTTTCGGAAGATGTTTATGGTACAGTAAGTTTACAAACTCACGTTTTGCTTCAAAATCATAATGTCAAATTTGTAAGTTCGCCTGAACGATTTACTGTTATAAAAGAACAACCTGTTGATAAGATATTATCTTTGCAAGGCGCAGTAAATCAATTAGAAAAAGAACTTGCAAATAATTATAGATTAAATTTTGATGGTATTGAATTAATGTATGAGGCTTATGATGAAACCCCAAGAATCAGCCTGGTTAATGAGGACTCTGATTCCGAAAATAATCTCTATAATTTGGAAAATGGGAAAAGAAATTTTACGTATACACCAGTCTGGTGTTTTATGATAGATTCTGATACAGATAATTTTGGTAATAAACAGTTCTATCATTATCGTGAATATATCACAGTAAATGCTATAACAGGTGAGATTTGTGTTCATAAGTAAACTTTATTACGCAAGTATATAAAAAAGTAAAACAGTTTCCTTAAGTTAATTCTTATTAATTATTAAAAATATTATATTAAGAACAAGCACCCAATTATAATTAATATTATTTATTATAATTAAGGTGTTTGTTTTAGTTAAATCAAAGGTGATTATATGAAAAAACAACTAATTATTATTTATCTAATATCAATATGCTTATCTTCCTGTTCTCAGACACCTGACAATATACAAGGCAACAATCATAATGTTGATTTGAATTCAGAAAATAATAAAGTTTCTGTTAAACATATTCTCGACGACTTTGACGAAGCTTTTGAAACCAAATATACAAAATTCAGTCTTCCCGAAAAATCCAAGATAATTATTAATCAGCCTGAGGAAGTTTGCGATCTTGAACTCAAATACGTCAATGCAGATAAAAGTATGGACTGGTTAAAGGAAAGGGTGTATAAACTTGCTGATATTTTTA
>JAHZHC010000020.1 GCA_019420505.1 Ruminococcus sp.
GTTACCGCAGACCTGAGCGTTACCATAGACCCAAGCGCTACCGTAGACCAGAGCGTCACCGTAGACCAGAGCGTCACCGTAGACCCAAGCTTTATCATTATGACTTAAATTATCTTCCTTTTCTATGTAACCACCCAAATCACCTTTTTTGACATCCCCAAAGTCAATCAGTGCCTGTATCCTAAACAGTTTACGCCCAAGCCACATCTTTGTATCGGTTGTCAGTTTATATTTTTTCATTTACTTGTCCTCCTCACATTTATTAAAAGATCAACCGGCACTGTTACATCCCACTCTCTGCCTGACATATCCTTAAGATGTATCGGGATTTCAATCGGTAATTTTCTTTCGATCTCTTTAATGGTTTCGTGTTTAACAATGTTCCTGTAGTTTGGTTCTGCCATGCAGACACCTACAAGCGTTACCACGGCTCCGATTAGTACGCATATAAATTCCATAAATATTCCCCACTTTTAATCAGCCTATTGTTAGTTTTTTGCTGACAAAATCAGCAATGTTTATATGTTGTTTTTCACAAAGTCTGAAAACCTCTCCCAACTCTAATTTTAGTGGATTCAATAGACGATTTCTTGCCGTCCCTCGCTTAGTACCCATAGCTTTGCCCAACTCCTCATTAGTCTTTCCACCCTTGCATAGTTTCAAGTTCTCTTTTATTCGATACTCAAAATCGTCTATAGGTCTTAATAATACCTTTGGCATTTTTCTCACCTCTCTTATTTGTTAATTTCTGATGTCCAATAAATTGTACTGTTAGCTATTGACATTGTCTGATTTTTGAGTATACTTAATATCAAGAACCTGATTAATTGCTTTTGTAATATCAGGGGATTTAATTTCGCCTGTCATTATCTTGTATAAGTTTGATGTATCAAGATATTTGTTAGGTAATATTTTTTTTACTTCCTCTATAAGCCACTTTTGTGTTTTACAAAGCTTCAGTAATCTTGTCTTGACTTCAAGACCGTAATCTGTCAAAGCCCTTTTTCGTTCATTAATAATTAACACCACCTTTACAATATATTTAACAACATAGACTTGTGCGATATTGACAGTTACGTTAAGATGTAATATAATATATTTGCGAGATAAATTTATTACGCTTTTGCGAACTGCCTTGACTGTATTATATTACACTATAGCGTAAACGTCAAGCAGTATTTACTCTTTTGCGTAATTTCGTAGAAATGCACAAAATACGAGGTGTAATTATGTCAGAATTGTACAATCGAATTGAAGAACTTTGCAAGAAAAACGGTATTAATATAACTATAATGTGTAAAGATACTGGCGTAAGCAGAGGCTCTCTTACTGATTTAAAATCAGGCAGAAAAAAATCCTTATCCATCGAAACTATTGCCAAGATAGCAGAATATTTTACTATTACTACCGATTACTTAATCACTGGTAGTAAACAAGATGATTTATCATTTAAAGCGAATGATAACGATATAAAATTTGCCTTATTTAACGGAGCGGATGGAATAACTGATGAGATGTTTAATGAAGTTAAACAGTTTGCAGAAATGGTTAAATTAAGAGAGGAAGCAAAGAAGAACAAAAAATAGGAGGCTGTCAATGAACAAAAGCAAGGAACTTGACCGCATTGCTGATAAAGAGAATATAACAATTATGGACACGAAATGTCCTGAATGCGGTTCTATTTCGCACATGACTACTAACGGCAATTGCTACATAGGAATAGACGACAGCAAAAAAATGACCAAAGAAGAATTAAACGTACATAAGGCTCATGAGATTGGACACTGTGTTGAAGGCGCATTCTATAATAAGTATGCAAAGTATGATATTATATCAAAACACGAATACCGTGCCAACCGATGGGCAATAAAAAAACTCATCCCGAAGGATGAGCTTATAGAAGCATTTGAAAATAACATTTTAGAAACATGGAATCTTGCAGAACACTTTGAAGTGACAGAAGAATTCATGATAAAAGCCTTAGAATTCTATGGGTATTATCATAGAGCGATATAACAAAATAAACAATTTTGTATTACACTTTTCGTAAATATTTACATAAATGCAAGACTATCGTTTGAAAAATACGAAAATTCTACCGTCCACGAAGTGGAGAATATAGCCAGAGCATTTTTTTAGTTACGATGCTTTGGAGAAAGTTGAAGGTATGTGATGTTTTGCAAAATATTGTTGATTTTTGGATTAATATGTGGTAAAATATAGTCACTATCTTATTTTAGGAGTGATCGAATTATGGATCAGAAAAAATGTCCAACAATTGTTTTATGTATACTATTTGCACTGTGGTTTTTGGTGTTACCCGCTATTTTAGGAATAGTTTTGTATATAAGAAACATTAAAATTGACAAAGCTATGGTTGATGAAGTCACCAATACAACTTTAAAAATTGAAGAATTAAAACAGCTGAAACAACAATGTCAATCTGAATATGATGAAATACTCCACACGAAAGAAAACTTACTAAATCAGATGCAACAAGAAGCAAAGGAGCAAGCGGAAAATGAAATACGTGAAAAGTTGGATGAGTCTAATGATACTTTAAAACATTTACAGCAAGACATTGACACAGCACAACTTTTACTTAAGGAGAAAACCGAAGAATATGAAAAAAGCATTAAAAACATAGAATCTAATGCTAAAAAAGTTGATAAACTTAAAGAATTATATAAAAGTTTTCGATATGCAATAAAGGTATATGATTCAGATGAAGGATCTTATCTCGGAGATGCCTTACTAACAACCGCTGAAGATAATCTTTCTCCGGTAATTGAAATGAAATTAAACTGCATGAATGTTAAGCAGTTAAAAGCTAAATATAATCAGCTACAATCTAATATAAGAGAATCATTTAAAAGATATGAGGGGAGATACACAACTAAAGCAAATATTGCAATTTATAAATTAATGGTTATCGCTCTTGAAGCTGAGCTGCAAAACGTATTATACTCTTTGAAATACGGTAAACTTGAAGATTCAATCGAATCTATAAAAGAAATAACATCAAGATACCTAACAATTGCCGTTGATGGGAATCAAAGTATAGCTCCGACAATGAAAAGATTTATTGGAGAAATAGAATACCTTTTCCTTGAAGCTGTCAAAGTCGAATATGAATATTATACTCAAAAGGAGCGCATAAAAGAAGAACAACGTGCTTTGAGGGATCAGATGCGTCAAGAAGCTGAAGAAAGAAAAGCTCTTGAAGCTCAGAAAAAACAAGTTGAAAAAGAGGAATCAAAATATAAAACTGAGATTGATATAGTAACAAAACAAATGGAAAATGCAAATGCTGAAGAATTATCAAAACTGAAAAAAAGGATTGAAGAACTTCAAGCACAACTAAAATCAGTTGAAGAGAGAAAAGATGATATCACAAAGCTGCAAAATGGTAAAGCTGGATATGTATATGTTATAAGTAATCTCGGCTCATTTGGTGACCATGTATTCAAGGTGGGCATGACGAGAAGGTTAGAGCCTATGGATAGGGTAAAGGAACTTGGAGACGCTTCAGTTCCATTCTCATTTGATGTACATAGCTTTATATTTTCAGATGATGCCGTTAGTCTCGAGAACACTTTGCACAAAGAACTATATAACAAACGTGTTAACAAAATTAATTCAAGAAAGGAATTCTTTGACGTATCTATTGATGAAATTGAAGAATTGGTCTATAAATACCAACCTACTGCTGAATTTAACAGAACCATGCTTGCACAAGAATATAAACAAGGTTTATCGCTTATTGATGAACTTCCCGAGTTATCTGATGAAGAACTAATAAATGTATAAATAAAAACGCCCCTGCGGTGTTGGCGCACCACAGAGGCAAACGAACCACCCGAACGTCTAAATAAGGGCGAATTCTGCCCTTTTATTGTAGCACACTTTTATTTAAGTGTCAAGAATAGGAGGAATTTTAATGGCAACAGCTAAAAAATTACCAAGCGGGAATTATCGTGTGAGAGGATATAATAAGTATTTAAAGAAATATAAATCTTTTACACACCCAAACAAGAAAATTGCGGAACGTATGGCTAATGAATATGCCTTGCTTGCAACAAACCTTGAAGAAGATATTACTGTCAAAGAAGCTGCTAATATTTACATATCTGACAAAACTGATGTGCTTTCACCCACAACTATTTCAGCATACAAGGGCATTGTTAAAAACAATCTTACACGGCTTTTAAATATAAAACTTAATGACCTTACTCCACGAATAATTCAGGATTGGGTGAATGAAATGACGATAGCTAAATCACCGAAAACCGTTAGAAATATTTATGGATTTTTAACTGCTGTGTTATCCTATAATGATGTTGCGATAAAACTCAGCAAAATACGCTTGCCGGCAAAAACCAAAACGTTTAAACGGCTTCCGCCTCCGAAACTTGTAATAAATGCTTTTAAGGATACCGATATAGAAATACCCGTTCTTCTCGGACTTTGGTGCGGTATGAGAATGTCAGAAATATTAGGAATTAGAAAATCCGATATTGATGGTGATATACTAACAATAAATCAGGTAATAGTTACAGTCAACAACCAAACTGTTATAAAACGCAGAGCTAAAACATTTGAGAGTAATCGTCAAGTAAGGCTACCTAAACCAATTCTTGACTTAATTAATAACGTTGATTGCAGCAGCAATGATTTGATAATACATTATACAAGAAAGCAAGTATATGATCGCTTCGTTAATAAAATTAGAGCATTAGGATACCCCATTACGTTTCACGATCTAAGACACATTAACGCAAGTGTAATGGCTGCGCTGAATGTCCCTGATATATATGCAATGGAACGAGGCGGATGGAGTTCTACTAACACTTTAAAAGGAGTTTATCAACAAACATTTGATGAAAACCGACAGAAAGTTGATAACCTTATAGATGATTACTTTTTAAATATATATGACACAAAATATGACACGAATAAAATAAATAACCGAAAAAACGTAGGTTAAAGACTAATTGTAATAGGTTCGAGTCCCGTCACAAGCTCCATGTCTTAGCGCAGACGGCGCAATATCCGATATCAATTTGATGGTATCGGATATTTTTGTATCCGCTGTAAATGTCTTTATTCACAAGATAAGTTAGAAACCGCCCGTTTATGTAAAATAACGTAGATAACAGGTTTTATTTTGATTGTGTTATATCGATTCGGAAGTCAATAATCAACTCCAACACTAAGAATAAAAGCCCTGCAAACGCAAGGCTTTTGTTAGTTCCTTTTTGTATTTGGCCCCAAAGCCTCTTTTTTTACATTATGACTTTGATTCTGATTAATATTTTTCTTATTTGACTTACCGTCAATGGTTGCTTGTTCTTTGTTCATTTAAATCACCAAGATTAGTATGTGTTAATATATCAAAATTATTCAATACCATTATATATTTGAATGAAATTTTAAATGATCCCCATACTGTCATGAAGTATGAGGATCATTATTTTCTCTGAATAAACAATACCTGATTACAGAATTCAGAAAACTATTATTGCATAGATTGACTGCTGTATTTCTGTTTAACATTTTCTACTTTATTCTGTTCAACCTGTTCAGTCGGATACCATCCTTTTGCAGACATTTTATCATAAATCATATCCTGCATATTAAGGGCATTATTCAAAGCAGAACTGAAAGTCTGATGAACATTTGCAGTAGATGACTCTATTGCTCCATGCATAAAAAGATCACATACACCCTTTTCAAGCAAAATGATATCTTCCATTAAATTTTTATCATTCATAACATTATCCTCCCTTATCAAGAAAGCAGACTATAGAAGCTCTGGAAAATCTGCTGATGCTTCTGTGCCATTTGTTCTACACAAGACTTAAGCTCTGCGTCCTGAATTTGATTTGCGGTTTCCTTGCACTTAGACTGAAAATATTTTTCATGTCCCAAAGCGTCTTCAATATACAATAATTCTTTGCTTGTCATAAAATAAAGACCTCCTTATAGATTTATGACAATATTATACTCATTTTATCCAATTATATACATTAATTTAATTTGTTTTTTCTAAAAACTTTTATTAGCTGTATAGCCGCCATTGAACCAAAGGAAAGCAAAAGAATTATACCATATAGCTTAAATTCAATTTCCGCAATTTTAAATAATCTGTTTAAGTCAGGAATAAACAGAACAATGTTAAGCAGAATAAAACCTATTGAAAATGCAGCTATAAGAAATTTATTGTCAATCATCTTTTTTGTAAACAATACAGGTGTTTCCTGCTTGCAGTTAAAGCCATGCAGCAATCTTGACATACATAGAGTTGTAAACGACATTGTCCTTGCAATTTCAGTGCTGTATGTATTTCCTATCATATAAGCAATAATAGTAACAGCCGCTATTATCAGCCCCGAATATCCGATCCTGAAAAGAAATGCTTTTGTAAGAATCGACTCATCTGACGATCTTGGCTTTCTTTCCATAACCTTATCATTGTCAGGTTCAAGCCCCAATGCTATTGCCGGAAGCGAATCGGTTAATAAGTTAATAAACAATAAATGTATCGCTTCAAAGGGTACCGGTAAATTTAATAAAGAACAAAAAATAACCGTTATTATTCCGGCAAGATTGCCTGATAATAAAAATAATATAGACTTTTTTATATTTTCAAAAATATTTCTTCCGTTTTTTACTGCCTTTACAATAGTCGCAAAATTATCATCGGCAAGAACCATAGAGGCTGATTCTTTGGCCGCCTCTGTTCCTGTAATTCCCATTGCAACTCCTACATCCGCCTGTTTTAAAGCCGGTGCGTCGTTTACCCCATCTCCGGTCATAGCAACAATGTTGCCACGGTTCTGCCACGCTTTAACAATCCTGATTTTATGTTCGGGAGTAACTCTTGCAAATACCGATTTATCACCGACAAAATCGATAAGCTGCTGATCTGTGAATTTATCTAAAACACTTCCCTCAACCGCTTCCGATTCGTCGTTTAAAATACCGATTTCCTTAGCAACAGCAGCCGCAGTAATAAGATGATCTCCCGTTATCATAATCGGCTTTATTCCTGCCCTCCTGCATTCTGCTACAGCCTGTGCAGATTCTGCTCTTGGCGGATCTGCCATAGCGATTAATCCTAGAAATTTCAGATTGTTCTCATCATTTTTATTTATTTTTTCCTTATTGCACATTTTAAATGCAAAACATAATATACGCAAACCCTCAGCCGAAAGCTGTTCTGTATGCTCCAGAATCTGTGCTTTTATTTTATCATTACAATCCAATCGCTTAACAAGAATATCTGCTGCACCTTTTGTAAATATTATATTCTTACCATTTATAATATTAAGCGTTGACATCAGCTTTCTCTCAGAATCAAAAGGAATTTCACTGATTCTGAGAGAATCCCTGCGTATACCTTTTATATCAAAGCCGTTTTTTACCGCAAAATGAATCAAAGCGGCTTCTGTAGGATCTCCTATATCTCCGCATTCATTGCACTGTGAATCATTACATAATACCGATGCAGTTAAAAGAAGCTCCTCCTGTGAGTTATTTATCCTAAATTCTTCAGCAGAAAATATCTGATATCCCATGGATATCTGCTGTACAGTCATTTTATTTTGCGTAAGAGTACCGGTTTTGTCAGAGCAAATAACCGATACCGAACCTAATCCTTCCACTGATTGAAGTTTTCTTATTACGGCATTTTCCTTAGCCATTTTCTGAGTACCAAATGAAAGTACAATTGTAACAATCGAACTAAGCGCCTCAGGAATCGCCGCAACTGCCAAAGCAACAGCAAAAATAAATGAATCCATTACTCCGTTTCCCTGAATCGTGCTTAATATAAATACTACGGCGCATATAAGAATAATGGCAATTGACAATTTTCTGCCGAAGCTTTCCAAAGTAATTTGAAGGGGTGTTTTTCTTTCTTGTGCGTTTTCAATTAAAGCTGTAATTTTTCCTACCTCTGTTGACATACCCACATCAGTTATTATAAACTTTCCCCTTCCATATGTCACAAAGCTTCCTGAATAAACCATGTTTGACCTGTCACCCAAAGGAACTTCCCTGTTTATCACATCCGCTTTCTTTTCTACTTCAATGCTTTCTCCTGTCAGTAAGCTTTCATTAACTTTAACAGACGCACATTCTATAAGCCTGCCATCTGCCGGAATCCTGTCACCGGCTTCAATTATTACTACATCGCCAACCGCCGCCTTTTCAGATGGAATTATAACAGTTTCTCCGTTTCTTATCACCCTTATATCAGAAGATGATAATTTCTTTAAATCTGATATAGATTTTTCAGCCTTAACAGTTTGCACTGTTCCCAATACTGAATTTAGAGTAATTACAGTAATTATAACTGCAAAGCTCTCCAAGTCCCCCATTACTGCAGAAACTAAAGCGGCTATAATAAGTATTATGACAAGAAAATCCTTAAATTGTTCTAACAAGATTATAAAAAGATTTTTTCTTTTCCTCTCAGTAATTTGATTTTTTCCAAACAAATTAATATTAATCTCTGCCTGTTCAGCAGATAAGCCAACCTCGCTTGAATTTAACTGATCAAAAATCTCTTGAGGAGTCTGACGATATCTCTCGTTCATTATTTATTACATCCTTTCAAAATAGTTTTTCATATGTGCACTATCCGAAATTACTGCAATAAAAAAGCAAGGCTTCTATTGGAATAATTGCAATGTGCACAATTATTTCAATAAAAGTCTTGCCGTTTAGATATGAAGCGGGTCAACATCTGACCGTACTGACGCAAACATAAACAGAATTTCTGCCGGCTACTCTCTTTTACCTACTAAATATTATATACTGTATTATAAAATATGTCAAGTATTCTTATTTATTTCAAGTTAAAGCCTGAAATAAGCAGTATGATCACCTCTTTTTGCATTTTCCGCACTTCCATGCACAATCTCCGCAAACTTCCTTAATCTTACCCTTGTTTATTATATCTCTTTTTGCAATACCTAAAAAAACACTGGCTGATAATATTTGCCCCTCATAAAAATTACAAAACTCCATGACCTTTTTATCATACCTGCATACCTTTTCTTGTTCAGTGCATAAATCGTTTATTAGATTAGGACATTCTGCACAAATATCATCTTTACCAAAGGTTATTTCAATCTCAGCGTCTTGCTTCATCATGTAAACAATTTCTTTCATATGACAGGTAAACTCGTCACTATAGCCTTTGCCCTCAAAGAATTGTATGCAAAGTGCATGGTGAGGTCTTAGTTTAAATATGTACATATTTTTTTAACCTATTGATGATTATCACCGCACAAACCATCTTTACAACGTCAGGAATAATGAAAGGCACAACACACCAGCCAAGTACCGCACTAAGACCTATAGCGCCTGTATCACGTGTATAAACAGCCATAAACCATATTGTTCCAATGGCGTAACACACCAAAAGTCCCAAAATCATTGAGATTGTCATCACAATTAATCCCTTGCCGAAAAAGTGCTGAATCAGCCACATTACCAACGCAAAGAAAATAAATCCTACTATGTAACCTCCTGTTGTACCTGAGATTATTCCCAAACCTCCGGTAAAGCCCTGAAAAACAGGTATTCCTATTGCCCCCAAAAGCACATAAACAGAAACGGCTATCGTTCCCAGCTTACCGCCCAAAAGCCCTACTGCAAGAAAAACTCCAAACGTCTGAAGAGTAAACGGTATTGTTGTCGGAATTGATATCCATGAACATATCGCCATAATTGCTACAAAAATAGCACAGAAGCTTAATTGTTTTACTGAAAACTTAGAATTTGTCAACCTAAACACGCCCTTTCAGTTTACAATTATAGCATATAAACACCAGGTTGTCAACTATAATTTGTCTTTAAGTTAACATTTTAAAAAGGTTCTGTCAATTGATACACAACCGGAACGTAAAAGTAAATTGACAAAATAGTAATAAAAACATAAATATCTATGATTACATAAAAAACGGGCAGTGTTTAACCGCCCGTTTTTTTACTGTATTTACTTGTCTGTTCTGAATCAACAATCAACAAGCTAAAATTGCCTTAACCTATTTGAAAATCCATCGTTCAGTGCAGGAATTTAGTACATTCCGCCCATTCCGCCGCCTGCTGCAGCTGCCATTGCTGCGTCAGCAGCAGGATCCTTGATATCAGCCACAAGACTCTCTGTTGTGAGAACCATTGCTGCAACTGATGCTGCATTCTGAAGTGCTGAACGTGTAACCTTTGTCGGATCAACAATTCCGGCAGGAATCATATCAACATACTCTTCCTTGTATGCGTCGAAACCATAGCCAACCTTTCTTGAACGAACGATTTTATCAATAATTACGCTTCCCTCAAGACCTGCATTAAGTGCAATCTGACGTACCGGCTCTTCGAGTGCTCTAAGGACGATCTTAGCTCCTGTCTTTTCATCTCCGTCAAGCTTGTCGCAAAGCTTTTTAACTGCAGGAATTGCGTTTACCAATGCTGTTCCGCCTCCTGCAACGATACCCTCTTCAACGGCTGCCTTTGTTGCAGCAAGAGCATCTTCCATTCTAAGCTTCTTTTCTTTCATTTCAACTTCTGTAGCAGCGCCGACCTTAATTACAGCTACACCGCCTGAAAGCTTAGCAAGTCTCTCCTGAAGCTTTTCTCTGTCAAAGTCAGATGTAGTAGTTTCGATCTGAGCTTTGATCTGACCAACTCTTGCCTTGATTTCGTCAGATGAACCTGCACCGTCAACAATAATCGTATTTTCTTTTTGAACAACAACCTGTCTTGCTCTTCCCAACTGATCAAGAGTTGTTTCTTTAAGCTCAAGTCCAAGCTCTTCGGAAATAACCTGACCGCCTGTAAGAATTGCAATATCCTGAAGCATTTCTTTTCTTCTGTCGCCAAATCCCGGAGCCTTGACTGCAACGCATGTAAATGTTCCTCTGAGTTTATTTACAATAAGAGTTGAAAGAGCCTCGCCCTCTACATCTTCAGCAATTATAACAAGCTTTTTACCTGCCTGAACTATCTGCTCCAGCAACGGGAGAACTTCCTGAATGTTAGAAATCTTCTTATCAGTAATAAGAATTAAAGCATCATCAATAACAGCTTCCATCTTCTCTGTATCTGTTACCATGTAAGGTGCAATGTAGCCTCTGTCAAACTGCATACCTTCTACAACTTCGCTGTATGTTTCAGCAGTTTTTGATTCCTCAATAGTGATAACTCCGTCAGCTGATACCTTTTCCATTGCCTCGGCAATAAGATCTCCCACTGATTCGTCACCGGAAGAAACTGTTGCTACTCTTGCGATATCATCAGAACCTGCAACGGTTTTAGAATTAGCAACGATTGTTTCTACTGCGGTATCAACAGCCTTTGCCATACCCTTTTTAACAACCATTGGATTAGCGCCTGCAGCAATGTTCTTCATGCCCTCACGAACAAGTGCCTGAGCAAGCAATGTAGCTGTTGTTGTACCATCTCCTGCTGCATCATTTGTCTTTGTAGCCACTTCTTTAACAAGCTGTGCTCCCATGTTTTCAAATGCGTCCTCAAGTTCAATTTCCTTAGCAATTGTAACTCCGTCATTTGTAATCAAAGGAGAACCGAATTTCTTATCAAGAACAACATTTCTGCCCTTTGGTCCCATTGTGATTTTAACTGTATCAGCCAGCTTATCAATACCGGCCTGAAGTGACTTTCTTGCCTTTTCGCCGTAAATAATATCCTTAGCCATTATTATTACCTCCAAAAATATGTTTATGTTATACTATTTTATTCTACAACTGCAAGAATATCTTCCATTTTAACAATGATATATTCTTCTCCGTCAAGCTTCACATTAGTGCCTGAATATTTTGAAATAAGAACCTTATCACCTTTGTTTACTGACATAGTTACGTCGGATTTTCCCGGTCCGACTTCCAGAACTACCGCAACCTCCGGTTTTTCTTTTGCTGAGCCTGTAAGAATAATTCCGCTTTGTGTTGTTTCCTCGGCTTCTGTCATTTTTACTACAACTCTGTCCTGTAATGGTTTAATTGTCATAATAAATCCTCTCTTTCTAAATATATTCAGGGGTTTCCCTCCCCTGCTATTATTTTTATTGTTAAAGCATTTAAGCTTTGCTTGTTAGCACTCTTGCTTCTTGAGTGCTAATATTATTCTAACACCTTTTTCTGAAAATTCAAGTGTATTTACTGATTTCTCAAAAAAATTGTATACATGCACAATATTTGCACAAAAGCAATGTGAATATTTAGTAAAATAAGACACATTATTATACCTTTGTTTTGTGATACAATTTCCATTTCAGTAAATATATATTATTTAATTATTATTACTATTATTTTATTATAATATAAATATTCACAGCTAAAATTCTCAATTTACACTATATACATATTTCGTTCATATAAAATAGTACAAAATTATTTAAAATTTTGTTATAATATAGACATTAAATGCAAATATAATTAAGTTTTATTAAATTTTTTTGTGATTTTATAAATAAGAATCACTTTTTCTGTTTATATGACGATTAAACAGACATTAAGGAAGGAAGATTAATATGTCATTAGGAAGAGTTTTGGTTGTTGACGATGATAAAAATATTTGCGAACTTCTGAGACTTTATTTGGAAAAGGAAGGCTACGGAGTTATGTTGGCACACGACGGTGAAGAAGCCGTAGTGAAATATAATGCTCTGAAACCTGATATTATATTGCTTGACATTATGCTACCGGGAATGGACGGTTGGCAGGTGTGCCGTGAAATCAGAAAAAAATCAAATGTTCCGTTAATTATGATTACTGCAAAGCAGGAAACATTTGATAAAGTGCTTGGACTTGAACTTGGCGCTGACGACTATATTGTCAAACCTTTTGATACGAAGGAAGTTATTGCAAGAATAAAAGCAGTTTACCGCCGTGTCGGTCAGGTCAAGGGTGAAGTGGAAATTAAGGAAGTCAAATATGACAAGCTTTCAGTTAACATGACAAGATATGAACTCAGAGTTAACGGTGTTGTTCTGGATACGCCGCCAAAGGAGCTTGAGCTTTTGTTCCATCTTGCATCTAATCCAAACCGTGTATTTACCAGAGATCAGCTTCTTGATGAGGTCTGGGGATTTGAATATTACGGTGATTCAAGAACAATTGATGTACATGTTAAAAGACTTCGTGAAAAGCTTGAAGGCATTTCACCTGAATGGTCGCTTAAAACTGTTTGGGGTGTTGGATATAAATTTGAGCTTGCTGAAAGTCACAATCAATAAACATATAAACACTGTTCAGTCTTTTGATCTGAATAGTGTTTTTTATTGCATTTTTAATATATGCTAAGTAAAAATTAAATGATAAAAATAAACGGCAGGTAATTACCTGCCGTTATATTTAAGCCTTTTTGTATTTTTTCTTTCTTCCTTTTTCAGCAAAGCTTAAAGTCATTGTAAATATCTTATCACTGGTAAATACCTTAATTGCAAATGTCATAGAAATTGCAAGTATTACAATCTGATAAGCAAATCCACCCCAATATAAACTCATGTTTCCGAACATTACGTTTTCAGAAGCCATAAACGTATGAGTAAAAGGAATTGCATAGACAATATATCTGAACACCGGAGATAATGTTTTTATATCAATAATCATTGACAGAATATATGGTATCATAGCTGTAAACAGGATCGGCATCACCAATGCCTGTGCCGATTTGATATCCTTTGCCAAGGCTCCGAGAACTAATGACAATGACAATCCGATCAACACGCTTGCAAACATCTGCAAACCAACTAACAGATACTGCCCAACAGAGAGAGAGAGTCCCAATTCCTCTAAAACTCCGTTAAACTGAGATGTATCTGCACCGGCTGTAAAAGAGTTGGTCATATTATTCATACCAAACATAAATGCAACTGCCATTACTGCTGCAACGATAGCTGCCGAAAGCATTTTTGCGCTAAGCACAGACATTCTCGAAACCGGGGCAGAAAGCAGAGTTTCAAGTGTTTTGTCAATCTTTTCTGTAGAGACAGCATTAAGCAGCATTTGTGAAGAATACATAATCAAAAGGAAAACTATAATCGGGACAAACATTCCCTGCATCTGACAAAGTGAAAAGAGTATCGCCGAAGAAACCTTTGCTGACTTATCTGCCACTACAGTAGTTTCATCGACCAAAATTGGTGAGTCCATCTGTATCACTTCAGCTTCAGTCATTTTTCCTTCTGCAATTTTTTCTGAGTACAGCTGAGCTTTAACTGCATTTTTTATTATTTCTGTTACAGATTCTGAATCAAATCCTACGTTTGACATTGTAGACATTGATGTCATTGAACCAACATATTCAATCTCTGCCATTTCACCTTTTTTCACCTGTTCGGTAAAACCTTCAGGCAGAACCACTACATTACTTATATCAAGTCTTTTGAATTCATCGGCATAATCGTCACTTTCAAGATTAATTTCCACTACCTCATTTTCAGTGCCGCCAACAGATTCAAGGCCCTTGATGAGAGCTGCTGTAAAATCAGTTTTATCCTCATCACATACAGTAATTTTTGAACCCTCTTCAACAGCGTCCTCTATAACTCCTGTCAAAGCATTTCCTGCCAGAGAAAGAACAGCGACAATAATAACTAATGTTGCAATTGTTTGAATTGTAAGCATTTCTTTCAGTTCTTTTTTCAAAAGATTAAAGAATTTCACTGTTCTTCACCGCCCTTTCAAATACCTCTTCAAGATTTGCTGCACTATGCTTTTCAAGGAGTTCAGCCGGCGTTCCAGTTTCCAGCAAATGACCCTTTGCAATTATTCCTACACGATCAGACACATACTCAATCTCAAGCATATTATGTGAGGAAAGCAAAAAGCTCATGCCCTGTGAAGCAAGCTCCTTAATCATACGTCTTATTTCCAGTGCATTTATAATATCAAGTCCTGATGTTGGTTCGTCAAGAATCGCTAATGCAGGCTTTGACATAATTGCTCTCGCAAGAAGCAGCTTTCTTGTCATACCTCTTGAATAGCTGCCGATTTTATCGTCAAGTCTATCACCTAAACCGCAGATCTCTGACGCCGTCTTTACATATTCATCAGCATCAGCAGAATCTTTTGCATAGATGCCTGCCATGAACTGAAGATATTTTTTACCTGTCATAGTTTTATATGCACCGGCCTCGTCAGGAAGATATGTAATATTCTCACGCACTTTTCCGGGCTCGGTAAGAATACTGTGGCCCATAACAACCGCATCGCCTTCGGTAGCTTTAAGAAGCGTTGAAATCATACGAATTGTTGTTGTTTTTCCGGCACCGTTCGGACCGATCAAAGCAAAAATTTCACCTTTTTTTACATCAAAGGTTACATTTTGAGACGCATATACGCCTTTTTTATACTGCTTTGAAAGACCTTTAACCTCCAAAACATTTTCCATAAATCTTTACTCCCTTCTTTTGCAATCATATAACGAAAAAACGTTATTCCGCAAAACACCATAAATATTGTACTACGTTAACTTATTTTTGTCAACATAGCATAATTGACGAATTTTAAATTTATTAAATAATAAGATTATGAGAGAAAAAACGTACTAATGTTGAAAACTTTGAAAACTTCTGAATTTTTTTAACCTTTAAAACCTTAGTTTTAAACAGTTTCAACATAGTTTTCAACACTTTTTTATTTTTATATTCAAGTTTTCAACTGTCCAATAATCCTCCTTAACGGCAAAAAAAGTCGTATAAAGTCAGAAAATTTATATTTAAGTTTTAAAAGTGCATAAAAACATTGCCTAACACATAATAGTATAACACAACCACTTCATGTTGTCAACAACTACATTAAATTGTTTGAGCAACAACTGTAATGTGTTGTAATATAAATATAAGGTGTTAAAGTCTTAAAACCATGGCCTAAGTCTTGCTTCATATGCAGAGGACAACAAGAATTTCAACATAAGAACAAATTTTTCAATGAAATCCTAAAGAATTAAAATTTAGTCTTAGAGGATAACGTAAATATACATCTTAATGAGTATTACGAGAGGATTGCTTTTTATGGTAAAAAACCTTAAAAAATTACGTAATGAACGTGGAATAAGTCAGCGTGATCTTGCAGATATAATAATGGTATCACAACAAAGTATAAATAAATATGAAAATCACAACGTTGAACCTGATATTGACACTCTTATTAAAATGGCGGATTATTTTGACGTCAGCCTCGACTATTTGGTAGGCAGGGAATTCAATGCTTCATATTTAAATAACAATCAACTGAATCTGTGCCGTGAAGATCTTTTAAAGGTAAAAACTACAATGGAAACCTTACTTAAAATTATTGACAATCAAGTTTGAAACATGTTATAATAAATTATGAGTTTGTTTCATATATTACAAAGGAGTTAGTTATGAATAGTAAAAAGAAATTTTTATCTCTTTCCCTCGCATTAGTAACATGTATAGGAACTTTGCTTTATGCTATGGCACCTGCGTTCAATTGGAAAGCAGAAGCTATAAATATTGAGGACAGTTTTAATCTTGATGACAACAGTGAAACTGTAATAAAATTCCGCACAGATATTTCTAAAGCAATTCTTACTCTTTCCGATACAACTTTTGTGCATACAGGTGAAGAGATCCGTCCAACAGTTAGCGTCAGAAGAACAGTTAATGCTGTAAGAGATTTGCGTGAAGGTACAGAATACACTGTAAGCTATGAAAATAATGTAGAGCCCGGTACCGCTACACTTTCCGTAACCGGAATAGGTAAATATAAAGGAACCGCATCAACTACATTCCAAATTACTCATGATTACAGTATTGTAAACGTTATAAAGCCTACATACAAAGAGCAGGGATATACACTTCACAAATGCTCGGTATGCGGAGCGGAATACAAGGACAACTTTGTTGACAAGCTTGAAATGATTGTTAAATATCAGCTAAAGGATTTAAATGACGGTACATATGGTATCAGAACTATTCTTGTAGTGGATGAGGAATATGTAAGTCAGTCTGATTCAGCAAGCGTTTATCTGACCATTCCGGGACAAAGCAACTCAGACAAAATCAACATAACAAAAGCATACCGAAGCCTTATTGCTTCAGGTAAAACTGTAAGCGCCGGTGACGGAAATGTATTTTTGATAGGTAAATTTATGGATATCCCTGAAGATTTAATTAACGGAATAACCGTTCACTTTGAATGTGACGGAGTAGAAACTGAAAGAACTATATAACAGAAAACGGTATTGAAGATATGTAGGAAATAAGGAGGAAATTATGGCTAAAAAATTAATTGCTTGTATGCTTTCATTATCAATGGCTGCAACAGCGTTAGTAACACCGTTAGGTGAACATGTCGGTAAATTATTTAAGCTTCCGACATTCAGTGTAAATGCAATGGACGTTGAAGACAGCTTTAATCTTGATGATAACAGTGAAGCTGTCATTAAATTTCGAACTGATATTTCAAAATCCAATCCAATTGTTACTCTTTCGGCAACAAATTTTTCATACACCGGAAAGGAAATTACTCCCTTCGTTGGTTTCAGAAGATCTTCTACCGCTGTCAGAGATTTGAAAGTAGGAACTGAAATCACCGTAAGTTATAAAAACAACGTAAATCCGGGAACTGCTACTGTTATTATTACCGGTATCAATAAATATAAGGGAACTGTAACAAAGACTTTTACTATTTCCGCCCCTGATGCGCCGGCAACAGTGACAGGCTTTAAAGCGGCTTCGACCTATGCAAATTCTGTTAAACTTACATGGAACAAGGTAAGCGGTGCACAAGGATACATTATATATAAATACGATGATGTAAAGAAAACATGGGTTCGGGATGCAAAAACAAATACTACTGATAATACATATACCGTCAATAAATTAAATGCAGGAACGGCATATAAATTTGCTGTTAAAGCTTATATAACAGCCGGAAAAGAAATTGCAAGCAAAAGCTATCCCACAGTTAAAGCTACAACTAACCCTGCAACAGTTTCAGGACTGAAAGCTTCTTCCACTTCAGCAAATTCAGTTAAACTTACATGGAGCAAGGCTTCAGGAGCCGACGGCTATGTAATTTACAGATATAATACAAGCACAAAGAAATACGGAAGAATTGCAAAAATCACTGCTAATACATATACTGATAAAAACCTGAAAGCAGGCACATCTTATAAATATGCAGTAAGAGCTTATAAAACAGTAGACGGAAAAGAACTTCTTAGTACAACTTACCCTCAATTAACTGCTTACACAAATCTTGCAACTGTAACAGGCTTTAAAGCAGCTTCAACCTCTGCAAATTCTGTAAAGCTTACATGGAACAAGGTAAGCGGTGCACAGGGTTATATCATATATAAATACGATGATGTAAAGAAAACCTGGGTAAGAATTTCAAAAACAAATACAACAGCCAATACTTATACCGCAAATAAACTGAGTTCGGGAAAAACATATAAGTTTGCAGTAAAGGCATATAAAACAATAAGCGGTAAAGAAGTGACAAGCGCTTCATATCCTCAACTAACCACATCGACTAATCCCGCAACTGTAAACTTCACGCTGACAGCCGGAAGCAGCAAAGCAACAGTAAAATGGAACAAGGTATCAGGTGCTACTGGATATAAGGTTTACTATAAGACATCAGCTAAAGGAGGCTGGGTTGCTTTAAAGACAACTACTGCTTCAAGCTACACTAAAACAGGACTTACAAAGGGCAAAACTTATTACTTTACAGTTAAAGCCTACAGAACCGTAAGCGGCAAGACTTATAACGGAGCATATACAACTAAATCCATTAAAATTAAATAAATATCAAAAGATGGTTATACCAAATCGGTATAACCATCTTTTTTGATTCATAATGCTTTTTCATTATTAAAGCTGTTTATTCATAAAAAACGGGCAAACCTCAAATTAGGTTTGCCCATTAATTTTTAAAGAATTATACCAACTGAATAATAGCCATTTCAGCTGCGTCGCCACGGCGAGGCCCGATCTTAATAATCTTAGTATAACCGCCGTTACGTCCGCTGTATGATGGTGCAATTTCATCAAACAGCTTCTTTGCTACACTTTCCTTTGTGATATATGAAAGTGCCTGACGCTTTGAATGCAGGTCGCCTGCTTTACCTAAAGTAATCATCTTTTCGGTCATAGCACTAACCTCTTTAGCTCTTGTTACAGTTGTTTCAATCTTACCGTTTTCGAGAAGATATGTTACCATAGCTCTGAGCATTGCTTTTCTATGGTCAGTTGCTCTTCCCAGCTTTCTTGTGCCTGGCATAGATATTCACTCCTTACTTAATTATCTTCTTCAGAACTGAGGTCATAGCCTAATGAATGCAGCTTTTCCTTAACCTCATCAAATGATTTCTTTCCAAGGTTTCTTACCTTCATCATTTCTTCTGCTGATTTTTCAATCAAATCGTTTACTGTGTTAATTCCTGCACGCTTCAGACAGTTAAATGAACGTACAGATAAGTCAAGTTCCTCAATGGTCATCTCAAGGATCTTTTCTTTACCCTTATCATCCTTTTCCACCATAATCTCAACTACATTTGTATCTTCAGACAAATCAATAAAGAGATTCAGATGCTCGTTGAGGAGTTTGGCTGCCAATGATACTGCTTCCTTGGCTGAGATAGTTCCATCTGTCCACAGTTCAAGTGTAAGCTTATCATAGTCGGTAATCTGTCCTACACGAGTATTGTCAACTGTATAGTTTACCTTGAGAACCGGAGTATATATGCTGTCCACAGCTATTACACCAATAGGAGCATTAGTCATGAGAGCTTTATTCTTTTCAGCGGAAACATATCCTCTTCCAATGTCAAGAACAATTTCCATATAAAGCTTTGCACCCTCGCTCAATGTTGCAATATGCATATCCGGAACAAGAATATCAACTTCAGAGTCTGTTTTGATATCTCCGGCAGTTACGACACACTCGCCTTCAGCTTCAATATATACAGTTTTAGGACCTTCACCGTAAAGCTTTGCATTAAGTCCTTTCAGGTTAAGTATTATTTCTGTTACGTCTTCCTTAACCCCGGGAATAGTTGAAAGCTCATGATGAATTCCATCAATTTTTACAGATGTTACCGCAACACCCGGCAAAGAGGAGAGCAGTACTCTTCTCAGACTGTTTCCAAGAGTAGTACCATAGCCTCGCTCTAACGGTTCAAGAATAAACTTTCCGTAAGTACCGTTATTTTTAAGTTCGGCCGTTTCAATCTCAGGCTTTTCTATTTTTTCTAGCATTTAAAACCCTCCTGTTTTAAAACTCAATCAGTTTTACACGAATAAATGGTTTTATAAATTCCAGATAACCCGAATGCAGAAAATAATCCGCAATACAAATTACTTAGAATACAACTCAACAATGAGATGTTCTTCAATTTCGTAATCCAGATCTTCCTTAACGGGCATACGGATAACCTTTGCCGACTGCTCATTCTTATTTACATCAAGCCATGTAGGAGTTACTCTGCCTGCAGTTGTTTCAATAATCTGCTTGAACTTTTCGCTCTTTTTGCTGTTTTCTCTAAGAGAAATAACATCACCGACTTTAATTCTGTATGAAGGAATATCAACTCTCTTGCCGTTTACATTAAAATGTCCGTGAACGACAAGCTGACGTGCCTCACGTCTTGTCATTGAAAGACCCATTCTGAAAACTACATTATCAAGTCTTGATTCAAGACATGTGATAAGATTTTCACCGGCCTGGCCTTCCATTTTCTGAGCAATTTCAAAATAGTGATAGAACTGCTTTTCTAAAACGCCATAGATAAATTTTAATTTCTGCTTTTCCTTCAACTGAAGTCCATATTCAGAAACTTTCTTTCTTTTGTTAGCGTTAGGATCACGCTTTGTCTCCTTAGCAATACCCATAACCATTGGGCTGATGCCTAATGATTTACATCTTTTAAGGATTGGTTCTCTGCTTACTGCCATTGTAATTTACCTCCGTTTTTAATGTTATATCGGATCTTAAAGTCTTACTTTTATCCGACTTTGAGTAAACTTGAAACTCAAATTGTCTGATTATACACGTCTTCTCTTAGGAGGACGGCATCCGTTATGAGGGATTGGAGTAACGTCTTTAATAAGTCTTACTTCTAAATCCTCAGACTGCAAAGCTCTGATTGCAGCTTCTCTTCCTGCACCAGGACCCTTTACAAAAACTTCTACTGTCTTAAGTCCATGCTCCTTAGCAGCCTTTGCAGCTGTTTCAGCAGCTGTCTGAGCAGCAAAAGGAGTTGATTTCTTTGAGCCTCTAAAACCTAATCCGCCAGCAGAAGCCCATGAAATAGCATTACCCTGCATATCTGTGATGGTAACGATTGTGTTATTAAAAGTAGACTGGATATGAACCTGTCCCTGTTCAATATTTTTTCTTTCACGACGGCGACGAACCGTTGTCTTTCTCTTTGGCTGAGCCATTTGTTCACACCCTCCTTACTTCTTCTTATTAGCGATTGTCTTAACAGGACCCTTACGAGTTCTTGCGTTTGTCTTTGTTCTCTGTCCTCTTACAGGAAGACCCTTACGATGACGCACACCTCTGTAGCAACCGATTTCAACAAGTCTTTTTATGTTAAGAGCAACATTTCTTCTAAGGTCACCCTCAACTGTTAGGTTTTTATCAATATAATCACGCAATTTTGCTACATCGTCTTCTGACATATCCTTTACTCTTACATCAGGATTAACTCCTGTTTCTTCAAGAATTTTTGTAGCAGTTTTCTGACCGATACCATAGATATAAGTCAAACCGATTTCGATTCTCTTATCTCTTGGAAGGTCGATTCCAGCAATACGAGCCATTATTTAGCTGCACCTCCATTATTGGTTTGTTAGCCCTGACGTTGTTTATGCTTAGGATTCTGGCAGATTACCATAACCTTGCCTTTTCTTTTGATTACCTTGCATTTTTCGCAGATTGGCTTCACTGAAGGTCTTACTTTCATTGAAATACCTCCTTTAATATAACAACAAGAATTTTCATTCTTCTTACTTTTGAAGCAAAGTACAGATTACTTTGATCTCCAAGTGATTCTTCCTTTTGTCAAGTCATAAGGTGACATCTCGACCGTTACCTTATCTCCGGGCACGATTCGAATGTAATTCATACGAAGCTTGCCTGAAACATGAGCAAGTATCTTATGACCGTTTGAAAGCTCTACCTGAAATGTTGCATTTGGAAGAGCCTCAACAACTGTACCTTCAAGTTCGATTACATCTTCTTTTGACATTTAAAAATACCTCCCCGTCTTAAGGCTGACGGTCAGCTGAATTTTCGTTTTGGGTTTTAAACTCACTAATCAGCTTTCTAAGTTTTTTGTTTGTCAGCTCATTAGTATCAATTACTGCATTAACAGGTGAAATGTGCTTTATATTCTTTCGCTTTGGTTTTTCAAGTCTTCGCTCTTTACCGTCAGCAATTTCAACAAAGCCGCCGCAAACTCCCACAGCAACGTAAAAGGAATCTTTTTCACGGCCTGCAAGCGCTTTTACTATTGAGCCTGGTACTATATTCACAATGCTGCCCCTTCCCTAAGGCTGTGTCAGAATGACTGCGCCGTCGGGAGTAACAGCTATTGTATGCTCAAAATGAGCAGACAGCTTTCCGTCCACTGTCTTTACGGTCCATTCATCGGGCATAACCTTTACCGCAGCAGTACCCTCATTGATCATTGGTTCAATTGCAATAACCATTCCGGCTACTAATCTTGGACCATGACCTGCTTTCCCGAAATTCGGAACCTCAGGATCCTCATGCAGGTTTCTGCCTACGCCATGACCGACAAATTCTCTGACAACAGAATAACCGTTGTCCTCATTATATTTTTGAATTGCTGCTCCGATGTCGCCGAGTCTTATTCCCGGCTTCACCATATCTATAGCAAGATATAGGCTTTCCTCGGTTGATTTCATCAATGCCTTTGCTTCATCTGAAATTTCACCGACAGCAAAGGTTTTACATGAATCGCCATGATATCCGTCAATATATGCTCCCACGTCGACTGAAACGATATCCCCCTCCACAAATTTACGTGAACCGGGAATTCCGTGAATTACCTCATCGTTTACTGAGATACAAGCTGATCCGGGGAATCCGCCGTATCCCAAAAAACTTGGTTTTGCTCCGTGAGAAGTAATATATTTACGAACAATGGTATCAAGCTCTTTAGTAGTCATACCGGGTTTAATAGCCTCGCCGGCAGCAATCAATGCACCGGCAGTAATTTGTCCTGCCTTACGCATTTTTTCAATTTCTTTATTGGATTTAACACATATCATATAAGCAAATACCTTGAAATTTCTTTCAATTAGCCTTTAACAGCGGCAAGTGTTAATCTCGAAGTATCAGCAAGTTCTTCCTGACCTTCAACAGTTACAAGCTTACCCTGTGCTTCATAGTATCCCTTAAGAGGAGCTGTCTGCTCATGATATGTTTTAAGTCTGCTGATTACGGTTTCAGGCTGATCGTCCTTACGGATAACAAGCTCCTTGCCGCAGACATCGCAAACACCTTCTGTTTTGCTTGGTTTGAAATCAACATGATAAGTAGCTCCGCAGTCGAGACAAACTCTTCTGCCGCTTACTCTCTGTTTGATTGTTTCATCAGGAACAAAAATTTCTACGACCTTATCAATCTTAACGCCCATTGCATCAAGAGCTTCTGCCTGAGGAACTGTTCTTGGAAAACCGTCAAGGATAAATCCGTTCTGAGCGTCAGGCTCATTGATTCTGTCCTTTAAAATTCCAATAACAATGTCGTCAGATACAAGATCTCCTGCATCCATAGCAGCCTTAGCTTTCATTCCATACTCAGTTCCGGCTTTAACAGCGGCTCTAAGCATATTACCTGTTGAGATAGTAGGAATATTAAGTTCTTTGCTGATAACTTCAGCCTGTGTACCCTTTCCTGCGCCGGGTGCGCCTAAAAGAATCAGATTCATAGCTTTAACTCCTTTTCAATTTTCATACGAAACGAATTTTTATTCAAGGAAGCCCTTATGGTGACGCATCATCATCTGAGATTCCATAGTACGAACTGTTTCAAGAGCAACGCTTACAACGATAAGAATTGAAGTACCGCCCATTGCAATATTAATCTTAGTGATTGCACCGAAGATAATTGGGAAGATAGCGATAATTCCGAGGAATACAGCGCCGACCAATGTTATCTTTGACAGAATTCTCTTGATGTAATCAGATGTAGGTTTACCCGGTCTAATACCAGGAATTCCTCCGTTGTTCTGTCTGAGGTTATTTGCAATCTCTACAGGGTTATACTGCATTGAAACATAGAAATAGTTAAATGCAATAATCAGCAAGAAATACAGACATGCATAGAATGGATGAGTATATTCAAAGATTCTGAGAATAAAGTTATATACGCCTGTACCGTCTGCACGAGGTGTAATAAACAGCTTAAATGTAGAAGGAAGTGACATAAATGACATTGCGAAGATGATAGGCAAAACGCCGCTCATTGCAATTTTGATCGGAATAAATGTATTCTGTCCGCCATACTGTTTTCTTCCAACAACACGTTTTGCATACTGTATCGGAACTCTTCTCTCAGCATTGTTCATGAAGATGATAAAAGCAATCATCAAAACGAACACTACTATAATAATCGGAACAAGGATCATATATTTTGCTTCGCCTGTTTTCATAAGAGATATCAGTGAATAAACACCTGAAGGACCTCTTGCTATGATACCTGCGAACAACAGCATTGAAATACCGTTTCCTATTCCCTTTTCGCTGATCTGATCTCCCAACCAAATCGTAAGTGAAGCACCAGCTGTAAAGCAAGCGATAATTACTATCTCAGCAAACCATTTCTGCCAGCCTGTTGTATACATCAAAGCGCCCGCAGATCTGTCAAGGGTAATATAATAAGCCCATGCCTGGAATAATGCGATACCCAAAGCAGTATATTTTGTAATCCTGTTGATCTTCTTTCTTCCTTCAGGGCCTTCCTTTGAAAGCTTTTCAAGCGGAGGAAGGGCATATGTCAGAAGCTGAATAATAATCTGTGCATTGATATATGGTGAAACTGACAGCGCCAGGAGAGTAGCCTTTGAGAAGTTACCTCCTGATAATACGTTCAGATAACTGAAAAAGTCACCTGAAGACTGGCTGCCTTCGAACCAGGTACTCAATGCTGCTGCATCAAGATACGGAACAGGAATTGCTCCGCCGATTCGATAAATAATGATGATGAAAAATGTAAATAGTAACTTCTTTTTTAACTCCGGAACCTTCCAAGCATTACGAAATGTTTCTATCACAGTTACATCACCTCAGCCTTTCCGCCTGCCTTTTCAATCTTTTCCTTAGCAGCTGCAGAAAAAGCTGTAGCCTTTACAGTGAGGTTCTTTGTAAGCTCACCGTTTCCGAGAACTTTAACGCCGTCAAGCTCTTTCTTAATAAGACCGGACGCAATCAAAAGCTCTGTGTCAACAACTGTACCGTCAACAAATCTGTCAAGATCCGAAACATTGACTACAGCATATTCAGTTGCAAAAATATTATTGAATCCACGCTTAGGAATACGTCTTGCGAGTGTTGTCTGACCGCCCTCAAAACCCGGTCTTACTCCGCCGCCTGAACGTGCATTCTGACCCTTATGACCTTTTCCGGCTGTCTTTCCGTTACCTGAACCGTGTCCACGACCCTTACGTTTAACTTCCTTTGTTGAGCCCGGATTTGGTGATAATTCGTGCAATTTCATGTTTTAGCACCTCCTTGCTTTACGCTTCGGTTACTTTTATAAGGTGGGATATTACTTTTATTTTTCCCTGTGTTTGTTCATTATCAGGCTGTATGGTTACAGCACCGATTTTTCTAAGACCAAGAGATTCTGCAGTTGCAATCTGTTTCTTGCTCTTAGAGTTAAGGCTTCTAACCAACTCGATTTTCAAGTTTGCCATTGCAATCTCCTCCTTAGCCTAAAATTTCTTTTACAGTTTTGCCTCTCTTTTCAGCAACTTCTTCAGCTGATTTAAGTGAAGCAAGTCCGTTGATTGTAGCTCTTACTACATTACAAGGATTGTTTGAACGCAGTGACTTTGTTCTGATATCCTTGATTCCTGCAATTTCTACTACTGATCTTACCGGACCACCTGCGATAACTCCGGTACCTTTTGCAGCCGGTTTCATAAGAACCTCGCCTGCACCGAACTTACCAACGATTTCATGTGGTATTGTTGTTCCCTTAAGTGAAACCTTTACAAGGTTTTTCTTTGCGTCCTCAATACCCTTACGGATAGCGTCAGGAACTTCGCTGGATTTACCTAAACCGAAACCAACGATTCCGTTTCCGTCGCCTACAACAATAAGTGCTGAGAACTTCATGATACGTCCGCCCTTAACAGTTTTTGATACCCTGTTAATAGCAACTACCTTTTCACTAAGTTCCAATGTTGAAGCATCTATTAAAGCCAAAGTATACCCTCCTTTTATTAGAACTTGAGTCCGCCTTCACGGGCTCCGTCTGCTAATTCTTGTACACGTCCGTGATAGAGATAACCGCCTCTGTCAAATACAACATTTTCGATACCCTTATCAGCAGCCGCTTTAGCAATCATTTCGCCGACTTTACGAGCGCCTTCTTTATTTCCGCCGTTGCCTTCAAAGTCCTTTGACATTGAAGAAGCTGAACAAAGTGTAACGCCCTTTACATCGTCAATGATCTGTGCATATATATGCTTTGAGGAGCGGAATACATTAAGGCGAGGACACTCAGCAGTACCGGAAATCTTGTTGCGTACTCTCATGTGTCTCTTTGCTCTTGCCTTCGCTCTGTCAAGCTTTTTCACCATAGTAATTCTCTCCTTTTAATTACTTCTTGCCACCCTTGCCGGCTTTACCTTCCTTATGGATGACATATTCACCTTCATAACGAATACCCTTACCCTTGTAAGGCTCCGGTGGACGCTTTTCACGGATTTCACAAGCGAACTGACCTACTGCCTGCTTATCAATACCTGAAACCACGATCTGGTTTGGCTGTGGAACATCAATCTTGATTCCATCAATTTCAGGAATGATTACCTGATGTGAAAAACCAAGGTTCATAACAAGGTTGTTTCCCTGTTTTGCTGCTCTGTAACCAACACCAACGATTTCAAGATTCTTTGAAAAACCGTTTGTTACACCCTCGATCATATTTGCGATGAGTGTTCTTGTCAGACCGTGAAGTGACTTGTGAAGCTTATCCTCTGAAGGACGCTCAACCTTTACTTCTGCACCCTCTGACTTAATTATCATATCCTTGTTAAAGGATTTTGTAAGTGTACCCTTAGGTCCTTTTACAGTAACGACGTTACCATCTGCGATAGAAACCTCTACGCCGGCAGGAACACTAATAGGCTTGTTTCCGATTCTCGACATGTATTAGTCCTCCTTACCAAATAAATGCAAGAACTTCTCCGCCGACATTCAGCTCACGAGCTTTCTTGTCTGTGATAACACCCTTAGATGTTGAAACGATTGCTATTCCCAATCCCTTCATTACCTTAGGCATATCTTCACAGCTTGAATAAATTCTCAAGCCTGGCTTTGAAACTCTTCTGAGACCTGAAATTACAGAATTTCTGTTCTCGTCATATTTAAGAGTAATTCTAATGATACCCTGCTTTCCGTCCTCAATGATCTTAAAGTCTTTAACATAACCCTCGTCAACAAGAATCTGTGTAATTGACTTTTTCATATTAGATGCAGGAACGTCAACTGTTGCGTGCTTTGCAGAACTTGCATTACGAATTCTGGTCAATAAATCTGCTATTGTATCAGTAATTTGCATGCTTGTTAACCTCCTTTTACCAACTAGCCTTCTTAACTCCCGGGATCTGACCATCATGAGCCAATTCTCTGAAGCAGATACGGCAGATGCCGAACTTTCTCAGATAAGCATGTGGTCTTCCACAGATTTTACATCTGTTGTAAGCACGAGTGGAATACTTAGGCTTTGCCTGTTGTTTGTTTATCATAGCCTTCTTAGCCATTTCATTTCCTCCTCTTAATCTTACTTATCAGCGAATGGAGCACCTAACTGTGAAAGCAGCTCCTTAGCCTCTTCGTCAGTGTTTGCAGTAGTGATAAAGTTTATATCCATACCACGAACCTTGTCAATCTTATCGTATTCGATTTCAGGGAAGATAAGCTGCTCTTTTATACCGGTTGAGTAATTTCCTCTTCCGTCAAATGAGTTAGGATTAATACCTCTGAAGTCTCTTACACGAGGGAATGCTACATTGAAAAGTCTGTCAACAAATTCATACATTCTCTCTGCTCTCAGTGTAACCTTTACACCGATAACCTGACCGTCTCTGAGCTTAAAGTTAGCTACAGATTTCTTTGCCTTACAAACAATAGGCTTCTGACCTGTGATTGCTGCAAGATCGGTCATAATAGCGTCGATAACCTTTTTGTTATCCTTATCAGCTCCGCAGCCTACGTTGATTACAACCTTATCAAGCTTCGGAATCTGCATAACGTTAGCATACTCGAATTTCTTCATCATAGCAGGAGCTACGGTGCTAACATAATATTCTTTTAATCTAGCCATCGTAATTTCTCCTCCCGATTAAAATTCTTCGCCGCAGTCAGCGTTCTTGCAAACTCTGACCTTTGTGCCGTCTTCAAGGAACTTATGTCCTACTCTTGTAGGCTTGCCGCACTTAGGACAAACTGCCTGAACCTTTGAAGCATACATTGCTGCCTCGGCTTCAACAATTCCGCCCTGCTGCTGTGCGCTTCTTGGCTTAACATGCTTTGTAGCAATATTAAGTCCCTCTACGATTACTTTGCCTTCCTTAGGGGATACCTCAAGTACCTTTCCCTTTTTGCCCTTATCCTTACCTGAAAGGACAACAACAGTGTCGCCTGTTTTTACATGTACCTTACTCATATTAACGACACCTCCTAATTAAAGTACTTCCGGAGCAAGTGAAAGAATCTTCAAATAATCCTTTTCACGAAGCTCTTTAGCAACTGGTCCAAAAATACGTGTACCCCTTGGGTTTTTATCTTCTTTAATAATTACAGCTGCGTTTTCGTCAAAACGGATATAAGTTCCGTCTGCACGACGAAGACCCTTAGCTGAACGAACGATTACTGCTTTTACAACATCGCCTTTTTTAACAACGCCGCCTGGTGTTGCTTTCTTGACTGAAGCTACCACTACGTCTCCGATGTTTGCATACCTTCTGCGTGTACCACCCAAAACTCTGATGCACATAAGCTCTTTTGCTCCTGAGTTATCAGCAACTTTCAGGTAACTCTGCATTTGTATCACAGTGCGTTCCTCCTTTCAAAACTCAAAGGCTGCCGGCAGCTTTTATCTGCCGTCTAACCTTAATTATTAAAATTACTTAGCTTTTTCAAGAACGTTAACCAAACGCCATCTCTTATCCTTTGAGAGCGGACGGGTTTCCATTACTTCAACCTTATCGCCGATGTTGCATTCGTTATTTTCATCGTGCGCTTTAAGTTTAACTGTTCTCTTAATAATTTTCTTATAGAGCGGATGCTGAACATTATCTTCGATTGCAACAACGATTGTCTTATCCATTTTATTTGAAACAACCTTACCCACTCTTGTTTTTCTTAGATTTCTTTCGCTCACAGTCAAATCCTCCTTTCACAATTACAAGGTTTCGGACTCTTGCTTACGAATGAATGTCTTTACACGAGCAATATCCCTCTTTACAGCTTTCATTCTCATTGGATTTTCCAACTGATTTACAGCATGCTGAAAACGAAGGTTAAAAAGCTCCTGCTTAAGTTCTGCCAACTTTTCTTCAAGCTCAGCAGCAGTCAATTCCTTGATTTCATTTGCTTTCATTATTGCTCACCACCCATTTCTTGAGTTTCTCTCTTAACGAACTTACACTTGATTGGAAGCTTGTGCATAGCAAGACGCATAGCTTCTCTTGCTGTTTCTTCACTTACGCCTGCAATTTCAAACATTACACGGCCCGGCTTAACAACAGCTACCCAATATTCAGGAGAACCTTTACCTGAACCCATTCGAGTTTCAGCAGGCTTTTCAGTTACAGGCTTATCAGGGAAAATCTTGATCCAAACCTGACCGCCACGCTTAATATATCTTGTCATAGCGATACGGGCAGCTTCGATCTGGTTTGATGTGATCCATGCCGGCTGAAGTGCCTGAAGACCAAACTCACCATGTGAAACCTTATTTCCTCTTGTAGCCTTTCCTGTCAAACGACCACGATGAACTCTTCTGTATTTAACTCTCTTTGGAAGCAGCATTATTTGTTACCTCCTTCTCTTTTTGCCTTGTTAAAGTCACGGCGACCGTTTCTTCTGTCGTCGTTTCTTCTCTGACGTCTTCTGTCTGATCTGTCCTTATTGTCAGATACAGCAGCTTCGCCCTTAAGAACTTCGCCTCTATAAATCCATACCTTTACGCCGAGACGGCCGTAAGTTGTATGTGCTTCAGCAGTACCATAGTCAATATCTGCTCTGATTGTCTGCAGAGGAATCGTTCCCTCATGATAGCTTTCAGCTCTTGCGATTTCAGCACCGCCAAGACGACCTGAAACTCTTGTTTTGATACCCTTAGCGCCGAGCTTCATAGCTCTTCCGATTGACTGTTTCATTGCACGTCTGAATGAAACTCTGTCCTCGAGATCGTGAGCAATTTTTTCAGCAACAAGCTGTGCGCTCAGATCAGGCTGTTTTACTTCAACTATATTGATAGCAACCTTCTTGCCAATCTTCTTCTCGATGTTTGCACGAAGTTTTTCAATTTCAGCTCCGCCTCTTCCGATTACGATACCGGGCTTTGCACAATGAATGTGAATCTTAACCTTCTGACCGCCGTCGTTATCTGCGAATCTTTCAATCTCTACTTTTGGAACACCGGCATATACTGATTTGTTCTCAGGATTCTTAGATCTTGTATTAAGCGCTTTCATAATATAATTACGAACTTCATAATCCTCAACCAGTGTTTCACCGAAAGTGCTCTTATCTGCAAACCAACGGGAATCCCAATCTTTTATCACACCGACTCTCAGTCCGTGTGGATTAACCTTCTGGCCCATAGTTTACCTCCTCTTTCAGCTTATTCCTTTTCCTTAAGAACAACAGTAACGTGTGATGTTCTCTTAAGGATTCTGTAGGCTCTGCCCTGTGCTCTTGGCATAATTCTCTTCATGATAGGACCCGGGCAAACGTAACATTCTGCAACATAAAGATTATTCTTATCCATGTTGTGATTGTTTTCTGCGTTTGCAGCGGCGGACTTCAGAAGCTTCTCCAAGTATTCACAAGCAGCCTTTGGTGTGTGCTTTACAGTTGCCATTGCAACTTCATAATCTTTTCCTCTTATAAGATCCAGAACGATCTGAACCTTTCGAGGAGCTATACGAGCATTTCTCAAAATTGCTTTTGCTTCCATCTGAACTCCTCCTTTCCGCTACTTACCATTATTAGAGGTCTTTGAACCTGCATGACCCTTATAAGTTCTTGTTGGTGCAAATTCACCCAGCTTATGTCCTACCATATCTTCAGTTACATAAACAGGAACGTGCTTGCGGCCATCGTGAACAGCGAATGTATGACCAACGAAATCAGGGAAAATTGTTGAAGCTCTGCTCCATGTCTTGAGCACCTTCTTTTCTCCTGCTTCGTTCATTGCAATAACTCTTTTATAGAGAGCCTCTTGTACGTAAGGGCCCTTCTTAACACTTCTGCCCATTAATCATCTGCCTCCTTTCAGCATTACTTACCGTTTCTGCGTTTTACGATAAACTTATCGGAGCGATGATGCTTAGCACGTGTCTTGTAGCCCATTGTTGGTTTACCCCAAGGAGTTACAGGACTTGGACGTCCGACCGGTGACTTACCTTCACCACCACCGTGTGGGTGATCGCAAGGGTTCATTACTGAACCACGAACTGTAGGTCTCCAACCCATGTGACGCTTTCTTCCGGCTTTACCGATATTTACGTTTTCATGATCGATATTTCCAACCTGACCGATTGTAGCCATGCAGTTGATTGGAACTTTTCTCATTTCGCCTGACGGAAGTCTTACCAATGCGTAGTTATCTTCTTTACCCATAAGCTGTGCCATATTTCCGGCTGATCTTACAAGCTGTGCGCCCTTTCCGGGATAAAGCTCAATGTTATGAATAAATGTACCTACCGGGATGTTCAGAAGTGCAAGTGCGTTACCGGGCTTAATATCAGCGTCTGCGCCTGCTCTGATTACATCGCCTACTGAAAGACCGTGAGGTGCGATGATATATCTTTTCTCGCCGTCTTCATACTCAACAAGTGCAATAAATGCTGAACGGTTCGGATCATACTCAATTGTAAGAACTGTTGCGTTCATGTCAAGTTTGTTTCTCTTAAAATCAATTACACGGTATTTTCTTCTTACTCCGCCGCCTCTGTGACGAACAGTGATTCTACCGTAGCTGTTTCTGCCTGAATTCTTCTTAATAGGCTCAAGCAGACTTTTGCATGGAGCTACCTTTGAAAGCTCTGAATAATCCGTAACAGTCATGCCACGTCTACCCGGAGTCGTAGGCTTATAGCTCTTTATTGCCATTTGAATTCACTCCTTAATTTAGGTTTTGCGAAGGCGCCAAAGATCCAACGTTACTTACATCTTCTCCAAGAACGTCTCCATACTTACATTCTGCGGTGTGCTTACTCAAATAAGCGTTTATGCGGTTTTACCGCAGCGGTCCTCGCCGCCTCGCAGAAACTTTCCGGACACTGCATCGGTAATATCGCCTTGTCCGAAGCATACGCATTTTTTATGCGCCTCTTTTAGAGGGTTAATTCATCAGCAGATTAATACATTCCGTCGAAGAACTCGATTGTCTTATCTCCCTCAAGAGTAACGATTGCTTTTTTACGGTCAGGTCTGTATCCAACAGATCTTCCCATTCTCTTCTGCTTGCCTTTAACACTGATTGTGTTAACCTTAGCAACCTTAACCTCAAACAATTCTTCAACAGCCTTAGCTATTTCAACTTTGTTTGCGTCCTTAGCAACCTCAAAAGTATATTTGCCTGACTGAAGTCTTTCCATTGAATCTTCAGTAATGATCGGCTTGATCACAATATCTTGAGCAGTCTTAGTCATTATGCATAAACCTCCTCAATCTTTGTTACAGCGTCTGAAGCAACAATAAATTTGTCGTAATTCAGAATATCATAAACGTTCAATGTGTTTACTGTAGCTGTTTTGATTCCCGGAATGTTTCCTGCACTCTTAACAATCTTTGTATCTGCCTCAGCAGTAACGATAAGAGCCTTGCCCTCAACGTTAAGAGCCTTAAGCATTTCAACAATTGTCTTTGTCTTGAATTCTTCAGTCTTAATAGCATCAACAACTATAAGATTTTCATCAATAACCTTTGTTGAAAGAGCTGACTTCATTCCAAGTCTCTTTTCCTTTTTATTCAGTGAATAGCTGTAATCTCTCGGCTTAGGACCAAGTGCAACACCACCGTGCACCCACTGAGGAGCTCTGATAGAACCCTGTCTCGCGTGACCGGTTCCCTTCTGTCTCCAAGGCTTTCTTCCGCCGCCGCTCACTTCAGTTCTTGTAAGTGTTGACTGTGTGCCCTGTCTCTGATTTGCGAGATAGTTTACAACCATTGCGTGCATAATACCCTTATTTGGCGTGATACCAAAAACAGAGTCGTTAAGCTCAGTGTCGGCTACTTTTTTGCCTGTCATATCAAATACTGAAATCTGTGACATATTATATCCTCCTTCCACTAAGCCTTCTTAATGCAGTCAACAATTGTTACAGTTCCGTTCTTAGGTCCCGGAATTGCACCCTTGATTGCAATAAGATTATTTTCTGCGTCAATCTTAACAATTTCAAGATTCTGAACTGTTACCTTTTCAGCACCCATATGTCCAGGCATTCCTTTGCCCTTATAGATTCTTGAAGGTGATGAGCAAGCGCCCATTGAACCTGCATGTCTGTGTACAGGACCTGTACCATGAGTTTCCTTAAGTCTTGAATTGTTATGACGTTTAATTGTTCCGGCAAAACCTTTACCCTTGCTTGTTCCGCAAACATCAACGATGTCGCCTTCAGCAAAAGTATCAGCCTTTACGATATCGCCAACGTTCAAACCTGAAATATCGTCAAGTCTGAATTCCTTCAAGGTTCTCTTGAAAGCTACGTCAGCCTTTTTGAAGTGACCCTGGAGAGGCTTGTTTACTCTCTTTGCTCTGATGTCGCCGAAACCAAGCTGAACAGCTTCATATCCGTCGTTTTCAGTTGTTTTCTTCTGTACGACAACACAAGGACCTGCTTCAACAACAGTTACAGGAATTACCTTTCCTGCTTCATCGAAAATCTGTGTCATACCGATTTTCTTTCCGATGATACCTTTCTGCATTTTCATTTCCTCCTAATTTAGGTTATTGGTTAAGCGCATATGCACTCAACATGACCTGCGTGTTATCACTGTGTACGAGATTACATGTAATCTCTTTTGGAAATTACTTGATTTCCATTACAATGTTTACACCTGCAGGAAGTTCAAGACTTTCAAGAGCCGCTGTAGTTTCCTTTGTAGGTCTGAGAACATCGATAAGTCTCTTATGTGTTCTCATTTCAAACTGCTCTCTGCTGTCTTTGTACTTATGAACAGCTCTGAGAATTGTAATAATCTCCTTATCAGTAGGAAGTGGGATAGGTCCTGAAACCTGTGCTCCTGAACGCTTTACTGCATCAACAATCTTTGCAGCTGCTGCGTCTACTACTGCGTGTTCATAGCCTTTGATCTTGATTCTGATCTTTTCATTGACTGCCACTTAAATCGCCTCCTCGTTGCAATATGTTTAGTTGGGGGCAGGATTAAAATCCATATCCGTAAAACCCGAATTGAATCATTCAAACGCCGATTCAACTTTTACACCCTGCCGCGTGTTCCATGGCTTGTTATAAAAAAATCCGAAACCCGTATCAGGCATTCGGACCAACAAACACAAACACACAAGCATTCACATGCTATGCAAAAGCAGACACATTCCGCCCCTCGCAAGAAGCATAAGCACATACTGTGTTCGGTATTACAGTCGCCCGGTTTAAAATCGGACATACTCCATGAAAATTACCTGACAAACCGTCAGCAACCTTTCACTTCATCGCATATCTAAGTGTCTTGCACACAAGTGCAGACACTTTGTGCAGTCACGCAAGTTATATTATACACTACTATATACCGAATTTCAAGTGCTTTTCTAAAATTTGTAATGTAGAAATTTCATTAATTTACAAAGAACAATTTATACAATTTGCACAACAGCTTAATATACTTCCACCGCATTAGATCCTTTCGGGTCTATCACTTCTTCTGTACCTTTGCCCAAATTTGTTCTTTTCACAATCTTACCGTCAGAGGAACGCACATATTCAATATATTTCTTAAACTCTTTTGCCATCGTTTCTCCATAGGGATACCATTCCCACAATATTTTTGCTGCATCTTTAATAGAAAACTCCCCATCATTTGAAACAATATTTTCAGGATTATATACAGTCAATTTCTCTCCATCCTCAAACCAGACAGTTAATATGTCCTTATCGACTGAACATTTCATAGGTTTATGCAGATTATCCAAAGGTCTTCCGAACCAATCTCCCCAAAATCTGAAAGAACCTTTTTTAGTTACAGAAAAATTGCCGTTCACAATAAACCCCTCCTCTGTTTCCGAAATTATCACATTTATAATAGTATACTCTACTGTTTATATTGCTCGACAGTATTTTTTATTTTATCGACAGCATTTTTTTCAGTTATATCCACTCGATATTTATATTCTTTTTCCTCACCGTCAGTTATTATAGTTGAAGATTCCACAAAATAAAGCAGATTCTCCTTATCATCAAAAAAGTATTCCGCACTGAAAGCAGTAGTATTATCATCAACATTAAGCTTTTCTATATCATATTCATGAGATACATGAGTAACGTCGTTTTCTGTTATAACCTCAGCATTTTTTACCGCTGACGGCTGAAAAATTATAAGACCTTCTCCTGCCTGAGGATGGGTAACATCTCTTGTATATGCAGAAAAAGCCTCGTCACCCTTCTGGTGATACTCATATTTTCCTTTTTCATAAGTAAAGCTTTCAGCTCCGTTATTATACTGAGCATAAACATCATCACCGTTTTTTCCTTCATAAGAAAAAACAAGTATATCTTTTTCGTCATATTTAAACACAAAGGTTTGCTCAACCTCGTTTGTATCGACATTCGTCATAATTACCTTTGCGCTGTCAAGGTTTTTATATTCTTTTCTGGCTTTATTTATTAAATCGTCGCCGCCAACTGATGGCTGGAGGCCGCAGGAAGTCAATATTATTGATACAGCAGCAGCTAAACTTAAAAATCCTTTTTTCATTTTATCCTCCGACAATATAAAAAAGGCTGCTCAAAGCAGCCCTTATTATTTATTTTCTACGTGACTGACTTTTCCTTTTATTATCAATAACATGCTTCAAATCAGAAAATCTCTCTTCACTTGTTGCTTTAAACTTACTCAGCATATCCTCAAAATCCGAATTACCGCTTCCGGATTTTGTATCAAAAACAGGTGGCGGATTCTTTCTGAAATCCTGCGGCTGGCTGTCACGGTCAAAATTTCTTCTGCCGGAACTTCCCTTTGCAAAGCCGCCTTTATTCTGATTCCTGTCATTATTGAACTTTCCGTTTTCAAATTTAGGTTTTCTGTTCTGAACAGGAAGAGCCTTTTTTATTGACAGACTGATTTTTCCGTCATCACCCACAGACATTATTTTTACTTTAACTGTCTGACCTTCTTTAAGATGATCTTTGATCTCGCTGACAAAAGTATTTGCAACTTCAGATATATGTACCATGCCGGTAGTATCCTTATCAAGCTCTACAAAAGCTCCGAATTTTGTTATTCCAGTGACCTTGCCCTCATAAATTTTTCCGACTTCAAGCTGCATGTGTAAATGTTATCCTCTCTAATTTTATTTTTGTTTAACCCCAAATTCTCAGTCAGCGTCCACGATATAAAAACGACGCTCATTAGGATATGCATATCCCAAACGCTCAATAGCAATACGCTCCATATAAGCCGCTTCGTCATCGGCGCTTAACAGACGCACATATTCATCGTTCTGCTGTTTAGCTTCAGTTATCTTTTCAGAAAGCTCATTGCTTTCCTTTTTAATTTCAGCAATCTGAACCTGCTGAGAAATAACAGAAATTACAGAATAGACAATCAGACAAACAATTGCCAAAGCTGTGAGCGGTTTTGAAAGAAAAAAAGATTTTTTACCGCTTTTTTTCAAAGCCTTATTTGCTTTTTTATATGTATGATCTTTATTACTTTTTACAGACATATTTTCCGCTCTCCTTTCATCATCTATCTGATTTTGCTACACCATTATACTATTAATTTAATTATAACTAATTCACATCAGACTTTCAAGGGCTTTTTACTCTTTTTTTCTTTTTTAAAAAAATTTAAGTACTTTTTAACAATTCGTTTATTAATTAGGGAAAAGATTTTAGCGAAAAATCCCCTTATTGGCGACAGCAGAATATTCCAGATAAAGCCTGATACCTTTGAAAAAAGCTTCACCACCCAATTTCCCAAGCCTACACGTTCGATCAGACAGCCCGCAAGCATTCCCAGCAGAACAAAAGCTCTTATTCCGCCAGTCAGATCTGTTCCGAACAAAAAAAATGAAAAACCAAATAATGAGGCATACAGAAAATCTTCAATAAAAATCACAACTCTATTATGTTTTACTGTATTCCTGAATACCCTTATAAAATCATAAATTACACCTAAACCTGCTCCGAGAAGGCATGAAAGAAAAAAATATTCTGTTTCCTGAGCAATTTCCAAATGCATAGGTTCCATAAAATTCCCTCCGACTACCGTTATTTAAACAGCTTGCCTATTGCTGAAAGCTTTTTCTTTCTGTCCTTTTCGCCGTAACAAAGTCCCCAGACATCTCCTTCAACAGAAATATCCCCGCTTTCAACGCTCATTTCATTTATGTGCAGATTTCTTCCCTTAATTGTAAGCTCTCCGAGCTGTGTAAACAGCTTTATCTCCTCCTCATTAAAACAATCCACATCAGTTACTCCCGACAGGACGAGTCTTGAACGGTTCTCCAGAATTAAATTATGGTTTCCCTGAATATCCGACATATTGATTCTCCTCTCATATATTTATACCTTAATTTATATGTAGCAGGCAGATAAATTTATGCATAGAAAAAGCCGGTTAGTCACTCCGGCTTTTCTATGAAAAAATCATATAATCTGATTTTTCCGCATATTGAGAAGGATATGTTCCGATGTAAGCGTAAAATTTAATGTTGTTTCCAAATCTTCATTAGTATTAGCTGACAACGTTTAGCCCAACGTTTTGTGAATATTATCACAGCCATAATAAATAAACAAAATAATAATGCTATTAACATAATTCGCACTCTTTCATGGACGGTGGATTCCTTTATATTATACTCTGTTATTTTTTACTTTGATACAGTTAGCAGTAGCTAATCCTTGTATTTATTATAATTCAGCCAAACTAAAAAGTCAATAAAATAATTTATATTTTAAAAATTTATCACTAATACACAGAAACAGTTATCTAAGGCTAATTAACTATGTTAGATTTTACAACAGTTTTTATGATTATTGCTGTAATATTTATAATTATTGTTTAGGTATAATCAACTTTTTAAATCTTTGATTTTACAGTTGACAAAAGGTTTTATAAGCTGTATAATATAATTATCAAGTCGGATTTATTTTCCGGCTATAAATTTTTGTTCAAGTTAGTTTAGGCTAACGATAAAAGAGGGGGAAATTATGACTGACGCAATTAAAAGATATTTACTTGCTATATATGAACTAAGCAATGGAGGAGCTTCTGTTAAATCTACTGATGTTTCCAAATATTTAAATGTAACAAAATCCTCTACCGCAAAAATGACGACCAGACTTGAGGAACAGGGATACATAATAAAAGCTCATTATTCAAACATAACACTCACTCCTTCAGGCATTAAAAAAGCCGGTGATTTATATACCAATATGTTTATACTTGAGGAATTTTTTAGTAAATTCCTTAAAGTGCCTCAGAATACTGCGAAAGTTGACGCAATAGCCTGCGTTTGCAGTTTATCAGATTTTACAGTTGATAAGCTTGTAAAGCTTACAATAAGAAATATAAATAAGAAAAAAGATATTGGTTGCAAAACATGAAAAATGCCGTCCAAAAAAGGACGGCATTTTTTTATTACGATCATGAAAGCATCCAGCTAAGAATCTTAAAATTCTTTTGTTCACCCTCGTCAACGGTTATTGTAACTGTATGCTTGGCCTTTTCATCAGAAACATACAGTTCATCAGCCTTAGCATAATCTCCCCAGCCTCCAGAGAAATCGCCGCTTATTGGTTTAACTTCCTTTCCGTCAACGGTAATAGAAACCTGAGCGCTCTTTCCGTCGATAGTTTTCAGATAAAGCAGACCAAGATTTTTAAATTCCATTTCAAAAGTTGCTGTTCCACCCGAAACAGTTCCCCATCCTGCATTAAATTTCTGAAATGATACACTTTCTGTAAATGAACCCTCATCTTTTACTGTAATTTCATTGCTGTTTCTGTCAACGAGCCTTGCGTCAGCATATTTATCACCTGTTGGAGATTCAGCGTCAAATGCCTTTGAATTCTTGTCATAAGAGTCAATATTATCTTTAATTTTCCCTACAAAGTTTGTAAGAAGCTGTGCAAGAATTCCATGCCCCTTATCATTCGGATGAATATTATCCGGTGAAATATCTGACCACTTAATTGTGCCGGCTTCTATCTCAGGCATAATTGCATCATGATATGAAATCACCGGCACATTATAAGCCTTTGCAATATCACTATGTACATTCTGAGGACTTGTACCATTATCCATTGTCATTTCAATCATAATAACCGCAGGATTATTCTCCTGTTCCATACATTTCCTCACAAGACTATCCATACATGTTTTATAGAAAAAATCATCCGTATCATTTATAAATTCAATAAAAATAATATCCGGCTTAAGATCAAGTACATCTTTTTGTACTCTATGTACTCCTATATAAGAATCAGTTGCTCCGATTCCTGCATTTGTCACATCAACATAATAGCTGACGTTTTCTTCCCACCAAGTTTTAAAACGATTTACATATTGATTATTGCTCTGCTCCGCAGCAGAACCCTGTGTAATTGAATCTCCGAGAAAACAAATATTTGTCATCTGTTTACTGTTCACAAGTGCATTATTTAGTTTTTCAGCTAATCTTGAGGTATCACCCTCCAAAAGAATTGAACGTTCCAGCATTTTTTCGCTTGCTCCTTTCATAATATCCACAGTTTCAGTGATTGTGGATTCAACATTCTCTGACTTACTTCCATCATCTGCAGATTTTTTGCCGCAGCTTGCAAACATACCTACTGTAAGAACTGAAGCGACCGCAGCTGCCAATATTTTTTTTACCATTTAAACGCCTCCCGAATATTTTAATAAGGGACCAAGCCCTGTTATTCAGCACACGACAGGGAGTCAGCCCGTCACGGTTTCAGTTGTCCTCCGCCTGAAAAGGCAGTAACAACCGTTATGGTTACATATTTTTTCTATATTATAACACATTAATTTTTATTTGTCATCTATTTTTTTATACTTTTAAAGATTTTTAAAATAGCATAAAAAAGAGCGGAAATAATCCGCCCTTTTTTATATTTCAGCTGATGATTAACAGCCGCATCCGCAGCCATTATCGCATCCGCAGTTACCGCAACCGCCAAAGCCGTTGCCGCCGCAGCAAGCAATAATAAGAATAAGAATGATAATCCACCAGCATCCGCCAAATCCGCAACCGTTCATAAAAAATATCTCCTTTTTGTGTAATTTTTAAGACTTCAGCCGATTTATTTATCGACTGCTTAAGTCTTATATTACAGTGTATGAAAAATGGGGAAATGTGTTACAAAAATTTTGTGAAAGCAAAATTTGTCCTTTGCATAAACTGATAGTAGCGGCAAAACAATGGGATTTTTTCTAACCAAAGCATAAAAATATTATTTCAGGTCAATGATTTATTCAAACATTGTTTTGCAATGTATATTAATTATAATAGAAACAGAGGGTGATTAAATGGGGATCACAAACCGTGGTTTTGAAATTGACAGATTCACCAAAAAAGGTCGTGAAATTATCAGAGGAGCAATTAACTGTGCCGGAAACTGGGGTCATACTTATATAGGTTCAGAGCATATTCTTCTCTCTATTCTTGAAGAGGGAACGTCAACTGCCAACTCTATTCTTTTAAAACACGGCGTTATTTTTGAAGATATACAAGAGCAGATTATGAGAATAATAGGCAAGGGTACGCCCTGCCGTCTTACTCAGAATGATTTTACGCCTACTGCTATAAACATTCTGAAAAACGCCTGCGGACTTTGTGATAATTACGGTGATAAGCAGGTAGGTTCTGAATATATTCTTGCAGCTATGCTTCATCAATCCAGTTCTTGTGCGGTGACTATGCTTAGAGAATTAAATGTTAACATAAATAATATTTACTCAGATTGTACTCTTTCTGACAGCAGTATTTTTATTGAACAAAACTATGTCCGCCTTAAAAATCTTGAACGATTCGGAAGAGAGCTGACCAGAAAAAACGTTTGTGAGGACTTTGATCCTGTTATTGCAAGAGAAAAAGAGACATCAAGAATCATGGAAATCCTATGCCGCAGAACAAAGAATAATCCATGTCTTATCGGTGAAGCAGGCGTTGGTAAAACTGCGGTTGTTGAAGGACTGGCAATGAAAATTCTTCAGGGAAAAGTACCTGATCTATTGGCATCAAAAAGGATTTTTTCCTTAGACCTCACACTGCTTCTTGCCGGAGCAAAATACCGGGGGGATTTTGAAGAACGTTTAAAAAGCTGTATGGACGAAGCAGAAAACGCTGGAAACGTTATTTTATTTATTGATGAAATTCATAATATAATGGGTGCAGGAGCGGCAGAGGGTGCAATTGACGCTGCAAATATACTCAAGCCTCAGCTTGCCAGAGGGAAAATACAAATTATAGGTGCAACAACCTATGATGAATATCGTCAAAATATTGAAAAAGATTCAGCAATGGAACGACGTTTTCAGACAGTAAAAATTGATGAACCTACCGCAGAATGTACAGTAGACATAATAAAAGGCTTGTGCGGAAAATATGAAGAGCATCATAAAATGAAAATACCCGACAGTGTTATTGAAAAAACTGTTGAACTGGCACAGCGTTATATTCCTGAAAGGTATTTTCCCGATAAAGCCATAGACATATTAGACGAAGCCTGTGCTTGTGCAAGAATAAGCAATCCTCAGGCAAAAACAGATAAAAAATATGTATCTCAGGTTTTTAACGATTATATATCAGGAAAAATATCACGAGAAACATACATCACTGCCATAACTAACCGAAGTGTACCTAAGCCTATTACTCTGTCCGAAAAACACGTATGCTCAGTTGTATCCCGTTGGACCGGGATTCCCTGTGAAGATTTTGATGCAGACGAAGCGCAAAAGCTTCAAAACCTTGAATCTGAACTGGAAAAAGAGGTTTTGGGACAAAAGGAAGCAATTAAATCACTGTGTTATGCAATACGCCGATGCCGAACAGGGCTTAAGGGAGATAAACGACCCATGGGCAGCTTCATTTTTTTAGGCACAAGCGGAGTAGGAAAAAGTCAGCTTGCAAAATCCCTTGCCAAAGCACTGTTTCACAGAGATGACGCCCTTATCAGAATTGATATGTCGGAATATATGGAGCGTCATAACGCTTCAAAACTTATTGGCGCACCTCCCGGATATGTTGGTTATGAAAGCGGAGGAGTCCTTACCGAACAGGTAAGAAAAAAACCATATTCCGTTTTACTGCTTGATGAAATCGAAAAAGCACACCCTGATGTTTTCAGTATTCTTTTACAAGCTTTAGAGGATGGTTTTGTTACAGATTCTCAAGGGAAAAAGGTTTCCTTTTCAAATCTGATTATTATAATGACCTCTAATGCCGGAGCAAAAAAACTGTCTGCAAAAAATCCAATTGGTTTTGAAAATATTGAATCTGAACAAAAACGCAGAGAACAAATCAAAAAAGAAATGCTTGACGAACTAAAAAGATTTTTATCTCCGGAGTTTTTCAGCAGAATAGATGAAACAATTATTTTTAATACCCTTGGCATTGAAGAGCTTACTGAAATAGCCGTTTCCGAGCTTTCTGAGCTTCAGTCAAGAGTAGAAAAACTGGGATATAACTTTATTTTTGACAAGAACACGGCTAAAAAGCTTGCAGAAAAATGTGATTGCAGTGAATCAGGTGCAAGGGAAATACGGAAAACTGTAGAGCAGAATATCCAAAACCTGATTTCAGATAAAATACTTGCCGGGACAGATAAAAATATACCTATGATCTTGGAAATGTCAGACTGCGGAGAATACCGAATAAGAGAACACATTCCCAACGGCTGCTGATTAATTAGGCACTCTTCCTAAAGGAAAAGTGCCTTTACTTTTACCTTCATAAAATATCTCTTGCAATTTGCGGGAAAAAGTGATATAATAACAAAATATTATGAAGGAAGGTGCTATTGTTGAACAGCGAACTTGTTAAACTACTGATTGAGCTTTTAGTCGGCTGTGCAGTAATTATGGCTGTAATTGCTCTGATATGTGTCTGTACACCAAAGCTTGCCAAGCTGATTATAAAAAAGCACCCTCGTTTTGCCGAAAGTCCCGAAAGGGTGGATGAAAGTAATGCAGGCATTGTACCTTCAGTCAAAGGACCATATGATGCCCAAGAAGAAAAGTATGACTTAAATTATAAAATTTATCACAAAGATATATATGGAGTTGATTTTAGACATGGCAAAGAAAAACGAAAAAATGGTTGACGCAATAACCTCAATGGATGAAGATTTTGCAAAATGGTATACTGACATTTGTAAAAAAGCTGAGCTTATTGAATATACAAGCGTAAAAGGATGTATGGTAATACGTCCTTACGGCTATGCAATATGGGAAAATATTCAAAGGATTCTTGATGGAATGTTTAAGGAACTGGGACATGAAAATGTTTGCATGCCAATGTTTATTCCGGAAAGTCTGCTGCAAAAGGAAAAGGATCACGTTGAGGGATTTGCTCCTGAGGTCGCATGGGTTACACACGGCGGAAATGAAAAGCTTGAAGACAAACTTTGTGTTCGTCCAACCTCTGAAACTCTTTTCTGTGAACACTATGCGAATATTATACATTCATACCGTGATCTTCCTAAATTATATAATCAGTGGGTTTCTGTTGTAAGATGGGAAAAAACCACACGTCCATTCCTTCGTTCAAGAGAATTTCTCTGGCAGGAAGGACACACGATACACTCAACTGCTGACGAAGCTATTGAAGAAACAGAAAGAATGCTGAATTGCTATGCTGATTTCTGCGAAAAAGCATTGGCTATGCCTGTTGTAAAAGGAAGAAAAACCGACAGCGATAAATTTGCAGGCGCTGAAGCTACTTATGCCATAGAGGCTCTTATGCACGACGGCAAGGCTTTGCAGGCAGGAACATCGCATTATTTCGGCGACGGTTTTGCAAAAGCTTTTGATATTCAGTTTACAAATAAAGAAAACAAGCTTGAATATCCTCATCAAACCTCATGGGGTGTTACTACACGTCTTATCGGAGCAATAATTATGACTCACGGTGACGACAACGGTTTGGCTCTTCCGCCTGCCGTAGCTCCGATTCAGGCTGTTATCGTTCCTATTGCACAGCATAAAGAGGGTGTTCTTGAAAAAGCAGAGGAATTATATAATTCACTTAAGGCAAAAGGCATTCGTGTCAAGCTTGATGATTCAAATAACTCTCCCGGATGGAAATTTGCTGAGTATGAAATGAAAGGCGTTCCTGTTAGAATTGAAATCGGACCAAAAGATATAGAAAATAATCAATGTGTAATTGTCACACGACATAACAGAGAAAAAACTTTCGTTTCACTTGATAACCTGACAGAAATCGTGCCGATCAAGCTTCAGGAAGTACATGACGGACTTTATTCAAAGGCTCTTGAAAACCGCAAAAACAAAACGTATCAATGCAAAACAATGGATGAAATCATATCTGCTCTTGAAGAAAACGGTGATGGATTTGTTGAGGCAATGTGGTGCGGTGAAGAAGCTTGTGAAGACGAGGTCAAAGAAAAAACCGGCGTAGGTTCACGCTGCATTCCATTTGAACAGCATAATATTTCAGACAAATGTGTTTGCTGCGGAAAACCTGCTAAGAAAATGGTTTTGTGGGGAAAAGCTTATTAATGTATAACAAAAATGCTCTTGTACAATTATACAAGAGCATTTTTTATTTTTATTTATTAGTTATCAACAAAACCGCCTTTTTCAAAAAACAGTTCTCTGACCGCCAAAGCACAGCCTGAAAGAAATCTGTGTTTGTTTTCTACCATAGAAAGCACAAGCTTTTCTGATACTTCTTCACCGGCTATATTTTTAACAGCATTCTTCAGCAAATTAAAAACAAAATCTGAATCTAAATATAAAAGATGCAAAACAATTTTCTGAGGATTAGTAACAAAATATAAATTATTTATCAGCATAGCCATAAGACCGGCTGCCCTGTCAACTATACGAACAATTTCCTTATCGCCATTCTGATAAGACGAAATTATCATTCCGATCTTAATATTGTTCTTATCACCGTTTGTTTGTTGATAAAGAAAAGGTGTTTTATCTTTTGAAAACATTCTTTCTATTCTTTTAAAAACAGCCGTTGACGTGATTTCATTGCCGACACAGCCTCTCCGTCCGCAGACAGGACAAATGTCAGGAGAATTTGGATCAACTATGATCTTATCAACAAAATTTGTGCGATTGTGGTATGAGATTATAGGATCTTTTTTGTGAGTTGCTATAAAATTGATCTCTTTGCCATACTGCAGAAAAGCAATGCTGTCAAAGTCCGAATTTATCTTTCTCAGAAAATCAATATTGGCAATAGCTGTACCCTTGACAGAATTACCGAAAACAACCGGCAAGTCAGTAAATGAAGCTACAAGTTCTTTTGCTTTTGAATAATCAGGAACACCATTAATCATGTTAATTTGAAACATCGAATAAAGACTTGGATAAACCCCGAATCCTATACCAAGAATTTGTCTTTTATCAAGGCAATTATCGTTAAGGATCTCATGAACAGATTTATCAATAAATTCAATTACTGATTGCCTGTCGTCATATCCGATATCAATGCGGCAATTACGTTTATCAAGAATTTGTCCTGACAAAGTCGTAAGTCCCACGCTGATAATATTTTCTTCAATAGTAACACCGAGTGCAAACTTGTAATGATAGTTAATATCAATTAATATTTTCTTTCTTCCTCTGGGGGCCTTTTCGGAAATATGCTTATATTCACCTATTTCCATGATAATACCCTGTTCGATCATTTCATTTGTAATGATCGTTACCGCAGCTCTCGTCAATTCAAGCATTGTAGCAATATCTATCCTGGAAGTCGGACCTCTCTGTTTCAGTATCTTCAAAACCTGCATACGGTTTTGTCTTTTCAGATCAAGTTTACTGATCCCGTGTTGTTCCATTTACATTATCCTCCGATTAATCTGCAAAGCTTTTTATTATAAAAACATAAATAAATTTTGTAATTCAATAAGGAAACTCCCTCTAATTCAGCTTATCAATAACGCTTAGTGTTTCATTTGTTCATTATATCCTTTTCCGAAAAACTAAGTTGTCAGCCTACTGAAAAACGGACTTAAACCGTAAATTACAATATAAAATTACTTTTTTGCTTTTGTAAATTATATCAGATCATAATGAATAAAATGTTAAGATTATTCGCAAATTAAACGCTTCATTATTTTTTTACAGTTAGTTAAAGAATGTCATTCTCATCGATATCGTCTTCTATTTCTTCACCATTAAGAATAGCTCTGAGCGTTTCAACCTCTTCCTCTGTAAGTGTAATACCCTTTCCCATTCTTGTATGGTCCGGATTCCATTCTCTCAAATCATATTTAGGCTCTCTTTCATTCCAGCTTACCATATTAATTTCCTTTGTCCAACCCTTAGCATTTTCAGAAAGAACTCCTAAAGTTTTTGTAATTTCATATTTTAATTCAGCCATTATTAAAACCTCCGTATAAAATTATATTAAACCGGCAAATTGCCGTTTTATCCTATTTCCTATAAAGCATCTTTTCAACTAAAAGCCATACACTTTTGCGGAATACAAGAATCAGCATCAGCAGTTCAATCATAAGACAAAATACTGCCCAATATATTCCGCCCAGTAAATATATAATTATATCTATAATCAATATTTCAATAAGAAGATCAAGCTTTATACGGTATAAACCAAGCGGTATCAGCCAGCAAACCGCCAGCATAGTCATACCTGTTCCTAAATTGCCGTAAATTATATCTGCAATTGCAATTCCCGCAACTGAAATATAAACAAGCTTTCTGTTATTTTTGAAAATCCCTGCCGCAAGCAAAGGAATAAATATAATAAAAAGAATAATTCCCTTAGTTATATAACATGATAAAATTAAAACAGCCGCCAAAGCCGCCAGAAGAATAAGCTTTTTTGTTCCTAACCTTTCTGCTATATTCATTATTCTTACCGGAACCATTTTCTTAACGACAGCCCAAAGACTTCCAAAGTTTAAAACAGCTATAATAATGAATAATACGGGCAATAACACAGCAGACAATAGCTTGCTTTCAACAAATGGCTGTGCTATATTAACAAACACCATTGCTGCAAGAATAATGTTGTTGATTATAATTTTTCTTATTTTAAGATCAAAAGGTACAAGCTTTCTGGAATCATAGCCTCTTATAATAAATACCACAAGATAACTTGCAACAGTAGAAATCGGCGGTCCGTATAATCCTATTCTCGGAATAAGGATAATATTCAAGCCAACATTTATTATTCCTGAAAACAAGCTGGTAATCATTGAACGCTTAGTTTCTTTTGACGCAAGATAAATCGAACCTAAAAACGTTGTAAAGCATGAGAAAATTGAAGAATAAATTAAAATCGGAGAATATCTCACCGATTCCTGAAACGACTCGCCCAGCCAAACGGACGTCAACGGCTGAACAATCATTAGACATCCTGCCGCTAAAATATAAAGCAGACACTGATTTAAATTAAATACATTGGTATAAAACTTATCTCTGTCCTCCGAGTCATTTTCCAGAATTGCCGACATATTCCAAGCCTGTCCGAACATTAAATAGACCGTTGCTACTAAGTTAGGTATCTTGTATGAAGCTGAAAGAATACCGTTAGCTTCACTGCCCAGATAATGGGTCGTCATAAACGAATCTGAGCTGTTTGTAATAAGCCATAAAATCTGTGCAGGAATAAGCGGAATGGAATATTGAAGCATCGTATGCAAAAGCTCACGATCTATCCGCTTAAAGTTAAGATATCTCCATAGCTTTGCCCTGAATGTTAGAAAAACAACGGAAATCAAATCTGATACAATGATAGAAAGCAAATATCCCGTATTCCCCATTTTAAAGCCTATCATAAACAGAAGAGTACCCGCAAGCGTAAAGAATGTTGTGAGAATTCCGTTTACAGCAAAAAGCTTTACACGTTCCAACGCTCTGACAAACGTTGAATATACAAGCTTAAGACTTGATGAGAATATATAAACATAAAGAAGCAGAGAATATCCGCTTAAATATTTGTCTGCCACTCCCGACACAGCAACAATAGGAAGAATAATTCCTAAAACCGCCAATCCGGCAAAGCAGATAATATTACCTAATGTAAATACCCTTATTTTGTTATACGCTTTATCAAGTCCGAATCTGATAATCGCTTCACTGACTGTCAGAGTCACAAGAGGCTGAAGCCAGTTTGCAATCTGGGTAATAACATCGTTAATCCCCATTTCTTCGGGCGAAAGATATGTGGTATATACCTTTACAAGAAGAAGCACCAGAATCTTAGAGCTGAAAGACCCGACAGCAAAAATTATTGTATTTGAAAACAGTTTTTTATAACTGCTTTGATTTGCTTTTTCCGACATATTTCTTTTAATCCTTTTGTATTTATGTTAAATTTTTAAGTCCATTAAATAAAAATATTATACCATATTTTTTCCCTTTTTGCAAACACTTTATTTACACGCAGAAAAATTCTAAAAATTTCATAAGTATGTAGAAAAAATATTAACAATTATAATATAAACTTAGTTTTATGTATTATGCTATGAAAAGTGAGTGTTTTAATTGGAGTATGGATTAATTATCGGAGAACGAATAATAATAATGTTTATTATTCTTCTTATCGGCTTTTTTTGTTATAAAAAAGGACTTATAACTAAACAAGGAACTAAACAGCTTTCGGCTGTTGAACTGAATCTTGTGAACCCAATACTTATATTTATGTCTTATCAAAAAGACTACGACAGTGCCATGACCCATAATCTCATATGGGCGTTTATATTATCAGCCTTATCATATACTGTAGCAATTGCCTTAAGCTATGTGTTTATAAGCAAAAAGCAAAAGTCGTTTTCAGTTGAAAGGTTTTCCATAATATATTCAAACTGCGGATTTATCGGAATACCTCTAATAAACGGTTTATTCGGTGCGGAAGGAGTTTTATACCTCACTGCATATATTACGTTCTTTAATTTTCTTGTATGGACTCACGGACTTATGACCATGAAGGAAAAAATAGAGTTTTCATCTGCACTGAAAGCGCTTAAAGCGCCGTCAGTCATAGCTATTTTTTTAGGGCTTATATGCTATTTCACACGATTATCCCTGCCGACTGTTCCGGCACAAGCCTTGCAGTACATTTCAGATATGAACACGCCCCTGGCAATGATAATAGCGGGTGCAACCGCAGCACAGACAAATATACTTTGCGTTTTCCGTAAACCAAGAAATTATCTGATATGTTTTTATAAGCTTCTCGCAATCCCGCTTATTGCATTTTTAGTAATCAGATTATTTAATGTGCCTTCAATAGTATGTACAACCCTTACCGTTGCCGCAGCCTGTCCTGTAGCAACCACAGGAATTATGTTTGCTATAACTTTAAATAAAGATTCTGAAAAATGCTCCGAGCTTTTCACAATGTCAACTCTGCTTTCTCTCCTTACCCTTCCGTTAGTTACTGTGATAACAACAACCTTTAGTTAATATAAAAATCATTCGGAACTGAAGTATATTAATTAAACATACAATGCAAAAAACGGTTGTGCAAAAATGCATAACCGTTTGTGTTTTTATTACTTTTATCTGATAAATAAACAGATTTGCAGCAATTAACTGTTTTTCATCAGGTTTTAGGTGTGCTTCGGGAACAACATGCGGCAATAAAACCAAATGTCAGCGCTGCACAAATACCTGCTGCCGCTGCGGTGAAGCCTCCGGTAAAAATACCGAGAAAACCGTTTTCATCAACAGCAGTTTTTACTCCATCTGATAAAAGATATCCAAATCCCGTCAGCGGAACTGTTGCACCGCCTCCCGCAAACTCAACAAGAGGCTTATATATTCCGATTGCACCGAGAATTACGCCTGCGACCACATATGACACAAGAATTCTCGCAGGTGTCAGCTTTGTAAAGTCAATAAGAATTTGACCGATTGCACAAAATAATCCGCCAATTAAAAATGCCCATACATATTCCATTGAAATTTATCCTTTCTACTTAAATTTAATGTCCGGTACTCGTTCGCAATTCTCATGAGAAATCCAGATCGCATGAGATATTCCGGGAATAGATTCACCCTGTTGATTTACAGTAGGAGATAATAATGCACCTGTTGCGGCAAAAAGTATATTTCTGATGGAACCGCTTCTGAGCTGAGGTAAAAAATAACCGCAAAGCACGCTTGCCGCACATCCGCAGCCGCTTCCTCCTGCATGGACATCCTGATCGTCAAAGGAATAAAGCATCATTCCACAGTCTTTATGATTATCCCGAATATTTATATTATCACGCTCAAAAAGCTCGCATAGAATCCGGCTTCCCACTTTTCCCAAGTCACCTGTTACAATAGCATCAAAGAAATCAGGCTTTATACCGGTATCTTTAAAGAATGTGCTGAGCGTATCATAAGCCGCAGGCGCCATTGCCGCACCCATATTATTAGCGTCGCTTACACCCATATCAACTATTTTTCCAATTGTCACTGCTCTCACATAAGGCGGATTTTCTTTCTGTGATACGATTAATGAGCCTCCTGCCGTTGCAGTCCACTGGGATGTCGGAGTTCGCTGTCCACCGTAATTCAAAGGAAATCTATATTGCCTTTCTGCAGTACAGAAATGAGAAGAGGTTACGGCAAGTGCCTTTTGGCTGTATCCTCCATCTACAAAAACCGACGATAAAAGCAATCCCTCTGCCATAGTTGAGCATGCGCCGTAGATACCGAGAAAAGGAATTTCAAAATCTCTTATTCCATATGTTGTGCCTACACACTGGTTAAGCAAATCTCCGCCGAACATAACATCAATATCTGACGGTTCAATACGTGCCTTTTCCAGAACATGACGTACTGCCTGTTTTTGAAGCTGACTTTCTCCTTTTTCAAAAGTATCAGTAGACATATAAGGATCATCATTTATTTTATCAAAATACTCTCCGAGCGGTCCTTCACCTTCTTTTTTTCCGCCAACTGAGGCAGATGCCAGAATACTGGGAGTATTTCTGAGAATTTGTGTTGCAGAACTCATTTACATATCCTCCTGATTTATTCTTTTTGTTATTTTGTGCAGAAAAACATTTTTTATTCGCATTATTTGCACATGATTTTAAATTGTGGTATAATTATTGAAATATAAAAATCACGATTTGCTCAAATTTAATATTGTAATATGCTTTTCTGATTATAAATATAGGAAAAATGATAAATAATATATGTATCTACGTTAAGTAGAATGCATATAATAAGCAAATTCTACGGAGCGTGTGTTTTAACTTTACATTTTCTCTGTTATGCTGATATCATGAAAGGAGGCAATGACATTGGATCAGATCAAAATCGGAAAATTTATTTCTGATATTAGAAAGGAAATGCATCTAACGCAGAAGCAGTTGGCGGAAGAACTTAATATCAGCGATAAAACGGTTTCAAAGTGGGAGTGCGGAAAAGGGATGCCCGAAGTTTCTTTAATGCTGCCTTTATGCAATTCACTTAAAATCAATGTTAATGAACTTTTATCAGGTGAAAAATTATCTGATAATAACTATCATGAGAAAGCGGAGGAAAATGTTATGAATTTAATCAGAGAAAAGGAAGAAAGTAAAAAGAAAATCATTTTATCAGTTATGGTTGCTGCACTGGCTATCATTGCGGCAGTTCCCATGTTTGTTATATCCGGAGCAATTGAAATGGAATTATGGATTCGATGTATTTTAATTGGAATCAGTATATTCGTAATAACTGTGGGAATAATCATCGCCTGCATCCTCGACAGAGATGCCGGAACATTTGAGTGTACAAAATGCGGAAATCATTTCACTCCTGATATTGGAGCTTACATTAAAGGACCTCACACCATCACCAAAAGATACCTTAAATGCCCTAACTGCGGACAAAGCAGTTACTGCAAACATAGGTTAAGCAAATAAATTCTAAAGTATGACATAAGGAGTGCACATTATGGTTAAAGTCAATTATCAGAAACAGCTTGATAAAATTATAGATGAAATACAAAACAACAGCAAAACCCCCACCCTGCTTTTACATAGCTGCTGTGCTCCTTGTTCGTCATACGTATTGGAATATTTATCACAATATTTTAAAATAACCGTATTTTATTATAATCCCAACATATCTCCGAAAGAAGAGTATATTAAACGTGTTGAAGAACAGAAACGGCTTATTTCACAGCTTCCTGTTAAAAATCCTGTTGACTTTATTGAGGGAGATTATGAACCACAGGATTTTTATGATATTGCAAAGGGTCTGGAACAAGTTCCCGAAGGCGGCGAGCGATGCTTTAATTGCTACAAACTCCGGCTTGAAAAGACAGCCAAGCTGGCGTACGATTTAAATATGGACTATTTTACAACTACTCTTTCTATTTCGCCATATAAAAATGCCTTAAAGCTGAATGAAATTGCCGAAGAGCTTTCTGAAATTTACAGTGTAAAAAATCTTCCGTCAGATTTTAAGAAAAAAGAAGGTTATAAACGTTCCATACAGCTTTCAAAAGAATATGACTTATATCGTCAGGATTACTGCGGATGTATTTTTTCAAAACGTGACCTGGATTAAGTATAAAGAATGTAATCCTTAAAAATTGCAGTTTTTATGTTCTGTTGTTGCATTTTATCTTTTATTTTATTGTCAACATACCAAAAATTCATGCTTTTTTTGGACAAAATAGATAAAATTCTGAATTTTTTTAGTTTAAGACTTGCATTTTTTATGTGCTTGTGATATAATATAAACAACGTAAATTTTCGGTATAAAGAAATCTAATCCTATATCGTAAATTCGTAATAATTATAATTTATAAGCAAGGAGTAGTTATAATGGAATTTAAGAATGCATACCTTAAAGAGGTATATGAAAAGTGTGCTAAAAGAAATGCCGGAGAATCTGAATTTCTTCAGGCAGTAAAAGAAGTTCTTGAAAGCCTTGAACCAGTAGTAGAAAAAAGACCTGACATCGTTGAAGCAGGTGTCATTGACAGAATCGTAGAGCCTGAAAGACAGATTCAATTCAGAGTTTCCTGGGTTGACGATAACGGTAAGGTACAGGTTAACCGTGGCTACAGAGTACAGTTCAATTCTGCAATCGGACCTTATAAAGGTGGTTTAAGACTTCATCCGTCAGTTTGTGCTTCAGTAATTAAATTCCTCGGTTTTGAACAGATCTTCAAGAACAGCCTTACAAGCCTTCCAATCGGCGGCGGTAAGGGTGGTTCAGACTTTGATCCTAAAGGCAAGTCTGACGCTGAAGTTATGAGATTCTGCCAGAGCTTTATGACAGAACTTTCTAAACATATCGGTGCTGACACAGACGTTCCTGCAGGAGATATCGGTGTTGGTGCAAGAGAAATCGGTTTCATGTTCGGTCAGTATAAGAGACTTCGCAACGAATTTACAGGTGTGCTTACTGGTAAAGGCCTTTCATACGGCGGATCACTTGCAAGAACTGAGGCTACAGGTTACGGCCTTTGCTATTTCACTGACGAAATGATCAAATGTATGAAGAACGAAAGCTTCAATGGCAAAACCGTTGTAATTTCAGGTTCAGGTAACGTTGCTATCTATGCTACACAGAAAGCAACAGAGCTTGGCGGTAAGGTTGTTGCACTTTCTGACTCAAACGGTTACATTTATGATCCTAACGGAATCAATCTTGATGTTGTTAAGCAGATCAAGGAAGTTGAAAGAGGAAGAATTAAAGAATATGTAAACCGTGTTGAAGGTGCTACTTACACAGAAGGCTGCAAGGGCATCTGGACAATTCCTTGCGATATCGCTCTTCCATGTGCTACACAGAACGAACTTGACGGAGAATCTGCTGACGCTCTTATCAAAAACGGCGTTTTTGCAGTAGCTGAAGGTGCTAATATGCCTTCTACTCCTGAAGCTGTTGAAAAGTTCCAGGCTGCAGGTGTTCTCTTCGGACCTGCTAAGGCTGCTAACGCAGGCGGTGTTGCTACATCTGCTCTTGAAATGTCACAGAACAGCGAAAGACTTTCATGGACATTTGAAGAAGTTGACGCTAAACTTAAGGGTATTATGGTTAACATTTTCCACAACTCATTTGACGCTTCTAAGGAATACGGCGTTGAAGGCAACTTGGTTGCGGGCGCTAATATCGCAGGCTTCCTTAAGGTTGCTGACGCTATGATGTGGCAGGGCGTTGCTTACTAATATCAAATAACTTAAAACTCTTAACGGTTCATCTTTAAAAGATGAACCGTTTTTATTATCATTAAAAATGCAATATTAAATCCCCCATAATAAAATTATGGGGGATCAGTTATATAATATGAGGTTTATTTAATAATTCAGATTATTTGCCGTAGTAAGCCTTAAGGTAAATTTCCTTGATTTCGCTCATAAGAGGATATCTTGGGTTAGCACCTGTACACTGGTCGTCGAATGCGTCTTCAACCATATTATCCAATGTGTCAAGGAAGTACTGCTCGTCTACACCGTAATCAGCAATAGTTTTCTTAATGCCTACAGTTTCCTTAAGATCTTCAATGCCCTTGATGAAGTTGTTAAGTGTATCTTCATCATTTTTTCCTGTAAATCCGCAGAAGTTAGCACATTCAACATATCTCTCAAGAGTGTGAGGATACTTATACTGTGAGAAAGTACCCATCTTGCGAGGCTTAGGATCAGCATTATACTTCATGATCTCTGTGATAAGAAGTGCGTTAGCAACACCGTGAGGCAGGTGGTGATAAGAACCGAGTTTATGAGCCATTGAATGACAAACACCCAGGAATGCATTAGCAAATGCCATACCAGCCATTGTTGAAGCATTAGCCATTTTTTCACGGGCTTCAACGTCTGTCTGTCCGTTTTCATAAGCTCTTGGAAGGTATGTGAAGATATTCTTCATAGCCTTGAGCGCAATACCGTCTGTATAGTCAGTAGCCATTACTGAAGCATAAGCCTCAAGTGCATGTGTCAATGCGTCAATACCTGATGCAGAAGTCAATCCCTTAGGAGCGCTCATCATCATATCAGTATCAATAATAGCCATGTTAGGCATCAGCTCATAGTCAGCCAAAGGATACTTTGTACCTGTCTTTTCATCTGTAATAACAGCAAACGGAGTAACCTCAGAACCTGTACCTGAAGATGTAGGAACTGCAATAAAGTATGCCTTTTCACCCATTTTAGGGAATGTATATACTCTCTTACGGATATCAATAAATCTCATAGCCATATCCATAAAGTCAGCTTCCGGATGCTCATACATTACCCACATAATCTTAGCTGCGTCCATTGCCGAACCGCCGCCGATCGCAATAATGCAGTCAGGCTCAAATGCTCTCATTGCCTTAGTACCTTCAATAGCACAAGCAAGAGTCGGGTCAGGAGCAACATCAAAGAATGTTTCATGAATAATACCCATAGAGTCGAGCTTGTCAGTTACAGCCTTAGTATATCCATTCTTATAAAGGAATTGGTCTGTTACAATAAATGCCTTCTTTTTACCCATTACGTTCTTCAATTCGTCAAGGGCAACAGGGAGACAACCTTTTTTAAAGTATACCTTTTCAGGCGCTCTGAACCAAAGCATATTCTCTCTCCTCTCAGCGACTGTCTTAATATTCAAAAGATGCTTAATACCTACGTTCTCAGAAACGGAGTTTCCTCCCCAAGAACCGCAGCCCAATGTGAGAGACGGAGCAAAGTCAAAGTTGTAAAGATCTCCGATACCGCCCAAAGATGATGGAGTATTGATAACCAGACGGCATGTTTTCATTCTTTCAGCAAATTTGTTTAGCTTTTCTCTTTCATTTATATTATCTATCCAAAGAACGGAAGTATGTCCCAAACCGCCGTTATTTACAAGCAATGTTTCTGCAATGTCAAGAGAATCGTCAAAATCCTTTGATTTATACATGCCAAGAATTGTTGTTAGCTTTTCGTGACCGAAAGCCTCTTCAGTATCAGTACTTGTAGCTTCACCGATAAGAACCTTTGTATCTTCAGGAACTTCAAAACCTGCCATCTTAGCAATAGTTACAGGACGCTGACCAACGATTTTCGCATTAAGAGCACCGTTAATAAGCATTGTACTTCTGATTTTATCAGCTTCTTCTCCTTTAAGGAAATAGCAGCCTCTTTTAATAAATTCCTTTTTAACTTCATTATAAATGCTCTTATCAGCAATAACTGTCTGCTCTGTTGCACAGATCATACCGTTGTCAAAAGTCTTGGAATGAATAATAGAGCTTACAGCAGTTACAATATCAGCTGAAGCATCGATAATTGCTGACGCATTACCGGCACCAACACCGAGAGCAGGAGTTCCTGATGAATAAGCAGCCTTAACCATTCCCGGGCCGCCTGTAGCAAGAATAGTATCAGACTCTCTCATGATCATATTTGTAAGATCAATAGACGGAACATCGATCCATCCGATAATACCCTTAGGTGCACCGGCCTCTACAGCAGCGTCATAAACAATCTTAGCTGCGGCAATTGTACAGTTTTTAGCACGTGGGTGAGGAGAAATAATAATACCGTTTCTTGTTTTAAGACAAACAAGTGTCTTGAAAATAGCAGTTGATGTAGGGTTTGTTGTTGGAATTACAGCACCGATAAGACCAATCGGTTCATAAAGCCTCATTGTACCATATGCTTTGTTTTCCTCAAAAACTCCGCAAGTCTGAACATTTTTATAAGCATTATAGATATGCTCAGCAGCATAGTTATTCTTAATAACCTTATCTTCAACAATTCCCATACCTGTTTCTTCAACAGCCATTTTTGCCAATGGAATTCTTGCTTTGTTTGCAGCAATTGCAGCAGCCTTAAAAATTTTATCAACCTGTTCCTGTGTATAGGTTGCAAAAATTTCCTGAGCAGCTTTTACTTCAGCTATCTTTGCTTCAAGAGCTTCAACGCTGTCAACCAAAATCGGTGTTTCGTTCTTAGCCATAAAATAAACCTCCAAAAAATATTTTTTAGCCTACAATTATTATAATAGGATAATTGATTCCTCTTTCACATCACAGATTATTAACAAAATCCGATAACGCTTCTGACTTATCCTACAATATATTATATCCGTTTGTTATTTTTTTGTCAATCTGCTAACCTAACAGCTTTTTTATTATTTTTCGCTCTTTTATTATGTATTATACACAAACAGCGTTTATATTTTTAGAAGAATTAAACAATTAAGTTTCGTCAAAATGCACAAATAAAATTAATGCATTTTAATTTAATATCCATTTGTCTATGTTTTAACAATATTTAAAATTGTATTTTTTATTAACAAATATTAAATAATAATAAAACATTTGTGAAAATAACGAAAATACCTTGACATATACAAAAACACGTAGTATAATATAGACAGCAAAAAACAAATGATATTTTGACGTTATTTTTAACAAATAAATTTCCGCTAAATGTTGAAAATTGTTTTTTTAGTTATAATTCATGAAAAGGGAGAGTATTTTTATGGAACTTAAAAATTTTATTGCCGAAGGTACAATTTATGATGTTTATGAATCCGACGGTATGGCTGTAAGACTTTACAAAAAGCCTGAATACAAAGAAAAATGTTTATATGCGGCTCTTACCCATGCCCGTGTTGAAACTACACTTTGTCATTCTTCAATTAAAATGCCTATTATTCATGATGTATCTGTTATTGATGGAAAATGGGCTATAACAATGGATTGGATCAAAGGCAAAACAATGGCTGAGCTTATTGCCGAAAACCCATCCAAGGCTGACGCTTATATTAATAAGATGGTTGAAATTCAGTGTGAAATTCATCAGCAATATATGCCTCTTCTTTCAAAGCTTAAGGACAAAATGTCACGTCAGATCAAATCCTTGGCACAGATTGACGAGATTAAGAAATATGAGCTTCTTACACGTCTTGATTCAATGCCAAAACATATAAAGCTATGTCACAATAATCTGGAACCGAAAAACATTATTATCAATGATGACGGCGTTTATGTAATTGACTGGGGTTCTGCACGTCAGGGCAATGCTTCCGCAGACGTTGCAAAAACATATCTTCTCCTTTCACTGCATCATCCGGAATTAGCTGATACTTATCTTGATAAGTACTGTCAGGCAACAGGAACTTCAAAAAGATATGTACAGGCATGGCTGCCGATTGTTGCAGCTGCACAGCTTGACAAGCATATTGAATCTGAAAAAGAATTTCTTTTAAAATGGATCGATGTTGTTGATTACGATTAATATCTGTTTGTTGAAAACTTCAATATTTTAACCTTCTAATGCAGAGAGGCTGTTCTGAACGAACAGTCTTTTTGCATTTTTGTATATTAAGTTGATAATTCTTTAGTAAAATTATCCTATAAAAGCATTTTTAATGTTACATTAATTGTAACAAGCGTAGTTTTTTATGAAAAACAAGAAATTTTTCTTTACAGTGATAATATATTATGATATAATTAAAAACTGTGATTAAAAAAATAACCTGTTAAATATAAATGCTTTGGAGGATAATGATAGTGAAAAAATTTATTATTTGCATTATTATTTCATGCTCTGCTCTCATATGTGCTGCATGTGACAAACAATCAGACCTTACTGATAATAAAATTCTTAACGGCAATGAAAAACATTCTGATGCCGAAAGCAGTCTTTCAGAATTTATTACAGAGATTTCAAAAGAAAATTTTATAGAAATCCCAAATGACGCAATGGATTCTTTCAATTATGTTTCTAAGGCATCAAAAGTAATTTATAACGATATCGCCGGCAAACGAATGTATGGCTATAAGGGTATTCAGAAAGTTAACGGCAAGGATTGTCACATATTCACTATATACAGTGAAATAGGCGAAGAAAGAATAAAAGCAGGTTCTCTCGCAAAATATATTAAAGGCAATGATTTATATGTGTTAGACAACACAACAGGTAAATATTCAAACGCAGTTTTCTCTGCTAAAAATGATGACTCCTGGGCTAACACCCCAACAGCTGCACTTGCGAAAAATTAATTAATTGATTTTATAATATAAAACCGCTCTGATTAACAAACAGAGCGGTCTTTTTATTCACTAAAGTAAGCCTTTGGCATATAATAAAATGTAAGCTGAAAAATCGGAGGTTTCTTTATGAATAACACTGTATTCTTATGTGCAGGCGGGGACGCTCGTCAAATATATATGAGCAAATATCTTACTCAATATGGTACGGTTTACACATACGGCATTGACTGCTATGGAGAAAAAATAATAAATCTTGACGATATTTCTGCGATGACTGAAAAAGCAGATATACTAGTACTTCCGTTAATGAAAACCGGAGATTTGGAGTTTTTTACTGACAACGGCAGAAAAATAAGATGCGAAGAACTAATTTCCCGCCTTAAAAATAAAGCCATCGTCACGGGTGGTCGGCTCAGCACAAATCAAATAGAATATTTTTCTGCTCTTGGATTTGATGTTACTGATTATTTTAAAAGAGAAGAATTAGTCATAAAGAACTGCATACCTACAGCAGAAGGAACTTTACAGCTTGCCATGCAGGAAATGGCGAGCACAATTAACGGCAGCCGTGTTCTGATTATAGGATACGGCAGAGTGGGAAAAGCCTGTGCAAAGCTTTTCAATGCCGCAGGAGCTGATACCGTATGCACCGCCCGACGTCTGTCATCTTTAGCTGAAGCAGAAAATTACGGTATTTCTGCTTTCCATACAGATGAACTTTTCGGACACATTGACAGCTTCGATTTAATTATAAACACTGTTCCCGCATTAATACTTGACAAATCATTACTAAGCGCTGTTGCGAAGGACACACTCATAATAGATCTGGCATCTATGCCCGGAGGAGTAGACTTTAAAGCAGCTTCAAAAATGAACAAAAAAGTCCTGCATGCTTTATCTTTACCGGGAAAAGTCGCCCCTGTCACCAGTGGAGAAATTATAGCGCAGGCGGTCAAAAACATTCTGACAGAAAGGGGTGGTTAAATGTCGCTTTCAGGACTGAAAATAGGTTTTGGTATGTGCGGTTCGTTCTGTACTTTTGAAAAAGCTTTTCAAGCTGCAGAAACACTTTCCCGAACGGGTGCAGACATAATTCCGATAATGTCTTTTAATGCATCAAACATCTCAACCCGTTTCGGAACCGCCGAGCAAAACCGAACCAAGCTTAAAACTATTTGCGGTCACGACATTATAGATTCCATAGAGGCGGCTGAGCCAATAGGCCCGAAAAAACTGCTTGACATACTTGTTGTTGCCCCCTGCACCGCTAATACTCTTGCAAAGCTGGCATTAGGGATAACCGATACTCCGGTTACAATGGCTGTAAAATCACATCTCAGAAACAGCAAACCTGTTGTCATAGCTGTTTCCACAAATGACGCTCTTGCCGGCTGTGCAAAAAACATTGGCATGCTCCAAAATTATAAAAATTACTATTTCGTGCCATACTCACAAGATAACTTCCGGAGCAAACCCAATTCAATTGTTGCTGATTTCAGCAAAATTTCTGAAACAATCGAAGCCGCCATTGAGGGCAGACAGCTTCAGCCAATACTTGCAGTATAATTAAAGGACGAACAACTAAGTTCGTCCTTTATTTTTATTATTTAACTGTAAGCTTATCAGCAAGCTCTTCAAGCGCTTTTTCAGAATCAGGCTTGAGTGTAGACTTGATCGTAACTATACCGTCAATCAGATTGATATTTTTATAAGTTTCAATTATCGCTTTCATTGTTCTTCCGGCCGTCGGTGCCCATGAACCGTTTTCCACTATAGCAATTGTTCTGTTCTGATAGCCTTTAGACTTCAGATGATTAAGGAAATCTTCCATTACAGGGAAAACTCCTCCGTCATAAGACGCTGAAGCAACGACCAATCTGTCATAACGGAATGCATCTTCAATAACCTCCGCCATATCCTCACGTGACAAATCACTGACAACAACCTTTTCCGCACCCTTTGCCGCAAGCATTTCACCCAGCTTTTCAGCAGCCTTTGCAGTATTTCCGTGAATTGAAGCATAAGCCACAAGCACGCCCTTATCCTCAGGCTCATAGCTTGACCATGTATTATACTTATCAACATAATAACCAAGATTTTCTTTGAGGAGCGGACCATGCAAAGGCAATATCATTTTAATATCAAGACCTGCAGCTTTTTTTAACAGACCCTGAACCTGCATTCCATATTTACCAACAATATTAAAATAATATCTTCTTGCTTCACAAGCCCAATCCTCGTCTGTATCCAATGTGCCGAATTTTCCGAAACCATCGGCGGAAAACAGAAGCTTTTCACTTTGCTCATAAGTAACCATTACCTCAGGCCAATGAATCATCGGAGCCATTATAAACTGTAAGGTATGCGAACCGAGTGAAAGCGTATCTCCCTCCTTAACATTAATCGTTCTCTCAGAAAAATCGAAGTCAAAGAACTGTGCCATCATAACAAATGTTTTTGCATTTCCGACAATTTTCATATCAGGATATTTTTCTGCAAGCTTCTGTATATTAGATGAATGGTCAGGCTCCATATGCTGTACAACGAGATAATCAACCGAACGTCCATCAAGCGCTTTATCCAGATTTTCAAACCATACATCAGTCACTCTGTTATCAACAGTATCCATTACCGCAACCTTTTCGTCAAGGATTACATAGGAATTATAAGCCATTCCGTTAGGCACAACATACTGACTTTCAAACAGGTCAATATTCTTATCATCTGCACCAATATAAATTACAGAATCAGAAATTTTCACATCTTTCATATTAATTTCCTCCCAGGCAAAATAATTTTAAAATTATTATACCACCGTAGTATATTTTTGTCAACAAACAACATAGTTTTCTATGAATTAAGCAAAAATTCATTAATAAATTAAAATCATTTGTTATAATAAACATATCAGCAATGCAGGGAGGCAGTTTAAAAATGACAGTAATAAATATCATATTTGCAGTTGAGGTAATACTTTTATCATGGTTTTTAGTATCCCTTCCCCGCATCTGCATCGGAAATATTGCAGGTTTTTTTATGACCACTCTGCTCTTTTTCACAACGGGATATTACAAGGAAATAAGCGAATTTATAATTGACATAGGTCAAAGTTATACAGGTAAATTTTTAATAATTATAATATTTGTTTTAATTGCCAGTGCCTTGGTTTATTTGATTGTTCTCACGGTTCTTATGATCAAAGCAAAAAATAATTATCCTGAAACCGCCTGCACTGTAATTGTTCTCGGATGCCGTGTAAAAAACGGCTTGCCTACAAGAATGCTTAGAAAACGTCTGGATTGTGCATTCGAATATTTAAATAAAAATCCTGAAAGCTGCTGCATTTTATCAGGAGGAAAAGGTGATGACGAGATAATCTCGGAAGCTGAAGCCATGTATAGATATTTATTAAACAAAGGCATAACCTCAGAAAGACTCATAAAAGAAAATAAATCAACTTCCACAAAAGAAAATATAAAATTCTCAATGAATATTATAGCCGACCTTGGAATTATACCGCAAATTGCAGTTGTTACTGACGGCTTTCATCAGTTCAGAGCACATCTTATTGCAAAAAATCAAGGAATAACGGCATTCGCTGTTTCTGCACAAACCGAACCAAGATACATCTTTATTTATTGGATTCGTGAATGGATTGCAATTACTGTTATGCTAATAAAAACACTTATAAAGCGTCCCTGCTGACAAAACGTTGCAATATAAGAGAAAATATGCTATAATAAAGGACGTGTTGACGAAAAATGATGTTTAATGATGAAAGGAATGTATAAAAAATGAGCGCAAGTGCGGCTAAAGAAAATAAAATGGGCGTTCAGCCTGTTAATAAGCTTCTGCTGTCTATGTCTCTGCCTATAATGGTTTCTATGATTATTCAGGCGCTGTATAATATAGTTGACAGTATTTTTGTATCTAAAATAAGCGAAAACGCATTTACTGCGGTATCTCTTGCTTTTCCTGTACAAAATCTTATGATTGCACTGGGAGCAGGCACAGGCGTCGGAATAAACGCATTGCTGTCAAAATCATTAGGTGAAAAAAATTTTGAACGTGCAAATAAGGCGGCTCGTAACGGAATCTTCTTAACTTTTATTAATTTTATTATTTTTATTGTTTTTGGTTTATTCTTTACAGAAATGTTTTTCAAAGCACAGTCATCAAATCAGGAAATTATAGACTACGGCATACAATATATGAAAATAATCACCATATTAAGTATCGGAATTTTCGGACAGCTGACCGGCGAAAGACTTCTTCAGGCTACCGGCAAAACGATTTACTCTATGTTTACCCAAGGCTTCGGCGCAATAGTCAATATTGTTCTGGATCCAATACTCATTTTCGGTATCGGACCTTTTCCGAAAATGGGAGTGGCGGGAGCTGCCGCAGCTACAGTAATCGGACAAATAATTGCCATGCTTTTGGGAATTTATTTTAATGTAGCAAAAAATAAAGAAATCAATATTAATATGATTGGATTCCGCCCTGATTTTAAAATAATAAAAAGAATCTATGCTGTCGGAATTCCATCAATTATTATGCAGTCGATAACTTCTGTTATGACTTTCGGAATGAATAAGGTGCTCAGTAATTATTCTGACACAGCTCAAGCAGTACTGGGCGCATATTTTAAATTACAAAGCTTCATATTTATGCCTGTATTTGGTCTTAATAACGGACTTATTCCTATTCTTTCATATAACTACGGTGCCCGCAAAAGAAAGCGAATGACATCAACTATAAAATACGGCGTAATTTATGCATGTACAATTATGGTTGCAGGTATAATTATAATGCAGCTTATTCCCGATGTATTGTTAAAAATGTTCAAAGCGTCGGATACTATGCTGGGTATGGGCTCAACCGCAATGCGTATCATAAGCTTAAGCTTTATTTTTGCAGGCTTCGGAATCATAGTAAGTTCGTCATTGCAGGCATTAGGGCACGGAGTTTTTTCCATGTTTATTTCCATCGCAAGACAGCTTGTTGTACTTCTCCCTGCCGCTCTCATTATTGCAAAAGCAACAAATTATTCAAATGTCGACTATGTTTGGTGGGCTTTCCCCATTGCAGAAATCGCATCTTTTCTATGTTCGGTTGTATTTTTAAGAATCATTTACAAAAAAGTTATTTCCGTTATTGAATAAAACAAAAAGCGTATGCTTAAATTACACAACATAAAAAAATAATAAGGTGCAGCCCCATTTTAGGGACTGCACCGTTTTTGTTTTAATAAAAACTTATTCACCTTTTTACTCTTTTCTATGCATCTCCGTAAACTCATATTATTGTTTTATATTTATGCGCATACTGTTTTAATATTATTTGGTATAATGACTTTTCCCTTCGCCTGTTCATCATCCATAATTATTTCACTCACATTGGGAACATAAATATTACCGGAAAGCGGGTTTTTAATGCTTATGACCGGAGTAGTAATAGTTGCCTCCACCTCAGATTTTTCAAAACAAAGATCAGTATCTGTCATTTCACAGTCCACCAGCTTCAGATTTTTGCAATAACAGAATGGCTGCGTTCCAACGATCCTGCAATTTATCATCGTCAGGTTTTCCGAATACCAAGCAAGATATTCACCCTTTATCACGCTGTTTTTTACCGTAACATTGCGGGAGTGCCAAAAAGCGTCTTTTGTATCAAAAATACAATCTGAAAAAATAGCGTCCTTGACATATTGAAAAGAATATTTTCCCTTAAACTGAACATTAGAAAAAGAAATGTCCTCCGCCCTCATTAAAAAATATTCACTTTCCGCCTTACAGTCATTAATCTGAATGTCCCTTGAAGACCAGCCAAATTCCGGCGAAATAATATCGCAGTTTTTTATGAAAATTCCGCTGCATTCTCTCAGAGCCTTTATACCGTGCAGCTTCGTGTCTGTAATTGTAATATTATCCGAATACCAAAGAGCGGCCCTGCATAGCTCCGTCATTTCCGAACGGCAGATTGACAGACCATGGTTGTGCCAGAAAGGATAACGCAGATTGAAAAAGCAATCCTCAGCTGAAATATCTGTACATTCCTTAAATGCACTTTCGCCGTCTGCCGGACCGTCAAAGCTGCAATGCTTTGCTGTTATCCTTTTGCCGCCATATAAAGCACGCTCCTCATCAAAATTTTGATTTTCAATTATGTTCATAACAAAAATTCCTTTTTATATAGATTTTGCGTCCATAAAAGAGAAAACCTTTATGAACGCCTATAATTATGCAAAATTGCCTGTAATCCGTTTTTAAATTTAACTGTTTTTAAAACTAATCTGAAAGCTTTCGCATCGTTTTATGACTTTACGGGTATAACAATAACTTCTATCTTCAAATCTATTGATTAACGATACGATTTTTCAAAAATACCTGCACATTCTTCGTCAGACATTTCACAAGGATTTGCAAGAAACAATCCGCCCATTGTCTCTCTTGCATTAACAGCCAATGTCATAAATTCATTTTCTGTAATTCCATAATCGCTCATTTTCAGATCATCTACACCGCAGGCCTTCTGAAGCTGTACAAGTGCAGTAATAAAATCTTCAGGTTTGTCAGCATCAGGAATTCCCATTGCTTTTGCCATCTTGATAAACTGTTCATCACAAGCATGCTTTTCTATAAAAAACTCAGCAAACGCTTTAGATATCATAATAAGTCCCGCTCCATGCGGCAAGTTGTGGTGATAAGCACTCATAGCGTGTTCCATTGAGTGCTGTGCCGTGGTACTGGTAAGCTGCATGGTGATACCTGCTATCGTGCTTCCATAAGCAACAGCTTCTCTTGCTTCTATATCATTTCCATCTGCAACGGCTCTCGGAAGATACTTCGCAATATTTTCAATAGCCGAAAGCTCAATAACTTCACTGAGAATATTGACCCCGTTAGAAATCATAACCTCAGTATTGTGGAACAGTGCGTCAAAGCCCTGGTAAGCAGTATACTTCGGTGGAACAGTTTTCATAAGCTCCGGATCAACAATCGACAATACAGGAACAATTGAAGGATCACCAAATCCTATTTTTTCATTGGTCTGATGATTGGAAATAACACCCCAGCAGTTGATCTCCGAACCTGTACCGGAAGAAGTAGCAATAGTCACAATAGGCAGTGCGCTGTTAACCAATGGCTGCCCTTTTCCGGTTCCGCCGTTTACATAATCCCATAAATCCCCGGGATTGGTCGCCATAGCAGCAACAGCAACAGCAGAATCAAGTACCGCACCTCCGCCAAGAGCAACAATAAAATCACAATCATTCTTTTTGGCAATAGCAGCCGCTTCCATGACCGCCTCCTTAGACGGGTTTTCATGAATGTTGTCACAGACAACATATTCCACATTGATTCTTTTCAGCTGCTCCTGTACACGGTCAAGAGTTCCGTATTTTTTTACGGAATTTCCGCTTGAAATCAAAAGAAGAGCTTTATTTCCAAGCGCTCCGCTTGTTCTCTTTGCAGATATCTGATCTCCAAGCTCGTTTAACCTGCCTGAACCAAAAATAAGATTAGTCGGGTTATTAAAATTGAAATTCATGTTCATATTAAATTCCTCCGATTGTTTATTTATTTGTTGTATTTTTCATCGTATAAATCAGATAATCAAGACAGTCGATCATATGCTGGCTGATATGAACCTGATCAAGCAAAGATGCCCTGTGTAAAGAAAGAAGCCGGTATTGCTCCTGTGTCCTGTTCTCCCTTTTCAGTTTTAAAAATTTCCGAATTGTTTCTTCATCACACCCTGAATCCTTGAGATTACGAATAATTCCCGATTCATCTGAAATTCCGTTCACTTGACCACCCCCATCGTCTGTATTTATTATATCGTAATTAAATACAAATAGCAAATACTTATTTTAAAAACCACGATATGCTTGACAGGCATATCATAAAAATATATAATTAAATTATACAATACGATCAGATAAGGAGAAATTTCTATGGAAATCAGAGTGCTTCGCTATTTTTTAGCAATCGCAAGAGAGGGCAGCATTACAGGAGCAGCAAATTTTCTCCATGTAACTCAGCCTACACTTTCAAGACAGATACACGATTTAGAGGAAGAATTGGGACAAAAGCTGTTTACCCGTGGAAGTCATAATATGACTTTGACAGCAGAAGGAATGATTCTAAGAAAAAGAGCAGAAGAAATAATTTCTATGGTGGATAAAACCGAAGCAGAATTTATTTCTATGGAACATATAATCGGCGGAGATATTTATATAGGCGGCGGAGAAACTGAGGCAATAAAGCTTGTCGCCCGGATTGCAAAGGAATTGCGTGAAACATATCCGGCAATTCATTACCATTTGTATAGCGGAAATGCAGAGGACGTAACCGAACGTTTGGATAAAGGGCTCTTGGATTTCGGAATTTTGATTCAACCTGCAAATATCTCAAAATATGACTATCTGAATATTCCCGCAAAGGATACCTGGGGAGTTGTTATGAGAAAAGACAGTCCGTTGGCAGAAAAGGAAACAATCCGCAGAGAAGATCTCCTTGATGTTCCCCTGATATGCTCCCGTCAGGTTATGCTGAGAGAACGGTCGCACAATGAATTTATTGCTTGGTTCGGTGATGACTTTGATAAGCTTAATGTCGTTACTACCTTTAATTTGTTTTACAATGCCGCAATTATGGTCGATTCCGGCATGGGCTATGCCATATCTCTTGACAAATTGGCAAATACATCAGAAGAAAGCAATCTCTGTTTCAGACCTCTTGAACCAAAGCTTGAATCCGGACTGAATATAGTCTGGAAAAAATATCAGGTCTTTTCTTCTGCTGCCGGACTGTTTTTAGAAAGACTTCGGGAAAGCTTCGCTTAATGTGTATCATAACACATACACAATTATATTTGCGGAAAAGTTATTTCCGTTATTGAATACACAAAAAGGGTGAACTCATCTGAGTCCACCCTAAAATATTATAAATTATTTTTAACAGCAAACGTTATGCTTAACCCTGTCCTCTACCTCTGCTCTTTTAGCATTGTTGAATCTGTCAACAGTACCAACAAGATAACCCGTGATTCTGCGGATTCTCTGGAAAGGAACATCAGCAAAACGATATTGAATATCTACATAATCACCGTCCACAGAAATATCCATTCCCTCAATTGTCTTATTAGGATAAAGCTCCTGCGCTCTTGTAATATATGCGTCAATTTCAGCTTTTGAAAGTTCACCGTTTGTTACTTTTACATCTACCATAATTTAAAACCTCTTTCTTTAATTAATATATATTTACTGTTTTTACTTGCATTTCATAATACAAATTGTACTGTGATTATCATTATACCACTACATATTGTGCATGTCAATAGTTTTTAAGATATTTTACACTGAATATTGCACAAATTATTTTAAGCTGTTTTGTGCACTTTTTTGGTATATATTTATACAAGTCATAAATTATATATTTAATTGTGCAAAAAATTACATTGCTTGACAAAAAAATAAAATAAATATATAATTAATAATAACAATTCTATCGCAAATGAAAGGAGAAACGGGAAAAATGAATAACCGAAATCAGTTCTCAGGACCTGAAAAAATATCAGGCGGTAAAAACCCAAAAACTAAACAAAATACCTCCCTTCGTGCAGGCGGAATAGTTGTTATTGGCATTTTTGCGGTTTGTATTGTTATATTTATGGCAAAAGGGCTTTTTTCAAACAGTGACAGCGGACTTCCTGCGGGTATTGATACAGGTACCATAAATACCAATCAGACAACTCCTGCTGCCGAAGCAAATGCAGATTTGTCAGATTCAAAGAAATCCAAAGATCAGGATAAAAACAGCTCCAAGTCCTCCAAAGAAAACGAATCATCTCAGACAGAAGAAAGCAGTGCCGCTGAAAATACAGAAACAGCCTTCGTTAATCAATATGCATATCTTCATACCGAACCTGATAAGGACGCAGAAAATATCGTGTGTATGTCTCCGAATATTGAAGTAACCGTACTTGAAAAGCTTGAAAACGGCTATTGGAAAGTTACGTTTTTAAATATAGACGGTCAGAAAACCGGGTATGTCTGGAACGAATACCTACAGTCTTCACCTCTGTCATAATAAAAATGTCAGTTAAATATAAAAAAGAAATTGTCTTTAATGACGGATTTGTGATTGATTATATACTTGATGTGGGGAAACGCAAAAATATTTATTTATGTATACAGGACGGCATGGTCATATTAAAAACCCCGATAAACCTGAATATTGAACAAGCTCACAGCTTTTTGATTTCCAAAGAACAATGGATCAAAGAAAACCTGTCAAAATCAAAGCCTAAACCAATAGGTTTCAGTCAATATAAAAACGGCGAAAGCATTATGCTTTTAGGGAAAAAATACATATTACAACTGGTTTATGCCGATAAATATTTTAAACCCTGCTTTAAAAATGATTCTATTATTGCAGCCATAAGTGAAAATTATTCCGAAGAAAGACTGAAACTTTCAATTGAAAAACTCATAGATGAATTTGCCGTTGAACAAATTGAAACCGCTTTTTCAAAATATTGCGAAATTACAGGACTTTACCCCTCTGAAATCAAGGTTAAAAACATGAAAAGCAGTTGGGGAAGATGTTCGTCAGACGGAAAAATATCAATAAACCGAAATATTATTTATTATCCTTACGAATGCCTTGAATACGTTATAATACATGAGCTTTGCCATTTGAAGCATATGAATCACAGTCCGGAATTCTGGGAATTAGTCGAACGATATTGTCCTGACAGAAAACGAATCAGAAAAGAACTTAACCGGTGTACATAAAAACAGCCTTGAAAATAATCAAGGCTGTGAGAGTGTCAAAAACTATAATTTGCTGAATATTTAAAGTTTCGGTCAAGCCTTTTTAAAGGCTTGCAGGGTCGAGGGGCAGCGCCCTCGTCGTCGACCGTAGTCGGCGAAATCCCCCTTCCAACGGGAGCTCTGCATAGGGTGAATTTAAAAATACTCCGGTGAAGTATTTTTAAAGAGGGCATGCTCTGCGATAGAGAGCTGCCCCTTAAAACTTGCAAATAACAACTTTTTTGATAAACTGACAGCCTTGAAAATAATCAAGGCTGTTTTAATTTTTTTTGTATTGTATTATAAATTTATTTGTTTTTATTATAAATTATCATAAGCCCTTTGAGGAGCAGCTGATCATCAAGAATAATCTCTTTTTTGCAGAAAGGGATTATCGTCTGTGAAACACCGCCGGTAGAAATAACAGTGCACTTTTCTCCCAATTCGTCCTCTATACGGTCAATAATTCCGTCTATACTTGACGCCGTACCGTTTATTATACCGCTTTTCATGCAGTCTATCGTGTTTGAACCGATTATCTTTTTAGGCGGCACAAGACTGATATTCGGAAGCTGTGAAGTACGGTTTGTAAGCGAATCAAGGGAAGCCCTTAACCCCGGAAGAATCATTCCGCCCAAAAAGTTTTTATCATGATCTATTACCGAAATTGTAGTCGCCGTTCCCATGTCAACAATTATTATGGGAGCCCGATAGTTATTTACAGCGGCAACCGCATCTGCAACCCTGTCGCTTCCAAGCTGAGCAGGATTGTCAAGCAGTATTTTCAATCCGGTTTTTATTCCCGGCCCCACAACCATAACCCGGTGATCAGTCAGTCTCTCCATAGCCGCTTTGACCGCCAGAGTTACCGACGGAACGACTGAAGAAATAATACCACCCTGAAAACTAAAGTCATTGAAACCGTTAAGCTCAAGTATATTCTTTATCATTATTGTATATTCTAAGGTTGTTGCCTGAAGATTGGTGGAAAGCCTTTCGGTAAAAAGAATCTCCTCTCCTTCAAAACAGCCGAGAACTATATTTGAATTACCTATATCTACCGCCAGTATCATTTGTTTTCCTCCGAAAAATTACTCTTCCGCCTTGTCATTCTTTTTTACAAATGACGGAATAAGCTTTGCTTTATAGAGTGCCGCTCCTATAGCACCGGTAATTATTGTTGAAGAAATCATTTCACATACGGCATTAATTCCGACAAAGGTGCAAATAAACACTATTATATTTCTTCCGTTAATCAGTTCCTGAATGTAATCTGTGTTACCGTAAAGTACTACAAGGAACGTCATAAAGAAAAGAGTATTCAAAAATGCAGAAAAGAAACCTGTTACTGCACTTGCCGCATAAGTATTGGTATGCTTTCTTACACCTCTGAATATAAAACCAATAAGTACTCCGTCAATTACACGAGGTATAAAACGCTGTATAAACGCAAAGAAGGGATTGATGTCAAATAAAATTACACCCATTGCGCTTGTTCCGCCTACTCCGATACACTGCAAAAAGCTCGTTAATCCAAACACGGCTCCTGCGACTGCCCCGCCTACAGGTCCTAAAACTATTGCAGATATTGCTACCGGAATAACATTGAATGTAATTGCCAATGGTCCGATATTCAAATATCCCAGCGGCGTAAATGCCATCAGCAGCAAAATTGCGGTCATCAGACCGAGAATTACAAGCTGCTTTGTCTTGATTGTTGTTCTCATATAAATTTCCTCCTTGTTATTATTCCCCGCTCACAAAAAGAAATCCGGTCGATTTCTTTCCGTTTCAGGGATACAATACAATACTAAGTTATTATATCATACTTTTTTCTAAATTTCTATAGCTTTTGAAACTTTTTTGTGTTATAATATTTTTAAATATAAGTATGCTTTTTTGTATATTTTTATTATTTTAATCTTTTTTAATCTATTATTCGTTTGTATAATATATACAATTCTGTGCTGTTCAATTTGTGCATTGATACAAACTTTGTTCATATTTCATTCAAAGTTGCACGTTTGCGTGCAAAAAACCTTCAAATAAGCCTATAAGTGAAGGGGTATATTTATCATAACCGAATTTTAAAACGGAGGAATTATTATGCTTAAAGGAAAAACTGTACTTTTAGGAGTAACCGGCAGTATTGCCGCATATAAAATTGCCAACCTTGCAAGAATGCTGAAAAAGCTTCATTGCAATGTTCATGTGCTGATGACTCAGAACGCAACTCAGTTTATCACCCCTGTGACCTTTGAAACCCTTACCGGCAATAAATGCCTTATCGATACCTTTGACCGCAATTTTCAATACAGCGTTGAACACGTTGCCCTTGCTAAACAGGCTGACGTTGTAATGATTGCCCCTGCAAGCGCAAATGTAATCGGAAAAATTGCAAACGGAATCGCAGACGATATGCTCACAACTACCGTTATGGCTTGTCCCTGCAAAAAAATTATTTCCCCCGCCATGAACCACAATATGTTCCATAACCCTATAGTCCAGGATAATATCGAAAAGCTAAAACATTACGGATATGAAATTGTCGATCCCGACTGTGGAATGCTTGCCAACGGCGATATTGGCGACGGAAAAATGCCGTCGGAAGATGTCCTGCTTGAATATATTTTAAAAGCGATTGCTTTTGAAAAAGACCTCTCAGGCAAAAAAATTCTTATTACCGCAGGTGCAACTCAGGAAGCAATAGATCCCGTAAGATATATAACAAATCATTCAACAGGAAAAATGGGCTTTGCATTGGCTGAAAACGCCGTTTTAAGAGGAGCACAGGTGACGCTTGTATGCGGTCATACGGAATCTGCTCCCCCTATGTTTGCAAAATCCGTTAAGGTAAAATCAGCACAGGAAATGTACGACGAAGTTTTAAAACGTTTTTCTGACTGTGATATCTGTATAAAAGCAGCAGCTGTCGCTGACTACCGCCCTGCAAAAATATCAGCCAATAAAATAAAAAAGAGCGATGAAACTGCGTCTATTGAGCTTGAACGTACAAAAGATATTCTGGCACAGTTGGGGCAAATGAAGAAGAATCAATTTCTCTGCGGATTTTCAATGGAAACAGAAAATATGATCGAGAATTCCAAAAAGAAGCTTGAACGCAAAAATCTTGATATGATTGCTGCTAATAATCTTCTGACCGAAGGCGCAGGCTTCGGAACTGACACCAACGTCATAACAATAATTACAAAAGAAAAGGAAATCAGCCTCGAAAAAATGTCAAAATCTCAAGCAGCAGCAAGAATACTTGACGAAATTATAAAGGAGCTTAAAAGATGAAACGAATTCACATAAATGAAAATCAAATTAATTTTGTACTTGAAATTAACGACAACAACGAAGCCAAGCTGCTTCATTTTTCCGCCCTGCCTTTCGATGAAAAGGATATTACCTCACGTTCCGGAACTCTCGGATTCAGGCTCGTTGAAGTAAATATATCGGGCCTTGACAGACCCTTGGAACGTCACGGCAATAAATATATCGTCACCGCCCCCGGCTACAGACTGAAATTCAAAGATTTCAGAGATACAGGAAATCAATCAGGGCGCAAGCTTGAAATCGTCGCCTTTGATGAAACTACCGGACTTGAGGTCGTTTCGCATTTCCAGTTTTATAACGGTATTTCTGTCGCTCGTACATGGACAACAGTCACAAACAACGGCAACGAAGATGTTACACTTGAATATGTCTCATCCTTTGCACTTACAGGAATTGAAAAAGAAGGTTTACTCTCACAAGACGAGAAAATGTCTTTAAAAGTATGTCATAATTCATGGCAAAGAGAGCTTCAATGGCAGGAATATACCCTGCCGCAGCTTGGTGTCGAGCTTTGCCAGCCCCTTAAGGAACAGCATTCATCAAAAGTAATCGGTTTTACCAACGTAGGAAACTGGTCGGCAAAAGAATATATACCAATGGGTTATCTGGAAAATAAAGAAACCAACTCAGCGATTTTCTGGCAGATCGAACATAACGGGTCTTGGCATTGGGAAATTTCAGATCAGGAAGGTCACTTATACTTACAGCTTTCAGGCCCCTCGGAAATTGAATCTCATTGGAGCAAAAATCTTAAAACAGGGGAAACATTTTGCTCTGTTCCCTGTGCTGTAGGCGTTTGTACAGGCGGTTTTGACTATGCCATGGGCGAACTTACAAAATACCGCAGAAAAATACGCAGACGAAATCGTGACAACGAAACTCTTGCCGTTATTTTCAATGATTACATGAACTGTCTTTGGGGCGATCCCACAACGGAAAAGGAAATACCTCTTATAGACGCTGCCGCAGAAGCAGGGTGTGAATACTTTTGCATAGATGCAGGCTGGTATGATAAAGGCTTTTGGTGGGACGGCGTAGGACAATGGCAGGAATCTAAGGAACGCTTCCCCAATGGGCTTAAAGAAGTCACCGATTATATCCGTTCAAAGAATATGATTCCCGGTGTTTGGCTTGAACTTGAAGTCATGGGCATAAAATGTCCCATGGTTAATGAAGTGTGCGACGATACGTGGTTTTTTACAAGACACGGAAAACGAATCCACGACCGTTCACGCTATCAGCTTGACTTCAGAAATCCGAAGGTTATTGCACACGCCAACGAAGTCATTGACCGTCTTGTTTCCCAATATGGCGTCGGATATATAAAAATGGACTACAATATTGAACCGGGAATCGGCACAGAATATAATGCCGACAGTGTAGGGGACGGGCTTTTGGAGCATGAGAGAGCTTATTTGTCGTGGCTTGACAGCATATTCAAAAAATATCCCAAGCTGATTATAGAAAACTGCTCGAGCGGCGGTTTGCGCATGGATTATGCTCTGCTTTCAAGATATTCAATTCAATCTACATCAGATCAGGATGACTATAGAAGATATTGTACAATTTCAGCCAATGCACCATCTGCGCTTTGCCCTGAACAGGCTGCTGTATGGTCTTATCCAATGGTCAGCGGAGATAAAGAAGAGGTTGTTTTCAATATGATAAACGCTATGATGCTTCGTATACATCAAAGCGGTCATTTAGTGAACATTGAGCCTGACCGAAAGACATTAGTCAAGGAAGCCATAGATGTTTACAAAACAATGAGAAAAGACATAAAGAACGCTTTGCCGTTCTGGAGCCTCGGAACCTCCTGCTTTTCAGACGAATGGGTATCCTTGGGTCTTAAAACGGAGAATACAGCTTATCTTGCAGTATGGCGCCGTGAAAGCTCAAAAGACACGTGCATTTTGCCGATAGAATTTATTAAAGGGAAGAATGCCAAGATTTCCTGTATTTATCCATCCTTTAACGAAGAAGATTTTGCATTTAACAAAAACGCAGGAACAGTTTCTGTAAAACTTTCTAAAAACTATTCAGCAAGACTTTTTAAGCTTGAATTTTAATTTCTTGAAGTATTGAATAATCAGTTTCAACAGGCTTAACGCTGATAATATAAACCCGGGTAAAATTATTATATCACCCAATGTTATATAAAGATTTTTATTTTTAAGCAATTTTATATCGGCTGTAACTGCTGATTTGACAGGACGGGTTTCGGAAACTACAAGATCTCCCCATGGAGAAATAATTGCAGAAATTCCACAGTTCCCTGCTCTCACCGTATATCTTCCCGATTCAACGGCACGCATGATGCTATGTCGGAAATGTGCGAAACGTGCATAACTTTTACCGAACCAAGAATCGTTGGTGGATATACACAAAACTTCTCCGCCCGCTTTTATCTGACATCGCATAAGCGACGGATAAATCGACTCAATACAGATCACATTTGCTGTGTTAATTTTATCCTTGGTTAAAAGACAGTGGTTATCCGTTTTTTCACCGCAGACGACTGTGCTGAGTCCCCAAAAGGATGCAAGAGGTATCTTTTCGCCAAAAGGAACAAGTATTTGTTTGAGATAGGGAGTTTTGCAAAATCCATCAGATGTAACGGAAAACATTGCATTATACTTTTTCTGATTTTCGGTAAGAAAACAGCCGGTCAGAATTGTAGTATTTTTTTCTTCGGCAAAATTCCGAAGCTTTTGAAAATCCTCGGAATTTTCATTATAGCTTGCCGGAATTGCGGTTTCCGGCAGGACAGCCAGTTTTATATCATCACTCCAGACTGACTCCATTATAGCCACATACGTATCTACAGCACCCGCAAGACTTACATTATCCTTATCCCTGCCCTCAACGTTATCCTGCGCCGCCATTGCTTTTATAGATTCTGAATTTATGCCGATTCTTTTTATCCTTGAAATATGAAACGTACTATAAGCGATACTGCATAACAGGATCAGAGAAAATGCAGCTGCGCTTTTTAGCATTGTTTTTTTGTTTTTGCTGTATAAAACTGATGTGATAAAGCAGTTTTCAGCAATAATTATCATGCTTACAAAGCGGCATCCCAACAGAGCAGCAGGTTGAGTCAGAAACGGCTGTGAAATTACCGAAAGCCAAAGTCCCGACCAAGGGAAAGATAAAAACGGTACATATTCGGCTATGCTTTCTCCGAACACAAACAGCAGAACAAAGATCAGCAAATCAAATTTTTTTCCTCTTCGAATAAAAGGGTAAAGATATAACGGTATACACATTAACACGGTCAGCCACAAGGTTACCGCCGCAACCAACAAAGCTGATAAAAATATACCTAAAGCCAACGGTACTTCTATCAGCTCAAAAACCGTAAAAAGAAAAGCTGTTTGTATAAAATAATAAGGCAGCAAGAAAGCAATTATTTTAAAACAATAGTCTTTTCCGGATTTAAAATTATACACAGACGAAGTAAGAGGCACAATGCTGATAAATGCAAGAAATGGTGCTGAAATACACACCTGAAGCGCACCTGTAAGCAACCCTGATAAAATCAGCGGAAGAAAAGCTTTTAAATTTTTTTTATTCATAACAGGATTATTTTGCACAATTAATGAGAAAATATTACCGAAGGGAGAGATCACATTTGGAAATACTTATTCCTGCTTACGCAAGACAGGCTATTGAAATACTTGAGCAAAACGGTTACAGTGCTTATACAGTAGGAGGCTGTGTTCGTGATTCTCTTTTAGGGAAAGCTCCTCATGACTGGGATATCTGCACTGACTGCCGTCCTGAAAACATAAAAGAAGTTTTTCATGATTTCAGAACAATTGACACAGGTATAAAGCATGGTACAATCACTGTTATGATCGACAATGAGCTGGTTGAAATTACAACCTTCCGAAGTGACGGTAAATACGAAAACCACCGCAAACCTGCACAGGTTGAATTTGTAGATGATCTTTATCTTGATCTTGAAAGGCGGGATTTCACCGTTAATGCAATGTGCTGCTGCAAAGGTGATGAAATCATTGATCTTTTTGGAGGTCAAAAGGATCTGGAAAGCAGGATTATAAGATGCGTCGGAAACGCCTCTCTTCGATTTGAGGAGGACGCTTTACGCATTCTCAGGGGATTACGGTTTGCGTCTGTGCTGGATTTTAAGATACATGATAATACGAAAAAGGCTATGTTTGAAAAAAAACAGCTTCTTGAATGTATTTCTTCAGAAAGAATTACTGATGAACTAAAAAAACTTGTATGCGGAAAAGCGGCAGAAAGAATTTTAATGGAATACAAAGAAATTCTTGCTGTTATAATCCCCGAACTAAAGCCTTGCTTCGGTTTTATACAAAACAATCCCCATCATTGTTATAATGTCTGGGAACACATAGCAAAAAGCGTTTCAAATGTACGCAATGAACCTGTCATAAGAATCGCTATGCTTCTTCACGACATCGGAAAACCGATTATGGCAACAAAAGACGAAAACGGTATTTCACATTTCAAAAAACATCAGTTCGTCAGTGCACAAATGGCAGATAAAATACTGAAACGGCTTAAGTTTGATACACGTTCAATTTCATACATTCACAATCTGATCTGGGAGCATGATAATCGGATTCCTGCTGATATGCGAAGCGTAAAGCGCTTCATTTCAAAATATGATTATCAATTTATGCTTGACTATCTTGAAGTTCGTCGTGGTGACACTTATGCTCAGTCTGAATACCGCAGGGCTGAAAAATTAGCGGAATTAGATGAGATCGCAAGGCTGACGATTGAACTTAGCGAACAGAATTCTTGTCTGAAAATATCCGACCTTTCAGTAAACGGCAATGATTTAATTGCTCTGGGGTTAGACGGAAAGGAAATCGGGATATGGCTTAACAGACTGCTTGAACTGATTATTGATGACAAGCTGAAAAATGATAAAAACGAACTTTTAGACTATATTAAGGACAATATACAATGAACAACAGGAACTATAAAAGACTTATTTTAACGGCGCTTGTTATTGGCTGGTGTGCTGTTATATTTAATTTTTCATCTCAGTCGGCAAGTGAATCTTCTGAAACCAGCGGAGGCTTCATTGAAACCTTTTGCAATTTTATCATACCTGAATTCGGTGATTTCACCGGTTCACAACGCACGGAATTTATTGAAAGCCTGCAATTTGCCGTAAGAAAATGCGCTCATTTTACTGCATACAGCATTTTGGGATTTTTAAGCTGGTTTGCACTTTTTGATTTTAAAACAAAATTCAGATATGCTGCCGCCGCAGGTTTTTCTTTTCTTTATGCTTGTTCGGACGAAATCCATCAATATTTTGTACCCGGACGGAGCAGCGAGATCCGTGATGTACTTATTGACACAGCCGGAGCAATTCTGGGAACTCTGATTGCACTGGGCATCACTAAGCTGTTTTTACATTTCAGACGACAAAAAAACAATGAATTATGAGATATAGCTCACAATTCATTGCTCTGTATTATTAATAATACCATCTAATTTTCGCTAATATTTCTTATAAATATATTCAGTAAAAATTCGATAAAAGCAATATACAATCCAAATTACCCAGGTTATTTCCCACCTTTGCGATATTATGCTAATCAGTAAATAAAGAACAGCAACAGTAACAGCAATAATCCAATTCATAACTTTTTTCTTCTTACTTATTTCATTAGTTGATACTTTCACAACATCTGATAACAATCTTTCATATTCGTCGTCAATGCTATTTTCTATCCTTTCACCTTTGAACAATTCTGCTACAGTAATTCCCAAAGATTTGGCTAACGTCTCGATAAGAGATACATCGGGGAAACCGACACCTCTTTCCCATTTTGAAACAGCTGCACTCGATACGCTTAATTCATTAGCCAAATCTTGCTGAGTACGATTTTGTTCCTTTCTAATAGCGGCAATTAAACGGCCTGTTTTTTGAGCATTCAATTCCTCACCCTCTTTCTTCTATTATAATACCACAACAAATGCAATATTCAATAAACGTTTCGTTGAAACACTGAACGCTACATTGAATTTACGCATAAATAATTTCTCTATTTACAATCTCCATCGCACACACCCGAATGTTATTCATTCGTCATACCCATTCTGCCGCCCCATTTCCTCAAGTAATGATTTTGTCATTTTGTAATTCCTTCGTATGATTTGTAGTTGCCTACAATCCAATCATTCCGTCTGATTATAATGAAAAAGGGAAACAACTTCCTTGCGAAGTGTTCCCCTTAATGCGGTGTTTTGGTTAAAACAATGAAATCAGATATGGAATTACATATGTAATAAAACTCATGATTACTGTTGCAAGAATAAGTCCCAAAAATATTGCCGGAACTGCTTTTTTCATCTTAACATCCAACAGGCAGGCGATCAGCGAACCAGTCCACGCTCCGGTTCCCGGAAGAGGTATTCCGACAAACAACAGCAATCCTAAAAACTCATATTTTCGTATGGTATCAGCTTTTGACAAGGATTTGCTTTCAAGCTTTTCAACCATACCTTTAAATGTTTTTCTTGTTTTCATCCATGCAAATATCTTTTTAATAAATAATAAAATAAACGGAATCGGGATTATATTTCCGATTATACAGATCGGAACCGCTTGAAGATAAGGTATTTTAAGCAATGCTGCTGCTACAAAACCGCCTCTTAACTCAAGAATCGGCACCATTGAAATTATAAAAACAATTAACTCCTTAGGCAGTCCGTCAAGGTTTGTTGTAAACCAATTTATAAGTGAATCTGTCATGTTATAATCCTTTCTTTACTGAAACTTTATACTTTTTCCTTAATATCATATCACAACCAAGCAAAAAAGTAAAGAGTTTTATAGTCAAGGATATGCAGAATTTTATTGACTTATACAAGTTATGCAACTGATATTTATTATAAGCACCAATATAACAGATTTGAAAGGAGCATATCACGATTATGAAAATAGACCGTCTTATCGGAATACTGTCAATATTGCTGCAAAAAGATAAAGTCACAGCCGCTGAGCTTGCAGAAAAATTTGAGGTGTCACGACGCACGATTATCCGTGATATTGATGACATAAACAAAGCCGGAATCCCAATTGTTACATCACAGGGAAACGGAGGCGGAATTTCCGTTATGGAGGGCTTTAAAATTGACAAGACCTTACTTTCTTTGAAAGAGATGAAAGCCATACTTTCAGGTCTTCAAAGCCTTGACAGTGTGAGCGAATCAAAGATTTACAGACAGCTTATGGATAAGCTTTCCGCAAACAATTCAAATGTCATCAATGCTGATAATAACATTATTATTGATTTATCAAGCTGGGACAAAGCTGCTGTTTCGGACAAAATTGAATGTATTAAAACTGCGGTTGAAAATAAAGAAAGAATTTCATTTACATATTACTCCCCCAACGGAAAAAGCGAACGTGAAATAGAACCCTATCATTTAATTTTTCAATGGTCAAGCTGGTATGTATGGGGATATTGCATTGACCGCAAGGATTACCGGATGTTTAAATTAACACGAATCACCAATTTAAAACTGACCGGTCAAAAAAGTGAATGCCGTGATGTTCCCCAATATATTTGCGACAAGCTGAGGCACACAAAAGACGGTATTCCTGCAATTGTAAAATTTGATCGCTCAGTAAAATGGCGGCTCATAGATGAATACGGAATAGAAATGCTTACAGAAGACAAGGACGGAAATCTTATATTGACATTTAACTGGACTGACATTCCGTCATTTTATCAATATATTCTTACTTTCGGCGATACGGCTGAAATTATTGAGCCAAACAATTACCGTGAAGAATTTTCAGATCTTTTAAAAAGAATTTCAGAAAAATATGAAATATGACATACAGCTGTCACATTAAGCATGATATACTCATTATTATCAATATGAAATGAGGTATTTTTTATGAACTACGAGATTATTAATTTAGACGAAAAAACTGTCGCAGGCTATTGCGCAAGGACAAACAACACTTCTCCCGACATGGGGCAGGTAATCGGGGGACTATGGCAGAAGTTTTATTCCGATAAAGGTTACCCTTTGATTCCAAATAAAACAAACAGCAAGGCTCTCGAAATTTACACGGACTATGATAATGATGAAAAGAGCGATTATACGGTAATGGTTTCATGCGAGGTCAATGATATTTCAAATCTTCCGGAGTATTTTAATGTCATAAAAATCCCTGCGGGAAAATATGCAAAATTTATTGTTAAAGGCAACATGATAACGGCAGTCGCTCAATTCTGGCAGGAGCTTTGGAAGATGGATCTTCCACGTTCTTTTGTTTGCGATTTTGAGGAATATCAAAATGCAGATCCTGAGAATGCAGAAATTCATATTTATATTGGACTAAAATAAAAATCAACTGAATATGTAAAACGGAGGAATGGCAAATGACAAAGCTTGATTACAAAAAGGAATACAAGGATTTATATCAGCCGTCAAGCAAGCCGTCGTTAATTGAAGTCCCCGAAATGCTTTTCATAGCTGTTGACGGTGAGGGAAATCCCAACACCTGTTCGGAATATAAGCAAGCTATTGAAATACTTTACGGCTTGTCGTTCACTATCAAAATGTCAAAAATGAACGGATCACAGCCTGAAGGATATTTTGAGTATGTTGTTCCCCCTCTGGAGGGATTATGGTATGCTGACGGTGTGGATTTTAACGGATTCAATGTTACGGATAAAGATAAGTTCGAATGGATATCTATGATCAGACAGCCTGAATTTGTGACGGAAAGCGTATTTGAAAACGCAAAAAACTTACTTAAAAAGAAAAAGCCTTATCTTGATTTAAGCAAGGCTCGGCTTACAAAAATGACCGAAGGTTTATGCGTACAGATCATGCACATAGGTTCTTATGACAATGAACCTGAAAGCATTGAAAAAATGATAAAATTTGCTGACGAAAACGGATATTCAGAAGATTTTAGCAATAATCGTTTTCACCATGAGATATATTTATCCGATCCACGGCGCTGTGCTCCTGAACGTCTTAAAACGGTCATCAGGCACCCAATAAAACTAAGGGTATGACAATCTGTTTTTGAACGTTACAAAAAATATTTAAAATCCTCTCTTTATCCTTGCAATTTTTACATGGTTGTTGTATAATATTAAGGATATTGAATTTTTGGAGGAAAGTATTTTGAGCAGTCTGGAACAAGAAATCAAACGCAGACGCACGTTTGCTATCATATCTCACCCTGACGCAGGTAAAACCACGCTTACTGAAAAATTTCTGCTTTACGGCGGCGCTATAGCACAGGCGGGAGCTGTTAAGGGCAAAAAGTCCGCACGTCATGCAGTATCCGACTGGATGGAAATTGAGAAACAGAGGGGTATTTCAGTCACTTCATCTGTAATGCAGTTTCAATACAAGGGATTCTGCATAAATATTCTCGATACTCCGGGACATCAGGACTTTTCCGAGGACACCTACCGTACGCTTATGGCTGCGGACTCGGCGGTTATGGTCATTGACGCATCAAAGGGAGTTGAGAATCAGACGAGAAAGCTTTTTAAGGTTTGCGTTATGAGGCACATACCTATTTTCACATTTATAAACAAGATGGACAGAGAATCGAGAAATCCTTTTGATTTGCTGGAACAGATCGAAAGCGAGCTGGGCATACGCACTTATCCGGTAAACTGGCCTATCAGCTCAGGCAAGGATTTCAGGGGAGTTTATGACCGTGACAAGAGACACATTATTTCTTTTGAAGCAAACAACGGTCAGCACAGGGTTGCGGCGACTGAAGTGGATTTAAGCGATCCGTCGCTGGCTGAACTTATCGGGGAGGAAAACCGTAACACCATTATGGAAGACATTGAGCTTCTTGATGGTGCAAGCGAAGAATTTGATTCGGACGCTGTTCACAGGGGCGAGCTTTCACCTGTATTCTTTGGTTCTGCTTTAACCAACTTTGGTGTTGAACCTTTTCTTGAAAACTTTCTTGAGATGACGACCTCGCCTACTGCAAGAAATTCCACAGAGGGACTTATCGATCCGTTCAGCGAAGATTTTTCTGCTTTTGTGTTTAAGATTCAGGCTAACATGAACAAGGCTCATCGTGACAGAATAACATTTATGAGAATTTGCTCGGGTAAATTTGACAAGGAAATGGATGTTCTTCACGTTCAGGGTAATAAAAAGATGCGTCTTTCACAGCCTCAGCAGATCATGGCTCAGGAAAGGGAGATCATTGACGAGGCTTATGCGGGAGATATTATCGGTGTATTTGATCCGGGTATTTTTTCAATAGGCGACACGGTTTGTTCTCCGAAAAAGAAATTTGAATTTGAAGGTATCCCTACCTTTGCGCCTGAGCATTTTGAACGTGTAAGGGCTAAAGATACCATGAAAAGAAAGCAATTTGTCAAGGGAATTTCACAGATTGCACAGGAGGGTGCAATTCAGATTTTCCAAGAGCCTTATTCCGGAATGGAAGAAGTTATTGTGGGAGTTGTAGGCGTACTGCAATTTGATGTATTTAAATATCGAATGAAAAACGAATATAATGTTGACATGATAGAAGAGGGACTGCCTTATTCATACATTCGATGGATCGATAACAAAAACATTGATCCCAAGGCCTTGAAGCTAAGCAGTGACACGAAGTTAGTTCAGGACTTAAAGGGAAATTATCTGCTTTTATTCACCAGTGAATGGAATATTCGATGGGCATTAGACAGAAACGAGGGACTTGAGCTTTCGGAATTTAATCGTGGGGATTTGCAGTAGTTCGCTTAAAAATTGAACCGTATGGGCGACCAAAAGTCGCCCTGTTTTTATGTGGATTTTTATTTTAAATTATAAAAAACAGCAGCTGTATTTTTTCAGCTGCTATTTTTGTGTATCTATTTGATTTTCACTGATTTAGTTTTATAACTTCCGTTATATGTTTTCATTTCAATTTTTATTTATCCATATGATACCCGAAAACATAATCGTCCATGACATATCCGCTTCCTATATCGGTTACTTCGCTTCGGATTATTTCCATACCAAACTTTTTATATATGGCGATACTGTCGTCGTTACGCTTATTCACAGTCAGCCAGATCATTGAACAGTTCTTTTGTTTTGCAAGCTCTTTGATAAACTCAAAGGCCTTTCTGGCATAGCCGTTTCCTCTATATGCTTTTTTGAGATACAGCTTTGAAAGGAAAAGCGTATTGTCCTCTTTTTTACAAATAGCAAAATAACCGATTATTTCGCCGTCCAGCATAAAATTATAATACTCATAGCCTGATCTTATCTGTTCAGACATTGACATTTCCGACTGAAATTTATCGATCATATAATCTATCTGACTTTGGGTTATAATAGTGATAAAGTATTTGTTCCAGATATCCTTTGCAAGCTCTGCGGTTTTCTTTATACTTTCCTGTGTAGTAACCTTCTCAAATGTCAGCATTAGTCCTCACTGCCTTTCAAATATTCAATAAACTGCTTTGCAACTCTCGGAGATCTGCCTGCACGGCTGAGAGCAAATGCTTCGGCTTTCATTTTAACCTCTTCAATCGGCATTTTTATGCCGTACTGTTCAGCAAGTCCCTCAACCACTGATAGATACAGCTTTTTATCCGGCTTCTGATAAGTAACTGTAAGTCCGAATCGGTCAGACAAAGACAAAAGCTCCTGCATTGTATCCTTAAAATGTATCTCATCGCCCTCTCTTGCAGAAAAAGTTTCCCGCACAAGATGACGGCGGTTGGATGTTGCATATATGGCAAGGTTAGACGCAGTTGATGACACACTTCCCTCAAGTATAGCTTTAAGCGCTGCAAAGTCGTCATCATCTTCGGTAAACGACAAATCATCGATAAAAATAATGAATTTAAGCGGATTTTTGCTGATAGTTTCAACTATTGCAGGAATTTCATGAAGCTGCTTTTTCTTAAGCTCAATAAGTCTTAGTCCTTGTGAGCAATATTCATTTGCAATCGCTTTGACAGTTGATGATTTGCCTGTTCCGCAATCGCCGTAAAGCAGGACATTATTGGCAGGCTTACCTTTAAGCAATGCAAGTGTGTTGTCTATTACTTCCTGACGTTCACGCTCATAACCCGAAAGCTTGTCCAGCGATATATCATCAGGATATTCCACCGGCACAATTTTTCCGTTCTTTATAACAAAGACATGATATTTTGAATAGATTCCATAACCATATTGATTTATATGATGTATTCTATCGGCATAAATCTGAGAAAAATCAAGATTTTCTGTTTTATACTCAGGCAGAAACTCATCATAATCTATTTGAGAAATAATTTCCTTTGCCGGTATCTCAGCTAATGCTTCAACTACTGCAAGCTCGTTTGCAAGGCACTGGTCCAGCAAAACTCCAGTTTCTTTTCCTTCGCCCTTTCGCAGCATATAAAGATTCACATTTTCAAGCATTAATTCTAAGAAATACTCTGTCAGGTTATCCGAATAAGTATAAAGCTGTGCAATAAATTCACAATATTTTTTTATTGATTCATCCGTATTCTTTTTTTCAACAGCGCTAATAGTATCAATAAAGCTTTCAAAAGCCTTGTTCCGGTGAAGGCTTCTGAATATGACCAGACTTTCAGCCTGTCTGATTAAATTTTTATATCCGGTCATCAGACCACTAACCTTTCAATTATTTTTATACTATTATAATACTTTTCGGTATTTTCGTCAATATCCGCAAAAAATTAAATGCTATATCATTCTTAATAAAAAAATTAATTTTGCTCTTGATTTTATAATATAATTTTGGTATAATTAACATAATGTCTCCGTAGCTCAGCAGGATAGAGCGTTCGCCTCCTAAGCGAAAGGCCGTGGGTTCGAATCCCGCCGGGGACGCCAGTGCTAGTGCACACGGCGCAAATCACGTTATCAATTTGTGATGTTCATAGCTTTGACCCCGCTAAAGCGAAATTTGAAGTTATGATAATCAAAAGTCTTAGTGCTGACTCACACGGCGCAATTTCAAACATCTTTCTTATTTAATTAAGTTTAATAACTATTTTTATGCCGTTAAATTATTTTAACGGCTTTGTTTAAATAATTTTTTCCGAAAGCAGGAGTTAAAATATGCAGCTTCTTGAAAAGTTTAAAAAACTATCCTCTTTTCAATTTATAATTTTTGGATTTATGGCTGTAATACTGATCGGTGCGATTATTCTTATGCTTCCCGTTTCAAGCAGAGATTCAACGAGCACATCATTTATGGACGCTTTGTTCACAGCTACTTCTTCAGTATGCGTTACAGGTCTGATCGTTCATGATACTGCAACCTACTGGAGTGAATTCGGACAATTTATTATAATGACGTTAATACAAATAGGCGGAATAGGCGTTATAACCGTAGCCGTTTCAATCACTATGTTTTCAGGAAAGAAAATAGGTCTTATTCAACGAAGCACGATGCAGGAAGCAATTTCTGCTCCTCAGGTGGGCGGAATTGTCAGACTGACATTGTTTATACTTAAAGGGACCTTTTTAATTGAAGCAATCGGAGCAGCTATAATGGCACCTGTTTTTTGCCGTGATTTAGGAATATTCAAAGGCTTATGGTATGCAGTTTTCCATTCAGTATCAGCGTTCTGCAATGCGGGCTTTGATCTTATGGGACAAAAAGAACCGTTTTCTTCTCTAATAACTTATCAATCAAATCCGATAATTAACCTGACTGTTATTTTTCTTATAGTTTTAGGAGGATTAGGCTTCTTAACATGGAATGATATAAAAACCAACAAATTTCACATAAAAAAATACAGAATGCAAAGCAAAGTTATAATAACAGTAACAGCTATTTTAATTTTTCTTCCTGCTTTATATTTTTACTTCTGTGAATTTTCATCTGATAAATGGTCACAGCTTTCTGTTGGTGACAAGATATTAGGTTCACTGTTTCAAGCGGTTACTCCGAGAACCGCAGGTTTTAATACTGTTGATCTTAACGAATTTTCTCAAGCAGGACAGGCAATTATAGTAATACTTATGCTTATCGGAGGTTCGCCCGGTTCAACTGCCGGCGGTATGAAAACAACAACCGCTGCGGTTCTGTTTATTGCCATGATTTCAGTATTCCGTCGGCGTGAAAGCGCTCAATGCTTCGGACGTCGTTTTCCGCCCGAAACGATTAAAAATGCTGCTGCTATTCTGATGATGTATCTGATTCTTTTTTTATTCGGCGGAATTTTCATAAGTACTGTTGATGGCATTCCCATACAGACAGCTTTTTTTGAAGCCTCATCTGCTGTTGGTACCGTTGGATTATCCTTAGGGATAACTTCTCAATTGTGTCTTATTTCAAAGATAGTTCTTATTATGCTTATGTTTTTGGGACGTGTGGGAGGATTGACGTTGATATTCGCCGTAAGTTCAAAGCTTAATTCAAACGTATCTAAGCTGCCTCTTGACAAAATTACTGTAGGGTAAAAATATTATTTTTATTTAAAGACAAAACAATTACAATGAATAAAGGAGGATATATTCCCGATCGGGTATATAATATAAAAATGAAAACTATTTTATTGATCGGACTCGGACGTTTCGGAAAGCATATTGCTGAAAAGCTTCAGGAATTCAATCATGAAGTCATGGCTATTGATAAATGTGAAGACAGAGTTAACTCAGCTTTGCCGTATGTAACTGACGCACAGATCGGTGACTGTACCAATGAGGAATTTATGCGTACTTTGGGAGTACGCAACTTTGATGTATGTATAGTTACAATAGGCGAAAATTTCCAGAATTCTCTTGAAACGACTTCATTATTAAAAGAACTTGGAGCTAAATTAGTTGTTTCCCGTGCGTCAAGCGATGTGCACCAAAAATTTCTTTTACGCAACGGAGCTGATGAAATAATTTATCCTGAAAAACAGCTTGCTTCATGGACAGCGATTCGATATACTTCGGATCATATTTTTGATTATATTGAATTAAATGAAAATTATTCTATTTTTGAAATATCTGTTCCGAAAGGCTGGACCGGCAAAACCGTTGGAAAGCTTGATATAAGAAAAAAATATAACATTATTATTATGGGAATTAAGGTTGATGGTCAGCTTAACTTAAACATTACTACCGACACGGTATTTTCCGATAATGAAACTTTGCTTGTTCTGGGAAATAACAAGGATATTCAAAAGTGTTTTCACATATAAACAATTATATAATATTAAAAGACCTTTCAGAAAAAATCTGAAAGGTCTGAATTTTTATTTCTTTTTTCTTGAAAGATTAAACGCTGAAAGCAGAGAAAATAAAATTATTGAAGCGACTAAAACCAGTATACTCACAAGCTGAGATACTTCATTTTCTCCGAACTTAAATGTAATTCCAAGGACTTCTTTAAACTCCTCAATATATTTGTCCGGCACTTCGGCAAATGAATTTGACATGGGAACATCCATAACAGTTTGTCTTAAAAGAGATGCTCCGTGAGATGTAGGAAATATTTTAATGAAAAACTGAATCGATTCAGCAAAATTTCCTATAGGCACATAAATTCCGGTAATGAATCCTATCAGTGTTCCAACAACGGTACTTGCTGTAGAATAAGCTGTACTGCTGCTTAAAAAAGACACTATAAACAACACCATTGCTGTATTCGAAAGTGATGTAAGCGTTACTATTCCCAGCGTTTTTATCAGTGCTATTGGCGCAAGAAGCTCGCCGCCTTTCACAACGATATACAATTCGCCCAACAACAATGCAATTATTGTCATTATCAAACCAATGATAAATGAACTTGCTATATATCCCATTACAAGACTTTTTCTTTTTACCGGAGATGAATAAAAGTCTTTTGTGATATTTTTAGCTTTGTCATCTACCATAGAACCGAATGCTCCCATGGCTGTAGTTACTGAAGTTATGGCTAAAATGCCTGCTACTATCCAGCTGTTTATTATCTGATCTGCATCTTTGACATCTTTCATAGAATCCAGATATGTATCCCCCAGAAAAAATGCAAACAGTGCAATTACAATGAGTACGCCTAACAGAGAAAAGAAAACTCCTGTTTTATCTCTGAAAAACATTTTCAGATTACGTTTTGTAAAACTAATCATTCTCTTATCTCCTTTCCTGTCACCGCAATAAAAACATCGTCCATAGTTCCGCTTAAGACTTCAAAGCTGTTTATATAATCACGGCAAAGCGTCAAAATATCTATTGCATCCTTTGAACAATTAAATTTAATGGTAATAACACTTCCCTGCTGATTATAATCAGCTTTCTTCTCATCAAGAATTTTCTTTATCGGCTCAGTTTGAATGCATTCCATCACCGCTTTATCTGATGTATAGATTTCTTTTAATTGCAAAGGAGTTCCCTGTGCAGAAATTATGCCATCGTCTATAATGATTACATAGTCTGCATTTGCGGCTTCCTCCATATAATGCGTTGTAAGAAAAATCGTCATGTTAAGATTTTTCTGAAGCTTTGTTATGGTTTCCCAAAGATTTTTTCTGGTCTGAGGGTCAAGACCGGTAGTAGGTTCATCAAGAAAAAGAATTTTAGGAGAATTAATAAGCGCTCTTGCAATATCGCATCTCCTGCGCTGACCTCCTGATAATTTTCCGTAAGGCCGCTTCATAATATTTGTTATACCTGTTGCTTCACAGGCATTTTTTACAGCTTTTTTAAGCTCATCACCTTTTTTGCCGTAAAGACTTCCTCGAATTCTGAGGTTTTCCTCAACAGTAAGAAGCTTGTCAAGCAATCCATCCTGAAATACTGCGCCTATAGAATTACGGATTCCATTATCTTCCCTTCCAAGAACACAGCCATCAATTATAACCTCTCCCTCATCCGGCTTGAGAAATGTACATAGCATATCAATCGTTGTAGATTTACCTGCTCCGTTTGGTCCGAGAAAAGCAAAAAGCTGACCTTTTTCCACATAAAAATCTATTCCCTTGACTGCCTTTACATCACCGTAGGATTTTTTCAAGCCTTTTACTTCAATAATATGGCTCATTTTCTATCATCTCCATTAATTTTCTGCAATTTTTTATTTATCAGAACAGCGGTATTGTGATCATCAAACATCATAACTAAAAATGTAAAAAAGTACACTGCTATAATAATACCAAATGTAACAGCTGCATTCACAAAATTCGGAGTAATCAGTTTAAACAGTCCCATACCTACTATATACATTACAGCACATATATCAAGTATATCCACAAGCATACTTACAGGGAGGGTTTTTATGTCCAGCTTGTCTGTAAAATACATTAACAGTGAAATTAAAGAAGTACATAAAAACAACTGCAAAAGCTCTTTTAATGACCATGAATAATCCAATGAGCCCAGATTCAGCAAAATATTAAACAAAATTACATATGTAAAAGGTATACAGGATATTGTAAAATAATATTTAAATGTTTTCACAGATTTCACCTCTTCTCATATACCAAATTTCTTTTTAAAAGCCGAAACATAATGCCGATTAATCATTATTGTTTCATCATTTATCAGTCTTGCCGAAAATCTCCCGTTAAGAGCCGCCTTAACGCTCCGTATCTTATAAATATTTAATATAGTATTTTTGCTTATTCGCAAAAGTCCGGTGGAATTACAGTAATACTCCAGTTCATAAAGCTTATAATCACATTCGTAAACCTTATCTTTTACATATACAAAGGTTTTTTCGTCCACAGATTCAAAATAATATATTTCATTTAAGCTCAATTGAATATACCCGTTTTCATCTTTACATTTAAAGCTTACATCTAAGCGTTTTATACTTTCAGCAAGCTGACGTACATTATCATCAATCTGAGCGCATTTTATAGTAACTTCTATTTCTTTACATGACTTATCCTCTGTAAATTTTAAAATCATAAGTTATGACCCCATTTTATATTCATACTTTTATTATAATAAGAACCCTTATTTATGTCAACTGATTTACTTTAACCTGCAGATTTTACAAGCTAAAATGCATAAAAAACCGCACATTTTAAATCAAAACGTGCGGTTCGTTTATATTATTATTTATTAAAGCAAGTGAAAACCTCTTCTGTATTCTTTTTATCTTCCGCCTTTTGTTTTGTAAACAGGCTGACAATCGGTACAAGAACAAGACCGAACAGCATTGCAAACGCTCCTGCATTAAGCGGTGACATAATACTCAGCTTCCAGTTCTTTGCTGCAACTGCTTCAACAAGACTTGGGAACCAGCCGAGGCTGAACAAACACATATGTACTACTGTTATGCCAACGCCTGAAATAAGGCTTGCCCAAACTGCGGCTTTTGTAATCTTTTTAGAGAACAGTCCATACATGAACGGTGCTAAGAATGCTCCTGCCAAAGCTCCCCATGAAATTGACATAAGTGTTGAAATATATGCATTTTTATTCATAGCAATTACAACTGATATGATAAGGAACAGCGCAATGAAAATTCTTATCCAAAGCACCTGTTTTTTCTCGTCCATTCCTTTTTTCATTCTTGGCTTAACAAGATCAATAGTTAGAGTTGAGCTTGAAGCCAGAACAAGTGACGATAATGTTGACATAGACGCTGAAAGCACAAGCACAATTACTATTCCCATTAGAATTTCGGGAAGAGCTGTGTTGAGTACAGACGGAATAATTGAATCATAGTCGGGTTTTCCATTATTTAATATATTAATTGCATTTTTTCCTTCCTCACCTGTGAGAGTTGAGAACAATCTTCCGAAGCCTCCCAGAAAATAAGAACCGCCTGCAACTACCAATGCAAAAATTGTAGAAATAATACTTCCCCTTTTAATTGCTGCATCATCTTTAATTGCATAGAACTTCTGGACCATCTGAGGCAATCCCCATGTACCTAAAGATGTCAGGATCACAACACCGATAAGATTTATTGGATCCGGTCCGAAAATAGAAGCATATTCACCGTTGCTGTCGGGAAGAACTCTCATTTGTTCAACAGCTGATGAAAGTCCGCCCTTGTTGTTCAAAGCACAGATCACAACCGCAGAAATTCCTGCAAGCATGATCAAGCCCTGAACAAAATCATTGATAGCCGTTGCCTTATAACCGCCTACAATAACATAAATTGCAGTGAAAACAGCCATTCCGATTATACACCATTTATAAGGAATATGAAAGGCTGATTCAAACAACCTTGAAAGTCCGTTATAAACAGACGCTGTATATGGAATCAAGAACACAAAAACAATTAAAGCTGAGAAAGTTTTAAGGGCTTTTGAATTATATCTTTTCTCAAAAAACTCCGGCATTGTTGAAGCCTGTAAGTGCTTTGACATAATTCTTGTTCGTCTTCCCAGAACAATCCAGGCAAGAAGAGAACCGATCAAAGCATTTCCAATTCCGATCCATGTTGCAGAAACACCATAAAGCCATCCGAACTGTCCGGCATATCCTATAAACACAACAGCAGAAAAATATGATGTTCCATAAGCAAAAGCTGTAAACCAGCCGCCTATGCTTCTGCCGCCGAGAACAAAGTCACTGACATTAGACGTTTTCTTTCTGCAATAAACGCCTATTCCGATCATGATGACCAGATATGCCACCAAAACTACCCACATTACCATTAAAAATTTCCTCCCAATATCTTAAGAGAGCGATATTTTCTCTCTTAATACAAAAATTAAAGGCAAATTTACTGCTTTAAACCTTTTGTGCTTTTATGCTTTGCCTTATTAAACAATAATATTATATAATGTATTATAATATTTGTCAAGAAAAATAATAAATTTTGTAACATCGGACAAAAAAATTGTACATTTTGTTCAATTTCTAAATGTCGAATTCAGTAATAAAAAAATACTATGTTTTTTCAAAAAAACTATTGACAACAATTAAAAAAAATGATATAATTAATAAGCACTAAGATGAAATACATTTAAAATGTATTGATAATATCGCGGAGTGGAGCAGTCCGGTAGCTCGTCGGGCTCATAACCCGAAGGTCGGTGGTTCAAATCCGCCCTCCGCAACCAATATAAAAAAGTTCAGTAACCATATAGTTTCTGAACTTTTTTTATTAGAAAATATTTTTTATAAAATATCTGACTTATGTTTTGAAAATTGAAATATCGGGGCATTAGCGCAGTTGGGAGCGCATCACACTGGCAGTGTGGGGGTCAGGGGTTCAAGTCCCCTATGCTCCACCAAATTAAAAACCGCCTATTTACGTAAAATAACGTAGATAGGCGGTTATATTATGTTTTGAAGTCGATATTTTAAATATATATTGCAAAAATGAACCTAATATCATACTTTTTGCCGCATATAGGCCACATATTTTTTTGCTTTTATGTCTTAATTCAATGTGACAAAATACAAATAAAACACCGTCAAGAACTTAAAATGCTATACGTTAGGAACAATCAGTTCGATTTTAACCTTTGTATCAGATTTCACTCTCCAATTAGAAAATACATAATAATAAATATCAGACTCGTTAATATCTGCAAGATCAACAAATTCTCTATATGTGAGCTGATCTACGTTTAGACCAACATTCTTTTTAATAAATGCAGGATTATCAGAACTTTGCAGCCAACTTCCGTCTTCTTTTATTCCGGCAATACCAACAACGCTCTCACCAATAATTGTTTGATCACTTGGTTCATAAGTTAGTTGAAGCTTCGAACCATCAATTCCTTGCCCTAATTGTTCCGGAGTAAATGCAATGCTTTCCCATTGTTCAATCACATCATCATATAAAACTGTTATGATTTCCCTTGGGATTATAGGAGTAAGAACCTCAATCTTGCATATTCCACCAACAAGTCCCCAGTTTTGGAATACAAAGCATTCTAAATTATCACCAATACCTATATAATCAACGAAATCATTATAGGTAAAAGTGTAAACACTTTCTATGTTTTTCTCTTTTGATAAAAGACCATGCTTATTTTGAACCCATTTCCAAGTATCTTTTTGTTTGCCTGAAATACCTAAAACTTGAGCATCTCTACTCTTATCTGAAGTAAATGTTATGCGAATTTTTGCTCCCTCAATATTTTTACCAAGCTGTTCAGGAGTGAATTCACTTAGATTAATCTTACTGTTAAAAAGCACATTAACATCATTCTCCTCAACAGGGGTAACAAGCTCTATTTTATATGCTTTGCCTTCCGAAGTTCCATAGTTCTGGAAAACAAAACATGCAAAATCATCGCCTATACCAAAGTAATTAACAAAATCATCATAGTTAAATGTATAGATACTTTCCATATTCTTACCTTTGGAATACAAAAAATGTCTTTGGTCTACCCAACTAAAAGTTGTTTTCCTTTTTCCCGATACACCGATTATTGTACTATTACGATAATAATCAGAAGTAAAAGTTATACGAATTTTTGCACCGTCAATATTTTTACCAAGTTCATAAGGCGAAATATCTTTATAGTGTGTATTTTCATTAGTATTAAAAACTTCTGTAACCGTTTCTGCAACAACAGGAGTTATAAGTTCAATTTTTAAATTTGTGTTTTCTGCCAAGCCCCAATCCTGAAAAATATAATTTCTTAGTTTGTTTTCCTCAATACCAACGAAAACTTCAAATTCGTCATATGTCATCTCAACGACTGATGTTACACCTGGTCCTTCTGAAAGAAAAGCAGGCAAATTACCTGACTGCAACCAAGTCCACCCTTCATATGATCTCGCTGCAACACCTACAACTTTGTAACCCTCAGGCTTATTTGATGTATAAGTAAATCGTAATTTTGAACCCTCAATGCTTTTACCAAGTTCATAAACATTGATCTCTGTTGAATTACAATGGCCGTTATAAACAACTGTAGTAGTTGTGTTTAATTTTTCTGTTACATCAGCCTTGGCCGTAATATAACCATCATTAACTTTCAGAACAGGAGGATTTCCGTCAGAAGCCTTAACATAATCTATAACAGTTATTGTATCTCCAGAATTAATAGTTTTGACTTTTGTATTTAATGCTGTATCACTATAAACATTAATATTCTGCAACGCCTTTATATCATGAGGATTACTTTTATAGTGCTGAACTGCATCATTCATTACATATCCCCAATTACTGCATTGTTCAAATAAATCGTAAGATATATATCCATAACCATATTTATTACTATAATAGTTTCCTTTTACTCCCCAACGGCTGTCACCCCAGGAATTAATAAGCTTGAACGCCTGCTTGCTTTCGTCATATCCGATTAAGCAAATTGCGTGATAACCTCTGCTTTTGCCTTCAATCTTATCATATATCGGATTACTTGCATCAAGATCATCAAAATCACTATAAACAGGAATAAGAATTACTACCGGATTTCCATTCGCAAGTTCTTCCTTTACTTCTTCAGAACCCCTTACAGAATAATACGAAGAAATTTTAAAATTAGACGCTCTCTCATATTGATATGTATTTGGCTGTGTCAAATAATCGTTTTGATTATATGGCATATCATATAAAGAACAAATACCTTTTTCTTGTATTTTACTCATAGCAGCTGAAATGCTTGAGCCTTTATCTACTCCGCCGTTAATTTGATTATACAAATATGCAGGACTAAATTCGGTTTTTGTGCTCCAACCGTTTGTTACCCATGAATGTTCCTGATTCTCCTGATATGATTTTGCGGCATAAGCAACTGCCCACGCTGTACAGCTTCCCTGTGAGCCTTGATTTCCCGGTGAGGGCATTTTTGATTCCAGATCAACATAATCAGGAAGCTTCTCATCAGCAGCTTTCGGCAAGTCTTTATAAATATATAAATCCTCTAATACGTTTTCGCTGTCCGGAATGCATCCCAATGCATACTGCTGTACATCATCTTCAGCTTTTACTTGATAAGAATTACTGAATCCAATTATGGCTACAGCAAATAATGCAAGTAAAGATGATAACATTACTTTTTTCTTGCTCTTTAAATTTTTTAACTTCACAAATATTCCTCCTTAAAAACTTTATGTAATATATAATAAAATTACATACTGTTTTGTGCAATTTTCGACAAAATTTTGTATAGTTGCCTAAATCATCGTATAAATATTTATGCTTTTTCACTAAATATTAATACAATATTTCCAAGAAAGTAATTATGTATATATTTCATTATACATGCTGCTTTCTCCTTTCCTCCCGTCTTTTTTCACTTTTCATCACATCTTTTGTCATAACCGTAACATTATCTGTCTTAAGCTTGTTGTCATATATCTCATACATACCGCAAGGGCAGCCCAACTCTTTACATCCATACTCCTGACCAATATTCATTGCTCTTTCCAGTATGTTCGATGCACCTATCCACTTCCTGCCGTGTACCGTTGGATAAAAAACATCAAATCTTCTCTGCTTTTCTTTTGTTTTCATTAATTATTACTCCCTTGTCAGAAAATTGTATTTTAATGATAACATGGAAAATCGGTTTGCGATTAAGAAAAGCCAATATTAATAAAAAATCTGTTGAATTTGCATAGAATAAGCAATTAATTTTCACAAAAAGTATTTATAGATCGGTTTTGTGCAAATTTTATAAAGTCTTTTATTGCATAGGTATTAAATTTAATTTTTAAATCAATCCTTTTAAACATAAAAATTACGCTCTGCATTAATGCAAAGCGCTTGACAAAATATTTATATATGATATAATAAAAATAGAAAAGGGCACTGCGATAAGCGGTTATCTCCCTTATAATATGTGTTTAAGAAACACCGACTATTGGAAGTGGGCGGTGTTTCTTATTTTTATGTAAGAAACTCTACTTTTTCTTATGAAATATAAGATAGCATAGAGTGATAACGCTGACTAACACTGACGTGAATTGAAGCAATTCAGAAAATGAAACCATTGTTATCACCTCCCTTTCGGGAGAAACCGCCTACCGTATTATGTGCAGTACCCATGTGATGATTATATCATATTCACCGTAAATTGTCAAATCATCTTAAATATTGTAAAACAATAATATAAAGCCAAAAAACAGCATCTGCTTAAAAGCAAATGCTGTTCTGTTTTTATATCTGATTATTTCGGAATATTTATCAGATTTTCACTTTTCTTTGAGGAAACAAAAACGAAAACTACCGACAATAGAGTTGACACAAGCCAACCTACAGGCCATGAAAGCCATATACCGGTTGAGCCATACGGTGCTGAAAGAATAAATGCCAGTATTACTCTTAAAATCAAATCTGAAAAGGTCGTAATCATAAATCCAAGCATATTTCCTTTTCCCCTAAGCGTACCGTCAGACATAATTTTTATACCAACAAAAATATAGAAAGGTGAAACGATCCGTAAAAATTTAATACCAATCTCTGATGCCTTTATTCCCCCTTCATCAAGAAATAATCCTAACATCGTTTCAGGTAAACAGAAATAACAAACTATAAAAGGAATTGCCACAATTGACGCCATTATAATTCCTGATTTATATCCCTTCTTTATCCGTTCAAGCTTCCCTGCACCGTAATTTTGAGCCACATAGCTTGAAAGTCCGTTTGACAAGGTGGAAAATCCGGTTATTGCAAATGTATTCAGCTTTATTGCCGCCGAATATCCTGCAATGCAGGAAGACCCAAAGCCATTTACTAAATACTGCACAAATATGTTGCCGACCGATACAAAACTTTGCTGTAATATACTCGGAACTGCATACAAAGTTACCCTTCTAAGCATTTTTACAGAAAACATTGCAGGCTTTTGAGCCGTTTTAATGCAACTGATTTTTCTCTTTAAATTTATCAAAGACAGTATGCACGCAACCCCCTGAGCAATAAATGTTGCCCATGCAACTCCCGATACTCCCCATTTGAAAACAGCTACAAAAACATAGTCAAGAATTATATTTCCCACCGATGAACCAATTAAAAAATACAATGGTGTTTTTGTATCTCCGAGGGATGTGTAAATTCCCGTACATACATTATATAAAAACAGAAAAACCAATCCGCCTATATAAATTTTTAAATATAGTGTACCGTCAGCAAAAACATTGTCAGGTGTATTTATTACCTGCATAAGACGTCCTGAAAATAATATTCCAAAAATCGTCAGTATACCGGACAGCACTGTCGAAGAAATAATCGTCGTAAATGCCGCTGTTTTTACCTGTTCATAGTTTTTAGCACCAAAATACTGCGAAATAACAACACAGCAACCAACATTGCATCCCATTGCAACCGCCATAAAAATCATTGTTATAGGATATGAAGCTCCTACCGCCGCAAGTGCGTCTTCTCCGGCAAATCTCCCCGCAATAGCGCTGTCAAAAATACTGTACATCTGCTGAAATATAACGCTTATAAACATGGGAACGGTAAATCTCCATAACACAGCCGACGGCTTTCCAACCGTTAAATCATTCATAAATATGCCCGCTTCCTGCGGACTTCACCTCTTTTATGCAATTAACTAAACTAATTATATCACACTTGTTTTTAATATTCAACAATTAATCAAAAAGCAATAAAAAAACAGCGCCGGGGATTATGACGCTGTTTTTATGGAAAATCTCAGGGGTTGAGATTATGATTCAGTAAAATATTAAGACATTTGCTGTCTAAAAAGGTAGGTATATCATTCCGAATACAAAATTTCTACACTTTTTATCCTTGTAATTCTTCATTTTTTTCTCCCTCTAATAATATAAATAACAGTTCAGATGATTTTGTGCAATTATTTTTATATATTTTTATTTTTTGTTATATTGCACAAATAAACTGAAAATTTTTATTACTTTTTAAACTACTTAAAAGGAAATTATTTGTTGACTTTATTAAAAATATATGATATAATTTTCCCATAAAATTAAATATCGTAAATTAATATATGAAAAAACGGTTTGAAAGGTTGTTAGCCGAGTAGATTAATAGGGAATCCGGTTTGAATCCGGAACAACCGCCATTACTGTATTTGACAATGAGGGAGTATGTTAAAACCATTGGATTATTGTTTGATCTGAGAAGGATGCTCTCATTTTGACGTTTAACGTCATTACATCATAAGTCAGGAGACCTGCCGTTTTTTCATAGGTTTATCATAGACTTTGGCGATGAAGCGTGCAACCGATTTTATTGATTTCTTACGGTGAATTTTCACTGTTTTTCAGCGGCTGTATGTTTCATATCCAGGCGTTTGATTGTTGTGCTTTGCCGTAAATTTAAATATAAATCTGTTGTACACTTTTGAGATTTCTCAAAGGTGTATTTTTTATGCAATAAGGAAATAAGGAAGTAATATCATGAATAAAAAAGAAACGGCAATTTTAATGCTGAAAGAAAAAGCGGAGCAATTAAACAGATTACCTAAAAAAAATGATTTTGATGATATATCAGTATCAAAAATTAAAGGAGTGCTCGGTCCGTGGCCAAGAGCTTTAGAAGCCGCCGGATTAAAAGAACCAAAGAAAAAGCATACCTAAAAAGTAATGAAATAAAAATCAGTTAATTAATTTTTCTACGCTTCTAAGCTTCACATACAAAATAATTTAACGGAGGTAAACAAATGAAAAAAACGAACAGACTTCTGACAGGTTTTTTGTCGGTCTTAATGATAATCTCTATTATCCCGATAAATGCATTTGCACAGGAAACAGACATCAAACATTCAGTTACCGTATACCTGACCGTAAGCGAAGACGGTTATTATGTAACAGGTAATGACGAGGAATCAACCACAATGGCAAGAGTTCCGATTACCGTTGAATATTTTGATTTGGCAGATTACGGCTTACAAGACTATTACCGCTATGAAGCTGACAGCTTTGAAAACGGAGGACATTATATAGATAATAAAATTGTTGAACAACCAACCGTTCTCCATTTACTGATAAAAGCGCTCGAAAAATATTATCTCGGCGGACAAACCCTTGTTACAGATACTGACGCCTTGACTGTTTCAGGTTCCGCAACTACAATGTTTATGACTAAATTCTGGGGCCACGGTTCAAATATTATGTATTTTGCAGATCATAGATATCCCTTAATGGCAGAGGGCAGAGGCGCATCCGCTGATTATGTCCTCCTTGAGAACAACATGGAAATTGATCTGACTATGTACTCAAATAATGATTTCTGGATGGACGGCTATTTTGCATATCTGACTCCATCTTCAGAAACAGTAGACATCGGTACAACAGTTGATTTTACTACTATGCTTGCACCGGCAATGTCATGTTTTGGATATCAGCTTCCCGATGAACCCGCTTCCGATATGTATACCGCAGTATTTGATGAAAACTGGAACGAGGTTGCCGACCTGAGCAATGCCGCCGCAGAAAACGGTACATTCTCCTATACGTTTGATAAAGAGGGCAAATATTATGTCACAGCTATTGATCCGAATGCAGGAGATCCGTACGAAGCCTGTATTGCTCCCGCAACATCAGTAATTCAGGTAGGAGAAAACGGACTGTCATCTGTAAAAATTAAAGCTGACGGCAGCGATATTGACTTAAATGAAGCATTTGATAAAAATACATTGGAATATACCGCAAAATTATCTCCTTCCGCCAAAGAAATTACCGTTTCACCCGAAGCCTTTAATTCAGGAAGCATTGTATCCGTAAACGGCAATACACAAACAAATGAAGACGGCTCATTTACTATTCCTATAACATCTTCAGTTACGAAAGTTGAAATCAATGTTACAGGAAAATCAGGTAATGTTAAAACTTATATTATTACAGTAAAAAGACCTGTCGAAATTGACGTAAGTATTAAAGCAACCCCCGAAAATGCAACTATCTTCGTAACTGACAGCAATTCCAACCATGTATTCCCGTCACAAGACGGTCTTTATCGTCTTGTTGAGGAAGATGAATACTGCTATATTATTTCAAAGAACGGATATGAAACTGTAAGCGGAAGCTTTATTGCTTCTTCCGAAAGCCTGAATGTGACTTTGAAAAAAGCTGATGAAAACAGCTCTATAAATAAAGATATACCGTCAGAATGGCCAACCTTCAGAGGTGATGACACTAACAACTGTGTTGTAAATTCAAAAACTCCGAAAAATGCCGACGAAGCAACCCTTTATTGGGCAGAAAAAGCAGGAAGCGGCTATGGTTTTACTGCAACCGGATCACCGATAATCGTAAATGATAATATTGTATTTTCATCAGGCACAACACTCTATAAAATGAATAAATATACAGGCGAAATGCTCGACCATAAAGGTGAATTAGTAACAACATCAAATTTCAATATCATACCTCCCCTTTATGCTGAAGGTATGATATTCATTGGACTTAAAGACGGCACAATACAGGCGTTTAATGCCGACACCCTTGAGTCTCTCTGGATTTATAAAGATGCGCTTAAAGGACAGCCGAACAGCCCGATTATATATAAAGACGGCTATATTTATACGGGCTTCTGGAACAGCGAAACAAAGGACGCAAACTTCGTATGCATCTCGGTAACAGACGAGGATATAAATAATACGTCAGAAACTAAGCTGCCCACATGGACCTATAAACAAAAAGGCGGTTTCTATTGGTCAGGCGCTTACGTAAGCGACAAATTCCTGCTGGTGGGAACCGATGACGGACAAAGCGGATATCTTTCAGATACCTCCTCACTCCTGTCACTTGATCCCAAAACAGGAAAACCGATCGACAAAATCGAAAATCTTAACGGCGACATCCGCTCATCAGTAGTTTATGATAAAGCAACAGACAGATATTATTTTGATTCGAAGGGCGGAAGCTTCTATAGCATTTCCGTAAACAAAAACGGTACATTCAAAAAAGATATTAATGGTATACAGGGATATGATCTAAAAGAAATCATTCTTACAAACGGTCATGAAACAGAATCAAAACCCGCTATGTGTACATCAACTCCTGTTATTCATAACGGAAGAGCCTATATCGGAGTTTCCGGTACAGCCGCATTTTTACAATACAGCGGCCATAATATTACAGTCATTGACCTTGAAAGCTGGAAAATTGCCTACACGGCGCCGACACGGGGCTATCCCCAGGTAAGTGGTCTTCTCTCAACTGCTTATGAAGACAGCGACGGCTATGCTTATGTATATTTTATTGACAACTATACTCCCGGAGAAGTCAGAGTTCTAAAAGACAAACCCGGAGTTACTTCAGTAGTTGACGGAGTTACTCAAACTTATACTAACAGAGGTGTTACATATACCTATGAAAATTGCGCTCCTGTCTTGTTTACCCCCTCTGGCGCTCAAGCACAGTATGCAATATGCAGTCCCATTGCTGATGAAGAAGGTACGCTGTATTTCAAAAACGACTCTGCTTACATCATGGCATTAGGCAGCAAAATCAAAAGCATCGAAATTACTGCCCAGCCGAATAAAACGGTATATGTTGAAGGGGAAAACTTTGATCCCAAAGGCATGAAAGCAGTCGCTCATCTTACAAACGGCATAGATCGTGATATCACAAAATATATCACATTTTCAGATTCGTCATTGACAAAGGATTCTTCCGATATTACCATATATTATGACCACGTAATGTATGGCGATAAATTTGATGACAAAAACGGCAATCAGTCCGGAATAAAAGTTGATCCTCTTGAAGCATATGTTGATATTACCGTTGTTTCAGAAGAGGAAAGCCTGAGCCTTAACGAAACTATTAATTTAATCAATAATATCGGTGATGTAACTATAGAAAGCGAAAATGCAATCAATAATGCAAGATCATCTTACAATAAATTAAGCGACAGCCTGAAAGAATGTGTTAAAAACTATAATCTGCTCTTAAATGCCGAAGCTGAATTTGCAGGACTTAAAGGCGAGGTCGAAACAATTGAAAAGCTTATCGCTGATATCGGTGAAGTAACCTATAACTCCAAAAAAGCAATTGAAGCAGCCCGTTCAGGATATGACGCTCTTGATGAGAAACTAAAAAATGCGGTATCAAATTATGACCTTCTTGTTTCCGCAGAAAAAACCATTTTAACTATCGAAGCTGAAATAAAACAGGTCGAAGAAAAAATTGCTGAAATCGGTGACATAACCCTTGATAAAGAAGAAGCAATAAAATCAGCAAGAGAAGCTTTCAATGCCTTGCCCGAACAGTCACAAAACGGAGTTAAAAATGCAAAAACACTTGTAAAATCCGAAGAAACTCTTGCAAAGTTGAAGAACGACATTAAAAATGTTGTTTCTATGATTGATAATATCGGAGATGTGACTTTGGATAAAGAATCTGTAATCAACAGTGCGAGAACGGCTTATGATTCTCTTAACGAAAAACAAAAAGAACAGGTTTCCAACTATGAAATTCTTGTTAAAGCCGAAAATACTCTTTTAAAGCTTAAATCTGACGCAACAGATAATAAGAACGATTCATCAGATAATAACAGCTCATCAGATAACAAAACTGACAATAATGTAAATTCAAGCAGCAATCCATCATCAGCTGCAAATAATACGGCAACAGGGGGGGGCTCTCCTGATACCGGTATTTTCTCCGAAAATAATCTGCTGCTTGTAATATTATTGCTTTCATCGGGAATAATAGCATTGATACAGATTTCCGATAAGAAAAAGAGAAATAATAAGTAAAATCCAATAAGGCTCACAGCGACAGTATCTTTATAAAAAAAGAGGCTGTCGCTTTAGCCGTTTATTAACATCATAAAATATATTAAAATTCTAAAAGGAGGCGATGTTTTGAAAAGGAAAAAAAGAATTATCAGAATAACAGCATGCCTTTTAATACCCGCTGTTGCAGCCGTTTCAGTTATCGCAGGAAGTCTGATAAAAACATCTCCGCCTGACAATCCTCTTTTGATACAATCGGATACTGTTGATATAGATGATAACCATATAGATCTTTTCGGACTACCTCAGGACTTTTTATCTGATATAAAACAGCCCGAAATAAATACCGAAGATTCAGAAAAACCTGAAGATTCTTCAGATAATGACCACAATTCCTCTGAATCCGAAAATGCTTCTAAAAATATAGATATTATAAATAATCAGAAGAATATCTATTCTTCATTACCCTCCGAAGTTTCGGGAACAAACAGCTTTAATTCTAACGGCAATAATGATAATAAACCTGTAAGATCCGGTGATTCAAGTAAAAACAGCAGCGATATATCAGGTGATAACAGAACCCCGTCAGGAAATAAAACCGATATTGATTATTTTACCGCTACTATCAAAAACGGCGAAACCTTACATTCCCGAAATTATTCCTTTAAAATAATCCACAATCAAAAATCCCTGAAAGTAAAAAGCACCTCAGTTTTTGTAAACGGTATAAAACAAGCAGATTTCAACGGCAGAATACTGCTTTCTGAAGGCGAAAATATAATTCGTATAGAAGTAACCTATACTGATAAAAATGCAAAATTAATTTCCGCTTATCGTGATTATAAGGTTTTTGTGGAACTGGGCGACATTATTTTAACCACTGATTTAACAGACCGAACTGTTGATATAGATACGATTTCATTTGCCGCAAATGCAGTTCTGGACAAAGAAGCAATACCCATAACCGTTCAATGCAACGAAATGCCGTTATCACAAACAAACGGTCTATATACCGCAAAGCTTTCAGAAAATGAAAATAGTATTACTATATCTGCACAATGGCAAAGCAAAAAAATTTCAAGAACATATAAAATAATATATACTCCCTTAAAAAACTTTGAAATTAAAACCAGTCTTTCAGATTGTACAGTAAACGACAATAGCTTTTCATTTACTGTCTTTATTCAAAACGGCAGTGAAAAATCAAAGCTGAATATTACCTTTAACGGGTCCGCATTATCATTAAATAATAACGGCAGCTATACCGTAAATCTGAAAAACGGCAGCAATAAAATCAGACTAAAAGCAACGGATATAATAGAGGGAGAAACCGTTGTAATAACTCAAAATTATACTGTAAAATTTGTGCCCCTTGCAGATGAACACACCGCTCCCCATATTGAATATATCAATGTTTCAAAAGACATGACCATAAAAGGCAGTGATTTTACCCTGAATATTCTGCCCCTTGATTATCTCGGAAACCGCATTTATCACGACGGAATATCCGTTCGGTTAAACGGGTCTGTTGTTTCCTTTGAGGGTGAAAATAAATTCACTGATTACGACTTGTATTTTAACAGCGGTATAAATGAACTGAATATACGCATTACAGATAAAGATGGAAGATATACAGATTTTTCCTATGATATTAACTGTATATCCGTTGCCGACGGCGAGGAATTAGGAGAAATAACAATAAGCGTCGATGCTAACGTTCTTGGTCTGGGATATCTTTCCGAACCGACAAAAATTACAATCCGTCAAGGTGAAGCAGCATCTTATACTATTGTAAAATTTCTTGAAGAACAAGGCTTTTCGTGTGAATATTCAAATTCTTTAACTGAAGGCTTCTATCTTTCAAGAATAAATAAGACGGGAATAGGAATAGGAGCGAAAATTCCGCAGGAATTAGCAGACGAGATCAATAAAAACGGACCGGGATGGAACGATCAGAAATATGATGACAGTATCGGTGAATATGATTATTCCTTAGGCTCAGGCTGGGTAATCAGTGTAAATGACATTTTTATAGGCCGAAGTCTGTCTATTGCTAAATTAAAAGACGGTTACACAGTCAGAATCCGTTTTACCCTTGCTCACGGAAAAGATGTGGGAGCCGGTTATGACTTAGGCTATGAAAGCAATTTTAATAAAATATGGTGATAACATCACCCGAAAAGGACGATCAGATGGCTAATAAAAATATGCTCTTTAAACGAGTTATCGCAATTATTATAATGAATGTTCTGATATTTTCACTGTCATTCAGCGTAAATGCAAAGCATAAAGACTTTACCGCTCAGGATTTGGAGCAAATAATGCAGGATATAACATACTGGAAAAAGAACCGCTGCGGATATAACAAAAATGAATTCCTGTTTAATGCTGATTTTATTTCATCTGCAGGATCTCCGTCAACAGACTGGTATGCTATTGCACTGGGGAGAATGGGTGTTCAGGATAATTATTCATCATATCTTTCAGTATTAAAAAACAAAATTTCTGAAAAATATAAAACTGAGCAGAAGCTTGATTCCCAAAAGGCTACCGAATGGCATAGACTTTCCCTCGTTATCCTTGCGCTGGGGGAAGATCCTACAGAAATCAGTAAAAGCAAAATAAACCTTATTGCTGACGGTACATATAATCGTAAAACCTCCTCTCAGTTAGACGCACAAGGCATCAACGGCTTGATCTGGGGTCTGATCTCCCTTGATTCAATGTCCTATGCAGTTCCCGATAACGCTGAAACAACAAGAAATTCTATTATAACAGCAATTCTTGAAAGACAAAACCCCAACGGAAGCTTTTCACTGACCGGGAATTCCGAAGATACAGACATTACCGCAATGACTGTAACTGCCCTTTCTCCATACTTTAACAGTGAAGAAAAAATAATTGTTAAAGGCAGCGAAATAAAAATACGAGACGCAATTGAAAAGTCAGTAACCTATCTTTCGGAACAGCAAAAAAATAACGGCGGATTTTCCGATAAAACCGGCTCAGAGGCGATCTCACAAACTATCATAGCACTTTGTTCTCTCGGAATAGATCCCATAAATGACTCAAGATTCATAAAAAATGATCACAACCTTCTTGACGGACTGAAGAATTATAGGAATTCAGACGGAGGTTTTCTTCATAATCTTAACGATCAGGAAAGTGACTCTATCTCATGTGAACAAGCTTTTTTAGCTTTAATAAGTCTGTACAGATATCAAAATAACCTGCGGAATCTATATGACTTTCGACAGGAAATGACGGCAAATCAAAAAGCTGAAATCTCAGCGCTTGAAACAAAAATCAACAAGCTTACATATGATAAACAATCTGTTTCCAAAACATTTGAAAGCTATCTTGAAATTAAAGCTGAAGAAAGACGCTATGTGAAAAATTATTATCTGCTTGCTGATAAAATGGAAAAGCTGAATATTACAAACACAAGTGAAAGTCTTATCCACATTATGAATAAAAACGTAAACGGCAATGGTACGGTAATTGATATTATCAGTCAGAACAATAAAGATAACATAACTGTTTTTAATGATAATGACATTCTAAAATTTAATTCTCTGCCCGATAAAATAACAACCGAGCATTATACAGATGTGATTTATCTTTATGATAAGCTTAATAACGCAAATAATAAAAAAGACTATCCTGAAATTTTAAATTCACTGGCTGAAAAGAAATTGAAAATAGAAGCCCTTCGCAGAAAAATTGAGGATATCAATGAAAATATACTTAACAGTCTATATCCCTTTGATTCTATAACTTTAAACGATAAAAAAACAATTGAAGCAATATATAACGATACAGAAAGTCTGAGCGAATATGATAAAACGCAAATCCTCGGTTATGACGATGTATTAAAAGCTAAAACTAAACTTGAAACAATGAAGAGAAATATTATACTTGAAATTGTTTTTTCCGTTGTTTTAATAATACTGTTGGCATTGATCGTTTTAAGGATAAGAAAAAAACGTGCCATTAAAAAGAAAAATAAATTCTCTGAAAATGAAGATTGGTAAGGAGCATGCCTCATGAAAAATAAAACAGAACAAATTATAACTGAATTAAAAAAAGCAATAGTCGGTAAAGACGAAATACTTAAAAAAGTCTATATGGCTATACTTGCGGGAGGACACGTTCTTCTTGAAGACGTACCGGGTGTAGGAAAAACAACTCTTGCACTTGCCTTTTCAAAAACCCTGGGACTTGATTATAAAAGAATCCAGTTTACCTCTGACAGTGTTCCGTCGGATATAACAGGCTTTTCAGTCTTTGATAAATCACAGAACAAATTTGTATATCAAAAGGGCGCAGCTATGACAAACCTGCTTTTAGCTGATGAAATCAACCGTACCTCAAGTAAAACCCAGTCTGCCCTTCTTGAAACAATGGAAGAACATCAGGTCACTGTGGACGGCATAACTCACCCGCTTCCCTCTCCTTTCATTGTTCTTGCAACACAAAACCCCGTAGGTTCAGCAGGAACTCAAATGCTTCCTCCATCACAAATGGACAGATTTATGATAAAGCTTGAAATGGGATATCCCGACTTTAAAAGTCAGGTGAATATTCTAAAAGACAGACATAACGAAAATCCGCTTGACTCTGTTCAGTCTGTTGTTACAGCCAATGATATAACCGAACTTCAAAAGAATGTACAGAATATACATACAGATGATGAGATATATGAATATGTCACAAGACTTGCCGAATACAGCAGAAATCTTGAAACCACAGAACTTGGAATAAGTCCAAGAGGCGCTTTGAGTGTTTGCAGAATGGCAAAAGCACATGCCTTTGTAAACGGACGTGACTATGTTGTTCCCGATGATATAAGAGCTATTTTCTGCGATGTCTGCGCTCACAGGATCATTATCACACAAAGGGCAAGACTTTCAGGTCATAACAGTCAGTCTGCCGCTAAAGAAATAATTGATTCTGTTCCCGTTCCATCCATCAGGATCAAGGGCAAAAAGCTATGATTAAATCCTGGATTTTTTATATCTTCTGGCTCATAACGGTCTTTTTGCTTAATGTATTTTCAGCTTCATATGCTTTTTTGATTCTCCTATGTATTTCAATTATATTGCCTGTAATAATTATTATCGTCAACAGATTTATCAGATATGATCTTGAAATTTTTATAAACCTTCCGGATTCAGTTGAAAAGAATAAACCTGCGGCAGGTGTAATTACAGTAAAAAATAAAACAAAATTTTTCTGCCCTTTAGTTAAAATTACACTTTCAGGCGGAAACAATGTTACCGGAGAAAATCAGGTGCTTGAACGGTATTTTTCCCTGCTTCCTTTAGGACAAGCAAATATGGATTTTAAGTTAAAAGACAGCTATTGCGGTAAAATTTCATTTAAAGCAAAGCAAGTCAAGGTTTATGATATTTCAGCACTGACATATAAAAAATATAATGCTGAAGTAAAAGGCTCTGTCATTGTCCTGCCTGAAATACTTCCGATTGACTATACAATTTCAGATATACTTGATGAAAATATAAACAGCATTGATTATTCGTCGGATAAACCCGGATTTGATTTAAGCGAACCCTATGAACACCGTGAATATATTGCAGGAGACAGTCCCAGAAGCATACATTGGAAGCTGTCTCAGAAACTGAACAAGCTTATTATACGGCAAGGCGGTATGCCGTCACCCACATCAGCCTTGCTGATCTTAGACACCTGTTTAAGTGACAGCAATGACATTCCTTCATTTTCAAGGCTTTCAAAGACGGTAGAAATTTTCATATCCTTAAGTAAAAAAATGTGTGATTGTCATACCGCACATACGTTGTGCTTCTACGACCATTCGTACAATGAAATATTTGAATATTCAATAGTCTCAGATTCCGACTGGTTCAGCGTTATCCCAAAAATACTTTCTGCAAGCTTCAGAACTGACAGAAAAACCTCGCTTGACCGCTGCTGTGAAAACAGAACCCTTCAGTTTAACAATATATTCTTCATTTCCCCCTGCTCAAACATATCATCAGATTTGGAAAACAATAATCTTACGGTCCTTACAGCTGATGATTTTTCAAATAATATCTAACTATATGAAAGGAAAAAATATGCCCAAAGCCGATATTGTTACATTAAAATTTCATATCAGTGAAAACCGCAACAGCCAAAGGGATTCTTTTGTAAGCCTGCTTTTTAATCTGCTTTTATCCGCATTTGCATTTTCAGGCTTCGGCGGTGTTTTCTGCATCACATTCAACATCAGTGTTAATGCCCCTCCGGTTTTATTTTTCGCTTGTATTTCATCAGCTTTTTTGCTTTTGCCACTTCAAAAACTTCGGATCATAGCAAGTTTTATTCCTGCCGCTTCTGCAATTATTATTAATATTTTCTTCTGGACATACACAGCCAATGGATTTGTTTATACTTCAAACCGTATATTAAATACAATCGGCTGTAAATTCTCAATAATTATGCCTCAGCTTGAAAAAATCTCAGAAAAAAGCGCCGATGAAAGAATATCTGTGACTTTATTTTTTATAACAATTTCTGTTCTGATTTCATATGCTGTTGCATTTTCTATTAAGCATAATGACATTATAATACCGATAATTCCGGCAATTCCATCAGTTTTATTCTGCATTATTTTTGAAGGTGCTCCGCCGCTGATTTTTGTCTGCCTCTCTGCTTTATATGTACTTGGTGTTTTTTTTAAAAAGCTTTCCGGCAGCTTAGTCAGCATTTTCAGCTTGATTTCCTGCACTATCATTTGTGCACTTTGCATACTGATCTTTTCAGCGTCAGGCATTGGAAATAACTATAACGGCAATTTTTTTAATCATATAAAAAATCAAATATTAAATGAAATAAACGACCTGCGTTACGGTAAAAGCAATGTTATGACTGAAGGGAATTTTTCAGACCTGAAACCTTTTGAACCGCAGGGAAAAAAACAGCTTGAAGTCTTGATGTCAAAACCTGATTCACTGTATCTTAGAGGCTTTATTGGTGAAGTCTATGATAAAAACGGTTGGCACAGTCTTGATTCAGAACAGCTTTATGAAAGTTCCGATCTGTTCTATTGGCTTCACAAGAAAAGCTTTTACGGACAAACTCAGCTTGCATCGGCTGCAGGTCTTTCACAGGATTTTTCAGATAATATCAACAAAATAACCGTGAATAATAAAGGTGCAAGCAGAAAATATATTTATGCGCCTTATGAGGTTCTGACAGCAGATAATGATATTCTCAGGGAAAATGGTATAGGTGACAGCAGTCTGATATCCGCCGGATTAAAGGGCAATGAATTCTATTCTTTCAACTCAGCAGAAAATCAGGTAAAACAATTTCCTGAGATACTGAAAAGCATAAAAGGATCTGACTCCCCTAAAACCTCAGAATATCTGAATAATGAGAGCCATTACAGAAAATTTGTCTATAATTCTTATCTTGATATACCTGACCACATACAGAATATCCTTGAAAATCAACTGGGTAAATACGATTCTGACAAAAACGGAAGACTTGATTATTCAACAGCACAGCAGAAAATTCTTTCCTTTCTTTCTTCAAAGGTTACATATAACGCCAATGTATCATTTTCAGAGAATAACATTGATTTCATTCAATATTTTCTTGAACAGAGCTGTGAGGGATATTCCGTTCACTATGCAACTGCTGCGGCATTGATGTTCCGATATTACGGAATTCCTGCGAGATATACGGAAGGTTTTCTGATTACTCCTGAGGATACCGAACATGCACTCTCAAATTCGCCTATTAACATAGACGATAGTCATTTTCATGCCTGGGTTGAGTTTTACCGTGACGGTATCGGCTGGATACCGTTTGAAACAACACCGCCATATCTTGATGTAATGGAAAAAGCCGAGGATATTGCACCATTGCCTGACAATGACAATCCTCCGGACAATGACAATAACAGCCCGTCTGATAATGAGGAAAATATCCGTCAGGGCGAAATAAAATCGAGTGAAATTGAAGAAAATCACAGATCAAAATATATCATAACGATTATTACAGCATTGATATCAGCCGCATTAATGATTTTTATTTTGATTTGCATTTTAAAGAGATTGAAGCTATATAAGAAGCTGAAATCATTTGAAAGGTCTGACAATAAAACAAGTGTTATAATGACATTTGCTTTTATAGTCAATCTTCTTATAATTACAAAACACTTAGAAAATGAAAATCAGCTTTACATATCTGACTCATCATTGTATAATAAAAGAGATAAATTATCAAACGATATGAAATTATCTTTGGATATATATGATAAAGCAAAGTTCAGCAATCATAAAATTTCCGATGATGAAAAGCAACTCGTTTTATCCCTTATGTCAAATGTTGTCGAAAGGATAAAAAGCGAAAGCTCATGGATAAAAAATACAGCTAATCGTTTCATCAGATGCATTTACAAATAAAATAAGGAAGTGTTAACATGAAAAAGAATATACTTATTGTTTTCTCTGCGCTGATCGTTATAGCAATAATAATTATGGGTACAGATTTTCAGACAGTTGATGAATATTATCTTACTCACATTGACGATATAAAGCCAGATTCTCAAACGGTGTTTATTTCCGTAAGCTGCGACACTATACTCGATAATTATGATAAGCTGGAGGAAAGCCTTAAAAACGAAAAGTATGTACCGAATGACGGAATTATACTGAATAAAACAGAATATGTGCTCCGCAACGGTGATAGCGCCTTTGATATTCTTGAACGTGCAGCTCGTCACAATAAAATACCTTTGGAATATAAAGGAGCTGATGAAACAGGCTACGGAAGCGCTTATATTCAGGGAATTAACCATATATATGAGCTTTCCTGCGGGGAAGGGTCAGGCTGGACATTTTTGGTGAACGGAGAAACACCTCAGTATGGCTGTTCTCAATTAAAGCTGGAGGACGGCGATTTTGTAGAATGGGTATATACCTGCAACTATGGTGAAGATTTATAAAGCTTTGAATAAATTTGTAAAATTCAAATCTGCACATTTACGATGAATTATGTCTATCAGGGGTCTTAGCGCAGACAGCGCTTGTCACGATATAAATTTGATGAAGAGAATAATTCTGACCCCGCTATAGTGAGTTTTTAAAGAATTGGTATGCTGAGTTGCTCCAAAAATGTCTGTCCTTTTTACAGTAAATCCTGTCAGTTAAATTTTACAGTTGTAATACAATTTTTCAGTAATATTTCGTTTGAGGTGAAAATAGTTTTTTGCAAACTTACCACAGCGGGGTCAAAGCTATAGATATCACTAACTTGTAACGTGATAAGCGCCGTCTGCGCTAAGACCCCTCTACTAATAGGCTTATTTTGAGGTTTTTTGCACGCAAACGTGCAACTTTGAATGAAATATGAACAAAGTTTGGAGCTTTGCATAAATTTGTATGCTAAAAATTGTGGATTATTAACAAATATATCCTTGGCTAAAAGACCAAGTTATCCGCTGAAAAAATAAATTTCAGTAACCGTAAGTTATATCTTTATATTAATCTAATTACCCATATAAAATTGGACTAAAATAAAAAGACTTTAAAGGAGATGATTGATTTTGAAAGGTTTTTCAAGCATTAACCCAAGGGTTTTAACTATTTATTTTTTATCTGTACTTTTAATTTCAATGTTTCTCTGGAACCCTGTTATACAAATTATATCTCTTTCAGGAGGTCTTTTGTTCTTATTATCTGTATCCCGATTTAAAGAATTCATTTCAGACCTGTGTTTTTATGCCGTTCTTTTTCTGCTTATAACACTTACAAATCCACTGTTTTCTCACAACGGAGAAACTCCTTTATTTTTTATGAACGGTAATCCAATTACTTTTGAAGCAATAGTTTACGGCGGAGCAATGGGAATTATGATTGTTTCAGTAATCATTTGGTGCAAATGCTTCAGCCGAATAATAACAACGGATAAATTATTATATGTTTTCGGAGGTTTAACGCCAAAGCTGACTTTAATTTTATCAATGTCACTAAGATTTATACCGTTATTTAAAAAACAGGCTAAAAAGGTCAGGAATGCTCAAAAAACAATGGGAATTTTTTCTCAGAAAAGCATTGCTGATAAAACCGCAAGCGCATCAGCTATCCTTTCTTCAATGACGAGCTGGTCTTTAGAAAATGCAATTGAAACAGGGAATGCGATGAAATCAAAGGGATATGGATTAAAACCGAGAACAAGCTATTTTTTATTTAAATTCAGTATCAGTGATGGATTTTTCATGGCTTTAACAATCGGTTTTACTGTTTTTGTCCTTGTTAGCGCTGCTTCGGGGGAACTTAATTTTAATTTTTATCCTGCATTAAGCGAAATCAATCTTAAACCCTTATCTGTTACGGCATACTTATGCTATGCTATTATGACGCTTATGCCTTTTATTATTGAAACGGAGGAAAATATAAAATGGAAATACTACATATCCAGAATCTGAGCTTTTCATATAATAAATCTGACAAAAAAGCTCTTTCCGAGGTTTCATTATCTGTAAACGAAGGTGAATTCATAGTTATTTGCGGTGAATCGGGAAGCGGGAAAACCACGCTTTTAAAGCTTATAAAAAAAGAGCTTTCTCCGTTGGGAGAAAGAAGCGGTGAAGTTTATTTCGATGGCATTCCGATTGAAAATATTGACTTACGGAAAAGCGCTTCTGAAATCGGTTTTGTAATGCAAAATCCTGACAGTCAAATTGTCACCGACAAGGTTTGGCATGAGCTTGCTTTCGGATTAGAAAACCTTGGTCTGCCTGAGCAGGTTATACGGCGCCGTACTGCGGAAACCGCAAGCTATTTCGGAATAAGCAGCTGGTACAGGCAGGACACCTCAAATCTTTCAGGCGGTCAGAAACAGCTTTTAAATCTTGCTTCTGTCATGATTATGCAACCGAGAATACTTATTCTTGATGAACCCACAAGCCAGCTTGATCCAATTGCCGCAGAAGAATTTATAACTATGCTTAAAAAGCTTAACAGCGAACTGGGTATAACCATATTGATTACTGAACACCGTTTGGAAAACGTTTTTCCTATTGCAGACAGGGTTGTTGTTATGGAAAACGGCAGAATTATCGCTTGTGATGATCCGAGAAAAGTCGGTAACGAAATGAAAAATCACAGCATAAGCCACGGATTTCCTGCTGCTGTCCGTATTTTTCAGGGACTTGATATTAATGATCGGTGTCCGCTCACAATAAAGGAAGGACGTAATTTTTTAATGAAGAATTATATTCCCGATCCGCAAAAAAGCATAAATATTTCAAAGAATTTATCTGACAGCTTTGCTGTTGAAGCTAAAAATTTATGGTTCAGATATGAAAAGGACACTGATGACATTCTAAAAGGAATAAGCTTTAAAATTCACACCAATGAAATTTTCAGTATTCTCGGAGAAACCGGAACAGGCAAAACTACTTTGCTCAATGTTATTTCCGGTCTGAAAAAAGCATATAAGGGCGGAGTGAAAATCTTCGGACAAAAGCTTAGCGAATACAAAGGCAATTCCCTTTACAAAAACAAGCTTGCTTATCTTCCTCAGAATCCCTCGGCTGTTTTTATAAAGGATTCAATACGCAGAGATTTTGAATATCTTCTTAAAAACTATGATTTCTCTGAAGAAATAATAGAAAACAAAATTTATGAAATTGGCGAAAAGCTTAACATCACCTCTCTTCTTGACAAGCATCCTTTTGATCTTAGCGGCGGAGAACAGCAAAAATGCGCAATTGGAAGGATACTTTTATGCGAACCGAAAATTCTGCTTCTTGACGAACCGACGAAAGGAATTGACGCTTTTTCAAAACAAGAACTGATTTCTCTTTTAAAAGAACTGAAAAAAGCAGGCACAACGATTCTTATGGTTACGCATGACATTGAATTTGCAGCGCAGATTTCGGATAGGTGCGCATTATTTTTTGACGGAGAAATTATTTCAGCCGATTATCCTCATGACTTTTTCTCGGGTAACAGCTATTATACAACGGCAGCATTCAGAATTTCCAAGGGTCTGTTTAAAAACGCTATATTATGTGACGATGTTATAAATCTTTGCAAGGAGCAAAAACAATGACAAAAAAGATAATAAACTATTTTATTCTTCTGATAATTATTCCTGCATTAGTCATATCAGGATGTATTATATTCCGGGAAAAGCAATATGCTTTTGTTTCTGCAGCAGTGACGATTCTCGCTTGCGGAGTTTTTCTTTTATCATTTGAAAAAAAAGAACACAGCGCTCAGAAGCTGACTATTATCGCTGCTCTCACGGCAATCTGCATTGTCAGCCGAATTATATTTACACCTCTTCAGGGGTTCAAGCCTGTTACTGCAATTATAATCATATCATCACTGCATTTCGGTGCAGAAAGCGGCTTCATGGTTGGTGCGATGACTGCGCTTATTTCAAACTTTTATCTTTCTCAGGGACCATGGACGCCTTTTCAAATGCTGACCTGGGGACTGATCGGTTTTTTTGCAGGACTTTTATCAGAAAGACTGAAAAAAAATAAAGCATGGCTTTTAATATACGGAGTAACCGCCGGTATATTATTTTCCATGCTTATGGATATATATTCGGTTTTATGGTATGATGGAGGCTTTAATCTTTCAAGATACATTGCTTCAGTTATATCATCTATAAGATTTACGATAATATACGCTGTTTCAAATGTCATATTTCTTCTTATTCTATCAAATCCTATAGGCAAAAAGCTTGAACGTATCAAAAATAAATATATAGGAGATTAATAAACATTAATCCTAACGGTTAACTATGTATAATCCTCTGTCAAATTTCTCTAAATATATTTATCTTATCTTTTTTGTTTGATTTTAACGCATAACCAATAGATAAAACCGCCTAAGAAACCTCCGAGAGTATTATAAAACAGATCGCTTAACTGGAATGTTCCCAGACGTAGTATCAGCTGTAAGAATTCTATTGATAAAGAAAACAAGAACGTAATCTTTGTTGAGTGATAAAGTATCTTTCCGAGCAGTCTTTCCGATCCGAAAATGATTTTTTCTCTGAAGCTCCACAAAAGTAATATGGTAAACGGAATGAATAATGCCAGATTTTCAAGAGTTTCTGTAGTCAAAATGCCATTTTCATCATACAGACCCCAAACACCTATTACATCTGAAACAGGATTAGCGCACATTGATCTGTTCAAAAGCGTACGAAACAGAATCATTGCCGTATAAAAAGCCCATAAAAAGATCTTACGGAAAGTCAGATTGTTTTTAAACATATTCCACCATTTTCGGAATATAGTTTTCCAACCACTCTCTTGTGCAAAAAGATAAAGAAACATAAACAAAACTGCAAGGATAACAGCAAAGGTAAACGGCTGATATAGTGCAGTAAGCACATTTGCGATTATCTTTTTAATAATCTGTATCAATTCACAGACACCTACCTTTCTTTAAATTTCTGCTTTTTAGTCTTTTTTACCCTATAAACTACCCAATACAGAATTCCTCCGATTGTTCCGCCAAGGGTATTAAAGAACAAATCTGATATCTGCCAAAAGCCTGTTCGCAAAAATAATTGTAAAAATTCTATAGCTAACGAAAAAAGAAATGTTATCTTCAAAGATTGTAAAATTATTGTTGTCAATTTAAGTTTTTTTAATAGCTTAAAGCTAAAATTCCAAAAGAGCAAAATGGTAAATGGAATAAATAGCACCAAGTTCACTAAAACAATTTGCTTAGAATTTTCATCAAAATTATTGATTCTCCAAATACCTATTATATTATTAACAGGATTAATTGCCATGCCCCTATTAGTAAGCGTTCTGAATAAGACTATAATTATATAAGTTACAAATATAAACATCCTGCGAAAAGAGGCATCTGTTTTAAACCAAGTCATCCACTTTTTTATTGCTGTTTTCCAACTGTCACACTGTTTATGGACATACATAAAAAGAGCTGACAAAATCAAAGCAAAACCAAATGGATGATATATTTCAATTAAAACATTTTTTATTATAGCTTTTAAATTTTCTAACATTTCTTTCAATTACCCTCTGAATCATATAATACCAACAATCCATAATTACTATTTTGAAGAATATTACAACTATCGCCTGTTCTAAGAATTTTTATCAATACCTTTTTGGCTTTTTTCTTAATCGGCCATTCTAAATATTTTCTTCTCAGCTTTCCAAAACTCATTTGATTCATATCTGAAAAAAAAGATTCTCTTTGCTGAGGCTTTTCAACGGATTTATATTCAGCTGAATTTCTTTTAACGGCTGAATCATAGTCACAGGAATCATATTTAATCAAATCTTTAACTGTGTCAAATAACTGACTGCCTTTTTCATTTCTAATCAACAGCAATGAAGTACCCTTATTATCATTAAGATCAGGAAGTACATTTTCTACTCCCCAGAAATCTCCGATTGTAATATCCGACAGTCTATATTTTTTTGAATTGCAAGAATAACAAGACGGTCTTAAACAATAATTCTTCAAAAACATCTGCATAAAAGGATCTTCAGATTTTGATGTATAAACCGCATGCTGACGCAAAGATTCTTCAATTCCCAAATTGCTCCGGCTGACATCCTTACTCCTGAAATTAACTCCGGTTATTCTGCCTTTATGCCTTACTTCAAAATCATTTGCATACTTACTCCAGAGCTTCGGAGACGGCACTCCATGACAAATAATATCCACACAAAACAAATTTTCATAATCTTTATTAAGAAACAACTTTAATCCGTTGATCTGGCATGGTGTACCGGTAAAAAGTACAATTTTGCCCTGGTCTAAATCCTTTTTTGCTTCCCGGAAAGAATTACCGACTTCGCTTTGCAGGTATTTTGAGCCTCTTATTTTGTTTATTTCGTCCTCTGTTTCAATCCTTGTCAAAAATGCAGATTTATAGTCATCTGTCATAGCAGTTCCGAAAACAACGCCGCCTTGTGAAATAATATACTTTGCAAGCAAGGATACGACGCCGCCGGAGGAACTGTTTTTTCTTATTTCATCAGAATTAGCATTACATCCAAAGGCTTCCGATATGCAATTTTTCTCTTCTGTTCTTTTAAACGGACAGACTTTTTCACACATCCCGCAATTAACGCATTGCTCCTGATCAATATCCGGGTATAAAAAACCCTCCTCATCCTCGCTCATTGTAATGCATTGTTTAGGGCAAACATTGGCACATGCGGAACAACCGCAGCAATGCTCTTTTTTTTCATACATATTTATACCCTCACATTAAGTTTTCTTTTTCTTTACCATTGAAATAATTAATTTCAAACTATTTTTATTGTCAATCAGGAAAAATAAACTTCCGGCAAAAACTAAAACAAAATCCAGAGCATTATTTGTCCATGCTGTCACAATTGCTATTGTTACTCCTGCAGTCAAATATGGAATAAAAATTTTCAAATCAATTTTAACAGGAAAAACATTTCTTATATCTCTCATTCTGAATATCCACATTATAAAGAATCCAAGAAACGTTGAAACAGCTGCTGCAAAAAGACCAATAAATTTTATAAATATTAAATTTACTATTAAATTTACCGCTGCACCATACACGCTTGTTTTGGCAGCTCCATTTGTCTTTTTTCCTTGTAAATAGCCTATGCTGCTAAAAGATGAAAAACCCTGAAATACAGTTCCTAAATAAAGAAAACCAATATATACCGCAGCTTCTTTATATGATGAACTGAGAATCAATTTCATTACTAATTTGGTCAAAGGAATGAGCACAAACACCATGCCAAAGGATACTTTATAGAGCTGTTGAAATATTTTTTTTGTATATTCCTCAGATTGTTTTCCTTTTCCCAATTCTGCAAGCGCCATATCGGTCCATGCATTATTAAACATTGTAAATACGGTTTGAAGGATTGAGGGAAATTTGTGTGCAACAGAATATATACCATTTGCGGCACTTCCCATAATCCAACGGATTACATACCGGTCTGACGCACTCATTACCCACCAGCTTAAAGTTGACGGAACAAGCGGAATTGAATAACGAAGCATCTCTTTTTGATGTTTTCGGTAATTAGGTTTAAAATCTATAGTACGAAGTTTCTTTTCTAAAATCAAAATTAACACTATCGTTGCATAAAGGCTGATCACACTGCTTTGCAACAGGGCTTCAACGCCTTGATTCAAATAACACACCTTAATTAAATTAAGGCCTACCAGCACAGCAGTATGAAATAACCCGGAAGCCGCAAAAAGTTTTTGATTTTTTACGCCACGAAGAAGTTTTTGCAGGCATTCTAAAATACGGTCGCCAATTAATATAGCTATAAAATAATAACAATTCCAAATTGGTATAAAATAATTTATTCCTAAAAGAATTACCGCACAAAGCAGGCAGTTTCTCAACAGCAGCTTATAAGTTGCCGATATATATGTAACTTCGTTTTCCTTTTCCTTTATAATCCAGCGATATGCTGCATCTGATATTTTCATTGTCAATAAAGGAGAAAGCAAACTGACTGTAGTCACTAACAGGTCGTAGTCACCAAGATCAGATGGCATAATATAATAAGTATAAAGCGGAACAATAAGAAAATTAAGAAACTTAGTTCCAAAACTTCCTATGGCATATGTAATTGTTCCCATTAAAAGAGCTTTATTCTTTTTACTTCCGTTCATATCCTCTTTATCCTACTTTCTCACAATTCGCTTTTTGCAAGAGCTTTATCTAACCATTCCTTTGATTCAATTCTCAACGAATTCAGTTTATTATGACATTCATCCCAATCTACACTTTGATTCAACACATTCAGAACTTCTTCGACACAAAAACTGTTAACTTCTTTAGAATTAAGTGAAACAGAATTTAATAAATTACTGATTCGAGTTGACATTTCCTTACGTGTACCGCTAATTGTGACAAACTTCCTTTTAAACAAAATTGAAAACACGCTTGCATGGAAAGAATCTGTTATTACTCCATCTGCATATTTTATATATGACAGCCAGTCCTCAACCGCAGGGGCAATCTTTATATTGCCTTTCTTCATTTTTCTTTTGTCTTTGCTATCCAGAGTAATAATAATCATTTTTTTGCCTTCAGCTGCGGCAACAGCCTTAGCTAATTGATATATCTGCGGATTAAAAGTTACCTGATACAGAAGAATATAATTTGTATCAAGACGCTTATCTGCAATGACGTTCCATACTTCCAGCGGACATAAAATCGTAGGATCTACTGTGACCTCTGAATCAATACCCATTGAATGCAGTATTTCTTTTCCGGAATTTTCACGGACAGAAATTGAATCATACTGTTCTAACAAATTCTTAACAATTTCTCGGTCCTTATCAGGTATTGAATCTCTCCCGAAGCTTGACGCATATGAAATTTTTTTGGCATCTTTAACAAATGGCAGGTAAAACGGCAGATCCAATTCCTTATTTGTGCTGAACTGACTATTCCAAACCTGATCGCTTCCTGTAATATATACATCAGCTTCAGGTACATCTAAGCACAATTCATCAATACTATAATATGGTTTAGTAAAAGTGGCATTCTCATTCATGAAATTCAGAAAAGAAGAAAATGTCCGACGCATAGCCGGGTATCTCAACAAAGAAAATATCCATTTAGTTAAAGAATTTTTACCCCACAGATTACTTTTTGATGCGGCCTCGTCAACAAATTCCTTTTTATTATTGATATTGCACCGACGAGGAATATAATCTATGAAATCCACGTCGTTATTATTTAATTTTAGGTATTTATACAGGCCATAGGACTGTAAAATTCCGCCGTAATTTCTTGTACGGCTATATGTTATCAATAAAATTTTCACACTTATTTCCCTCACTGCACCTTATTTTTTATCTATCGTTTTTATCAATATTAAGAATAAAGGCTTAGCATATGAATAAAGAACATATCTAATTAAGTCGAATTTACTGAAAAAAACCGTCAACTTATTTTTTGGTAATTCCTTTAAATATCTCTTAAGTTCTTTTATTCTATTTTTATATTCTTTAGGTGCTCCTCTCATATAATAAATCTTTGAAATACGGAGGTATGTCCTCGCCCTTCTTGCTTCCGCCATGTCAAGCAATGAAGGATACATTTCAATAATTTCATTATACATCACATCTGCAATTTCTATAGCATCAAAATATTTTTCTGTAAAAACTGTCGACCTGCTGCTGGAACCTTCATGACGATTATAATGATACTTATCAATATTAATACATCCAATCCTTTCGGCCGATGAGAGTGCTCGATATACAGCCATTGCATCTTCATTGATTCTTTTGCCTTCCGGAAATGAAAAACGAGGGTAAAGTGATTTCTTAAATAATTTGTTGCACGCACTCATTCCAATCTTAAACAAACAAAAATTCGACAATATTTCTTTTTTGTCAATGATTATTGACAATTTCTCTGTAGACCACATATCTTCCATGCATACGACATCAAGGTTATTATTTTTTGCTGCATAATATAAAGATTCATACATATCTGCATCTATGCTGTCATCTACATCCACAAACCCTAAATATTCTCCTGTTGCAATGCTGATTCCCTGATTTCTTGCAACTGAGACTCCTTGATTTTCCTGATGAATTGATATTACGTTGTTATATTTTCTTGAACACTCATCAGCTATCTTTCTGCTGTTGTCCTTTGAACCGTCATCTACTAAAATTACTTCAATATCATTTAATGTTTGTGATTGTAATTGCTTGCATACATTTTCTATATACTTTTCGCCGTTATATATTGGTACAATTACAGAAACTTTAAACCCCATTATTACACTCCTCAAAATTCAAATCAAATACTATCTCTTATTTTCACCAATCGGTTTCATAAGTATATAAGGCAACACAAGTATACAATGTACTAAATATGCTGACGCTTCAATTTTCATTGTCTGATTGGAAAACAACATCAGAATACTGATCATTGAAATGATAATCACAAATTGCTTTATTGACTTATCTTCTATTGTTTTGGCTTTTAACTTAACCGCAGTCTTAATATAATTAAAGATAACAATTAAATAACACATCAATCCGGTAAGTCCCATTTCTATAGTAATAAATGACGAATAAAAGAATTGATATCCGGACCAGCTGTTATTCTCATAAAAAGATGATGTCAGGAACGAAAAGCTGGAATAATCCGCATTCCCTAAGCCTATTCCAAATATTTTATCAATTGGATCAACTAAAAAATTGTTTAACACAAACGGAATTGCAGTTAATCGATCAATTCCGACCTTTGTTTCTCTTCCCCCACTACCGTATCCGGTATCTCGTGTAACATAATCCAACATATTTTCGAGTTTGAAGAAATCAGCAAAGTTTGGAAACAAAGCATATAAAGCACGTGCTCCAAGTATCAAGACAGTAATACCAACTATTACAAACCCAATAGTCTTAAAGGATTTCCGGCATATTAAAAGTGATACAATACCAATTATTATTATCTGAATATAGAAAATCTTTATTTCGGCAACTGTTGACATATACATTGAGCCTGCAATTGCAATCAGCATATTAAACATGGTGGTTTCTTTATTTAAATATTGCACAATGTAATATGTACATACAATACACATGAGCCAATTTAAAGAAGCATTACCGCCTCTTTCCACTCCATTACTGTATAGACCTGAAATAAAATCGCCTTTCGATATTTCAGAGTAAGTTACAAAAAATGCTTGATAAGTAACAACAACTATATTTAATAGGAAAAATCCAAAAAGGATATTCATTATTTTAGGAATATCTTCTCTTTTAAGATAAACTGCACACATCATTGCGAAAATTAAAAATCGGCAATTATTACGGAATCCCCATAAATACAGCATCGGTGAATATAAATTTAAAACAAATGAAATAATAGAAAGCAGCACAAATATACTTAGGCAAAACACAAGAGACTTTGGTACAAAAAGCTTTTTATATTTCTTCTGACAAAAGTATTCTGCTAATATCCATATCAATATAAAATCTGTAATATAATTTAACAGCGATGGCAACCCTAAATTACCAATTATAAATTTAATTATTAGATTATATATCAATTCAAAATATATAAGTTTCACAACACGCTCCTTGCCTTTGCATATTCTATTATAATAATAGACTGCCAAAGCAATGGCCATCATCGCTAAAATATAGTTCATTTTATCTCCTTATAATTTAATATTATATTCTCTTTTCACTATTATATCTAAACTCTTATTTTCTAATCATATTTAACTTTAATGCCCTCGTGTTTCTTCAATTTACGTGCTATTTTTATTAATCCTGTACTATATAAAAAGGATTTCATTTTTTCAATAATAACATCCTTTTTACTTACAGGGCAAACCTTTTGTATAATCTGATCAAGCGGAACTTTACCCAACTGACTGAACAACTCGTTTCGTTTCAAATTTGGCTGAGCTTTACCGCAAAGCATAATTCCGCATTTAGCTATAAGTTCCTTTTTGTTGACCTGCTGAATACATATATCTTTATATGCCCAATCAAGCAATTGTTCACCTTTATCAGACTGAATTAACACAGCCGTATATCCTTTATCATCATCCGCCAAGCCTGTCAGCTGTGTAAATCTTTTACAATCAAAAAGAGTCAGATCACTGACCCTTGCCTCAGTTTTAAATGCACACTCTGAACATGATGGCCTTGAACACATTTCACGTGTAAATAAACGCATCATCGGATCTACTCTTCCGGATTTTTTATATATATGTCCATTTTCAAATTTCAATAGCATAGTTGAACTATGATATCCATATGTTTTATTTCTGAATTTGACATCTGTAATCCTTGATTTATATTTGCTTTCCATATGCCCCCGATAAACTTCCCATAACTTTGGTGAGGGCACGCCTCTGCAAACTATATCAATACAATACAGATTTTCATCATATTTTCCGTTTAATACCTTTTTAAGACCCTCTACCTGACAAGGTGTTCCCGAAAACAAAACCGTTTCGTTATTTTTGAGTCTATTTCGGATTTCGGCATATGTTCCGGACAAATCGCTTTGAACAAACTTTGATCCTCTGAACATTTTCAATTCATCAATAGCGCTACAGGATTTATGCTTTACATTTTTATCATCATCAAATGCCGCACCATAGATAACTGCGTTTTTTCTTTCTATCAAGGCAGCTGCAAAGGCTGTGAAAGCTCCCCCTGAAGTACTGTCCATCAGAGTTTCTTCATTTATATTTCTGACAATTTTCGCACTCGGATTTCCTTTTGGAACACTTTGATTTAAAACTGGACATACCCTTTCACATTTTCCGCAATTAATACACTCCGATTCATCAACCTTCGGATACAAAAAGCCCTCTGAATCAGGAGTTAAGACAATACAGTTTTTAGGACAAACAGTCTCACAAGCAGTACATCCACAGCATTTACTTTTATCTGTAACTTGAATCATTTTCTCCTCCGTTAATGAATACCGGCAAACGCCTCGTCTATATAATCATCAGTTTGCTTTTTCAACTCTGTAATTCTTTCTTGAACTTTATCATAATCAATATTTTCTAAAAGCTGAGATCCGATTTTCGAAGCCGACATAAATCTTCTGCTTTCCAATCCAAGATTTACACACAATGTATCAATTCTTGAGTTTTTAGAATGCTTAGAACTATCTTCATACCTGTTAAAAATAACAAAATGCTTTTTATGAATAATCGAAAAACAGGAACCATGGAAGGAATCTGTGCAGACATAAAGTGCACCTCTCAGCAAGTTAAGAAATCTATCCGGGGCCACATCATAGAGAGCAATATCTCCGAAATTTTCATCCTCGGGTACATATTGATCCAAATGACGAAGAGCTACGATTTTACATCCCAATTCCGACGCTGCTTTCTTAACAGCTGCTCTGTGTTCCGGATTACTTCCTAAAAAGTATGCAAAAATATATGGTTCATTTATTTCATCTTTAACAGGAATTAGTTTTTCCCAACCCTTTTGATCAAACATAAATACCGGATCAAGAATTGTCGGAACATCTCTGCCGGTCAGTTCCTTAACAATTTCACTTCCCCGATTTTCCCGCATACTTATAAACTGTATACGATTTAAATATTCTGCGGTACGTTTTTTCTGATACCAAGGAATCTGTTTAACTCCGAAGCTTGAAGCATAAGAAATCTTTCTTATTTGATCAGGAACAAACTGCAGATTATAATAGTTTGTCGGTAAACCTGCCGGTGACCAAAGCTGATCACTTCCTGTAACAACAGCAGTATAACGCTTTGCACCCTCACATAATTGTTCATAACCTTTGAAAACGGGTGACAGCTTCGTAAAATACTCATCTTTAAATCTATGAAATGCATCCATTCTTACAACGTCGTTTGCAGCAAAATCAGGATGTCTCTTTTTTCCTATTTTTTTTAAGAGCGCCTCATATTTATCATTAAGAAGAACACCGTTTAACAAACGTGTTAAAGACTTAATTAATCTGACTGGAGACTGCTTTTTTTCATACTGAATCAATTCATAATCCAATCCTCTCGCTTCCAGCATTGACACTGTTGCATAGGCTTGAAGCATGCCGCCGTAATTTTCATGAAAATATTTAATGCAGACCCCTATCATGTATTTTCTCCTTCTTAATTTTTCATCTGTGCTGCAATATCAGCATCCACAATTTCTTCACCGGTTTTGTCCTTTAACTGTTCCATAGACTCTTCGCTCAGACCGTTATTGACAACTGCACACATATCACATGTACTGCACTTATCAAGGTCCTCTTTCGTAATTTTTCCGTCACGATAATCACGAACAACCGGAAGCTCATACATACTATACTTTTTCTTTTTCCAGAAGAATAAAAATTTATGTTTTATAACCCACCAAACCGGTTTCCATATATACTTATGCATTGCCGGAGAAACAGAACCGATCATCCAGCAATCACGGTCACAGCAGCGAACCTTTGAACGCACGGTTTCTGCTTCGGGACTATTCCACAATTCATCCCATGTCTGAACATTCAAATTGCCCATAACTTCCTTATCCTTAGTACCGTTGCAAGGCATTACATCACCATATGGATCAATAAAGAATGTATCAAAGCTCATATCACAAGGAAGCAAACGTTTCTGACCGTAAATATAGTTAATAAGCCCGTGATTGAAATAAGCACGGAACCACTTTTTCGGACTGTTGCTTTTAAGCAGCTCGTTGACCAAATTTTCAAAGTTCTGTGCAACCATAGGACGATCATGAATGATGTTTTTTGCCTCTACAAAATAGAAGCTGTTATGTAATGACGCCGTGGCAAACTCCATACCCATGTCATTGGAGATCTGATACAAAGGCACAAGGTCAGGAGCGTTCTTGTCCTGAACAGTCATGCCGAACCCAACATCCTTCATTCCCATTTCAACAAGCTTCTTAAGCGTACCGTAACCACGCTGATAGCCATTCTGTAATCCACGGATTTCATTATTCGTCTGTTCCAAGCCCTCAATGGAAATACGAATACCAACCTGAGGAAACTCCTTACAGAGATCTACAATACGGTCGGTAAAGAAACCGTTTGTGGAAATTACAATTCGGTCACTCTTTTTATAAAGTTCACGCACTATATCTTTCAAATCTGTACGTATGAACGGTTCTCCGCCGGTTATGTTTGTAAAATACATCGGCGGTAGTTTTTTTATGGTTTCCAAGCTGATTTCTTCCTCAGGCTTAGAAGGCGCTTTATAACGATTACACATAGAACAACGTGCATTACAGCGATAAGTTACAATTACCGTACCATTTAGTTTCTTTTCAGACATTTCCAGTTCCCCTTTTTATTTATTCAACAGTTACACTTTTTGCTAAATTCCTTGGCTTATCAACATCGAGACCTTTAGCCACACTCACGTAATATCCCATTAACTGCAACGGAATTACTGCGAGACTTGTAGCAAAATGTTCATCTGTTTTAGGAATATAGGTAACAAAGTTAGCTGTATCTTCAATTTCGTAGTTGCCATAGCTTGTCAGACCCATAAGATAAGCACCACGGCTTTTTACCTCAACCATGTTGCTTATCGTTTTTTCGTAAAGTTCAGATTGAGTCAGAACACCTATTACCAATGTTTCATCTTCGATCAGGCTTATCGTACCATGTTTCAATTCGCCTGCAGCATAAGCTTCACTGTGTATATAACTTATTTCCTTCATCTTAAGACTTCCCTCAAGACAAATTGCATAATCGATGCCACGTCCGACAAAAAAGATATCCTTTGCATTTGCAAACTTTGCCGCAAACCACTGCAAACGCTCTTTATCTTCCAGAATTCGTGCAATTTTTTCCGGAAGCATTTGAAGCTCAGTGATCATCTCGCTGTATTTTTCTTCATTTATCTCTCCCCGAACAAATGCAAATTGAATTGCCAGCAGATAGGAAGCGATAAGCTGGGTACTATATGCCTTCGTCGTTGCCACAGCAATTTCAGGACCTGCTAATGTATAAAACACATTATCGGCTTCTCTTGCAATAGAACTCCCTACTACATTTACAATACCAAGCGTTTTGATCCCTTTTGACTTTGCCTCCCGCAACGCTGCTAAACTGTCTGCTGTTTCACCCGATTGGCTGACAACTATAACCAAACCGTTTTTATCAAGAAGCGGCTTTCTGTATCTGAATTCAGATGCCAGTTCCACACGAACCGGAATCTTCGCCAAATCCTCGATTACATACTGAGCCACCACGCCAACATGATATGCAGACCCGCAGGCAACAATATATATCTGTGAAATATTCCTGATATCCGACTCTGTCAAACCGACTGAAGTCAAATCTATCTTTCCGTCTGCAATAGCAGAGTTAATAGTATCTGCCACAGCTTTAGGCTGTTCATGTATTTCTTTCATCATGAAATGCTGATAACCGCCCTTTTCAGCCGCTTCCGCATTCCATGTAATCTCAGTTAACTCTTTATGTACTTCATCGCCGTCCAAATTAAAAAATGTTACATTCCCCTTTGAAAGCTTTGCCATTTCCATATTATCAATATAATAAACATTTCTTGTGTATTTCAGAATAGCAGGTACATCGGAAGCAATATAAGCGTCTCCTTCTTCAACACCAATAATCATAGGGCTGTCTTTACGTGCAGCATAAATTTCCTCAGGAAACTCTTTAAACATTACCGCCAACGCATAAGACCCACGAACCCGCACCATTGCTTTTGCAAGAGCATCAATCGGTCCCATCTGATACTTTTTATAATAATAATCAATCAGCTTTGTTACTACTTCAGTATCAGTCTGAGAATAGAATACATAACCCTTTCGGAGAAGTTTTTCTTTCAGTTCCTGATAATTTTCAATGATACCGTTATGTACGGCAACAACATTTTCATCATCTGAACAGTGCGGATGTGAGTTAATTTCGCTCGGCTCACCATGAGTAGCCCAACGTGTATGACCAATGCCGCAAGTACCAACCATACTTTGACCATCATTTGTTTTTTCAGACAGAACCTTCAGCCGACCCTTTGCTCTTACTATTTCCGCATCGTCACTTCCGTTTCTGACTGCTATTCCGGCCGAATCATAACCTCTGTATTCCAATTTTGAAAGTCCGTCCAGTAAAATTGACGCAGCTTGTTTTTTTCCTGTATACCCTACAATCCCGCACATAGTTTATTCTCCTTATGTAACAATCAGGCTTTAGTTCTTTTTAACACGCTTATTCCAACCATATACCCGATTATGTATTAAATAATGTGTACTTAAAATCAATTATTTCCCGGAATAAATTTTCATTAGTTTATCTGTATAAACTTCTATCGTGTCAAAACTGATATCTTTACAGTTTTTAATATAATCATCTGTCAGTTCCTTATCAGTCCACAGCTTTTCAATTTTCAACTTTAAATCAGATTTATTTCCGCTCTCAAATAATTCTCCCGTCTTTCCTACTTTAATAAGCTCAGGAATTCCACCGATGTCAGCTCCCAATACAGGAGTGCCGTACATCTGACTCTCCATTACAGAAAACGGGCAGTTCTCATACCACTCGGACGGATATATACTGAATCTTGCCTCACGAATCAGTTTTTCCAAAGCATCTCCTCTTTGAAATCCTACATTTCTGATATTTTCAACGTCTTTTATTGTTTCTTCTAAAGGGCCTGTCCCGGCAAAAATAAACTGTACATCCGGTAGCTGTTTGCATACATCAATCAATGTGCCAATACCTTTTTCCTCAGAAAACCGACCGAAGTAAAGAACATAGTCTTTTTTGACAGTTTCCTTGAATTCCACCTGTTCCACAAAGTTATGCAGTGCTAATGTCTTTTGAGCAAATAACGGATTTGTATCCATTTTTGTTTTTAAAAATTCAGAACAGCAAATTATTGAATCAATATGCTTGTAAGCACCGTTCATTTTCCAGAAAAATGCCTCCATAGTGCCGACTGCTGATTTTACCATACTTCCATGTATGCATTTATCCTTTGTACAGTTTATAAAATGACCGCCCAAACACTTTTCACAGTTCTGATGCGTATTCGGATTATTCAGCATATGGTTTGGACAGACCAGATTATAGTCATGTGCAGTAAACACAATTCGACATTTTCTTCCGGTTTGTTTTTTCCACTTTTGAATTTCCAGAATCATTGAAGGCGTGAGCTGGTATGTAAAATTATTCAAGTGAACTACATCAGGTTTAAAATCATCAAGAACCAGACGAATTTTCTTACGTGCTTCAGATGAATAAATGGTTTTCAGCGGATATGTCAGCTTTGATAACTTAGAGCCGCCATGAAAATCCATGTCTGTAGTGTACGCATTAACAGCATTCCCTACACAACGTCCCTCATGCTCCATTCCAAAATACTGAACTTCATGTCCATTATTCTTCAGGTAATCTCCCAATTTAAATATATAAGTCTCCGACCCGCCGTTTGCATATAAAAATTTGTTAACCATCAGAATTCGCATTTCAATTTCTCCTGCTTTAAATATAATTTTTTAAAAGTAAAAAGCCTCAAACAAATAATCTTATAACTGCAAATAATATAAAAATTCTTTTTTGTAAAGTATTCGCAGCATCAACATGAATCCAGCTTCTATTTATCGTATAACTTCAAAGTTTTTTCAACTGCTTCGTCCCAGCTGCACTTACTGAATATGAAATCAGCAGACTGAGACTTATATTTCTCTGCCATCGATGCGTTATCACACAATTCCTGAAGCTTTTCCCGTAAATCGCTTATATCACTTTTACGAAAGATCACTGCTTTGTCTTCTACCACTTCTGTGCATTCAGCAATATCAGAAACCAAACAGCAATTTCCATAACTCATAGCTTCCAACAGACTTAACGGCATTCCCTCAAGATCAGACGGAAGCGTATATATATAAGCATTACTGTAAAGCTCGTCAAGCAACTCTCCTCTAACAAATCCCGTAAAGACGATTCGTTTATCGTCCTTTGCCATTTCCTTTAATTGGTTTACATATGGATCTGTGTCAGAAGAACCACCTGCTATCACAAGCTTTTTATCGGTTTTTACCTGTTTAAAAGCTTCAATCAGATAATGTAAACCCTTTTCAGGTACTAATCTTGCAAGATAAAGTATGTAATCATCTTTCTTAAGTCCGAATTTTTGCTGTATCTGATCTGCCTCACGGACAACAGGACGATTAACCCCGTTTGGTATATACACAGTTTCTCTTCCGTAAGTGTCCATAAAATAATCCTGAACACCTTTACTCAGCACAATAATCTCATCAGCAAATTTTACTGCACATTTCTCTCCGAACAAAATATATTTGCTGGCAAACCTGCCCCACTTTGAACGCTGATGATCCAGCCCATGAACCGTTGCAACACAACGTTTGCCAAACAGTTTCGGAAGCCACATCATCGCACAAGGCCCTTCTGCATGAAAGTGAACCACATCAAATTTACCGAAAGCTGCACGAACAGCTGCTGTTAATGAAGCGCTTGCTGCTGCTGCACCACGCATATCTATTGTTGGAACTGATACAAGCTTAATACCCTTATATTCTTTCAGCTTTTTATTTTTTTCATTTTTTCCGTTCCGGTTAAAACAAGTTACCTTACATCCCAGCTGAACCATCCGAGTGCTTAATTCTTCAACAACAACTTCAATACCGCCCTGCCCAAAAGCCGGACAATGTTTCATCCCCAAAAATGCAATTCGACGACATGTGTCCTTTTTCTCCGCCTTTTTATTCATTAATTATAAATTCCTTTCATATTTCACTTGATAAATATTATTCACATTCACAATTATCTTTCCGACCCAATACGACAAATAATCTTTTTTTACAAACAATTTATCGTTTTTCATACATAATTATAAATATACTATATTTAAAGCAATATGTCAAGCAAATATGTATTAGATGTAATGTTTTTCTTCTTTATTTAGCACTTTTTTGTATACTTTCAACATATATCAAACTATATTGTGTTTTTTTACAGCAATTACAATTAAGAATAAACAATTACGTCTTCGACATTTTCTTAATGCCAAAGACGCAATAAAATCTAATTATTTTCATTTTTTTTCTGCTGTTCGTACTTTTCCGTTCTTGCTTTCAGTTTTCTTGAAGCATATCCCTCTTTTATTTCCGCCTTGCCTCTTTCAATCGCAAGAGCGTTGTCAGGAATGTCTTTTGTGATAGTAGAACCTGCCGCTGTATATGCACCCTTACCCACTCTGACAGGAGCAACAAGATTGGTGTTACAGCCAATAAACGCATTGTCCTCAATAACTGTACGGAACTTCTTATCACCGTTATAATTAACCGTAACAACTCCGCATCCGAAGTTTACATTTGCACCCACATCAGAATCGCCTATATATGTCAGATGAGCCACTGCTGTATATTCCCCGATAGTGGAATTCTTTATTTCAACAAAATCTCCGATCTTAACTCCCTTCATGATATGGGAATTAGGTCTTAGCTGAACATAAGGTCCGATTTTGACATCATCTTCAATTATAGATTCATAAGCCTGAACATTATTCAGATTTACGTTGTTTCCTACCTTTGTGTTTTCAATAATACAATTATTCCCCAAAACGCAGTTTTCACCTATAACTGTATTTCCTCTTAAAATAACCCCCGAATGAATAACCGTTCCTGCACCGATAGTTACATTGTTTCCGATACTTACACCGTCTGTACAGCAGAACTCAATACCGTCATCCAAAAATTTTCCGATAATTTCAGACCTTGCTATGTCATTAAGCATGAGCAGACCCCTTCTGTCATCTGCACCCAAAGCAACATTAGGATTGCGTGAAATATAAGCGTCAGCAGTTTTGCCTTTTGCAATCAAAAGTTCTATGCAGTCTGTAAGATAATATTCTCCCTGTGCATTTTCAGGCGTAATTTCAAATAAAACATCAAGTAAATCTGCTGTTTTAAACCAGTAACATCCGGAATTGACTTCAGTAATCGCAAGCTGATAAGGATCACAATCCTTATGCTCTGCAATTCCGCTGATTCCTTTGTCATTTCTGATTATTCTGCCGTAACCTGTCGGGTTTTCTACTCTTGATGTTACAACGGTTACACTGCAATCTCTTTGAATATGAAGCTCCAAAGCACCATTGATTGTGTCTTCATCAATAAATGGTACATCTCCGCATAAAACAAGAGTATTTCCGTCTTTATGCGCTTCAAGAAATTCTTTTGCCTGCATAACAGCATGACCTGTACCCAGACGCTCTTCCTGCATTACCGTCTGAATTTCAGCTTTCGAACTGCGCTTATTTACATATTCATCTATCATATCGGCCGCAAATCCCTTGACAACGCAAATTTTTTCCAACTGCGCATTTTCACAGGCCGTAATCACCCATTCAAGCATAGGTTCCCCTATCACATTGCAAAGGACCTTAGGTTTATCTGTTTTCATTCGTTTTCCCTGCCCTCCGGCAAGAATTACAACATTATTCTCCATACACACGATTATGTTCCGTCAGGAACATATCCTCCTTTCATTTTTTGTGTGAAGTCACACAGAAAAATTAGAAAACAACAAATCTGCTACGCAGACAACGAAGCTCCAATTCATCATCTATGTCAGTATTCATATAAAGAACTCTATACTTATATTATAATGTACCCTTCGGTTTACGTCAAGGTCTTTTTACAAATAATACATTATTTTAATATTTTATTATTGTTTTGCGTTACATATACATTGTGTTTTTTTGTGCATTTGATGTTAAAGGTGCATATAAAGTAATATGAAAAATTGTGAAAAATGCTATACAAAAAAATTTGCCAAAACTATAGTAATTTAAGAAAAAATCTGTTATAATAGTATTGTTACCGTATGTCCTTCTGCCTTTTCAGGCAGTTTTTTGTGGTGTTCCACATGTTTTTATTAAGGAAGCGGAATTCAAAATTTTGGAGGTAGAAAACCAATGGCAAAGAAGTATTGTTATCTTTTCTCAGAAGGTAATGCCAGCATGAGAGAGCTTCTCGGCGGCAAGGGTGCAAACCTTGCAGAAATGACAGGAATGGGTCTTCCTGTTCCACAGGGCTTCACTATTTCTACTGAGGCTTGTACTCAGTATTATGAAGACGGCCGTGAGATCAATCCTGAAATTATGGCAGAAATCAATGAGTACATTGTAAAAATGGAAGAAATCACAGGTAAAAAATTCGGCGATAAGGAAAATCCTCTCCTTGTTTCCGTACGTTCAGGTGCAAGAGCATCTATGCCTGGTATGATGGACACAATCCTTAACCTTGGTCTTAATGAAGACGTTGTAGAGGTAATTGCTGAAAAGTCTAATAACCCAAGATGGGCTTGGGACTGCTACAGAAGATTTATTCAGATGTATTCTGACGTAGTTATGGAAGTTGGTAAGAAATATTTTGAAGAGCTTATCGACGAAATGAAAGCTAAGAAGGGCGTTACTCAGGACGTTGACCTTACAGCTGACGACCTTAAAGAACTCGCTATGCAGTTCAAGGCTGAATATAAATCAAAGATCGGTTCAGACTTCCCTTCAGATCCTAAGGAACAGCTCATGGGCGCAGTTAAGGCTGTATTCCGTTCATGGGATAACCCAAGAGCTAACGTTTACAGAAGAGATAACGATATCCCTTATTCATGGGGTACTGCTGTTAACGTACAGTCAATGGCATTCGGAAACATGGGCGACGACTGCGGTACAGGTGTTGCATTTACACGTGACCCTGCTACAGGCGCTAACGGTTTGTTCGGTGAATTCCTTACAAACGCACAGGGCGAAGACGTAGTTGCCGGTGTACGTACACCAATGCACATTTCAGAAATGGAAGAAAAGTTCCCAGAAGCTTTTGCACAGTTCAAGGAAGTTTGCAAAACTCTTGAGAACCACTATAGAGATATGCAGGACATGGAGTTCACTGTAGAACACGGTAAACTCTTCATGCTCCAGACAAGAAACGGTAAGAGAACTGCTCAGGCTGCTCTTAAGATTGCTTGCGACCTCGTTGACGAAGGCATGAGAACTGAGGAAGAAGCTGTAGCAATGATCGATCCAAGAAACCTTGACACACTTCTCCACCCACAGTTCGACGCTAAAGCTCTCAAAGCTGCAACTCCTTTGGGCAAAGGTCTTGGTGCTTCACCGGGTGCTGCCTGCGGTAAGGTTGTATTCACAGCTGATGACGCTGAAGCTTGGAATGCTAAGGGCGAAAAGGTTGTTCTTGTTCGTCTTGAAACATCACCTGAAGATATTACAGGTATGAAAGCTTCACAGGGTATCCTCACAGTTCGTGGCGGTATGACATCTCACGCTGCTGTTGTTGCCCGTGGAATGGGTACTTGCTGCGTATCAGGATGCACAGATATCAATATGGATGAAGCTAACAAGAAATTCACACTCGCCGGTAAAACATTTACTGAAGGCGATTATATTTCAATTGACGGTTCAACAGGTAATATCTATGAAGGAATTATTCCTACAGTAGATGCTACAATTGCCGGTGAATTCGGAAGAATCATGGCTTGGGCTGACAAGTACAGGAAGCTTAAAGTAAGAACAAATGCTGATACACCTGCTGACGCTAAGAAAGCACGTGAACTCGGCGCTGAGGGTATCGGTCTTTGCCGTACAGAGCACATGTTCTTTGAACCATCAAGAATTGCTGCATTCAGAGAAATGATCTGTGCTGACACTGTTGAAGAAAGAGAAGCTGCTCTTGATAAGATCGAACCAATGCAGCAGGGTGATTTCGAAGCACTTTATGAGGCACTTGAAGGAAATCCTGTAACAATCAGATTCCTTGATCCTCCGCTTCACGAATTTGTTCCTACTGATGAAGCTGACATTAAAGCTCTTGCTGACGCACAGGGCAAGTCAGTAGAAGACATCAAGGCTATCATTGCTTCACTTCACGAATTCAACCCAATGATGGGACACCGTGGATGCCGTCTTGCAGTAACATATCCTGAAATCGCTAAAATGCAGACTAAGGCTGTTATCAAGGCTGCTATCAACGTTAAGAATGCTCATCCTGACTGGAATGTTGAACCTGAAATCATGATTCCGTTGGTTGGTGATATTAAGGAACTTAAGTATGTTAAGAAGGTTGTTGTAGAAACTGCTGACGCTGTTATTGCTGAAGCTGGTTCTGACCTTAAATATGAAGTTGGTACAATGATCGAAATTCCGAGAGCTGCTCTTACAGCTGACGAAATTGCTAAGGAAGCTGACTTCTTCTGCTTCGGTACTAACGACCTTACACAGATGACATTTGGTTTCTCAAGAGATGACGCAGGTAAATTCCTTGACGCTTACTATGACGCTAAGATTTATGAAAACGATCCATTTGCAAAACTTGACCAGACAGGTGTCGGCAAGCTTATGGATATGGCTATCAAGCTTGGTAAGCCTGTAAATCCAAATCTCCACATCGGTATCTGCGGCGAGCACGGCGGCGATCCTACATCAGTAGAATTCTGCCACAAGATTGGTCTTGACTATGTTTCATGCTCCCCATTCCGTGTTCCAATCGCAAGACTTGCTGCTGCACAGGCTGCAATTGCTGATAAGTAATAACAATTACAAAAAATTAATCCTCGTACAATTAGTGCGAGGATTTTTTTATATAATTTTTTCGGCTAAAATACAAGGTCAATTATATGTTTAACGGAAACATATGAATATTTATTATCTGAACCTGTTTTGTGATTATTGCTTTGTATATTATCAGGTGTTTGAGAACAGGAAGTTAACAAACATAGGGCAAGCATAGAAATTGGTATTATTCTTTTTTTCATTTTTGGTCACCCTAAAATTATTTACTAAATCTCTTTTAATCTACGTCTTTAGCAACCCATTCTTTAACGTTATCATATATTATTTTTTTATTGCCATCGGCATAAACCAAATAATAATGATTGCCTATTTTTTTACCTTCATTTATTAATTTATTGGCTGGACTGGTACTAAGATAATAGAATTCATCATTGCCTTTGAATGATGCATAATCGACTAACAATTCTTCCTGAGTATCCGTCCAGATATTTTTAACCTCTTTTGTTTCAGTATCAAGCTCAAAAAGCTTTGCTCCGAAAACGACCTCATTATCATAAGCACAGCGAACATAAATAATTTGTTTTCCATTGAATTCAATGCATCGTGTGATATACCCTTTAGAATCTGAATATGTATAAAGCAATTCTTCTTCATTATTTTTTATGGAACGTCGATAATAATTTTCAGTTCCGCCCGAATAATAAATATATTCATCATCTACATAAAACCAGCCACTGTATCCATTATGAACAGCGTCCTCATTTCTGCAGGATATTCCTGTATCAATTACCTCTTCGGGTTTGTCAAAATCAATATAGAATATCTCTTCTGTTTGTTTCAGAAAATGCACTTTATCAAAATAAAGTCTGTTTCCGCTTATGTAATATCTGTCTACACCTTCGGCAAGAGCATTTTTTTCTTTTGTTTTGGGATTGTAAATATATAAAGTGTAGTTTATGGTGTAACCGTCTTTATCATCAATAGATTTTCCAATTGCAACCTCTGAAGTAGGTTTTCTTTCTAAAAAAAACATTAATCCATCAGTAGTCATTGAAAAGTTATATAACCCCTCAACACCTTCGGGCGGGGTATAGATTGTTTCATAATCACCTGTATTTATATCCCACTTTACAATACTTAACTTGTTATCCGAATCTGCATGAACGCAATATAAATCTCCGTTATAAAAATTATAATGAGCAATTAGTCCTTTTACAGGCATTTGAATCTGCTTGTCTTTTAATGTGTCATATTCACAATAATAGTTAGTCACATAATCAGAAAAATATATGAAATCTCCTGAATTACCTACAACATCAGACATAAACATATTTGCTTCATTTTCTATAAATTCGTATTTATTTACAACTTTACTGCTATTATTTTTATTATTTAAATAAAAAATCAAAAACGCCGTAATGGAAATAATTACGAGAAGTCCTGAAATCAGTGTTATTTTTGTTTGTTTTGTCATTTCTATCACCTCAAATAAATTCGGCATATCATAAGCTATACAATTTTATGATATGCCGAATGGCTTATGTAACTAAATAACTATTTTAATTAGATTTAATTGTTTTTGAAAAGTTACCGTAAGTTCCGCTTTGGAATACATGGGTTGAAGTAACGGTTGTTGTGGTATATTTTCCTGACAATGAGCATGAAATTGCATTAGCAAACTGGTTGTTATTATTTCCATGTACACTGCCGCATGCTGTTACTACTGAAATGTATCCGTTGAAACTACAATCCGGATTAAGTACGCTATTTCTTTTGGTTGTCTTTGTCCATGCCATACCGCTTACATATCCATTGGTAAATGCACCATTATGATAACATGAAATATATCTGGGGGACTTTTCTGAAGACATATCAGTTTTACCTAAATATGTTTTAGAATATGCACTTGCTCCAATCGCCGAAACCGACGCCATCATCATAACAGCAGCTCCCATAGCTGCAAGTCTTTTAAATACTTTCATTTGTAATTTTCCTCTCTTCTTAAAATTTTGATATTGATTTGTTTTTTCGTCCGAAATTTTAAAACTTACCTCTGCATTGGAATCACCTCCTGAGCTTAAATCATTTCTCCCTTTATTATATTAAATAACTATTTTATTGGTTTTGTGCAAATTATTTGTATGCACCTATTATATTTTGTATACTTCTACAGTTTTTGCTAACTGAATTTGTAAGATATGTATAGCCGTATATCCTTTCACAATCATATTTAAACCCATATATATGTACAAATTTATGTTTTCCTGATATAAATAAAACCTCCTATGGTAAAATGAAATACCATAGGAGGTGATTTTTTATTGTACGCTTTTGCTGTCTTTGTTCATATTTTAAAACATATTTTTATTTACGCAAAGCTTAAGCTTATAAGCCCCAATAAAGCAACTGCCGCTATCAGACAGCTTGTGAAGCCTAATATTTTGTCTTTCGTTTCATCTGTTAACTTACACATGATCCTTTTCCCTCCGATTACTCTGTTCTCAGTGCAACAACAGGATCCTTCTTCGCCGCAATTCTTGACGGGAACAATCCCGCAATCAGCGTCAGAACCATGCTTATAATAACAAGAATTACTGCTCCGCCAACCGGTATAGCCGCCTTCATCGGTACATCTGTAATGTGCCCGATAACCGCATTTATCGGTATAGTCAGCAGATAAGATAATCCAATACCGATAATTCCGGCAGCAAATCCAACAATAAGTGTTTCTGCATTGAACACTCTTGATATATCTTTCTTTGAAGCTCCGATACTTCTTAGTATACCGATTTCCTTGGTTCTCTCAAGAACAGAAATATAAGTTATAATACCAATCATAATTGAAGAAACTACAAGAGAAATTGCAACAAACGCAATAAGTACATAACTGATTGAGTTAATAATTGTTGTTACCGACGACATCATCAGTCCGATATAATCCGTATATTCAATTTTATCTGCCTCATCACCGTCATCGTTATAATCATCAATAATTTCAGTAATACGCTCCTTTGCCTCAAAATCCTTTGGATAAATATTTATTCCCGAAGGCTTTTCTTCTGATGAATATCCCAGAATTTCCATGTTACCGTCATATGTTGCCGATGAAACAACCGACTCCCCTTTGCCGTTGTTTTTCAAAGCGTCTGCCTGTTCCTTAACCATCTGCTGTAATAATGCCATCTGTTCTTCAGTCAAGGACTCAAAATATTTTTTCTGTACATCAGTCATTTTTGACGGATCAAGCTGAGTCATATCAGTCATCTGTGAAGCTTCAGACTTCTTTCCGCCGTTATTGTTAGACGTAATTACCTTTACATCTTTATTGTCCATATCCTCGTCAGTTGCAAATTTAAGTCCGGTAAAAATATCAGTGTCAGCATTGTTTTCCTGATCTTTCACTATCTCACTGGAGCTGACCTTGTCAAGAAGATACTGAGTAAGATCATGCCTGTAACCGATCGCACCGCCGATTGATGAAGCTGCTGCGTCCTCCGACGGCCTGACAATTCCTACAACATTCAGCTCAATTCCCTTGTCAACAACTGACTTCATATAGCTTTCATCTTCACTTTTATCAACCCAAAGTCCGTTTTCCTTTGCATATTTGTCAGTAGGAGAAATCAGCTTAAATTTCAGATCCAAAAGCTCATCATATGTGTAAACAGTCTGATCCGAGTCAATTTCTATCTTCTCTCCCACAACAGCCTTCTTCATAACTCCCTGAAGCTTTGACGAATCAAGAATTCCCAATGAATAAAGCACATAATCATTAAGCTCATTATATTCATCAACAACAAGAACAATTTCATTATATTTCTCAGGAAGCTTTCCGGCAATAACTTCATATTGATTCTTTATAAGCTCTTCATTGTCAATCATTTCAGACCAGACATCAGCATTTGCCATTCCTATAGATGACATAGATTCAATCTGCTCTTCCGAATAAAATCCGGTGTCTTGCAATAAAGTAGACGGATTGACCTGTACAACTTTATCCGATGTATCTGCCTTATATACCGTCAAAGGCGCAGAATAACTGTACTGAATATCAGTCGTAAGTTCTTTCAGTTCATCATTTTTATCAATAAAAGATTTGAATTTTTCAAGATTATTGATCTTAGTTCCCTTCAGGAAAGCTTCGATTTGTTTTCCAAGCTGGTTTCTGGAATAAATTTTGTTCATATCATGATCATGATTTACTTCCTCATCTGACATTGACTGCATAAACTCGGCAAAATTAGTATTAGTTTTGGTTATCTGCAAAGGATAACTTGAAAGAGTATCCTCCTGCACCTGGTCGATATATTTCTGAACACCGTGTGACAATGATAAAATCAACGCAATTCCAATAATACCGATAGACCCTGCAAATGAAGTCAGAAATGTCCTTCCCTTTTTGGTCAGCAGATTATTTCGGCTGAGTGATAAAGCCGTCAGAAAAGACATGGATGTCTTTTTGCCTTTTTTATTAACCTTTTCAGCTTTGTCCGTCTTATCTTCACCTTGCTCATAAGGCGCAGTGTCATCAGTGATCCTGCCGTCTAAAAGCCTTATAATACGGCTCGAATATTTATCTGCAAGTTCAGGATTATGAGTAACCATTATTATCAGCTTATCTTTTGAAATCTTCTTTAAGATCTCCATAACCTGAACACTGGTTTCAGAATCCAAGGCTCCCGTAGGCTCATCTGCCAGAAGTATATCCGGATCATTAATAAGCGCTCTCGCAATAGCAACCCTCTGCATCTGTCCGCCTGACATCTGATTAGGCTTTTTATGGATCTGATCTCCCAGGCCCACCTGATTGAGCACATCGATCGCCCTCTGACGTCTTTCGGATTTAGATACGCCCGACAATGTCAACGCAAGTTCAACGTTCGATAAAACAGTTTGATGAGGTATCAGGTTATAGTTCTGGAATACAAAGCCTATAGAATGATTTCGATATGTGTCCCAGTCACTGTCTTTGAAATCTTTTGTGGATTTTCCGTTAATAATTAAATCTCCGCTGGTGTATCTGTCAAGGCCTCCGATAATATTAAGCAAAGTCGTTTTTCCACAGCCTGACGGACCAAGGATCGAAACAAATTCACTTTCACGGAATTGAATATCAACGCCCTTTAAAGCCTTTACAACAGAATCGCCTGATACATAATCCTTAACAATGTTTGTTAGTTTGAGCATAGTGTCTTCCTTTCAAAATCAGTTTTACCCCTACATATATATTTTTCAGTAATTATACTCCTCATTTGTTAACTGCGTATAAACAAAAACGCACATTTTGACGAAGATCAAATATTATTTTTACTTCTTATTTTTTACAAAACAGCATATCATTCTATAAGTAACGTTTCTAAAAGAAAGGACAAGTAAAATGAAAAAGCAGATTGAAATAATGATTATATTCGGCATATTTCTTATGCTCATACCCTGTATATCCTTTATTAGTAAAAACGAAAACCGAATCGGTAAAAACAGTGAAAGCAATACAGTAAAAATTCTTTTTACCAAAAAAGATAGAATTGAGGAAATTTCACTGGAAGACTATATGATTGGCTCTGTTCTTGCTCAAATGCCCGCCGATTTTGAAGAAGAAGCATTGAAATCACAAGCTGTTCTGACTCATACCTATATACTAAGACGTCAGATAACTGAACAGTCAAACCCTGATAAAAAACTGAATGGAGCAGATATCAGCGATGACAGTTCCCTTTATCAAAGCTATTTTACCGAGGAACAGGCAAAAAAATTCTACGGTGACGACTATGAAAAAACCTATAAAAAGGTTTCTGATGCAGTAAATTCAGTGAAAAATAAGATTCTTACATATGAAAATGAACCGATTATTGTCGCATTTCACGCTATTTCAAGCGGTTCAACTGAATCAGCAGAAAATATGTGGGGAGAAAAAATCCCATATTTAATTTCTGTAAACAGCAGCTGGGACACAAAAAATGATGGCTTTGAAAAAACAACCGACTTCACTGCTGACGAGCTTTCCGCAAGGCTTTCCTCAGTATTTCCTGAATTAAAATCATCAGAACTTAAAGAAAACAGTATTAAAATTGAGAAAAGCTCCGACTGCGGCTCTGTTCTAAGTTTAAAAATAGACAACCAAACTCTTAGCGGAATTGAATTTTCCAATGCACTTTCTCTTCCCTCACCTTGTTTTACATTAAAATTTAAAGACAACTCTTACACAATAAAAACCAAAGGTTACGGACATCTTGTGGGTATGAGCCAATATGGTGCCAACTACATGGCAAAGGACGGAAAAAATTACGATGAAATACTTGCTCACTACTTTCCCGAAACAAGCCTTACAGACAATTGATCTATATAAAAATATTATTAATCCAAAAAACAATGCACATTCAGATTGAATAAATCGGAATGTGCATTTTGCATAGTTTTACAGCACTTAAATTGTGCAATGCTACAAACTTTGTTCATATTTCATTCAAAGTTGCACGTTTGCGTGCAAAAAATGCCGAAATAAGCCTATTAGTAGAGGGGGGTGCTCGGCCGCACGGGCCAACTCACGTTGTCAGTTTGTGATATTTAAAGCTCTGACCCCGCTGTGGT
>JAHZHC010000021.1 GCA_019420505.1 Ruminococcus sp.
TATATTTTGTATACTTCCACAGTTTTTGCTAACTGAATTTGTAAGATATGTACAGCAGTTTTTATCCTTACGCATAAAAAAAGCTTTGTTTAACATCACTTTAATTTGTGATATCAGACAAAACGATCTTCAAAAATATGTAGATATCCTTCATCAGCGGACACAAAAATATCCGATATCAATTTGTGATATCGGATATTGAGCCGTCCAAGTTGGGACTGGTGCCGCTAACCGGACTTGAACCGGTACGGATGTTACTCCGAGGGATTTTAAGTCCCTTGTGTCTGCCTATTCCACCACAGCGGCATATTTAGCATTAATATTATACTATATTCAAATCATTTTGTCAATATTTTTTTGTTAAAATAAATTATGTAACTGAAAACAGCTATATAATAACAGCATCCTAATTGATTAGGATGCCGTGTTATTGCTGTTGTCGGCGTTTGTACCGAAATTAAAACTTTCTATTACGTCACCGAAAATATACCAGTTATTTTCTATTCTGACTGCTGTCAGATCTCTGGAATCAATCAGTTCATTGCTTCCCTGAATAGTACCGAATTCCACAGTCATCTGCTGAGCCTTAGAAATATCAATGCGTTTTCGGTATTTGTCCTTATATTCCTGTTCAAGATTGTTTATCATATCTTCGTCAAGTTCTTTGCTTGAAACAATCTTTGCTTTAAATAAATGTCTGTCTGCAGCCTGGGATGGAAGCAGTGTTTTCACCAGATCCGGATTATAATTATCACTTTCTGAATAGGCTTGTTTTGCTCCCTCGGTGAAGCATCTGAAATATGAAGCGCTGTCCATTGCGTCAATAGCTCTTGATAATGTTATAATAGGGCGTTCATAATTCATAGCTGTTTTAACAGGCTCTGCACCGCAAGAGCATACCAACAGGAATGCAATAAGAACCGATGTTAAATATAATAATTTTTTTACGTATTTCATATTTTCGGTCCTTTCATTATATTATGCCGGAATCACTGTAATTATGATGATTCATGTCATTACATTGGCAGAATACCACCGCTGACAATACACCAGTCACCGTCAACTTTGGCGACTTTTAAAGTTGAATCTTCTTTCTCAGAGTCATCGTCGCCTTTTATTTTTACAGTTATTTCAACCTCATATCCTTTGGTTACATCAATATCGTTATCCTGATAGTTGCTTATGAGTCTTTTTCTGATATCCCTCAGTTCCTTATCTGATAAATCTTTCTTATTATTTATTTCATAAGAAATGCTGATATCATCGCCGTATTTATCTTCGGCTTCATCCAGAGCTTCTTCAATTATGTATTGGAAATATTCTTTGAAAGAATCATATTTGTCATAATCCTTCAAAGATTTTTCAAGATATTCTACCTGACATTTTGGCATGGATTTCATAAATTTTTCTGCATCAGCGTCTTCAAATCCTTCAAAATAATTGCTAATAGCCGACTTGTATCCGCCGCCAAACAGTGCTGATAAAATGAGTACCATTATAATTATTCCTGCAAGAATGCCGCTGAGCATAAGAGCAGTACGCTTTTTATTTAAATTCACAAAATTTGATTTATTGTCAACAATAGCGCCGCAGGCGGTGCAGAATGCAGCATTGTTGTCTAATGACGCACCGCATTTTGTACAAAATTTTGCCATAAATTTTTACCTCCGTTTTTAACTGTTCTACATCTTATATAATATAATAAAAAGCTCTTTTTGTCAAGGAAGACAGCTTTTAGTCAAAAACTGCCGTTTCCTTATTTTCTTTAATTATTACCCTCGGAACACGTGAGGTGATTCCGCAAACTATTTCATATCCGATAGTACCTATGGCTTCGGCAATGTCATCTGCGGTTATAGTTTCATTGCCCTCTGTTCCTATAAGCGTAACTGTATCGCCGGCTTTAACTCCCGGAATATGAGTAACATCGCACATAAATTGATCCATGCATACCCGGCCTGTTATTTTTGCCCGCCGGCCGTTTATGATAACCTCTCCGATATTGGAAAGAAGCCTTGGATATCCATCAGCATATCCGCAGGTTACTGTAGCAAGAACAGTTTTTTCTTTTGTTACATATGTTCTCCCATAGCTGACATCAGTACCTTCCTCAACAGTCTTGATCTGAGAAACGCAAGATTTTAAGCTCATAACAGGATAAGGTTTAAACGGTAAAGATTTTTGGGGATTTGGCATAAGTCCATAAAGAATAATGCCGAGTCTTGCAAGACTGCTTCTTTTATTATAGTAATAAATTCCGCCGGCAGAGTTAAGAAAATGGCATTGGCTTAATTCTATGCCCCTTTTTTTGAGTTCATCATCAACAGCAGTTATTCTTTCAGCCTGCATATTCGTGTATTTGACATCATCGCTGTTATTACTGTCAGCAACACTGAAATGTGTGAAAATTCCTTCGGCAGAAATTCCGTCTGTTAGAATTATTTTTTCAATTTCATCACAAATTTCGGAAGTGTTTCCACGAAGCCCGATTCTGGTCATGCCTGTGTCAACAGCAATATGAAGCCGCACTTTTTTTCCTTTTGCATATTTGCTTAAATCAACAGCATATCTATACTCTGTACAGGCTTGTAAGATATTGTATTCTGCAATTTTTTCGGCTTCCTGAGGGGGTGTATATCCTAATATAAGAATTTCTCCCTTTATCCCGATTTTACGCAGCTTTATACCCTCACAAATATTTGAAACCGCAAACCACTTCACACCTAATTCATTTTCAAGATAAGGTACAACAGCATCGTCACAATGCCCGTAGCAATTTGCTTTGACAACGCAAAGAAGCTCAGTTTCGTTTTTTAAGTATTTCTTGTAATTTTCAACGTTTTTACGAAGATTATCAAGATTTATTTCTGCCCAGGTCCTTTTTAAATAGTGCATGTAAAAGCCTCCGTTTTCAGTAACAGAATAAAGGGTCAGCAATTGATGTTTTGAATAATAAAAAGTTTGTTGCTATCCCTTGAAAAGTGTAAAAAAATGTGTTATACTAATATTTAATTAACAGTATAGGTGTATATTATATGAATAATCAGGTTTCTTGGAATATAGAAAAAACATGTTGTTTTACAGGACATCGAAGTCGTGATTTGCCTTTTAACGGCGATCGCAGCAGACAGGGAATGAAATGTCTTGTGAGCAGCCTTCAGATGTATATAGAAAAGGCTGTAAATGACGGATTTGATACATTTATCTCAGGAATGGCAGAAGGCGTTGACCTTATCTGCGCTGAGATCGTATATAATCTCATAACAAGAAAAGGTATGAAATTAAAACTTGTGTGTGCTGTGCCGTATAAGTCACAGGGTTTAAAAGAATTGTCAAACCCTGTTGATCAGTATGTTTACAGTATGATAACCCGTGACTGCAACAATATTGTATATGTCTGTGATAAAAAAAGCCGTGATTGCTATCAGAAGCGGAATAAATTCATGGTGGAAAACTCACGGCGTATAATCGGCGTTATTAAAGATGAAAATACTAAATCAGGAACATTTCAGACAATTAATATGGCAAAGAAAGCAGGGCTTGAGCTGAATATAATATACCTTGATAAGAACCCTGTTTTTTACTTGGCTGATGAAGCCGAAATGTTTTTTCACAAACCGGGCTCTAAGTAATCAGTCTTTATATATATTACACCTAAAACAGTAATTGTTCAAGTGCTTTTTGACATTTTTCAAAACTTTTTTCATATAATTTAAAGCCTAAATTTATGTACTGTAATTATTTAATGCAATGACAAGGAGAGGTAAATCTATGTCCGTACCAGTTAAAAAACAAGCAAAAAAACGAAAATCGCAGGTGCCGGTAGCATTGGTTTATTTTGCAACGCTAATGCTCTTTATTGCGGTGTTCGGGCTTATAGCTTCTTTTATAATAGATAAACTTAATGAACTTAACGATCCTAAACCGGTAAATAATAAAGCTCCGGTTGCATCGTTTAATTTGCTTTATGCTCATGTAAACAGTAAAAACGTTCTGGCTGAAATGTCAGTTGTCAGAGTGTCACCGGAAACTAATAAGGTGGTGCTTCTTCCTGTTTCATCATATATTAAAAATGATGGAAGTGATAAGACTTTCAGAGAAATATATGAAGACGGCGGAGTGGTCAAGCTTAAAAATGCAGTGGAAAATACTTTCGGTGTTAAGGTCGATAATTATGTAACAGTTTCCAATAAGGCTTATGAAAGACTTATTGATATGATCGGCGGTATTATCTATACCCCGAAAGAGGATTTGTATTATATTGCAAAGAATGATGCCGATGATATTTCAATCCGTTCGGGTCAGGCAATTTCTTTGGTGGGAAGGCAAATCAGATTGATTTCTCAGTATCCGGTGTTTGAATCGGGAAAAAAGGGGAATCTTGAGTTTATGGGTGAAGCGCTGGAACAGCTGGTTACAAGCGCATTAAGACAAACTTCAATTACTAAGAATAATCTTGATAATATGTATAATATTATTATAGAGAACTCTGATACGGATTGGGATAGAAATTCGTTTAAAATACATAAAACATATATAAAGAATATGCTTGATACAAACGATACCGAATGTATACTTCTTACACCTGACGGAGAATGGTCGGATAATAAAATGACAGTTTCGGATCAATTCAATGATGAATTGAAGAAGATAATCGAGGAAACCGAACCGGCTGAAAATGAAAACTGATATTTTGGAATTTAAGTACTTCAAGGAGGAGATTTTTATGAAGCTTATGGTTTTTATACTTAATAAAATTGATACTCTGGAATATCTTCTTGAAGGCCTTTCGGCAGCGGGAATAGGTGGCGCTACAATAATAGAATCTTCCGGACTTGCTATGACTCTGTCAAAATTGGGCAGCAGCTTTCTTAGTTCTTCAATTCGGTCCCTTTTCAGTGGTGATGAGGATAATAAAACGATAATGTCAGTTATAAGAGATGATCAGCTCGACCTGGCAAGACGTGTTATATATAATACTGTCGGAGATTTATCTTTGCCGAACACAGGCATACTTTTTACTGTGCCTATAGATTTTGCTGAGGGAATAAGAAAGAATTACAATACTGAAAACAGATCATAAATTTATATTAAATCACCGTTAAAAAAATTTACCTTCCGTTAACAGAAAGTTCATGGATATGGCCACTAAATTCAAAGTATTACTTGCAAAAATTGTTTTTATGTGATATAATATTAATATAATAAGTTTTAATGAAAGGCTGGAATTCGACTTCCGGTCTTTTGATTTTGTATGGGGTTTTATTTTCTTTAAAACCTGTATAACGGAAGGTGAGGAAATGGAGAAGAATAATACTGCCACCCGTGTAAGGAAGCTTGCGCAGGCACTTTGTGATGAACAGGGCCTTTTTCTTTGGGACGTAAGATTTGAAAAAGAAGGTTCAAGCTGGTTTCTCAGAATTCTTATTGATAAAGACGGCGGAGTCAGCATGGACGACTGTGAGAATTTTACACGTCCATTTAATAAGATTTTAGACGCAGAGGATCCGATACCGCAAAGCTATGTACTTGAAGTCGGAAGTCCGGGACTGGGGAGAGAGCTGAAACGTCCTGAGCATTTTGAAGCGTGTATTAACGACCTTATAAGGATTAAGCTTATTCGTCCAAGGGATGGAGAACGAGAGTTTATTGCAGGACTTGACTCTTTTGATAAAGAGAAAATATATTGCCACCTTGCCGATGATGAAGGAAATCCGACTGAGCCAATAGAATTTTCATTCAGCGAGTGTGCATATATAAAATTATATGACGATTATGATTTATAACATTTATAGAATGAAAATCAATTGATATTTTAATAGTGCGGCTAAAACCGCTTTAAATATAATACGGCAAAAAATATTAAAACGTAATTTTATGAGAGGAATGATTGGGAAAATGAATAACGAATTTTTTGAAGCGTTCAACCAGTTTGAACAGGAAAATAATATGGGTGTCCAAGAACTTATCGAAACAATTAAATCAGGTATTTTACAGGCTGTTAAAAAAGAATATCCAAACAGTGAAAACATTAATATTGATATAAATCCGGATACACATAAATTTGATGTTAAAATACTTAAAGAAGTTGTCGAAGGAGAGCCTGAAGATCCTGATAATCAGATTAATATTGACGCCGCACGCAATATTACAAAAAGGGCAGCAGTCGGAGGAGTTGTGGGCATTAAAATTAATCCTGCAAAATTCGGAAGAGTTGCCGCACAGAATGCAAAACAGAATATAAAGCATAAGATCAAGGATTTTGAAAGAGATAAGCTCATTGCACAATATGAGGATAAAGTCTTTGAGTGTGTTCCGGCTACAGTTCAGAAGGTAGAACCAGCTACGCTTAATGCAGTGCTTACAATTGATAAAAATGAGGTTTATCTCGTAAGAAACGAACAAATTCCGGGAGAAGTGTTAAAAGCAGGAGATATTATTCAGGTCTATGTAGTCGGCATTGCAAATCCTGATAAAAAGCCTTCCATTAAGATTTCAAGAACCCACCGTGAACTTGTAAAAAGACTTTTTGAAAGGGAAATTCCTGAAATTGCAGACGGAATAATTGAAATTAAAGGTATTTCACGTGTGGCCGGTGTAAGAAGTAAAATTGCAGTTACAAGCAAGGATGAAAATGTTGATGCAGTGGGAGCTTGCATCGGACCGAGAAAATCAAGAATATCAACTGTGGTCAGCGAGCTTAACGGCGAAAAAATTGACGTTATTCCTTATAGTGACGACGCAGCGGAATTTATTGCAAGAGCGCTTGCACCGTCAGAGGTTGTTGATGTAATTTTAACAGAACAGGAAGGCGTTCGTGAATGCCGTGTAATCGTTCCTGATAATCAACTTTCTTTGGCAATCGGAAATAAGGGTCAGAATGCAAAGCTTGCTGCAGGACTTACCGGATATAAGATTGATATTCTTTCTGAAAGTGCAGCAAAGGAAGAATTGGTAAAAACGACTGATAATCCGGATCAGGTGTCAGACATAGAAGAGTAATTTTATTATAACCGCAGTCAGATAAAAAGGGACGATTGAATTTATGAAAACAAAAAAAATTCCTATGAGAATGTGCCTCGGCTGTAACGATATGAAACCAAAAAGAGAAATGATAAGAGTCGTCAAGTCTAAGGAGGGAGAGATATCTCTCGACCTGACAGGCCGTAAATCGGGAAGAGGAGCATATATATGTAAAAATATCGAATGCTTTCAGAGTGCTCGTAAAGCAAGACGATTTGAAAAAAGCTTTTCTTGTATGATAAGCAGCGAAGTCTATGACAGCATGGAGGCGGAACTGAAAAATGAGCAGTAATAAACTGGGGCTTTTAACTATGTGTCGAAAAGCAGGAAAGCTGAAGCTGGGTATGGATATGGTCAAAAGCTCCTGCAAATCCGGAGAAGCGGTTGTCGTATTGACAGCTTCGGATTTTTCGCCCAAGTCACTTAAAGAAGTTAAATTTACATGTAACCGTGAAAACATACCGTTGTATGGTCTGGAAATTTCAATGGACGATATACTCTATGGTTTAGGTAAAAAGGTTGGAGTAATGGCTGTAACTGACAGCGGTTTTGCAAAATCCTGCGTCAAGGATTTAAAACAAATAGAAATTGACGAAAATGAATTTTACAGCAGTATATAAGGAGGATAAGTTTTGCCTATGAATATGAATAAATATAAACTTAATGAATTAGCAAAAAATTTAAAGCTTTCAAGCGCTCAGGTAATTAAATGTATCGAAAAATATACGGGGGAAACTAAAAAAACGGTTTCAGCTTTAGGTGTGGAGGAAGTCAGTATAGTACTTGAGCATTTTACACAGGGTAATCAGGTGGAAAGCTTTGATGCATATTTCGCAAACAATGTGAAGCCTGTAATAGAAAAAGAGAAAAAACCAAAGGCTGTAAAGCAAACCGAAAAGAAACCGGAGAAAAAGACTGAAAAGGCTGTTAAGAAAACAGAGCAGAAACCAAAGAATGAAGATAAGAATATTGCTCCGAAAGCAGAATCTAAAAAGCCTGTAGAAAATACAAAGAAAAAAGAGCAGAAGCCTGCAAAGAAGCATGAACACGGTGTCAGACAGCAGCTTGTTGGCAATTCCTCTAAAAATGAGAAAAATGAAGGATATACAATGTCTTCGTTAGGTATTTATAACGGAAGAAGAACAGTCGATACAAGAGGAAGCTATGTAGAGCTGGATAAATATAACGAAAAATATGACAATCTTGCTAATACAAAGCATAATAAGAGCAAGGATAACTTTACAAAGAAGCAAAAGCTGACGCAGAAATCTCAGCAGTATAAAAAACAGCAGCATTCACATAAAAGAGAAAGCGAACAGGATAAGCTGAATCGCCTTGCACTTGAAAAAGCGAGAAAACAACAGCTTAAGGTTCTTATTCCTGATGAAATTGTTGTTTCAGAGCTTGCCGTAAGACTAAAGGTAACAGCATCAGAAGTAATTAAAAAGCTTATGGGCCTTGGAGTAATGGCAGGAATAAACGAAACAATTGACTTTGATACAGCTTCCTTGGTTGCCGATGAACTTGGTGCAAAGGTTGAAAAGGAAGTTATAGTGACAATCGAGGAACGTCTTATTGATGATGAAGAGGATTCTGAGGAAAGTCTTGAAGAGAGATGTCCTGTCGTAGTCGTAATGGGTCACGTTGACCATGGTAAAACTTCAATTCTTGACAGAATAAGAAACGCTAATGTTACCGCTTCAGAAGCAGGAGGAATTACTCAGCATATAGGTGCTTATCAGGTTTATTATGATAATAAAAAGATTACATTCCTTGACACTCCTGGACATGAAGCGTTTACATCCATGAGAGCGAGAGGAGCAAATATTACCGATATTGCAATCCTTGTCGTAGCTGCCGACGACGGTATTATGCCTCAGACTGTTGAATCTATCAACCATGCTAAAGCAGCAGGAGTTTCTATTATCGTAGCAATCAATAAAATGGATAAGGAAGGCGCAAATGCCGATAAGGTTAAACAGGAGCTTACCGAGCATTCTTTAGTTGTTGAAGAATGGGGCGGAGATGTTATTGCGGTTCCTGTTTCAGCTAAAACAGGTATGGGTATAAATGACCTTCTTGAAAATATTCTGCTTGTTTCTGAGATTAAGGAACTTAAAGCAAATCCTAATAAGCTTGCAAAAGGTACAGTTATTGAGGCAAGACTTGATAAGGGAAAAGGCCCTACTGCTACAGTTCTTGTTCAGGGCGGTACTCTCCGTAAGGGCGATATTATAATTGCCGGTACTTCAGTCGGACGTGTAAGAACTATGACTAATGATAAGGGTAAATCGGTTGATAAAGCCGGACCGTCAATGCCTGTGGAAATTACAGGGCTCAGCGAGGTTCCTATGAGCGGTGATATATTTAATGCCGTTGAGGATGAGAAGCTCGCAAGAGAACTTGTTGAAAAGAGAAAACATCAGGCTAAGGAAGAAGTGTTCAGTCAATATCAGAAGGTTACACTTGATAACTTGTTCAGCCAGATATCTGAGGGCGAGATGAAAGAGCTTCCGATTATCGTAAAAGCTGATGTTCAGGGTTCAGTTGAAGCAGTTAAACAGTCGCTTGAAAAATTGTCTAACGATGAGGTCAGAGTAAAGGTTATTCACGGCGGCGTGGGCGCTGTATCCGAAAGCGATGTAATGCTTGCGAATGCGTCAAATGCTATCATTGTCGGATTTAATGTCAGACCTGCTCCGGTTGCAAAGGATTCAGCTGAACGTGACGGAGTTGATATCCGCCTTTACAGAATTATTTATGATGCAATTGAAGAAATATCAACGGCAATGAAGGGTATGCTTGCACCGAAATTCCGTGAAGTTGAAACTGCACGAATTGAAGTCAGACAGGTATACAAAATTACCAATGTAGGAATAGTTGCAGGTTCTTATGTTCTTGACGGTAAAGTAGGACGTAATAACGAGATTCGTGTAGTAAGAGACGGAATAGTAATTGCTGAGGATAAAATGTCGTCGCTTAAGAGATTTAAGGACGATGTTAAGGAAGTCTCATCAGGTTATGAGTGCGGTATTACACTTGAGAAGTTTACAGATATAAAAGAAGGAGATATTTTTGAAGCCTTCTATATGGAAGAATACAGAGATTAACGGCTGTATTAAGTTTAAGAAAAGAGGATTTCAATGAAATTTCTAAAGAGAATAATTGCGTTTGCTTCGGCAGCAGCTTTGTCAATGACAGTGTTAAGTTCATGTAATAATAAGACTCCCGTAACGCCTTCAAAAAAGGATAACATAGAAAAACACGAAAGAGAAAACGGAATTGTGTGTTGGGGAAGTTCTTTGGCATATGGAGCTTACGGAGATGATAAATCTATGGTTAATACTATTGAGAACCATATGATGTCGGATGAATGCTATATTCCCATAGTGAATATGGGCGTTCCGAGAGAATCTTCTAAAACCGTCATGGCCAGAGCAGGAGCAATTGATATTGTTGTCAGCAAAAAGTTCACAGTTCCTGAATCGGCTGAACCGGTTGAAATAACATTTGAGGCAAAGGATGAAAGTAAGATCTCACCGCTCAGATATGGAACTCAATGTGACGGCGGAATGACAAATGTTACGATATCAGGCTTGGAAGGAACTTTATCAGTTGCAAGAGATTCGGCGCAGCGTACTGAACCAAAGTATTATTTTACAAGAAATACTGAAGGTGAAGAAACGGTAATAAAAAAAGGCACCCGAATCATAAGCGAGTCAATGATGGATTATACAAGCTATATCCCTATAGTATGTATCGGAGACTGCGGTGAGTGGGAAAAGACAGACGACCTTATAAAACAGCAGCAAGCGATTATCAATACCTGTGATAATAAAGATAAGTATGTAATTGTCGGACTGTTTTCTGCACCTGCAGAAACAAATTCAGATATGAGCGATAAGGAAGTTTTGAATGCTCAGAAAAAAGCCAATGAGGCTTTTGATAAGGCAATGAGCAAAAAATGGGGAAAGCATTATGTGAATATCAGAGAATATCTGTGTTCTGACGAAGCTGTGGAAAAAGCAAAGGAACAGGGCATTGAATTCAGTAAAAAAGATATGAACAATATAAAGAACAAAATTGTTCCTGATGCTTTTAAATATGATATGGACAATCTTAACAGTTATGCTTATGATATTATCGGAGATATTGTATATGCTAAGCTTGTAGAGCTTGGTTATCTGTATCATTAAACGCAAATATCAAAGCCTTTTGAAAGGAGCATAATAAAACAATGTCTGGAGTTAAAGCGGGACGTATGTCTGAGGATATACGCAGAATTATTTCTGCAAAAATGAGAGAATTAAAAGACCCGAGATTAGGCGGAGGAAGCATGCTTACAGTGATCCGCTGTGACGTTTCAGGAGACGGTTCTTTTTGTAAGGTCTATATTTCAAGCCTTGAAGGCTTTGATAAAGCAAAGGAAGCAGTAAAAGGCCTGACGAGTGCGTCCGGATATCTGAAACGAGAAATTTCAAATGTATTGAAATTAAAAAAATGTCCTGATTTGAAATTTGTTGCTGATAATTCTGCTGAAAGTTCGGTAAGAATATTTGAAAAGCTGAAAAATATTAAAGTTGATCAGGAAAATGAAAATAATCAGAGCGACAATTAATTATCGGAGGTTTGATTTATGGATTTTTCAGATCTGAGCAGATTTTTTGATGAGCATGACAATTATCTTATTCTTACTCATAAAAGTCCTGACGGAGATACCTTGGGGTGCGGATTCGGATTGTGCAATTATTTAAGGGAATCCGGAAAAAAGGCAAATGTAATCAATAGTGATCAGTTTCCGGTCAGATATAAATTTATGTATGACGGATATTATGTTCAGGATTTTAAACATGATTGTGTGGTAGCGGTAGATATTGCCGATACTCAGCTTTTAGGCAGCAGGCTTTCTGATTTTGCCGAAGAAGGAAAAATAGATTTGTGTATCGATCACCATATTTCAAATAAGTTTTATGCGAAAGAAACTTATCTGGACGGCGAAGCCTCTGCGACGTGTCTGATCATTTATGAGTTTCTGAAATATAAAAATGCAGAAATCAGCAATCAGACCGCCAAGTGTCTGTATACAGGAATTGCAACCGATACGGGATGCTTTAAATATGAAAATACTACACCAAGAGCACATATGGCGGCAGCGGATCTGATGACTTATGATATAGATTTTGCTGCTGTTAACCGTCAGATGTTTGATGTGAAAAGCAAAGGCAGACTCGCTGTGGAACAGGCTGTAATATCTAATATGGAATATTATTTTGACGGTCGGTGCGCTATAATAACGCTGACGCAGGATTTAATGAAATCCTGCGGAGTGGAAGAATCCGAATTTGACGGACTGGCATCTCTGCCCTTGCAGGTAGAAGGAGTTAAAATAGGAATTACCGTTAAACAGCGTCACGATAAGGTGTTCAAGCTTTCTGTGAGAACAGCCGAGGATATTGACGCTTCAGCATTTTGTAAGGAGTTTAACGGCGGCGGACATGTGAGAGCAGCAGGATGTGAAATAAACGGCGATCTGAATTCTGTTAAAGAACAGGTTATATGTCATGTCAGAAATACGTTGGAACATTAACTATGAATACAAATATGGATTTAAACGGAATCCTCCTTGTTGATAAGCCTCAGGGGTTTACTTCCTTTGATGTTATTGCAAAATTAAGAGGAATTTTGAGAATAAAACGTCTTGGTCATTCAGGTACGCTTGATCCGATGGCAACAGGTGTTCTTCCTGTGCTGATCGGAAAAGCAACAAAAGCCAGCGATATTTTGCCTGTTGATGAAAAAAGCTATATCGCAGGTTTTAAGCTGGGCATGGCAACTGATACGCAGGATATTACAGGTGAATCACTTTTTCAAAGCGATAAACCTATTAGCTTTGAAAAGCTTCAAAGTACTGTAAAGGATTTTGAAGGAGATATATTGCAGCTTCCGCCAATGTATTCAGCAGTTTCAGTTGGCGGAAAAAGGCTTTATGAGCTTGCTCGTGAGGGAAAAACTGTTGAGCGTGAACCAAGGCAAAGAAAAGTCAATTATATTAAAATAATCTCTTACGATCCATCTGTCCGAGAGGGAACAGTGGAGGTTTCAGTCAGCAAAGGAACGTATATTAGGACCTTGATCCATGATATTGGAAATAAGCTTGAATGCGGCGGAGTAATGACCTCGCTCAGAAGAATATCTGCAAGCGGTTATGATATAGACCGTTGTTATACATTGGAACAGATTCAGCAATATTCAGACAAAGATAGTCTGGAACAGGCGGTTATTCCTGTGGAAACTGCTTTCAGAAATACTTATAGAAGTATAAAGCTTAATAGGCATTGCTCAAAGCTTTATAAAAACGGTGTGAAATTAAGACTTGAACAAGTGGGTTTGTATAATTTGGACAAAGATGAGACAGTCTGTGTTTTTGATTATGATAGCTTCTTTTTGGGTCTTGCGAAAACCGATATTGAAAAAAATGAATTTAAAGTTTATAAAAATTTTTTCTGATTAAGAGGAGGATAAGGTTTGTTTCAGGATATTATCATTGATTATAATATCGAATATGACAGCAAAGCTATAAAAAGCGAAGACATCGTCCTCGCTTACAGTGACGGAAAAATGCTTTATGCTATTGATGATGAAAATAACCTTTGTCTGCCTAAATATTCATGTGCAGAAAATAAAGCCCGCAAAAATGATGTTTTGTTTTTGTTTTCATTGAATAATAAAAGATTTTTTCTTTGGAACATATATCAGAAGCTTGAATGCAATGGCTTTAAATATGATAATATAAATCTATTAAAAGGTGTAAATTCCGATATCTGTTTGTATGCTGCCGTTACAGGATATCATTATTACAGCTTTCATAAAGAAAATAAGTTTTGCGGTAAGTGCGGGGAAAAACTCAGACATGTTCCTGAAAAACGATGTATGATTTGTGATAACTGTAAAAATGAGATTTTCCCCAAAATATCTCCTGCGGTTATTGTCGGGGTAATTGATGAAGAAACCGATTCGATCCTCATGACAAGATATGCACAGGGGGATTATAAAAAGCTTGCACTTGTCGCAGGCTTTGCTGAAATGGGAGAGAGCGGAGAACAGGCAGCAATCCGTGAGGTTATGGAGGAAACAGGAATAAACATATGTGATCTGAAATATTTCAGCAGTCAGCCCTGGGGATTTGCTCAGAATATTTTAATAGGATACTTCGCAAAGGCTGTAGGTTCAAGAAAAATTATTATGGATGAATTCGAGCTTTCTGAAGCAGTCTGGGTGAAAAGACAGGATGTTTCCGCACAGCCTGACAGCATAAGTCTTACAGGTGAAATGCTGTGGGCATTTAAAAACAGTAAAGTATAATTTAACAGGGGGAGATGCATTGATTTACATAAATGAAGACAGGTGCGTTTGCCCATATAAAACAGCAGTTGCATTAGGCTTGTTCGACGGTGTCCATAAAGGACACAAGGCGGTTATTCAACAGGCAGTTCACAGAAAAAGCAGTGATATAAGATCGGCTGTTTTTTCATTTAAAACCGATACAGTTACTTCTAAAGGGCATGACGGAAAAATTGAAATGCTCCTGACAGACAAGGTAAAATATCAGCATTTTGAGGATTTGGGAGTTGATTATTTATACTCGCCCGATTTTTCTCATTTTAAAGATATGACCGATGAAGAGTTTGTAAAGACCGTGTTAAAGGACAAGCTGAATGCCTGTACCGCTGTTTGCGGAGAGGATTTTCGTTTCGGAAAAAACGCAATGGGAAATGCCGAACGGCTTATGCAGCTTGGTAAAAAGTATGGAATTGAGGTTTGTGTAATAAACCAGCTTGTCATGAACGGCGGGGTAATAAGTTCAACGGAAATCAGGCGGCTTATTAGGATCGGTGAAATATCAAAAGCCAATAAAATGCTGGGATATAATTATGGCTATTCTCTTCCTGTGGAGCATGGGTATGAAAGGGGAAGGAAATGGAACTTTCCGACTATAAATCAGATGATACCTGAGGGACTTGTAATGCCCCGGTTCGGTGTATATTGCTCATCAGTAAATCTGGGGGGAAAGATATATAAAGGTGTAACCAATATCGGAGTCAAGCCTACGGTTAAAGTTGATACAGCGCCTCTTGCCGAAACTTATATAATGGATTATGAGGGCGATTTATACGGAAAAGAGATAAAAATTGAACTTTATGAATTTGTCAGACCCGAAAAAGAATTTGCTTCTTTTGATGAACTGAAAGACGAAATCAGCAGAAATATTGAGTTTACAAAACAATATTTTGATGAACATAAAATTGTGAATATTTAATTTGAAAGGACAGATTGATATGAAAAAAGTAAGAACAAGATTTGCTCCAAGCCCAACAGGCTATATGCATATCGGAAATCTGAGAACTGCATTGTTTACTTATCTTATTGCAAAACAGAATGACGGTGATTTCATTCTTCGTATTGAAGATACCGACAGAGAAAGATATGTTGAGGGCGCAGTTGAGGTTATTTATAATACCCTGAAGGATATCGGTCTTAATTGGGACGAAGGCCCCGATGTGGGAGGACCGGTTGGTCCTTATGTTCAGTCTGAACGCATGGGTATGTTTAAACAGTATGCTGTTGAACTGGTTGAAAAAGGCGAGGCTTATTACTGTTTCTGTGATAAGGAACGTCTTGACGAGGTCAAAGCTATTCAGGAAGCAAGCGGAATTATGCCGATGTATGACCGCCATTGCCGTAATCTTTCTCCCGAAGAGGTTCAGGCTAAGCTTGACGCAGGAATTCCGTATGTAATCAGACAGAAAGTACCTCTTGAGGGTGAAGTAACATTTCATGACGCACTCTATGGGGATATCACTGTAGACTGTTCTACTCTTGACGACCAGATTCTGATTAAAACAGACGGTATGCCAACATATAACTTTGCAAATGTTGTTGATGACCATCTCATGGGAATCACTCATGTTGTAAGAGGTAACGAGTATCTTGCTTCCGCACCGAAATATAATCTGTTGTATAAGGCATTCGGATGGGAAGTTCCGGAGTATATCCATGTTGAGCATATTATGAAGGATAAACAGCATAAGCTTTCCAAGCGTGACGGTGATGCGTCCTATGAGGATCTTATGAAAAAGGGCTATCTCAAGGAAGCAGTAATCAACTATATCGCACTTCTTGGCTGGGCGCCGAAGGGAGAAAACGAAATATTCTCACTTGAAGAGCTTGTTAAAGAATTTGATATTAACGGGCTGTCAAAATCTCCTGCAATCTTTGATCCAATGAAGCTTAAAGCTATTAACGGCAAATACATTAAGGCGATTTCACCTGAAAAATTTGCAGAATATGCTATGCCGTATATTAAAGAGAGCGTTAAGCGTGACGATGTTGACTTTATGGAAATAGCAGGACTTTTGCAGGCAAGAACAGAATTATTTACCGATATTCCGGAAGCTGTTGACTTTATTGATACGCTTCCCGAATATGATAACGCTTTGTATACACACAAGAAAATGAAAACAAATCCGGAGAATTCATTGGATTCATTGAAAGCTGTATTGCCTGTCCTTGAGTCAATTGATGAAAAGGATTGGACAATAGATAATATCCATGAAAAATTGTTTGAGCTTATTGCCGAAAAGGAAGTTAAAAACGGAATAATTCTCTGGCCTTTGAGAGTTGCCGTTTCAGGTAAAGCATTTACACCCGGCGGCGGAATTGAAATATGTCATATTATCGGTAAAGCTGATTCTATTGAAAGAATTAAAAAAGGCATTGAAAAACTTTCTTAATGCTATCACTTTGTTTTCACATTTTTATGCTAAAGTAAAATTCAGTAATTGTATTAGAATTTCCTAATAAGGGAGGAAGAATTAATGATAGAGGTTCAGCATCTGTCAAAGCATTATGGAGATAAAAAAGCAGTTGATGATATTTCATTTAAAGCTGAGGACGGAGAGATTCTCGGATTTCTGGGACCAAACGGTGCAGGAAAATCCACAACAATGAATATTCTGACAGGATATATTTCCTGTACGGAGGGAAAAGCGCTTATTGACGGAATTGATATTCTTGAAAATCCTATAAAGGCAAAATCAAAAATCGGATATTTGCCTGAACAGCCTCCGCTTTATTTGGATATGACCGTCAAGGAATATTTGAATTTTATTTATGATTTAAAAAAGTGCAAGCTGCCTAAAAATTCACATCTTAAAGATATATGCAATCTTGTCCGAATTGATCATGTTTATAACAGAATAATAAAGAATCTGTCAAAAGGATATAAACAAAGAGTCGGATTGGCACAAGCGTTGGTGGGAAATCCAAATGTACTTATTCTGGACGAGCCTACAGTTGGACTTGATCCTAATCAGATAATAGAAATAAGGTCTTTGATCAAAAAGCTGGGTAAAAATCATACAGTTATACTTTCATCTCATATTTTGTCTGAGGTGCAGGCTGTCTGTGATAAAATCGTAGTAATCAACGACGGTAAAATTGTTGCTGATGATACAGAGGATAACCTTTCAAAAGCACTCGACAATGAGCACAGAATCCTTGCAAGAATAGATGGAAATAAATATAAGGTTATGGCATGTATCAATGCAATTGAAGATGTGGAGTCATGTTCAGCTGAGATAATGCGGGAAGAAAATGTCTGGGAGTATCGTATTGAGGCAAAAGAAGGTGCAGATGTCCGCAGAAAACTGTTTACTGCCATGGCTGAAAACGGCTTTTACATATTAGAACTTAAATCCTCCGAGCTTTCACTTGAGGATATATTCCTCAGGCTTACAATGGGAGAAAGTGTGTCATTAAAAAATAAAAAGGAGAGTGAAAACTAATGGGTGCGATTTTCAGACGTGAAGTACTTTCTTATTTTACATCTCCGATAGGGTATATTTTTCTTGCTGCATTTTATGCTTCGTCAGCCGTAATCTTTTCTGTAAACTCATTGGAAAACGGCTCTACAAAGCTTGATTCGGTTTTTGCACAGCTTATGATAATTCTTATTGTGCTTATTCCAATACTTACAATGAGAACTATTTCGGAAGAGAAAAAGAATAAAACCGATCAGTGTCTGCTGACTTCTCCTGTGAGCCTGTTTGGAATTGTAGCAGGAAAATTCCTTGCCGCATTTTTGATCTATGTTCTGGGAGTAGCAATTACATTGGTATATGCAGTAGTGGTTTCTGCATTTGCAGCTCCTGACTGGACAGTAATTCTTGGTAATATTGTGGGACTTGTACTATTGGGCGCAGCTTTTATTGCCGTAGGAATTTTCTGTTCTTCATTTACTGAAAATCAGATCGTTTCCGCAGTAGTAAGTTTTATTGCTTTAATTGTGCTGTATTTGTTTACAACCATAGGAAATCTGATTCCTGTTGAATTTATATCAAATATATTCTCAAAGCTGTCCTTCTGGGAAAGATATTATGGCTTTACATACGGACTTTTTGATTTGTCAAATGTGCTGTTTTTTATAAGCGCAGCAGTAGTGTTCCTGTTTTTGTCTGTCAGAGTATTGGAAAGACGCCGCTGGGCTTGATAGGAGGGGATAGATAATGAGCAAACTTGAAAAAATAAATGAATCTCAGGAAAATCTGTCCACCCCTGTGGAGGATTTGCTGAAACAGGCAGTATCAGAAGAAAAAGCGAAAGATGATCTGCCGGAAGAAAATAATAAAAAGAAAAAAACAGAGCATAAAAAATTAAAGCACGGCTTTATGTCAACAGCTTTTACTGTAGCGTTTGTCGCAGTAATAGTTCTTGTAAATGTCGTGGCAACAGCTCTCTTTGACAGATATCCTATAACATTTGACTTGACAGAAAATAATGCCTTCTCAATTTCGGATAAATCAGAGGAGTATGTCAAAAAAATTGATACAGATGTGCTGATTACAGTCTTTGCAAAAGAAGACGACTTTACTAATCTTGCTACATATACCCGTCAGGCGGATGAGGTAATGAAAACATATTGTAAATATAATAATCGTATCTCCTATAGATATGTGGATATTGATTCTAATCCTGACGTTATGAAGAACTATTCAGGAGATTCAATAAATCAGTACGATATTATCGTTGAAACAAATCCTACAAAGGACGTTCAGAGAACAAGAAAACTTACTCTCATAGATCTGGTGAAATTTACTGATGAGTTTAATGAAAGTGTTGCACAGTATGGTGCATCTGTGGAGCAGATGGCAGAGCAGAGCGGAAGTGCGCTGAATTTTCTCAGTTATTACGGAGGATATGTTGAAGCCTCAAATGCCGATCAGGCATTTACATCTGCGTTTATGACAGTAACAGATCCGGACCCCGTAGTGGTAACGCTACTTACGGGACGAGATGAGATAACTGATCTTTCATATTTTCAGTCATTGCTAATAGCTAACGGATATACCGTAAATTCTGTTGATATTGCGACACAAGAAATTCCGGAGGATACAGATGTCGCTGTTGTTCCGGCGCCCAAAACAGATTATCTTTCTGAAGAGCTTAAAAAGCTGGATGATTTTCTCGATAATGACGGGCAAATGAATAAACAGCTTATTTATCTTGCGTCAGTGCAGCAGGAGGAAACACCTAATATAGATGAATTTCTTGCTGATTACGGAATTGAAGTCGGAGATGGAGTAATATGCGAAACTTATTCTTCAAATTACTATAGCCAGCCATTCCAGACCATATCTTCTGAGCTTTCGGATAAGTTTATGCAGGATGTTACAACAACTGATCCTAATTTGCTTATTTTTGCTTCAAGACCGGTAAATTTGTTGTTTGAAGGCGAAAAGGGAAAAATATCTACAGAAGCTTATGTTAAATCAACAAGCGACGCATTTGTTCGTGCTCTTGGAATATTAAACGGACAGAAGCAGTATGATGAATCTGCTGAAACCCTCGCTAAAGGACAGCAGAACTACGTCGCCGTTTCATCAAGAGTTTCCTTTAAAGACAATGGCGAAGGCGGTCAGGACGGTCTTTACAGTAATGTTATTGTGCTTGGTTCCGAACAGATTCTCGGAAATACCTACCTTCAGTATAATCAGTATCAGAACAGAGAATATATGCTGAGTCTGCTTAATGGAATTACACATAAAACCGACGGTATTGTAATAGAACCAAAGGTTATTGAAGGAAATATATTTGATTTGACTGACAGTCAGAAGAATACGCTTAAATGGACATTTATTCTGATAATACCGGTGATTGTACTTGCGGCAGGCGTAGTTATCTGGTTCAGAAGAAAGAATAGATAATCGAGGTTTTGTAAATGAACGGAAAACTGAAAGGAATCATTGCATGTATAGCTATTGTAGTCTGTCTTGGAGGTGCATTGGCTGTACTGAAACTGACTGATAAAGACCGTCCGAACGACAGCTCCGAAGCGTCGTCTTCATCTGCGGAATCCCAGACAGAGAAAATAATGCTTACCGATTATGAGACTGAGAATATTTCAGCGGTAAATATATCAAATAAATATGGCGGCTTTACAGTTGAAAAACCGGGTTCGGGAAAAACTGCCTGGACTATAGAACCTTTGGACGGATTGAATCAGTCTGTTTCTGAGGAAGCTTCTTTGGTCGAGGATGCCGCAAAGCTTGAAGCAAAAAAAACGGTAGAAGAAAATACTGAAGATTTAAGTAAATATGGTTTTGACGATCCTCAGGGTGAATTTACCGTTAATTTCACCGATGGGAAAAAGAAAACCTTTGTAATTGGAGATAATTTGCCGGAAGAAAATAAATACTGTTATGTTAAGGAAAAAGAAAGCAGTACGGTATATTCTGTCCTTGAAAATAATGTAAAGCGTTTTCTTAAAGATAAGAAGGATTTTCTTGATAAAACATTGTTAGCGTCGCCGGAAACGGAAGAGAAATTTTACGGAACGCTTACCGTAAAGCGTTCAGATCTTAAGCGTGATATGGTATTTACTGACGATCCTAATGCGGATTCTGCCATGATGTCAGCTCAGGTAATGATTTCACCGATTTATTCTTATCTGAACGGTACGGGTTCAACCCAAACTACTCATGGCCTCTGGGGACTTTCTGCGGAATCAGCAGAAGTTATTTTCCCTCAGGCGCCGGATATGAAAAAATATGGTTTAGATAAACCAACCGTTACAGTTCTCTATAGCGGAAATGGTAATGAATATAAATTTCGAATCGGAAATCCCGTATATAAAACCGACAGCGAGGGAAAAGAAACAACAGTTATAGGATCATATTATTGTTATATTGAAGGCGTAGAGGGCGTGGATTGTATATGGAAGGTTTCTGCGGACTCACTTCCATGGACAACAGTTGTGCCGGAAGATATTATTACTTCTGTGATGACGTATAATGATATTACTACAGTTGACAGCATTATTGTTAAAAACAGCGGAAAGACTGTAACCTACGAATTAAAGTCGGAGGATGCCAATGTAACGTTAGCCAGTATTAACGGTAAAGAAACAGATGTTGATAGATTCAAGAGCTTTTATCAGTATATACTTACTTGTCCGACTTCGGAAATATATTCAGAAGACCCAGACGGAAACAGCTTTTTATCAATTGAAATCAAGACCGGCAAAGGCGGAGATAAGCTTGAGTTCTTTAAGGACAGCAAAACTGAAAGGAAAGCAGTCGTTAAGCTTAATGGCGTGACTTCTTTCAGAATTCCGATAAAATGGACAGAAAAGTTTGTAAAAAATATATCTTTGCTTGCTGACGGTAAAGATGTGGAGGAGAGCTATTGATAATAGCCTGTTTATGACATAAAATTCTCCGAAAAAATAATATAATAGATCAGTGCCCTGCATTTTAATAAAATGCTTTACTAAAATAAAAAAGTATGGTATAATTATCTTGCAGAAAAATTTGTTCTGAATTTTAAAATCTTGGAATAAAAATGTTAGTTTTATCAGCAAAGAAGGCGTTTTCCGCCGAAGACGCAGCTTTGTTTAATTTAATTATATATCGGCGGAGAAAAGAGGGAAATATGGCAGGAAACAAATCGAATTTCTTCAGCTATAAAGGACTTCCTTTGGTGAGAAAGGGAAAACAGCTTTATTTTGGAAATATGTATGACGATTACGTTGTTATGATTGATATTCTCGAAACTGAGAAGCAAGGTGATCTGGATGTTGCAAATAAAGTCAGAATTTTAAAAATGGCTACTGATTTTACACTTCCGCCGAATGAGCAAATTGTTAAAAATGTTGTTAAGGAATGCAGTCTCTATGAAGCGCTTGATATTGCCTGTGCGTGGTTAAAGGTCAGCTGATAATAACAGACATAAATTGAATAATTGATAAGAAAAGCGGCTAAGAAATATTATCTTGGCCGCTTTTAATTGAATTCTGTTGTATAAAATAAGAGAAATTGTTGTGTCATTAACTAATTGATGTTTAGGGTTGAATTTTCTGATTACAGCTATTTTTTATAATTCCTGATGATAAATATGCCGGTTTATTTCTATGTCATTGATTTCTGAAACAGGGGAGTTTATATAATCCGTAATGCCCTTTCCCTCATTCGGATGGGACTTGGAATATACCAAATCCATGCTGAATAATGTAACCAGTATAATACATGCCGCAATTCTGCCTTTTAACGGTATTTTATTAAGCAAATCATCAAAAAACGGTGCCATAATATATATTCCGGCGCATCCCGCAAAACCAAACACCAGCACACCCTCAAGACAGATCCTGCCGTTTATATTGCAGAAATATCCGGTATAATCCCAATACTTTATATGCTTGATTTCCTCAAGATACCAGCTCGTAGCATATTCTACAACAGAGCAGATTATGATTACACTGAAAAACGTAATAATGTGATTGTCCATAATTTTCTTTAAAAGAATTATCCCTAATGTGCCGCCAGCACCGTAAATAGGAAGCCACGGTCCAAACATTGTTCCCCGGTTTACAAATACTCCGTCCTCAACAATGTGAATACCGACTTCCCACAGCCACCCGATTAAGGAAAAAATAAAGAATAATAAAATATATGTAACAATTGTGTAATGTCTGTGATAATCTCTGTGTACTATTTTTTTCTGATTAATATGACTGATATGTGACTTCTGAGCTTGAAGTCCGGGATATTGTTCAAGCCCCCTAAGATCATCAAGTGTCATAGTTAATTCCATTATGTTTTTCTCCCTCCATAATTAATATTGCAATTTCCTCCGAAATGCGGTATAATAAATATAATCTGCGACCAATGTCCCCGCCTTTTAAGCGGCGAACATTACAGGCTTTCAGCCGGTGGTCATCTCCTACTGAAGTCCGGAGGGCAAAAGCCTTCGGTCGAACTTGAATGACGGGCTATGCCCTTATTGAACAATTCTCGGAGGTTTTTTGATGATATTCCTATACTTATTGCCTTTTTACCTTGCTATAGGCGGATATTTGCTATTCAGAGTCTTTCATTGGACTTTTTCTTTTGCAAAGCCCCTTAATGCCAAAAGATTTAAAATACCATTTGGCATTGTTTATTCAATATGTCTTTTGTCGCCTCTGTTTGCTACCCTGCTGCCTAAATGTCTGGTAACAATCTGGATAAGACGTCTTTCGACATATTGGCTTGGAGTAATGCTTTATATGCTGATGGCAGTATTGTTAATAGACATTATAAGGTTTATATTAAAGCATACACGATTGAAAAAAAGCTTTTTGTTTACTGCAAAAACTCTTGTAACTATGGGGATAGTCACTGCGATTTTCCTTTCAATTATATGCACCTACGGTCTTTATAACGCAAGGAATATAAAAACAAATACCTATGATGTCAATGTGGACAAGCACTGCGGTCAAACTAAGGATTTGAAAATTGCGCTTGTTGCTGATATGCATATGGGCTATTCAATCGGCGCAAGAGAAATCACAAACATGGTAACAAAAATCAATGATATGAAGCCTGATATCGTTTTAATTGCAGGCGATATTTTTGACAACAGCTTTGACGGTTTGGATGATCCTGAAGAAATCTGCCGCCAGCTTCAGTCCATAAGCAGTAAATACGGTGTTTATGCAACCTATGGTAATCATGACATTGAAGAAAAATTAATCGTCGGTTTTACTGTCGGAAAAAAATCGGAAAAAACCGGAAGCAACGAAATGGATAATTTTCTGTATGAATCAGGCATAACGCTTCTCAGGGACGAAACTATGTTAATCAACAATGAGTTTTATATCGTAGGCCGCAGAGACTACGAAAAGCCTTCCACTAAGGATGGTACACGGCTTTCACCGCAGGAGCTTACCAAAGATTTGGATAAATCAAAGCCAATAATTTTTGTTGATCATGAACCGCTGGAGCTTCAGGAAATCGCTGACGCAGGCGCCGATATGGATCTGTCGGGACATACCCATGACGGACAGCTTTTTCCTGCAAATATAGCCGTGAAATTCTCATGGGAAAACCCCTGCGGAATGATAAAGAAGGATAATATGTATTCTATCGTAACTTCAGGAGTAGGTGTTTTCGGACCGTATATGAGGGTCGGAACCGATAGTGAAATATGTGAGATTAATGTCCACTTTACTAAATAATTAAACAGAGTGCCCTCACTCTGTTTTTTTATTAATTTATTAAGCGTCAGCTTGTTCATTAAGTCCATTCAGCTGTTCTTCCAGCAAATCAAGATCAAGATATTTATCATTCAGTTCTTCGCTGAATTGATAATTTCTCTTTATTGCTTCTTTTCTTAAAGCAATATAAAGCTCTGTCTTTGAAGCTGTTTTATATGGATTGAGGAACAGTGTCATAAAAAGAGCACAGCAAATCTCAGATATTAGTGCGCTTTTCAAAGGAGTTCCGGTGATAATCGCTGAAGATATTGCAAATAAAAGCGTTATTCCTAAAATCCAAGGATAAAATGACAGATCCATAATAAAGCTTCGCCACTTGCTGCCTTTCATCATTTGTTTTGAAAGCTTAAAGGCTTTTTTTCTGTCAATTTTGGGGTTCTCCGCTAAAATAAACGGTATCATTTCATATTCGTAAGCCTTAATAAAACCGCCGATTATTGTGAGCGACCATAAAAAAGTATACATGTTCATGACGAGCATTGTCCAGATAGGACGAAAATGACGTTCTCTGAATAAAAATCCCATTCTTCCTATGTGAGTACCGTGATAAGTGCGGTTTTCAAGGAAAAACCGACGTTCTCCTACTTTAAGAGGACCGGCAACTAAAATTGCAATAAGAAGACTGAGAATTGAGCTTGCTAAAGAAATAAGAACTCTCAGTGTTTCCTTGTTGCTGAAAAGTCTGATTATTGAATTTATAACACCGATTTCAGATGAGTTGTTGTTTGTCACCATATCAAAAAAATAGGCAACCTGTTCTTCCGTGATGTCCGTACCGTTTTCAATTTCAACATCATCTGAATCCATCATTTCCAGAGTTTTTGTAACAGTCCGCCAGTTTGAGGATTCACCGGACGGACCAAAGAAGGTCACCTCTTTAAAATTCAGTGCCGAAGCTCCCTTTTCCTTGTATATCTCAACCCATTCTTTTAAATCTTCTTCGTTGAGGATATCGTATTTTTCAGATACTTTTTCAACAGCTTTGCTGATCTTATCTTCAGCAGCTTTAGCAAGATTACCGCCGGAAAGCTGTTCAATTTCCTTAACTATTTCAACTTTCTGATCAGTGTCATATTTTAAGTTTGTAACATTTCTGTTATCATACTTTAATATAAACTGAACGGTATTATTATACTCACCGGCAATAAACATCATGATAAAACAAACCGCAATACAAGCCATGTAATTTAATTTCATTGAATGTCTTGCAGCTTTTTTCAGTTCTTTACGCTTCCACATTTTTTTCTTCCTAACTTCATTTTACATGTTCCGACTTGGAACAATTAATATTGACATTATAACAAATTGAAAACATACTGTCAACAGCAAAAGCCCTTCCATTTCTTATAAAAATCTTAAATCATGGGGGAATTGTGAAATTAGCCATAAGCTAAAGAAAAGTAATATTAAAAATTCAGTTTGAATTGTCAACCGGTTCGGTGGACAGTTTGACAAGAAAAGACGCCCTGAAAGTGAGGGCGTCTCATAAAGTAAACAATCTAAAAATTTGTAAGGATCGGAATAACTGGTTTCACGAACGGTCATCTTTTTTCATTTCGGAAATCAATTCTGATAATATTATTTGTTCTTTTTCTGTAAGAAGATCAATTGTGCTTAACAAAAACGGAGATATATTTTTAATACCATCAGTAAAAAAATTGCTTAGTGAAATTTCCAAAGCATCACAAATATATGTCAACATTTCAACTGTAGGATTTTTCTTTCCAAGTTCTATTGCTCTAAGATAACTTTGAGAAATACCCGCCTTATTGGCAAGATAATTTGTAGTAAAATTCTTTTTTTCTCTTAATTCAATTATCCTTTTTCCAACTTCCATAAAAACACCTCTAAGTTTATTATAATGCTTATGAAGATAAAAGATTGCATTTATAGAGTTAACATTTTATTTTTATAGTGATATAATTGTTATGTTAATACATAATAGATGTAGTTAGTTGCTTTTATCTTTTTTTAATTCTAAAATGAATTCCGATAATTTAATTTGCTCTTTTTCTGTTAGAAGCTTTATTGCACTTAATAAAAATGGAGAAATACTGTTTATTTCAGCCGTAAAAAAATTACTTAATGAAATTTCCAATGCGTCACAAATATATTTTAGTGTTTCAATAGTAGGGTTTTTATTTTTAAGTTCAATATCTCTGAGATAACTTTGTGAAATGCCTGCTTTATTGGCGAGATAGTTTGTTGTCATTCCCTTTTGATCTTTTAATTCTGTAATTCTATGTCCGATATCCATAAAAACACCTCCAAATATATTTTAATATTTAAAAATATAAAAGATTACATTTATAGAGACATAACTATATATTTATAGATATACAGAAGAGGGGCAGAAATAATGTACCTATTGCGAGGAAACTGTTTTTATAATAAAAAGCTGTTGTTTTATAGGAAATAATTTATCCTGATTTCATTAATAATAAAGACTTTAAATGTAATTAACGAATTGAAAAATCAAGAAGCAGCGGGTTTTTATGTGTTGAAAATATAAAATAGAGTATTTGTGAAAGTGCTGTTGCATATGTGTGGTGCAGTAATGACGTCGATTAGACACCATACAAATGTCGATCAATGTGGTATTATAAATGAAATAAATGATAAAGGAGCATTTATAATGTCTGTTATAAAATCACAATTTACTTTAAGGCTGGATTTAGAGGATCATGCTAAAATAAAAAAGATAGCACAAAAAGAAAATCGCTCCATGACTAATATGATTGAAACGCTTGTTAAAAACGAGATAAATCAATATGAAAATGATAATGGCGAGATTGTTTTAACAGAAAAAGATATATTTTTAGAATAGTTATTTACGGAGAAAATAAAACGGAGAAATAAGAAATGATAAAAAGTTGTTGTTTTATAGGACATAATTCGATTCCAATTTCATTAATGATAAGACTTAAGGCTTTAAATGTTATTGAGGAATTAATAGATCAGGGAGTAACGGATTTTTATGCAGCGGGAACAGTCGGCTGGGATATGATTTGTGAAAAAGCTTTTATCAGACTGCGGGAAGAATATCCGCAAATAAAGCTTCACCTTATTTTGTCCCAATATAAAAAATCACGTATGAAAAAAAAGAGTAAAGACCCGAATAAAAATTTCGGCGCAGTTTTGTCGTCCAGCGACGGCGTTGAGTTTGAGTTTGTGGAGGGCTGCCTGACAAAGCGTATGGCAAAAATCGTCGAACTGTCAGATTGCTGCCTTTGCTATTTTGAAAAAATTGCTTCCTCCAGCAGCACCGCTTTGACTATACGTCTGGCTGAGAAAAAAGGAATTAAAATAGTCAATCTTGCTGAATAACATAATTGTTTTTTTAAAATTTATACCGCTACTTGACAAATCTCTCTGAAGTGCTATAATATTAGTATATTTTAAAGACTTTGACGGAAACGTAATCTGTAATAAACAGACTTTCAGAGAGCCGTGAACGGTGAAATACGGCAGCCTGCTGCGGATTAGTATCATTCCTGAGTCGATAAGCTGAAATATGAGTAGGTTTTTCCGGTTCTCACCGTTATATGAGTTTGAGCGGTGCGGCTTTTTAAGCCGTGCAATCAGAGTGGTAACACGGAGTTGATGCTTCGCCTCTGTCTTGGGGGCGGAGCTTTTTATTTTAATGTTTTTGAACTGCTGCAAAAAGAATTGTGAAACTTTTGCATCAGAATATGATTTAATTCCGCAAGAAAGGAAAGCCTTTGCAGAGCAAAGGTATGGTGATTTGAAATGCTTACACTTGATAAGGTCTATCATGCAAAACATGTCTTGAAAGAGGTCTTAAGACCTACCCAGGTCATTAATGCACCGCAAATAAACCCAAAGGCTAATGTGTATCTTAAAACTGAAAATCTTCAGATAACAGGTTCTTTTAAGGTCAGGGGCGCTTATTATAAAATTTCACAGCTTAATGATGAAGAAAAATCTCATGGAGTAATTGCCTGTTCAGCAGGAAATCATGCTCAGGGGGTAGCTCTTGCCGCACAGAAAAGCGGTATAAAAGCAGTTATCTGTCTTCCTGACGGCGCACCTATTTCTAAGGTCGAGGCAACAAGAAGCTACGGCGCAGAAATCTGCCTTGTTGAGGGCGTTTATGACGATGCATATAATGAAGCTATCAGGCTGAGAGATGAGAAAAATTATACCTTTATCCATCCCTTTGATGATGAAAATGTAATCGCAGGTCAGGGTACTATAGGGCTTGAATTGCTTGACCAGCTTCCCGAGATCGACGCTGTTGTCGTTCCGGTCGGCGGCGGCGGATTGATTTCAGGCGTGGCTTTTGCATTAAAATCCCTGAAGCCTGAGATAAAGGTCTACGGAGTACAGGCAAGCGGAGCACCGTCAATGGTGGAATCTCTGGCTGAGGATAAAATAAAGTGTCTTGACAACGTGGCAACAATCGCCGACGGAATAAAGGTCAAAGAGCCTGGTGAGCATACTTTTGAATATTGCAGAAAGTATGTGGACGATATCGTAACTGTTACAGATGACGAGGTTTCTTCTGCGATTCTGGCTCTTATCGAACAGCATAAACTTATCGCTGAGGGTGCGGGAGCAGTTTCTGTTGCCGCAGTAATGTTTGATAAAGTCCCTGTTGAAGGTAAAAATGTGGTCTGCCTTGTTTCGGGCGGCAATATTGACGTTACTATCCTTTCAAGAGTTATAAAGAGAGGTCTGCTGAAATCAGGCCGTTCAGATACTCTCACTATCCAGCTGGAGGATAAACCGGGACAGCTTCAGGGGGTTTCGGAAATTCTTGCAAAGCTGGGCGGAAACGTTGTTTCGATTCATCATGAAAGAGCAAGCGAGGACAGCGATATTACCGATTGTCTTCTCAGAATCGTGCTTGAAACAAGAAACTATGACCATATAAAACAAATCCGTCAGGGACTTTCCGACGCAGGCTTTAAAATAGTAAATAAATGATTTTACATAAAGGAGAAGATTAAAATGGCTGAAACAATTTATACGAAAAATGCACCCGATGCGATAGGACCTTATTCACAGGCAAAGGTCGTTGGAAATCTTGTGTTCACTTCAGGTCAGATTGCAATAAATCCTGCAACTGGAGCAGTTGAAGCTGATACGATCGAGGGTCAAACAAAGCAGGTATGTGAAAACCTCAGGAATTTGCTTGAAGCAGCAGGAACTTCAATTGATAAAGCGGTAAAAACAGTCTGCTTTTTGAAGAATATGTCCGATTTCGGAGCATTCAATGAAATTTACGGCGGATATTTTACCGGTAAGCCTGCAAGATCTTGTGTGGCAGTAAAGGAGCTTCCCAAGGACGTGCTTGTAGAAGTCGAAGTTATTGCAGAACTGTAAATATTAATCGGCGGGGAAACCCGCCTTTATTTTGGTGAAGAATATGATAAATAAATATATGTTTTTAAGGCTTTTTGTATCAATAAAAAAATATATATGGACATTTGCTAAATGGCTTTTTATTTCAGTCGTTATAGGACTTGCCGGCGGCGGTGCGGGAACGCTGTTCTATAAATCCGTTTCTTTTGCTAACGAATTCAGAAAGGAATATCCCTTTATAATTTTCTTTCTGCCTTTGGGCGGTCTTGCTATAGCAGGACTTTATAAACTTTGCAAATTAAAGGAAGATCCCGGTACAAACCTGATAATAAGCTCTGTCCGTTCGGAACATCACGTGCCTGTGATAATTGCGCCCTTGATTTTTATTTCTACGGTGATTACTCATCTGCTCGGAGGTTCGGCAGGACGTGAGGGGGCGGCTTTGCAGCTGGGCGGAAGTATTGGCGGAAAAATCGGTGAGCTTTTCAGGCTGGGTGAACGGGATATGAGCCTTGTTATTATGTGCGGAATGAGCGCAGTTTTTTCCGCTCTTTTCGGAACGCCGCTTACTGCTGCTTTTTTTGCAATGGGAGTAATAAGCGTAGGTGTGATTTATTATGCAGGTCTTGTTCCATGTGTGGTTTCATCATTAGTTGCATACAAAACAGCCTTGTTTTTCGGTTCGCATTCGGTTTCCTTTGACATTGAAAAATATGTACCGTCGCTTAGTGTGGTTTCATTTGCAAAAGTCGGTGCCCTTGGCGCTTTATGTGCTTTAGTAAGTATTCTTTTTTGTGTTGCCATGAAGTATTCTCATTTTAAACTGAAGGTAACCTTTAACAATACATATATCCGGGCTTTAGCGGGAGGCTGTGCCATAGTTTTGCTTACTGTTATAATCGGCAGTCAGGATTATAACGGTGCAGGTTCAGATGTGATTTCTGCCGCTTTGGAACAGGGAAGTGCCCGTTGGTACAGCTTTTTGCTTAAAATACTTTTCACTGCAATTACCATAGGGGCAGGATTTAAAGGTGGAGAAATAGTGCCAACAATGTTTATCGGTTCAACCTTTGGGTGTGCCGTTGCACCGCTTCTTGGTCTTGAACCGCAGTTTGGAGCGGCAGTAGGATTGATTGCACTTTTCTGCGGAGTAGTCAATTGTCCCATAGCGTCAATATTTCTCAGCATTGAAATGTTCGGGGCTGAAGGCTTGATGTTGTTTGCTGTTGCCTGCGGAGTAAGCTATATGCTGTCGGGATATTACGGACTTTACAGCTCGCAGAAAATAGTGTATTCCAAGCTGTCGCCGAAATATGTTAATAAAAGTGCTCATTAGCAATAATCAATGCTTTTCGGTAAAACGGAGAGCATTATTTTTTATAAAAATTTTATGCTGCAAAATTTAAATCTGCACATTTACGGCGGTCTTAGCGCAGACAGCGCTTGTCATGATATAAATTTGATAAAGAGAATAATTCTGACCCCGCTATAGTGAGTTTAAAAAAATTGGAATGCTGAGTTACTTCAAGAATGCCTGTCCTTTTTACCGTAAATCCTGTCAGCTAAATTTTACAGTTGCAATACAATATTTCTTGTGTCAGTTTATGCTTGAAGTGACTATAGCTTCTTTTTTTACAAACTCACCACAGCGAGGTCAAAGCCATAGATATTACAAACAGATAACGTGAGTTGGCACTTGCGAGCCAGCACTCACTACAGTATATAACTTCTTGCGTACTCACAACAGCGGGGTCAAAGCTATAAGATATCACAAACCGATAACGTGAGTTGGCCCGTGCGGCCGAGCACCCCCCTCTACTAATAGGCTTATTTCGGCATTTTTTGCACGCAAACGTGCAACTTTGAATGAAATATGAACAAAGTTTGGATAGATGCACAAAAAATGCACATTCCTTTTGTGGAATGTGCATTGACTTTTTATACTAAATTTTAAAGTGTACAGGCATGCCGTTTCTCATGGCGATTTTTACTTCCCCCTGAATGAGCGGCAGAAAGTAATTGATTGCCGCAGGAAGAATGTCGTTGCATTGTGAATTTATCCATTCTTTAGGGAAGAATTTTTCATGATTTGCAATCAATGTTGAGTCGGCACTGTCTATTGTTATAACATAAGGTGCGTCAGATATTCTTTTAAATACCATAGTTTCTCCGGTTTTCCCCTGTAATGCGGCTTCGACGCCTTTTGCTCCGATTTCTTCAGCTTCGTCAATATCTGTTTTAGAACAGATGTGAGATGAACATCTCTGCATTACGTTAAGCTCGATGGAGCGTACCTTACATCCGATTTTATCTCTTACGAGATTTTCAAGTACCTTTCCGATGCCTGACAGGTATTTGTGTCCGAATACGTCAACCGCTCCCGACTGATAACTTCCGTCAGCATCGGGGATTTCCACACCTTCAGATACGGCAACTATAACGGCTTTGTGCTTTGCCTGCTGAATTTTTACATCTTCGATAAATTTCTCAGCAGAAAATTCACATTCCGGCAGATATATAAGATGGGGGGCAAGCTCGCCGTTTGCACGAAGCACACAGGTTGAGGCAGTGAGCCAGCCGGCATGTCTGCCCATAACTTCTATAATAGTTACAGAATCCTTTGAGTAAACCGAACTGTCTCTGATTATTTCCTGAACTGTTGCCGCAACGTACTTTGCAGCAGATCCGAATCCCGGAGTGTGATCGGTTTCAGGCAAATCGTTGTCAATGGTTTTTGGGATACCGATAACCTTTATATCTTTATTTTTGCTTTTAAAGAATGCTGAAAGCTTTGCCACGGTATCCATAGAATCATTGCCTCCTATATAGAAAAAGGCTTGGATCCTATGTTTTTCAAAACAATTGAGAATGATGTCATATACTGCATTTTCTTCATTTGGTTCAGGTAATTTATATCTGCATGAACCGAGAACAGTTGAAGGAGTCTGTTTTAAAAGCTCCATATCATCAGTGTTTTTAATGATAAGCTTTAAATCAATAAGTTTGTCGTTAATTATGCCTTCAATTCCGTTTATTGAACCGAAAACAGCGTCAATTTCAGGGGTTTTCAGGGCTTGTTTAAATACTCCCAAAAGTGAAGCGTTAATAGCACAGGTTGGTCCGCCTGACTGAGCAACGGCAATATTCATTGTAATTCCTCCCTATAAAATTCTATATTTTTTACTTAATATTATTATAACATATACGTTTCTGTTTTAAAAGGATTTGACGAAAATTTAATAAATTGTACAAATTCATATTAGAAACAGTCTGTAGAAAAACTATAAAAGCGTAATATTAGAAGTTTAGGTTGATTCTTGCTTGCAAGAATCTTGCCTTCTTTAAAGGCTTGCAGGGGTCAAGGGGACAGAGTCCCTTGTCGCTGTCCGCAGACAGCGAAATCCCTTTTCCATCGACGCTCCGCATAGGGTGAATTGACAAAACAGTCCAGCGGATTGTTTTTCAAGAGGGGCATGTCCTGCACGAGAGGGCTGCCCCTTTTTATCAAATTAGGTCTTTTCCGACAAGTTCATTAGAAAATAAATTTGAAAATAAGGTATTGCAAAAACAATACTAATATGGTATACTATAAATATGACACAGGCAAAATTTTCTGCGATTCTTAAACGGCAGGTTATATTTTGTGTTTGTATGGGATAGGTTATCCGCTGAACACATTGTTTAATGCTGATTAATGAAACGCTGAGCGACCGGGCGATTTATTTCATTGAAGAATAAAAAAGCGGTTGATGAGAACAATTATTATAAAGAAAGGAAGTTTGATTTTATGGTAACAAATATTAATGAAAAACAATATGAACAGGAAGTTTTGAATTCTCAGGGTCTTGTGCTGGTGGATTTTTATTCCGAAACCTGCGGTCCATGCAAGAGGCTTGCTCCTATTCTTGAAGAGCTTTCAGAGGATTTTAACGGCAAGCTTAAGATTATGAAGATCAACGCAAATGAAAACAGCCTGTTGTCATTTAAGATGGGAATAATGTCAGTTCCTACTCTTGTTTTTTATAAGGACGGAAACATGGTGGACAGTCATATCGGACTTTTGCCAAAGGATCAGCTTGAAAGAATTATAAGTGAAAAGCTGAGCTGATTTTAAAGTTCAGACACAATAAACGAAAGGAGAAAATGTTCCTGACGGAGCATTATCGTAATTATGTATGACATTCTAATCGTCGGAAGCGGACCGGCAGGATTAACTGCGGCAATATATGCAGCAAGGGCAAACTTGAATTTTGCGGTAATTGAAAAGGATTATATGGGTTCAGGACAGATTTCAATAACCGACAGGGTGGACAATTATCCGGGGCTTTATGGTATAGGCGGTTATGAGCTTGGTGAGAAATTCCGTGAACACGCAGAGCAGCTGGGAACAGAATTTATAACCGGTGAGGTTATTGATATTAAGAAAAATGATAATGTATTTTTGCTCATGTTAAAGGACGGCAGATGTCTTAAGTCAAGGAGTGTGATTTATGCCGCAGGAGCGCTTCACAGGCATTTGAACATTGAGGGGGAAAATGAATTTTCCGCCAGAGGGGTTTCTTATTGTGCTTCATGCGACGGAGCTTTTTTTAAAGATAAAGTTACTACGGTTATCGGTGGAGGGGATACGGCATTAAGTGACTCGCTTCTTTTATCAAAAATCTGTAAAAAGGTTTATCTTGTGCACAGACGTTCTGAGTTCAGGGGTGCGAAGTCTTTGCTGGAAAGAGTGAAGAATACAGAAAATATTGAAATTATAACACCTGTAGTTCCGATTAAGATAATAGGCGATAAGCTTGTCAATGGAATAGTTCTGAAATATGGTGATGACAGAATAAAGACGCTGGAAACCGACGGAATATTTATTGCAGTGGGAATGGTACCCAACAATTTCGGTCTGAACGGTTTTGCCGAAACTGACTCAGGGGGATATGTCATAGCTGATGAAATGGGGATAACGTCCGTAGACGGACTGTTTGCTGCGGGCGATGTGAGAACAAAAGCTTTCAGACAGGTTGTTACTGCCGTTTCCGATGGGGCAAATTGTGTCGCTTCGGCAGAAAGATACTTACAGTCTTAAAATGAAATTTTCTTTATATTATTAAAACCTATTGCTTTTTGAAAAAGTATGGAGTATAATTATTTTAATATATGAGGAAAAGAGGTAAGGAAACGTGGCATTTCAGCTTGTACAGGGCATTAATGTGGACAATATCGGAAATGTTCACTCGGCATACCTTGCTGACAATAATGGAATATGTGCTGTATTAAGTGCCGATGTTATTGAAGAAATTGTTTCGGGGCTTGTTGAGAAGCTTTGCGGATCGGTGTTTTTCTTTCTTGAGATTCCGTGTTCTCCGGAAGAGGAGAAGCAGCTCAGAAAAAACAAAAACGATCCTTACCACTATAAGATTTATTATCTTGACAACTGTACGATTCCTGTTGCCAAAGCGATTATGAAACGCTATGGTGAGCTTTTAATCAATGACGGTGTAAGCAGGTTTGGGTTTGGTTCTCATAAAAGTGAAGAAGAGATTTACTGCAAGGACTATCAAACGGTTTCGGTGTATGGTAATACTGACAAATTTAAAAACGTTTTTGATAAAATGAATATTCCTGCCGAAGCTGAAATGAAAACATTATGGGATGTATTATCCGATGATAATATAGGAATATGCTCGACTGTCGAGATAAACGGTGAAACGGTCAATGATATTGCAGAAAACTTAAAAGATGAGGGAATGTATCTTGCAGATATCATCGAAGAAAAATAAATTAATCTGAATATATTTTAATTAAGACGGAGGTAGTTAGTATGAATATCTGGCATGACATTTCCCCGAAGGAGATAACAAAGGATTCTTTTACTGCTGTAATTGAAATTCCCAAAGGCTCTAAAGTAAAGTATGAGCTTGATAAGGCTACTGGGCTTCTCAGAATGGACAGAATACTTTACACATCGACTCATTATCCTGCAAACTACGGTTTTATTCCCCGTACCTTTGCCGAGGACGGAGATCCGCTGGACGTTTTGGTATTATGTTCCGAAACGCTTGAACCTCTGTCGCTTGTAAAATGTTTTCCGATAGGTGTAATTTCAATGCTTGATAACGGAGCGGCAGATGAAAAGGTCATCTGTATTCCCGAAAATGATCCTACCTATAATGTTTATGAGGATATTGCGAATCTTCCGAAACACATTTTTGATGAAATGTCACATTTCTTTGCTGTTTATAAATCGCTTGAGAATAAGGAAACGGTTATTGACGATGTAAAAGGCGCAGAGGAAGCAAAGAGCATAATTCAGCATTGTATTGACAACTATATTGAATGTTATTGTAAGTAAATACTTAATAATGAGCCGAAGTGTAAAATCTTCGGCTTTTTTTATTTTAAATTGACCAAAACGGCTTTTGAATCGCATTATTTGTGAAAGGAGTGAAACGGACATTACTCGGAATTTTTATATAACAATACAGGCTTCAGAATAATTTCAAGCGGTCTGGCACAAGATGAACCGGTTTCGGCAATTAAGTCGTTGGTAAGTTAAGAGGTTTACAGAGAATCCTTTTTTCAAGTAATTTGAGATAAGGATTCTTTTTTGTGCATTTTCACAATAACTTCATCAAAAAACAAAGTAATTTATTAAAAAGGCACTATATTTTTATATTTAATTATATATAAATTTATGCTGTCTGGGTTTATTTTCAGGTTTTGTTTTAGGTATTGTGGCAGATTTTAAGTAAAACATTGTAATATTTAAAATATTTAACTTAAATATTCGTTACCAATTTGTCATATTTACTCAAAGATTGTCAGATAAAAAGTATGAAAAGAATTGCTTTGTGAAAAATTGTGCATCAATTTGCGAAAAACCATTGACGTATACTATATATTGTGGTATAATAGCAAATGTGAGATGATCATAGGTATTATAAAATGTAAAATTTCACAGATCGTTTTATAATAACCTGTCAGCATAAAATACACAAAATGGGTGTAATTTTAGTTAATAAAAAGTTTACAAATTACAATTTGATAACCTTTTGGCTCACAAAAGTTACAGAATGCCCCGAAAACGCTTTGGTTTAAGACAAGAGCGGGAAACTGAAATCTTTGATTTATTTAGATTTTGGCGAATATTACGGTTGCAATTTCTTAATATATGGTGTATAATTAAATTGCGGTGGTGAAAAGTGCAAAAAAGTGGTGACTAATCCCTGAAAGCTTTTTACCGTTAAAACTGCAATAAACTGTATGTTAAGGAGGCGGACGGCTTGCTGACAAGTATGCTTAAGGGCACATATAACCAGACTATGGACGTCAAAGGACGCATGGCATTTCCTGCAAAGCTCAGAGAAATAATCGGCGAGAAGTTCGTCGTTACCAAAGGACTTGACGGTTGTCTGTTCGTTTATTCGCTTGAGGAATTTGAGATAAGGGCTGATAAGATAAAATCCCTTCCTATGGCTAAGGCGAGAAATCTTCAGCGAACTTTTATGGCAAATGCCGTGGAAGTCGAAGCGGACAAGCAGGGCCGTATTCTTATTCCCCAGACATTAAGGGGGATCGCAGGTCTTGAAAAAGACATTGTGGTTGCGGGAGTATCGGACAGATGTGAAATCTGGGATAAACAGAAATGGGAAGACCTTAACAACAGCGTTGATGATGAAATGATGATGAGCGCTCTGGAGGAGCTGGATTTTTAAGTGGAATTTAAACATATATCAGTGCTTCCTCACGAGTCGATAGAGGGATTGAATATAAAACCCAACGGGATTTATGTCGATGGTACTGCCGGCGGCGCAGGGCATTCAAGACTGATTGCTCAGAAGCTGAACGGCGGATCAGGCGGAAGGCTTATTGCTTTGGACAGAGATCCTGAGGCTGTGGCTGTGGCTTCTGAACGGTTATCAGGGCTTCCGGCAACTGTTGTTCGGGCGAATTATTCGGAGATGGATAAGGTGCTTGAATCGTTGGGGATTGATAAGGTTGACGGTATATTCCTTGATTTGGGAGTATCATCTTATCAGCTTGACAACGGCAGCAGAGGGTTTTCTTATCATCAGGACGCACCTCTTGATATGAGAATGAGCGGAGAAGGGATTTCTGCAAAAGATGTGGTTAATTCATGGAGCTATGAAGAGCTGCGCAGAATTCTGTTTGAATACGGTGAGGAGAAATTTGCTCCGTCTATTGCAAGAAGAATAGTTGCGAAAAGGGAAGAAAAGCCTATCGAAACTACTATGGAACTTGCGGAGATTATTAAAGAATCAGTGCCGCAGAGGGTAAGGAGAGAGAAAAATCCTTGTAAAAAAACCTTTCAGGCAATCAGGATTGCGGTTAATGACGAATTCGGTCATCTGGATTCTGCACTTGATAAAGCTTTCGGGCTTTTGAAAAACGGCGGCCGTCTTGCGGTTATTACTTTCCATTCCCTTGAGGACAGAATGGTAAAGCAAAGATTTGTTTCTTACACGAAAGGATGTATTTGTCCTCCGGATTTTCCGCAGTGCGTATGCGGAAGAACGGCATCGGGGAAATTGGTTACAAGAAAACCTATTGAGCCTTCGGAAGAGGAACTTGCGGAAAATATCCGCAGCCGAAGCGCAAAGCTGAGGATTATTGAGAAGATTAAGGATTAGAAATAAAGCGAGAGCTTTGGGACTGCATAGGTTACTATGCGTAAAGAGGTGTGTAGATAATGGCAAAATCACATAATCTGGCGTATGATTATTCCGCCTATGACGAGCAGGAGCTTGTCACTTCCAGAAAAATAAAGCATCGCCGGAATACGGCGGCTGTACATAAAAGAAATACAACATTAAGGCTTATCGGGCTTGCGGCAGCTGCTCTTGCACTTATGTGCTCCATGATTTACGGACGTGTGGAGCTTTCAAGCCTTTATACACAGCAGGCAAATATGCAGACTGAGCTTACACAGCTCACTAATGAAAATATAAGTCTTGAATCAGAATTGGCATCAAAAACCGGACTGACTAAAGTTGAGGAGTATGCAGAAAAAGAACTTGGACTGCAAAAACTGGATAAATCTCAGATCGAGTATGTTGAGGTCGAAAAGGAAACAGTTGCAGAGGTTGTGGATTCTGACGACGCAAATATGTTTGTAAAAATAAAAAGATGGTTCTCCGGTGTTTTGGAATATATCGGGATTTGATAAAATAGAATAATTATGAAGAAAGTTAGGGACAAAACTGTGCTTAGCTTTCTTGTTATATTATTTTGTGTGCGGAAAGACATTTTCTGATATAAGTAAAGTAACTTTCCGGTATGTTTCTGTTAAGCGAAAGGAGTTTTTATGACAGACAGACCGACAACTTTAATGAAGCGAAGACTGAATTTGTGGATAAATTTGCTGATAATCGTTTTGATTTTGTATATTGTATTCAGTATTTTTAAAACATCTGTCACCGAATCTGACAAATGGCGTGAGCTTGCAGATTCACAGCAGCTGAAAAGTACTGTGGTTCAGGCGTCAAGGGGAACGATCTATGACAGTACGGATCAGGTGCTTGCGCAAAGCGCTACAATGTATACGGTTTACTGTGACCAGGTTATGCTCTGGGACGATTATGTATCAAAAAAAGATGAAAAAATAGAAGAATACAAACAGCTTATTAAAGATACCAATGACGTTGAAAAGGCAAGGGGATATGAAGAATCATTAAGTAAACTTAAAACCTCACAGGAATGCTTTGATGATCTTGTAGCTTTTCTTGCACAGACATTGGAAATGGATTCGGAAGACATCAGAGAAAAAATCGGAGATGAGAATTCTCAGTATGTTATTCTGAAAAAGGATATTGAAAAAACTGTTGCTGACAAAATTGAAGATTATTTGACTGAGGAAGAGCTTGATGGTGTAAGATGCGATCCCACAACGAGGAGAATTTATCCTCAGAATGAATTGGCATCAAATGTAATCGGTCACTTGAATTATGACGGTGACGGTATCTACGGTCTTGAGGCATACTATGATGAGTATCTTGCAGGAGTTGACGGACGCATCGTGACGGCTACCGCACGAAACGGAACGGAAATTCCGTATAGATATAAACAGAGCTATGAGGCTCAGGACGGTGATTCGCTGCATCTTAACATTGACGTTAATATTCAGTATCATCTTGAAACAGCATTGAAAAAAGCGGTTGAACTGCATAAGCCTACTGAGAGGGCATGCGGAATTATTATGAATCCGAAAACCGGTCAGGTTTATGCTATGGCAACAAATTATAGCTATAATCCGAATAATCCGGCTGAAGTAACTGATAAAACGATTGCTTCTCAGCTTTCGAAGCTTGACAAGGAATCAAAGGAATATTCGGAAAAAAGACTTAATGCATGGTCGGTTCAGTGGAAGAACAAAGCCATTTCAGAGCTTTATTTTCCGGGTTCCGTATTTAAAGTAATCACGGGTTCGTCAGCTCTTGAAGAAAAAGCTATTTCACTGAGCGACAGTTTTTCTTGCAATACCTATATACAGGTAGCTGATTACAAGATCCATTGCTGGTCAACAAGAGATCACGGATCACAGAATCTTGCGTTATCCATGCTTAACTCATGCAACCCTGCTTTTGTTCAGATCGGACAAAGACTTGGTGCGGAAAAGTTTTCTGAATATTTTAAGGCATATGGACTTACAGAGAAAACAGGAATTGACCTGCCAAGTGAAGTAAGCAGTATTTATATGCCTTTGTCGAGAATGGGAACTGTCGAACTTGCGTCGTCATCTTTCGGACAGACAAATAAAATTACTCCTATACAAATGATCACTGCATATTCAGCAGTAGTAAACGGGGGATACCTTGTAACTCCTCAGATCGTTGATAAAATAACAGATTCAAACGGAAACGTTGTAAAGGACTTCGACACGGAAGTTAAACGTCAGGTTATTTCGGAAGAAACTTCAAAGGAAATGCGTGAAATCCTTGAAGGAGTAGTAAACGGACAGCCGGGATCTAACTGTTATATCAAAGGCTATCGCATCGGCGGAAAATCGGGTACTTCTCAGAAGCTGGATACTGATAACGGTGAAACCTATGTATCTTCTTATTGTGCTTTTGCTCCGGCAGATGATCCGGAGGTAATAATGCTGGTTATGGTGGATCACCCGACCGGCGGAGAGTTTTATGGAAGCCAGGTTGCCGCACCGATTTGTGTTGAAGTGTTTAATGATATTCTGCCATATTTAGGATTGTTTCCTGAGTATACGGAAGAAGAGCTTGAAAAGCTTCAGGTTTCAGTTCCTAATGTAGAATTTGCAACTATTGAGAGTGCAACAAAAACATTGGAGAACCTTGATCTTGAAGTTAAGGTGAAGGGCGACGGAAATTCTGTTGTAAAACAAATTCCGGTAGGCGCTTCTGTTGAAAGAGGCAGCTCAGTTGTGCTTTATACCGACGATTCTTATAAAAATGATAATGTAAGTGTTCCGAATCTTCAGGGGCTTACAAGAGAACAGGCAAAAGAAGCGCTTGAGTCTGTGGGATTGAATCTTTCCGTTGAAGGTTCAGGAGCAGATGAGGATGGAGCGATAGCGTCCGGCGACCAAAACTATGCCGAAGGAGCAAGTGTTCCTGTAGGAACGGCAGTAACGGTCACATTTGTTGAGAGCAGTGTAGGCTCACAGTAATTAGGTTAAGGGATTGATAATTAATGAAACTTTATGATTTAATAAAAGGGATAGCAAGGACTGAGCTTCCGGATATTGAAATTACAGCTCTTACTTCAGATAACAGGGTGGAAATTCCTCAGGGAGCAATGTTTGTCTGTATAAAAGGGAAAACCTTTGACGGACATTCGGCTGCCCGGCAAATGGCTGACAAGGGTGCTGCGGTAATTGTTGCCGAACATGATCTGGGACTTGAAAATCAGATTATTGTTTCTGATACAAGAAGTATATATCCAAAGCTTTGCGCCGCATGGTTTGGTAATCCGGAAAAGCAGTTAAAGCTGATCGGTGTTACGGGAACAAACGGAAAAACAACTATTACGACCGTTCTGAAAAAAGTTCTTACTGATTTTGGATGTAAAACAGGTCTTATCGGTACATGTCAAAATGAAATCGGTTCTGAAGTTATTCCGACTTCCAGAACAACACCGGAGCCTTATGATTTATTTGAACTGTTCAGAAAAATGGCTGATGCCGGTTGTGAATATGTTGTTATGGAGGTTTCATCTCAAGGACTGGAGCAAAAGCGTGTTGAGGGCTGTCGGTTTAAGGTGGGCGTTTTTACCAACCTGACTCAGGATCATCTTGACGTTCATGGAACTATGGAGAATTATTATCAGGCAAAGAAAATGCTTTTTGATATTTCCGACAATGCAATTATTAATATAGATGATGACGCCGGAAAACGATATCTGAGTGAAATCAGCTGTCCTGCCAAAACCTTTTCTGATGAAACGAAAGCAGATTTTTATGCAGAGGAAATTCTTCTTTCGGCTGACGGTGTAAAGTATGTTTTCTCTGATAAAAACAGTAAACATAATGTGGCATTTAAAATGCCGGGATTGTTTAATGTATCAAACTCACTTGCGGTTATCGCATGCTGTGAAACCTTGGGATTTAATGTTGAGGAAACGATTAAATCCATAAATTCCATGAAGGGAGTAAGAGGAAGGGCTGAGGTCGTTCCGACCGGCAGAGATTTTACGGTTATATGCGATTATGCGCATACTCCTGACGCTATTGTAAATGTGCTTAAAGCTATAAAAGGTTCGGCAAAGGGCAAAGTAAAATGCTTGTTTGGCTGCGGCGGAAACAGGGACGCAAAAAAAAGACCTCTTATGGCGGAGGCTGCTGCGGACAATGCGGATTTTCTTATTGTGACTTCGGATAATCCGAGAAATGAAGATCCTGAGGCGATCATAAAAGATGTGCTTAAGGGACTTGAGGGCAAGGATACGCCTTATGTTACTATCTGTGACAGACGTGAAGCAATTCACTGGGCGGTAAAAAATGCCGAAAAGGACGATGTTATTGTGCTTGCGGGAAAGGGTCATGAAGATTATCAAATTCTTGCGGGAGGAGTAAAAATACATTTTGATGAAAGAGAAGTTGTGGCAGAAGCTTTAAAAGAAATAGATTAGATATAAATAAAACACTGATTGGGAGCATAAGTATGGAGAGAATGACATTGGCTGAAATAATTCATGCTGTGGACGGAAGCTATGGTTTTCCGTCTGACACTTTTATAGATTATATTTCAACCGATACAAGGACATTAAAGAAAGGCTCTGTGTTTGTGGCGTTAAAGGGAGACAATTTTGACGGTCACAATTATGGAGCAAAGGCTATGGAGCTTGGCGCAGAGGCGGTTATTGCTGAAAGAGCTATTGACGGAGCAAGGTGCATTATTGTTGACTCTACTCACAAGGCTTTGCTTGACCTTGCGGCATATTACAGACGGAAATTTGATATTCCTCTTGTGGGTATTACAGGAAGTGTAGGAAAGACAACAACGAAAGAAATGATATCTCTTGTTGTTTCAGAAAAATACAACACGTTGAAAACGGAGGGAAATCATAATAATGAAATAGGTCTTCCGCTTACGCTTTTTGGTCTGGAGAAAAAGCATACAGCCGCAGTAATAGAAATGGGAATGTCTCATTTAGGCGAGATTTCGAGGCTTTCATTGTGTGCACAGCCAACTGTTGCGGTTATAACAAATATCGGATTTTCACACATAGAAAATTTAGGGACTCAGGAGAATATTCTGAAAGCAAAAATGGAAATTCTCGACGGTGCTGATTATGACGCTCCTCTTATTATGTGCCGTGATGATAAAATGCTCAGAAATGCTGAAATACATGGTGACAGAAAAGCGGTATTTTATTCTGTCAAGAAAAAAGATTGTGACGTTTATGCGACTTCAATAAAAAGCAATGAAGACCGCATAAGCTTTATTATAAATTATCCCGGCGGAAAGATCAAAGCAGTTATTAATTGCATGGGTGAGCATAATGTCAAAAATGCTCTTGCTGCATTTTGCGTAGGACTTGAGCTGGGCATAGAACCTGAGAAGATTGTTGCAGGAATTGCAAAATACAGACCTGACGGACTCAGGCAAAATGTAAAAAAAATTAATGGAAGAACATTTATTATAGATTGCTATAACGCTTCTCCCGATTCGATGAAAGCCGCAATAAACGTGCTTTCAAACACAAATACAGGCGGCAGAAAATACTGTGTGCTTGCAGATATGCTTGAACTCGGAAAGCTATCCAAAACGCTTCACCGAACTGTGGGAGAATATGTTTTTGAATCCAAGATAGATATGCTTCTTTGTTTCGGCGATGATTCTAAATATTATATTGACGGAGCTTTGAAAAAAGGGTTTGACAGCAGCAGATGTCTGCATTTTGAAAGCCGGGAAAAGCTTACGGAATATCTCAGGAATAATATAAATACCAATGACGCTGTACTGTTTAAGGGCAGCAGAGGAATGAAGCTTGAAGAGGTTGTAAATGCCTTGGAGTAACGTTCTTATTATAATTACTATTGAAGCTGTTCTGGGATTTGTTTGCGGAAAAGTTTTAATCCCCTGCTTCAGGAAGTTTAAAACAGGAAAGTATGACATATATATTGGTGACAGATTTACAAAAGACGGATCTGAACCTAAATTCGGCGGAGTTATTATTGCGATTTCTCTTATAATGGGAGCGGTGCTAAGCTTTGCTTTTATAAGCAGTAATCTGAAAACAGGTGCAGGCAATGACGGTCAAAAAATAATTTCGGTTATTATTTTCAGTTTATCGCTGATGGCGATAGGATTGATAGATGATTGGTTTAGCGATGTAAGAAAAAATGCATTGGGCTTGCGTTCAGGTATAAAACTGATAACCGAATTTATGATATGCTTTTGTTTTCTGCTGTGGCTTAAGATTTTTTGCGGAGATTCGGATACGGCAATACTTCTTCCGTTCCGATTGGGTTATTTGGATTTTAAACTGTTTTATTATCCGTTAACGGCATTCGGTATGACAATTACAATAAATGCAGTAAAGCTTCATGATTGCTTTGGAAAAGACACGAGAAACGGAACAGACGGTCTTTGTGCGGTAACGGCGATGATTTTTTTCCTTGTGTTTGCAGTTTGCGGAAATATATCAGATAAATTATTTCTCAGTGCATTGGGCTATATTTCAGCAGCGGCAGTTATGGGATTCCTTTTTTGGGGAATGTCCCCGTCTAAAATATATATCGGAGAATCGGGAGCTTTGCTTTTAGGAGGATTAATCAGCGCTTTAGCTGTTGTTTCTCAGTTACATTTGCTTATTTTTATGGTCGGAGCAGGCTTTTTTATCGACAGCTTTTGTACGTTAATTCAATATTCTGTTTTCAGAAAAAGAAAAAAACTTATATTTAAGGGAGTAAGTCTTCATAATCATTGGAAAGAAAAAGGATTCAGTGATTATAAAATAATATTTATATTTTCCTGCATAACTGTTATCGGCGGAATTGCAGGTATGATTTTTACAGTATACAGCACAAATTTTAGTTTTTAAAGGAGGTTTCATTTTGGCAGATAAGGGTTCAAGACGTCAACGTGACGGGAGCATTGTTCACAGCCGTCCGCAGCGGACTCAGCCGGTGGCTCAGGCGAGAAAATCCCTTAATTTCAGATTCATTTTAAGCGAAATAGACAAACCTTTTTTAATACTGGTTCTTGTGCTTTTAGTGTTTGGGATAACCATGATGTTTTCCGCCAGCTATGCGACAAGCATATATGAACAGGGAGACGGTTATTATTATCTGAAAAGGCAGGCGCTTTTCGGAGGCGTCGGCGTGATTGCAATGCTGATAATTTCAACGCTTGATTATCATTTCTTTCAGAATACAAAAGTAGCATATACTTCTTTTTTCGTTACATTCGGTATAACGCTTTATACTGCTTTTTTCGGAACATCAACAGCAGATGCAAACCGATGGCTTGTTATCGGACCGATTCAGTTCCAGCCATCAGAAATGTTAAAGATTACTTTCATCATAATTTTTGCATACATAATGGCGGTTAATTTTCCTAAATATAAGAAGATGAAATACTGCATTGTTCCGTTTGCGGCAATTCTGGTGCTTGTTTGCGGAGTTTTGGCGCTTCAGAGGCATATTTCTGCTGTAATGCTTGTTGTTCTGATCGGCGTCACTATGATGTTTGTAAGCGGTATTCCGAGAAAAGCTTTTTGGATTTTTATTGGCTGCGGAGCGGCGGCAGCGCTGCTTCTGGTGCTTGTAATTATTATCTCGGGAAGCGATAAGTTTTCATATATCACAACAAGATTTCAAAGCTGGCAGGATCCGTTATCTGATATAAGAGGCGACACGGCTCAGACTTATCAGGGGCTTCTTGCGATTGGTTCCGGTGGGTTATTCGGACTGGGATTTGGTGAATCAAGGCAAAAGTATCTTTATTTGCCTGAATCACAGAATGACTTTATTTTTTCTGTTATCTGTGAAGAGCTTGGATTTGTGGGAGCATTAGTAGTAATATTCCTGTTTCTGATGTTTATTATAAGAGGCTTTTTTATTGCGTCCAGAGCCAAGGACCGATTCGGTATGCTTCTTGCTGTAGGAATAGTAATGCAGATAGGTTCTCAGGCGCTTCTTAATATAGCTGTTGCCTGCAACGCATTTCCGAATACGGGTATTTCGCTGCCGTTTTTCAGCTATGGAGGTACGGCGCTTATGCTTCAGCTTGCAGAGGTAGGTATTTTACTGAATATTTCAAGACAGAGCAATATTCCAAGATAAATTTTATTAAATCCTGATATGAGAGGAAAGATTTGAATGCTGAGAGTGTTACTTGCAGGCGGAGGAACAGCAGGTCATATTAATCCCGCTCTTGCAATTGCTGAAATAATAAAATCACATCATCCTGACGCAGAATTTTGTTTTGCGGGCAATCCTAATAAACTGGAAGCAAAGCTGATTCCGGAAAACGGTTATCGATTTGAACCGATTATGGTAGAGGGCTTTCAGCGTAAGCTTAATGCTCAGAATATTAAGAGAAATGTAAAAGCTCTTTATTATTTATGCAGTACGGGCAAACAGGCAAAGAGGATTATAAAAGAATTTAAGCCTGATCTGGTTATCGGTACGGGAGGCTATGTTTCGGGTCCGGTAGTCAGAAAAGCTGCTCAAATGGGTATAAAAACTGCAATTCATGAGGCTAATGCTTTTGCAGGTGTTACTACTAAGCTGCTTTCAAAAAAAGCAGATAAAATCATGCTTACTGTCAAAGAAACTAAAAATCTTGAACAGTCGGTTATGTCAAAAACTGTAGTTACGGGACTTCCGATCAGAAAGGCTTTTGAATTGAAATCAAAGGCGGAAGCAAAAAAAGAGCTTGGTTTTGATCAAAATGAAATCTGTATTCTGTCTTCAGGCGGAAGTCTTGGAGCAAGAGTGCTTAATGAAAATATGGCAAGGGTTTTCAAGTGGTATCAGAATAATGACGTTAAAGTAAATCACATTCACTCATACGGTACCTATGCGGGATATTCAAATTTTGTGGAAAGCCTTGAAGAGCAAGGTATAAATGTGAATAGCAATAAACGGCTTCTGATTAAGGAATATATAAATATGCCTTTATGTATGGCGGCGGCGGATCTTGTTATTACAAGATGCGGCGCAAGTACATTGGCGGAGCTGGAAGCAGTAGGCAGGGGATCAATTTTAATTCCGTCGCCAATGGTAGCGGAAAATCATCAGTATCACAATGGCATGGTTTTACAGAATGCCGGTGCAGGATTTGTTTTTGAGGAGAAGGAGCTTAAAGAAAATACTATTATCGATAAGATAAGCGAGTTGATAAGTAATCCTGAAAAGCTGAAAAAACTTTCTGATAATGCAGCAGCCTTGTATATAAGCGATACTAATGACAGAATTTACAATGCTATAAAGCCTTTGATTAATGCGTAAAAGCTTAGTGATTGACTGATATATTAATTAAATTGTAAGGCTTTTTCACCTATATTGCAGGAAATGCATAATATATTTTATGAATTTCTTTGTAAGGGAGAGAAGCTTTATGCAAAGGCTTAGAATAGAAGGCGAAAAGCGAATTAATGGTGAGATATCAGTGCAGGGAGCAAAAAACAGCGCACTGCCGTTGCTTTCGGCTTGTGTGCTGTCAAAAGGCGAAGTGACATTACATAATTGTCCAAGGCTTTCAGATGTTTTTGCGGCATGCAGGATTCTAAGCTGTCTTGGCTGTTCATGCAGCTTTGAGGGAAATACTGTTACAGTGAACTCCTCATGTATATCAAAAAGCTATGTGCCTGACGGATTAATGCGTGAAATGAGATCATCTATTGTATTTTTAGGTGCGATTCTGGGGAGATTGGGGAAGTGTTCTCTTTCATTTCCCGGAGGATGCGAACTTGGGCCACGTCCGATTGATATGCATATTTCAGCGCTTAAACAAATGGGCGTTATTATAAAAGAAGAATATGGCGTTCTTGATTGTACTTGTCCTAAAGGACTTAAGGGTGCTAAAATAAATTTATCGTTTCCTTCCGTGGGAGCTACTGAGAATATAATGCTTGCGGCTTGTCTGGCAAAAGGCGACACGGTAATTTACAATGCAGCAAGAGAGCCTGAAATATCTGATTTAGCAGGCTTTCTTAATGCTTGCGGTGCAAGAATAAGCGGACACGGAGGAAGTGTTATTTATATAACCGGGGTAAGAGAGCTTCATAGCTGTGAATACAGCGTTATGCCGGACAGAATTGTTGCCTGCACGCTGTTGGGCGCTGCGGCTGTTACGGGTGGAGATATTTCTCTGAAAAATTGCAGACCCCAGGACATTGACTCGGTTCTGCCCATTTTTGAGCAAATGGGATGCGGTGTTTTTGTCTATGATGATAATATTTATCTTACAGCAAAGAAAAACCTGAGGGCAGTCAAAACTATAAGAACAATGCCTTATCCGGGATTTCCGACTGATGCGCAGGCTATTGTAATGGCGGCGCTGACAAAGGCGCAGGGCACAAGCGTTATCGTGGAGAATATTTTTGAAAACAGATACAGGCATGTTGACGAACTCGTGAGAATGGGTGCAGATATAAAGGTCGAAGGAAAGGTTGCTGTTGTTGAGGGCGTTAAGAAGCTTTTCGGTGCAAATGTGATAGCCACCGATCTGAGAGGCGGAGCAGCACTGGTTCTTGCGGCGCTGGCAGCCGATGGTGAAACTGTACTTTCAAATATAAAATTAATTGACAGAGGATATGAGGACATAGAAAAACAGCTTAATTCAGTAGGTGCAAAAATTTGCAGGGTCTGAATCAAGGCATTAATATAAAGGAACGATAAAAATGAAAGATGTTGTAAAATCATATAACGACACCGGAGAATACAAAACGATCAACGGTCAGCGAGTTAAGGTTAACAGAAAAAAACGAAGAAATAATCTGAGAGCTTATTATGCTATTGCTGTGGTCGTGGCTTTTGTTATATTGCTTATACTTTGCATGACGGTGTTTTTTAAATATAGGCCTGAAGACGTTCAGATCGAAGGAGTTACATTGTATACCAATGAACAGATTCTTGTGGTCGGCGGCATATCGGGCGAAGGCAACCTTATGAGAACCGACACTGATGTAATTGCTGAGAGGCTTAAAAAATATCTGGTTTATGTAGATGATGTAAATGTAAAAAAGAAATATCCTTCTAAGCTGATCGTAAGTGTGACCGAGGCTGAAAAGGCGGCTGACATTGAGTATAACGGTAAGTATTATGTGGTTTCAAAGTCCGGTAAGCTTCTTGAATGCGGCAATAACAGCAGGACAAAAGGAATTCCTCTTGTCAAAGGTTTGGAATTGAAAAGCCTTACGGCAGGAAATGTGCTTGCAACAGATGATACGCTCAAAACAAAGATTTTTAATGACCTTATTGAACAAATCGATACTTTGGGATTTTCAAAGGTAACAAGCATTGATCTTACTGACAGAACTGATATTACTTTAAATTATAATGGGAAAATCAAAATTTTTATAGGAAGCTCTGTGGACATGGATTATAAGCTGAAATATATAAAAGCTGTAATTGATGAAAAGCTTTCTGATAATTTCAAGGGAACGCTAAGATATAACGGAGTCAACAGCGGTATTTCAGCAATTCCCGATAATGATTCGTCAAAAGCGTCAAAGGATGAGTCCGGATCTGAAAATTCGGTAAGTGAACCCGAGAATAACGGTGAAAATGCTGCGGTGACTACTGATACCGGTTATAACGAACCGCAAGAGGTAATTGATGAAAACGGTGAGTATAACGGTTGGCAGTGATATAATACTGAATGATTTTGCAAAATTATTTTCAGATGATTTAATTTGAAATTATCCAAGCATTTTAGGTCGTTTTTTAGTTAAATCAATTTAAAATGCGGATTTATGTATAATCAGCAATTATTTATTGTAAATTAGCCGTTTATATAATGTTAATATAAAATTAAGAGATAGTTTATATAATTACTTTACATTTAGTCGTATTTGTGATAATATATTAATATGTCTATTTCTATATGAATTTAAAGGCTTTATGCCGGGAATATAATATGAAATAATGGAGAAAGCTAAAATAGGAGGATGTCAAATGTCATATGAATATGTAGAAGCTCCAATGGAAGGAGCAAAAATTAAGGTTATCGGCGTCGGCGGCGGCGGCGGAAACGCACTTAATTGTATTGCTTGTGCCGGCATTGAAGGTAATGTTGATTATATTGCTATTAATACTGATATTCAAGCTTTGAAAAATTCAAGAGCTACTGAAAAAATACAGATCGGTGCTAAGCTTACACATGGATTGGGTGCCGGTGCAAAGCCTGAAATCGGCGAAGCATCCGCACAGGAAAGCAAAGAAGAAATTGCTGAAGTAATCAAGGACGCTGATATGGTATTCGTTACTGCCGGAATGGGCGGCGGAACAGGTACAGGAGCTGCTCCTGTTGTTGCTCAGATTGCACAAGAGATGGAAAAGCTTACTGTTGCAGTTGTTACAAAGCCTTTTAACTTTGAAGGCCCTAAGAAAATGGAAAAGGCTGAAAAGGGTATTGAACAGCTTCTTGAGCACGTTGACGCTCTTATCGTAATCCCTAACCAGAATCTTCTTACGGGAGATCAGAAGCTGACGATGCGTCAGTCATATACTCTTGCTGATGAAGTACTTAAGACCGACGTTATTTCCATTGCTGAAATTATCACAAGACATGATGATATCAACGTTGATTTTGCTGATATTACTACAATCATAAAGAATGCAGGATTTGCTCATATGGCTATCGGTCATGGCACAGGCAAGGATAAGGTTCAGGATGTTGTTTCACAGGTTATTTCTAGCGATCTTCTTGAAACTTCAATTAAGGGTGCAAAGAGACTGCTTGTTAATATCACAATGTCTGAGGATATTGTTGTTGATGAAATTGATGCATTGACTAATGCAATTACTGAAGCTGTTGATCCGGACGCTGAAATTATCTTCGGTAACGGTTATGATTCAAATGCTAATGACGAGGTTTATGTAACTGTTATTGCAGCAGATTTTGACGGTAACGGCGGAAAACCTATGGCTGCTAAGAGAGCATCACTTTCTGCAAACTATTCTGCACAGAATGCACAGGCTGACGCTGAGGCTATGCATAAGGCAGGAGTTAAGGCCGCTGATAATCCAAATTATTATGATGATATTTTTAATATTTTTAAGAATAAATAATTATTATCAGATTTTAAAGGCGAACCGTTAAATGGTTCGCTTTTTTAGTTTTATCCAATTATTTATTATGATGTGATAATGGCTTTATAGAATATTTTCAGAAAGGACAATCTAAGTAATGCTGGATCAATCTAAAAGGATATATGTAATTGACTACTTAAAGGCCTTTGCAATTATTGCAGTGATTTTAAATCATTCTGTACCTTATGAAATGAAAAACAGTTTCTTTATGGTGTTTGTATTACGAATGGCAGTTCCGATATTTATATTAACATCCGGTTATAATTTTGCTAAATCAATTTCAAAACGAGATAGCCTTTTGGGTTGGTACAGTATGCCAAAATTTGCTTATAAGATATTAAATCTTGGTATGCCAATTTTAATAGTGTACACTATCTGGCTTGTATTTCAGAGAATAAGTGGTGCTGATTTGAATTTGTGGTTTGGTATAAAATCATTTATATTTGCTGTATTTGGAGATGGATCGTATTATTTTTGGATCGTTTTACAAATGCTTTTTATATTCCCCTTGATATATGCAATTGTAATAAAATTCCAACGAGGGGGGGTACTGTCTTTAATAGTAATTGATATTTTAATAGAAATCAGTTTATATATGTTTCCAATCCCGCTTTATATTTATAGGATTTGTGCAGTAAGGTATATTGCACTGCTTAGTATGGGATGCTATACTTTCATAATGGGAGATAAAAATATAAAGACCAAAAATTTAATAATTTCTTTTTTAATAGGAGCACTATATCTTGGTTTTTATATGAATTTTAGTCATATAAAAAGGATTTATAAATATAGTCCGTGGGAAAATTCAAATGTATTTTCATTATTATACATATATCCGATTTTTTATTGCATTATTAAGAAGCTAAGATACTGGAAGCTTAATAATGTTTTTCATAAAATATTCGGACTTATAGGACAGTCAACTTGGTATATCATGTGTTTACAAATGATGTGGTTTTGGAAAGCACATGCTTTATATATGAAAATAAATACACCATTAGTTTTGCAAATGATCATGAATGTATTTATATGCTGTTTTTCAGGTTGTTTGATTAAAGTTTTAACTGATAAAATAAAGGCTGATTTTTCTGCCGGGAAAATTAAGGAGAAATAACAGATGTCAAAAATGTTTAAGTGTAATGCACAGGAATTAAAGAAACGTGCCGGTGAATTCAGGTGCGGTGATAAAATCTTTCTTACGGGAGTTGTATATACTTCACGTGATGCAGCCCATAAAAGAATAAATGCGTTGATTGACGAGGGAAAGGAACTGCCTTATGATCTGACTGATGCAGTTATTTACTATGCCGGTCCGACTCCTGCACCGGAGGGAAAGGCTATCGGTTCATGCGGTCCGACAACATCCGGACGAATGGATAGATTTGCTCCGAGGTTTCTTGATCTGGGACTTGGCGGAATGATAGGGAAAGGCGAACGTTCAAAAGAAGTCAGGGAAGCAATTGTAAGAAATAAGGCAATCTATCTTTGTGCTGTCGGCGGATGCGGTGCGTTAGCAAGTAATTGTATCAAATCCTGCGAGGTAATAGCTTTTGAAGATTTAGGATGTGAGTCGGTAAAAAAATTATATGTAGAAGATTTTCCGCTTGTAGTGGCCAACGATTGCTTCGGCGGTGATATATTTGAAAATGGAAGAAAAGAATTCAGCGAGGTTTAAATTGCAGTTGTTCATATAAATCGGCGGAGATATTATGCAATATTACCATGACGGGTAACGCTAATATGTAGGTTGTTACAAAAATATTGATAAGCGTTAATTTTACTTGACAATGTTTGGAGTTTGTGTTATTATATAAAATATGTAAATGTATTCGGATGGTGAATTAGAAGTTGTGGAAAAGGAAAATTTATTTGCTTTTTCAGATTATTCCGACGAGCTTTTAGCATTAACAGCTAAAAAGAACAAAAACGCAGCGGCGGAACTGATTACAAGATATATTTGTTCAATTGAAGCAAGAGCAAGAAAATATTCACCTGAAATGTGTGAGGATTTGGCACAGGAAGGTTTTATGGGTCTTCTCAGTGCTGTTGACACTTATGATAAAAGCAGGGACGTTAAGTTTTCAACCTACGCAAACGTTTGCATAAGAAATAAAATGCTTTCAGCTTTATATAAGAGAACCACTATTGTTAAAGGGGAGGGCGGAGAGATACCCGAGGCGGATATTCATGACCCTTCGGATACTCCCGAAAATATTGTGGTAGAGAGAGAACGGCTGGAAGAAATTTATGATAAAATTATTTCTGCACTTTCTGAGCAGGAATGGCGGGTATTTCAATTGTTTTTAACAGGTTTGGCTTATAACCAGATAGCATTAGATTTAAATGTGCCGCTTAAGACAGTGGACAATGCAATGCAGAGGGTAAGACGAAAATTAAAATCAGTTTTGAGATCGGGTCGTGAATAAAAGCATTGTATGGCCATGTAGCTTAATAGCAGAGCGTTGCTGTAAAAGAGCAAAGGTGTTGGTGCAAATCCAGCTGGGCACAATTTATTTTTAGTGAGGTAAAAAACATGTACGAAGACAAGACATTAGTGTGCAAAGAATGCGGAAACGAGTTCGTATTTACAGCAGGCGAGCAGGAATTTTATGCAGAAAAAGGCTTTGAGAATGAGCCTCAGAGATGTAAGGCTTGCCGTGACGCAAGAAAGAATGCGTCAAAAGCTGAAAGACAGACATATACAGCAACTTGTGCAGCTTGCGGCGGCGAAGCAGTAATTCCTTTCAGACCAAGAGAGGACAGACCTGTTTATTGCAGCGAGTGCTTTGCAAAGATGAAAGAAGAAGGTTAATGACCGTAAAGCTGTTCCCGACGGAGCAGCTTTCTTTTTTGTTTTTAAAAAGCTATTGCAATTTTGTGCGGAATTGGTTATAATATTAATGTGAAGTTAATTTTATGTTATAAAAAAGGAGTGTTTTAAATGGCTTTTAAAGTGACAAACGACACGATTATCGGAGATATATTGGATTATGATGCATCAACAGCAGAGTATTTCATGGAAATGGGAATGCACTGTCTTCATTGTCCGTCATCAAGAGGCGAGTCATTGGAACAGGCTTGTATGGTTCATGGCGTTGACGTAAACGAGCTTGTTGAAAAGCTTAATGCTCATATCGGTGAGTAATGCAGTTCGTTTATATGGAATTTAAACGCTGTTCGGGTTCGGACAGCGTTTCTTTTTAATGATTGTTTTCATTAGATTTTAATTCAATTACGCCATTCAGAATTTCAGATAAAAGAAATATCTCAAAAGGGAGAACCGATTTATGACGGATAATAGATTACTGACCTGTGCAAAGTTAGTTAAGGGAAAAAAGGCAGTGGATGTGGGAACTGATCATGGTTATCTTTCTGTATATCTGATTTCAGAAGGAATATGCGATAAGGTTATTGCCTGTGATGTAAACGAAAAGCCTCTGAATGCAGCCAGAAAAACTGTTCAAAAGTCAGGATATGGAGAAAAGGTAGAGGTTGTTCTTTCAGATGGCTTGGATGATGTAAAAAGTGACGGAGTTACTGATGTTATTATGGCAGGAATGGGCGGAGAGCTTATTGTTAAGCTTTTGGACAAGTGTTCATGGCTAAAAGTTAAGGGGAATTCCGTAAATCTTGTTTTACAGCCTATGTCTAAAAGTCATATTCTTAGAAAATGGCTTTTTGATAACAATTTTTCAGTGGAAAAGGAGCTTGCCTGTGAAGACGGAGGATTTGTTTATTCGGTCATGCAGGCTTCATTTACAGGCATTAAACCGTACTATCTGTGCGATAACAGATACTTATATGGAGGACGTGTAAATGCTGATGATGAATGCGGTGCGGCATACCTTCAACGACAGGCTCAGCGTCTTAAAACAGCCGGATTGGGTATGCTTAAATCTGCGGACAAAAAAGATGAAGGCGAAATGCTAATTAAATCATCAGAAATATTGCTGAGGGGTATTTAATATGACGACAGTTAATGATATATATGAAGTGATCAATAAAATTGCTCCGTTTTCGATGCAGGAAAGCTATGATAACAGCGGAATTATTGTGGGAAGCGGTGGAAAAGAAGTAAATAGAATTTTACTTGCTCTTGATATAACGAAAAGTGTGGCTGAGGAAGCGGCGGAAAATGGATTTGACTTGGTTATTTCTCACCATCCGGTTATTTTTACAGGGCTTAAAAATCTGAGCCCTGATAATCCGGCTGTTATTCTTTCTAAAAATGATATTAATGCAATTTGTATGCACACCAATTTTGATATCGCTAAAGGCGGAATGAATGATATTCTTTGTCAAAAGCTGGGGCTTGTTCCTATTGAACCGCTTGCGGAGGAAAACGGTGTTTCAATCGGATATGTCTGTGATTGTAAAGAGGAATATATGCCGAAGGCGCTTGCGGAAAAAGTAAAAAAGTCCTTAGGCAATAAAGTTGTAAGATATGTGGATACTGAAAAGCCGATAAAAAGAATAGCGGTGTGTTCAGGAAGCGGAGGAAGCTTTCTTCCATTTGCAATAAACAAAGAAATTGATGCATATATCACGGGTGATATCAAGCATGACGTTTTTATTGATGCCTATAACAATGACATATGCCTTATGGACGCTGGACATTATTATACCGAAAACATTTTTTTTGAATTTGTAAAAAACAAGCTGACTAAGAAATATCCTATGCTGGATATTTATACTGCTGATTCAAATAAAGACATAACAGCATACGAAATTTAATTTTTATTATCCGAAAGGAATGACGCAGAAATGGCTTTGGACGGAATTTTCTTGAGATTGGTAAAAGAGCGTCTGATGCCCCTGGTGGGCGGGCGTGTGGAGAAAATACATCAGCCTTCAAGGGAGGAAATACTCTTTACTATAAGAACCCGGGAGGGATCGCATAGGCTGTTGTTTAATACAGGTGCAGGTACTGCAAGAGTACACATAACAAAGGTTGATATTGAAAACCCTAAAACGCCTCCTATGTTCTGTATGTTTATGAGAAAGCATCTTTCTTCGGGTAAGCTGATTAATATTAGACAGGATGGGTTTGAGCGGATTCTTTATTTCGATTTTGATTCGGCAAACGAAATGGGAGATATATGCCGGTTCACTCTTGCCATGGAGATTATGGGGAGACACTCAAATTTAATACTCATAAATTCTGAAAATAAAATAGTTGACAGTATAAAACGTGTAGGACAGGATATGTCAGCAGTGAGAATTGTACTTCCCGGAATAACTTATACATTACCTCCAAGGGATAATCGGATGTCACTTCTGGATGATGAAAGCAGAGAAATCTGCGAAGCTGTTAAAAGCTACCCGCATCAAAGTCTGCCTAAAGCACTGATGAAAACAATTGAAGGAATATCTCCGGTTTTTGCCCGTGAAGCGGAATTCTATGCCGCAAAGGGCAGTGAAATTATTGTGGAAAACATGACGGAGGAGCATTTCGATAGATTAGCTTTTTATCTGAAAAAGACATCAGAAAGTTTAAAATCGGGAAGTAATAAATATATTGTGCTTAAAAACAGGGAGGGACTTCTGAAGGATTTCTGTTTTACAGACATATCACAATATGGAAATCTGATGATTACTAAAGAATTTGACTCACCTTGTGAGGTGCTTGATTATTTCTATTCTGAAAGGGACAGCATCGCAAGAATGAAGCAGAAGGCGCAGGATCTGTTTAAGCTTCTGGTTAATACGTCAGAGCGTATTTCAAGACGTACAGCAAACCAGCGTGAGGAATTGAAAGACTGTGCACAGCGTGATAGATTAAAAAAATACGGTGATTTGCTTATGGCAAATTTATATAATTTAGAAAAAGGTCAAAGTGAAGCAAAGGTACAGGATTATTATGATCCGAATTTGCCTGAGATTACTATTCCTATGGATAAAAGACTCACTCCGTCACAGAATGCACAGAAATATTATAAAGAATACCGAAAAGCTGATACTGCTGAAAAAATGCTTACCGGACTGATAAAGGAAGGAGAGTTGGAGACAGAGTATATTGACTCGGTTTTTGATTCTCTTACAAGAGCCACGACTGAAGGCGATATTGCTGAGCTTCGTACTGAGTTGGCAGAACAGGGATATATCAAGCATTCAAAAATAAAGGGCAAGCCGCCCAAAGGACTTCCGCCGATAAGATTTATTTCGTCTGACGGATTTGAAATAAAAGTGGGAAGAAATAATAAGCAAAATGATAAACTGACATGCAAGGATTCTGAAAAAACAGACATATGGTTTCATACAAAAAACATTACAGGTTCGCATACCGTTATCTCCTGTCATGGAGAACAGCCGCCTGAAACAACCATTTTTGAAGCTGCGGTAATTGCTGCTTATCATTCAAAAGCAAAAAACTCATCACAGGTTCCCGTAGATTATACATTAATAAAAAATGTTAAAAAGCCTGCCGGTTCAAAACCCGGAATGGTTATATTTACAAATAATAAGACGTTGTTCGTAACACCTGATGAGGATTTAATTGAAAAGTTGAAATTGAAAAAATGATAAACCGATGTAAAAAAATCTGTATGATATTCAGAAAGACAAATGATAAAACAGCAAGAAAGCTTTCCAAAACAGGAAGGCTTTTTTAGTTGAAAAAAATTATATATTATTATATAATATTAGTATAATTACGGTTGGGATGTGTGAAAATGAATAAATTAGATGAAAAATTTTATAAAAGAGATGTTCTTGACGTAGCTAAGGATTTGGTTGGGAAGATAATCGTTTCAAAAATTAAAGGCGAGGAAGTCAGGGTTAGAATTACCGAAACAGAGGCCTATTGCGGCGAAGAAGATACAGCCTGTCACGCTCATAAGGGAAGAACAAAACGCACGGAGGTGCTTTATGGTAAAAGCGGTGTGATGTATGTTTATCTTTGCTATGGAATGCATTGGCTGATGAACGTGGTCACAGGCGAGGAAGGAAAACCCCAAGCTGTGCTCTTTCGTGCGGGAGAGAATCTGAACGGACCTGCAAAGCTGACTAAAGCATTAGGTGTTACAGGTGAACAGAATTTACAGACGCTTGTTGAAAATCCTCAGATTTGGATAGAAGATGACGGAATAAAACATAACTATCATACCGACACAAGAGTGGGAATAGCTTATGCCACACAAGAGTTCAGGGATAAACAGTGGCATTTCATACTTGACAGCAGCGATTGACAAATATATCGACGGGGTGTATAATAAAATTAATATATTGACAGCACGTTTTAGCTTTAAAAAATCAACAAAATGATAATGTGTAAGAAGTCGGAAAGGATAGATTCTGAATGAAAAATATGAAGAAAATATTTTCGTTTATTGTATGTATGGTTTTTGTAGTCGTGCTTGTATCGTCCTGCGGAAAAGATGTAAAAGATAAAGATTCGTCTTCTTCCTATTTAAATTCTTCTGTTTCGTCTGATTCAAATGATTCGGATGCTGCAGATGAAAATGTAAATAGTAAAGAATCCGGAGGAGATGCATTAACATCAGATAAAAATAATATATCTGATGACAGTGTGGGAAATAAAGGTTCAATGCAAACCGGGAGCAATGGAAATTTAACGAACAGCGAAGGATCAGAATTAAATAAGATCCTGGTGCAAATTTTTGAAATGAGCAGTGGAATTAAAGTGGATAAGGATTCATCAGGCGGTTCAAACAGTAACGGCGGAGGGAATAACGAAGTCACAGGTTCAGACAGTAAAAACGGAAATGATTCTACTGATGACAGCAGCAAGGCCGGAAACGGAGAAATTAACAGCAGACCTGATAACAGTGGAAATTCAGGTAATGGAACAAATGTTACACCGGTTGGAAAAGAAAAAGCTTTTGTTATTACGGTTTATCCTGATCAAGCCCCGCTAACTTGCAAAAACTTTGAGAAGCTTGTCAATAGCGGATTTTATAACGGACTAAAATTTTATCGTGTTATAAAAAACTTTTTTGCTGAAACGGGAGATCCGAACAATGATGGTTCCGGCGGTTCGACAAGCAATATAAAAGGCGAGTTTATGCAAAACGGTGTAGATAACAGATTGTCGCATACCAAAGGCACTGTTTCAATGGACAGACTTCCAAGTGATCCTAATAGTGCAAATAGTAAGTTCTTTATCTGCTATGATGATAATTGTAAGTTTATGGACGGCCAGTATGCGGCTTTCGGTAAGGTTACTCAGGGTATGAATGTTGTTGAGGATTTCTTAAAAATCAACCGTGAACATGGTTCTGACGGAAGCTTGTCTTTGCCTGAAACTTCTATTACAATTACGCATGCAGAGTCAGCAGGTAAGGATTCTGATGGAAATCCGAAATTTAAATTTTATGTTGAATATTGATTAATTACAAGATTAGTTGACCGCTTTAAATAACAGTATAATTTTTCATGAAAAAGGTGATATGATGATAAAGGACGTTCAGGAAAGAATAATTAAGCTTAAAAAAGAAAAGGATATATGTATTCTTACTCATAGCTATCAGGCAAGAGAAATTGTTGAAATTGCTGATTTTGTAGGAGATTCATTTCAGCTTAGCCGAATGGCGCAGACGGCTCCAAATGCTAATATTCTGTTTTGCGGAGTTCATTTTATGGCAGAAACCGCAAAGATGCTTTCTCCTGAAAAGAAAGTATATCTTGCTAATCCTGAGGCGGGCTGTCCTATGGCAGAGCAGATGGAGCCTGAGATGATTGAAGCAATAAAAGCACAAGATCCTGAACGTAAAGTGGTTGCTTACATAAATACAACAGCGAAGCTAAAAAGCGTCTGCGATGTATGTGTGACTTCATCTTCAGCAGTTAAAATAGTGAAAGCAATGGAAGATGATAAAATTCTTTTCATTCCTGACTGTAATCTGGGAAGCTTTGTACAGAAAGCAGTGCCGGAAAAGGATATAAAGCTGCTTCAGGGAGGCTGTCCTGTTCATGCTTCGGTCACCCTTGAGGATCTGGAATGTGCGAAAGAAAAGCATCCTGATGCCTTGGTTCTGGTACATCCGGAATGTATTCCGGCAGTAGCAGAAAGAGCTGATTATGTTGGTTCAACTTCGGGTATTATGGATTTTGCTAAAAAGTCTGATGCTAAGGAGTTTATAATAGGAACAGAAATTAGTATCGCTGAACATCTTCAGTATGAAGTTCCTGATAAAAAGTTTTATATATTATCTAAAAAGATCCTGTGTCCGAATATGAAAATGACAACGCTTATGGATGTTCTTCAAAGCTGTGAGGGAATTAATTGCGGCGGCGGTTTTGAAATAGAAATGACTGATGAAGAAATAAATGCTTCAAGAGTGTGTATTGACGAAATGCTTCGTTTGGGATAAATGATTTTGATTGTGCAAGCTGTCATTTTATGTGCTCTTTTATTGAAATAAATTGTAATAAATGTAGAACAGTAAAAAAGTTCTTGACAAATGCATATAAATAGAGTATAATAATTTATGTTGTTGAACACAATCAAATTAGTGGGAGCATAGCTCAGCTGGGAGAGCATCTGCCTTACAAGCAGAGGGTCACAG